>NZ_FNZO01000009.1:0-274637 GCF_900109305.1 Paenibacillus sp. cl141a
TCTCCTTCATTCAGATCAAGGGTGGCATTACCAAATGAAGCCGTATCAGCATGCGCTTAAGTCGAGAGGCATTCTCCAAAGCATGTCACGAAAAGGGAATTGTTACGACAATGCCGTCATAGAGAATTTCTTCGGTATCCTCAAGTCGGAGTTTCTGTACTACAAAGAGTTTGAAAGTGTGGAGCATTTTAAGAAAGAACTGAAAAAATACATTGAATACTATAATACCAAACGGTTAAAGGCAAAATTAAAAATGAGTCCGGTACAGTACCGAACTCATTTTGAGAAAGCTGCCTAATGAAATAACCGTGTCTAACTTTTGGGGGTCTCTTCACGAGGGCAGCTTTTTCTTGTTATGGTTGAGCAGGCGTGTACAATTTCATATATTCTTTAACCGTTATTTCGCCATGCAGCAATCGATATGCTGATTGGCTATAAGTCTGGAAACCTTCCGAATCGCCAAAATCCAAGGCGGCAGGCTCATTCCGGGAGAGCAGCACCTGGGCGGGAACCGCTGCTTTTTGCCAAATGCCCCGATCCCTCAGGTTCGTGCCCGTGACATACATTTCGGGTACAACGGGGAGTGTTCCTGACGTTTTGCTCCACTCCTGCTGCATCTCTTTGCTTGTCATATACGTAATCCATTTCATGGCAAGCGCAGACGACTCCGTCTGTGCGGCTACAGCGAAACTTCTCGCTCGTACAACCGGCGTATTCAAATGACTCTTTCCCATGGCCAATGCGGAAGACACTCCGCTTACCGCTCGGTTCGCAAAACTCGAATACGGCTCAACGACCACGGAACCCGCCTCCATGCCAGAGGCATCTTCCTGCCCCGTTTCTATCGTATCCGCTGCGTCGTGGGACGATTCCAGCGTTCGAAGGTGATTGCGTATTAACATTTCAAGGACTTCTTGATCCGGCTTGGAAGGATCGCCTTCAAGCAAATGCACCGCCGCGCCGAAGGCGTAAGGATCCTTCGGATCAAATGAGAGGACAGGGCTCGTCTTATGAAGCTCCATATATTCCTGCCAAGCCTGACGGCTCTCCGGCATGTTAAATGAGGCGCCGTCCTTCCCTTCAGTCTGCCAGGTCACGATATAGGGATCTATATCAAAAGGCATTCCCCATTGATACCCGTTCCATTGCAGCTGCGGGAGAAGACCATTCAGGGTATCCTCGCCGGTCACCGTTGTCTGTGATGCATCGACGGGCAATAAATACCCCGTCATTGCAAGCGCTTTAACGTAATGGGAATCCGTTAATATAATGTCCGGTCCTTCGCCAAGGGACATATGAAGCAAAAACGATTCTTTCTCCGTATCGGCCGTTTCCAGAGGCGTGATTTCGATCACGGCTCCGGTCTCTTCCATAAAGCGTTCGTTGAGCGCTTTCAGGTGCCTCAGATCGTCCGGATTCAATTGGACGCCGACCTTGATGGGGCCCAGGTCGCTCTCCGGTACCTCCGGCCTCTGCTGCGGAGGAATCGGTTCATCCCCAGGCGGTTCCCGTCTCGTATGATGAGTGAAGTCAAAGCTGGGAGATAAACTGGATAAGGATAATAATAAAATGGCGAATAAGAACCAATATTTCTTCCGCTTCATATCCCTCTTCACTCCTCCCATAGTCGCATGCCCTTATTTTACCAAACTTATAGTGCTCTTGTCCTATCTTTTTTTATAATTTACCAGTCCATATTTTACTAATAGGACCCGATTGCGAAAAGGACTGTCCAATGAATTCCGGACAGTCCTTCTTGCACAAGTTACTTTGTGAGATCATTTCTCGGGAAATATAACACTACAGCAAATCGGCCGCCAGCTGTGCCAACTTGGAACGCTCCCCTTTAGTCAGCGTAATATGCCCGCTTAAACCTTCCTGCTTAAATCGTTCAACCACATAGGTCAGCCCATTGCTAACGGCATCCAGGTAGGGGTGGTCAATCTGTTCGGGGTCCCCCATCAGTATCACCTTGCTCCCTTCTCCCGCCCGGGAAACAATCGTCTTGACCTCGTGGCGGGATAAGTTCTGAGCCTCATCAACGATGATGAACTGACCCGGAATGGAGCGACCGCGGATGTAAGTCAGTGCTTCTACCTGAATGCTTCCCAGACCCATCAATATTTTATCGATATCGCCGGATTTCTTGGTATCGAACAAATACTCCAGGTTGTCATAGATCGGCTGCATCCACGGTCTCAGCTTCTCTTCCTTTTCTCCCGGCAAATATCCGATATCTTTCCCCATGGGAACGACCGGACGCGCAATGAGCAGTTTTTTGTATTTGTGCTCATCCTCCACTTTGGATAGTCCTGCTGCCAATGCCAGCAAGGTTTTGCCCGTTCCGGCTTTTCCCGTAATGGTAACCAGCGGAATGTCGTCATTCAAGAGAAGTTCAATCGCCATGCGCTGTTGAGCATTCCGGGCACTGATGCCCCATACGGGCTCGTTGCTTAGATGTAGCGGCTCTAGTCGGGATGCATCCTCATTCACATGAAGCAGGGCAGACTTGCCGGATCCCATCTCGTCCTTCAGAATAACGAATTCGTGCGGATACAGCGGATAGGAGAGTTGAAGTGGCTTAATCGGCAAATAACGATAGCTGTAGAATTCATCAATCACGGAAGGATGCACCTTGATCGTTGAGAATCCCGGATATAATTCGCTTGGGTCTGCCGTGCGGTCAGATAGATAATCCTGAGTCGTTAGCCCAAGCACATCCGCTTTTATTCGAACGAGAACATCCTTGCTGACAAGAACAACAGGTCTTCCGTCCTCCTTCGGCTCCTCCTCCAATTTATAATTTAACGCGACAGCCAAAATACGATTGTCGTTCGATGCTTCGCTAAATAACTCCTGTACCTTGACGAAGCTGCGATGATTAAGCTCAACCTTCAACGTCCCGCCGTTTTCCAGAAGAACTCCGTCGTGAAGATGACCTTGTTCTCTAAGCCCATCAAGCAACCGGGAGACCATACGGGCATTGCGGCCGATTTCATCGGCATTTCGCTTCTTGGAATCAATCTCTTCAAGAACCACCGCAGGAATGATGACTTCATGCTCCTCGAATGCATAGATCGATTGAGGATCATGCAGCAGTACGTTCGTATCCAGTACAAATATTTTTTTCATCTTATCCCTCCACTGCTTCTTCATCAGGTACACACATAAACCTTTCCGTCCCGGACATAATAAGCGTAGCGACTGGAGTAATTTAGCGAATTCTATTACGAAAGGACAGATCAATCCATGAGAGCTGCTCTATCCATTATGCTGGCGGTGTTGTTGCTCGCAGGCTGCGGGACCGCCAATAACCATGCATCACCCTCTCCTCGTAATCAAACCGATGGAACCACTGCTAACAGTGTTCGCAACATGAACGGGAACAGAGGTTATACCACCAACAATGTAGACGGTTGGACACCGGATAACCCCAATACGGGGCGTGTCGGTAACGTAAATGATAACAACGGACGAGTTGACGCTACAACCGCAAATCACCTGAAATCACTGGCTGAGAGCGTGCCTGGCGTTAAAAATGCGAACTGTGTTGTCATGGGCAATACGGCTGTCGTCGGGCTGAATGTAGAAGGAGATTTAGATCGTGCAGAAGTTGGAACCATTAAATACACGGTCGCGGAAGCCCTTCAAACCGATCCGGCAGGCGCCAATGCGCTGGTTACCGCCGATTTGGACGTAGCCAACCGGATTGCCGAGCTTGGTCGGCACATTCAGGAGGGACATCCTGTTTCCGGACTTGCCAGTGAACTTGCAGACATCGTTGGCCGTATCATCCCTCAATTGCCGAAAGACGTAACGCCGCGAGACGGAAATGTACCGCGAAACGGAAATGTCCAGCAAAACGGTGCTAAAACGGTAAAACCAAATCATCGCGGTCATGCACCGGCCCATCCGCAAGACAGGAAATAAACTTGAGGACATTTCGGCCCTATGTGCGGACACATCCCGTCATGACCCGAGTTTGTCCGTCACAAGTCTCCAAATTTCATACAAAAAAAGCCCAGTGAAGCTCACTGGGCTTTTTTTAAGGTCATAACAACGCCACTAACCGGCATAACTGCTTCGCTAGGGACATGACCGTTTACATATTCGGAGTATGACTGCTTATTCGGTGCAGCATGGACACCCATGTCGAAAGAACCCGTCATGAGCGACATGGAATCAGAAGGACGACATCCGAAGGATCCCCGTTCCCTAATGGAATCCGCCCGCACCAATGCAGGGGCAGGGCAACCCGTCTGCCGACTATGGATCAATGGGTGTGTCGTATGCATCATGAGGTAGGACATTCCATCGGCCTCCTGTACAATGATCTCCATCTGATACATTGTATTATAACATACGATAAAACTTGCCTTCAATTGTCACGGAGCCGTTGCAGAATCCGCTTCTGCTTCCTGATCGCCGGCGTTGTGTTTCCCTGCAAGCTCATCTTGCAGCGCTTGTTTGGCTGCATTGAGTTCATTTGCATTAATGTAAACGTTAGGACTTCTCCACTCACCGGTAATCGGCATAAATTTAACGTCTTCTTTTCCAATATCATAATAAGTTGCGAGCAAATTCCGGATTTGCTCCTGCTCGAAATCAGTGGTCATGTTGTCGCTGACTGCATCCAGCGCATTACCGACCTTGGTAACGCCGCCAAACGATTTCATCTTGTCGAGCAAGGAATGCAGCACTTCGCTTTGGCGGGCATTGCGATCAAAGTCGTTGGACTCCTTGGTCTTCGGATTACAGTTCATTGATTTGCGGTAACGCACATAGTCTAGCGCCTTCTTGCCATCCAGCTTTTGCGGACCCACCGTCAGGTTGATGTCGGTTCCATCCACGGAATCCCGGTGGCACATGTTGTATTGTACGTTAACATCCACCCCGCCGAAGGTATCCACGACCTCCCGGAAACCCTGAAAATCGATGACCGTTACATAATCGATATTAACGCCAAGGTACTTGCTCATCATGACTTTCATTTCTTCTTCTGCCGGAATGCCGCTGCCCGGCTCCTTTTTCTCGGCTGCTTTATAAGCTGCTTTGAATCTTGGGTAGTAGGCGTTCAGCTTTGTTGCCTTGTATCCTTCAAGTTCAATCAGCGTATCCCGCGGCAGGGACACCAGCGTCGACGTATTGGTTTCCGGATGCATGGAGGCGACCATCACCACGTCCGTCAGATACGTCCCTGTTTCCGGACGATGATCGGTTCCCAAGAGCAGCACGGTAATCGGTTTTTCTTTTGCGGAATGGCCCGGAGCTACCGGCTTGTCGATGCCGCTTTTCTCGATGACCTGATTCCCCTTGAAGAAGAGATACCCGGCATAACCTGCTGCCGCCAAAACCGCGATTAGCAGTACGATCAGAATAAATTTAAAAAAAGATTTCCATGGGCTTTTTTTCTTTTTAGGAACTGGCTGTTTCTTGCCCTTCCCCCCACTTTTGGCTCTTGGAGGGAGACTGGTATGAGTAGGATTCATATCATAACACCTGATTTCATTCAAATTAGATGAATGTCCGATAAACGCTTCAAATTGCGAAGCATTTACCGGACCATGGTTGACTTCTCTCTCTTATAAACGATGGGGACTGACAAAAAGTTGCCGTATGGTTGTTGCCTGAATTGCTAAATTTCTACAAACCTTATGACTTCGGCTCGGCTTGAGCCTTCTTCTTCTGACGATCTTCAACAAAGTATCGAATACGCACCATCAGCATCAACGCCACGGCGACCAACAAGCATTGGATAATCGGCAGCTTATCGATCTGAAACACAAGCAGTATCGCCGAACCCAGGGCCATCAAGATATACAGGAGAATCTCCTTCAACAGAGGGAGCTTCTGCTTCACTCGGAATACCTTGTTGTAAACGTAGGTGATCAGCACAAAAATGACGATATACGAAACGAGCGGGTGCGCGGCAAACCATTCCTGCATGATAGGTTCACTCCTTTTGGGCAAGTAGATCTCTATCTATTATAGATTTGCTTGCGCCATTTTACGATGTTTTTCTGCGCGTTCGCGCTCACTCTTGTTCAAAATCTTCTTGCGGAGACGAACGGATTTCGGCGTAATCTCACAATACTCGTCGTCGTTCAAGTATTCCAGAGCTTGCTCAAGCGAGAAAATGACCGGTGTTTTCAATTTCACCGTATCGTCCTTCGTTGCCGAACGAACGTTGGTCAATTGCTTCTCTTTACAAATATTGACGACGATATCGTTGTCGCGGGTATGCTCCCCGACGATCATGCCTTCATAAATCTCGGTCCCCGGTTCCAGGAACAGGGTTCCGCGGTCTTCAACCGACATCATGCCGTAGAACGTCGAAGATCCGTTTTCCGTGGAAACCAGCACGCCTTGATGGCGTCCGCCCACTTGGCCGCCAACCAGCGGGCCATAGCTGTCGAACGCGTGGTTCATAATACCGTAGCCGCGTGTCAGCGTCAAGAAATGGGTGCGGTAGCCGATAAGCCCGCGAGCCGGAATCAGGAATTCCAGACGGACTTGACCATTTCCGTTGTTCACCATGTTCACCATTTCGGCCTTGCGTGTCCCAAGGCTTTCCATAACAGCGCCCATGCTCTCTTCCGGCACGTCAATCAGGAGGCGTTCGATCGGCTCCATTTTGACGCCATCGATTTCTCTTACGATAACTTCAGGCTTGGATACTTGAAGCTCATAGCCTTCACGACGCATATTCTCAATCAGGATACTGAGGTGAAGCTCACCGCGTCCCGAAACGATATAGGCATCCGGGCTGTCCGTCTCATCCACTCGCAAGCTGACGTCCGTTTCCAGTTCTTTGAAGAGACGGTCGCGAAGCTTGCGGGATGTCACCCATTTGCCTTCGCGTCCGGCAAAGGGACTGTTGTTCACCAGGAACGTCATTTGCAGGGTAGGCTCGTCAATTTTAAGAACCGGGAGGGCTTCCGGATGCTGTGGATCCGCAATGGTTTCTCCGATGTTGATGTCTTTGATGCCTGCGATCGCCACGATGTCGCCAGCGCCTGCTTCGGCAACCTCGATCCGCTTCAGTCCCTGGAAACCGAACAGCTTCTCGATACGGGCATTCTTCGTGGAACCGTCTCTAAGCATAACGGCAACCGGTTGGCCTTGCTTAATGACACCGCGATTCACGCGGCCGACGGCGATACGGCCCAGGTATTCATTGTAATCCATCAAGGTCACGAGGAACTGCAGAGGCTCGTCCACTTTCTCGGTAGGGGAAGGGATATGGTCGATAATGGTTTCGTAAAGAGCAAGCATGTTATCGTCTTGCTTCTCCGGATCCATGCTGGAAGTACCGTTTAGGGCAGATGCATATACTACGGGGAAGTCCAACTGGTCGTCGTTCGCTCCAAGCTCAATGAACAGGTCAAGCACTTCATCGATCACTTCAGCTGGGCGGGCAGCCGGACGGTCGATCTTGTTTACAACGACGATCGGCGTCAAGTTATGGGCAAGCGCTTTGCCCAGAACGAACTTGGTCTGAGGCATGCAGCCTTCGTATGCGTCAACAACGAGCAGAACGCCGTCGACCATTTTCATGATACGTTCGACTTCACCGCCGAAATCGGCGTGTCCAGGCGTATCCACGATGTTGATCAAGAAATCTTTATACGTAATAGCCGTATTTTTGGCTAGGATGGTAATACCGCGTTCGCGCTCCAAATCATTGGAGTCCATCGCGCGCTCCTGCAGCGTCTCATGCTCCCGGAAAATACCGGACTGCTGCAGCAGTTGGTCTACAAGTGTTGTTTTGCCATGGTCAACGTGAGCAATAATGGCAATGTTGCGAATCTGATCTCTTGATTGCATAAATATATCTCAAATCCCTTCTATTCGAATGAGCCACAAAGAAAGCGCCGGACGACATGCCGACGCTTCAACATACATCCTATAATATAGGTAAACGAGCGGGAAAATCAAGTCTTTTCAGAAAACTTCCAGCAACTTTTACCTCTTCCCGTTTACCAGCCCCGGCTCCATTTATTATTGCGTCTGGAACGATTGCGGCCGAAGATCATCCAAGCGCCCGCCGCGATCAAGATCAGCGCAATAATGTAGAACGCTCCTGTCTGAAGCCAGGTGAAGATGAATATCACAACGGAAAGCGCCGTCAAACCAAGCGCAATCGGCAATGCAGCGCCGGGACGCGGGCTCTCGTACAGATAATACTCAAACAGGCCTACGGCCACACCGAGAATGAGAACAGGCCATAATGAGGCCATTAGTCCCCACCCGCCGATATTGCATATAAGGAACAGAAGCCCGTATACCGTCAGAATACCGCCCGGTATCAGTACGGCGGCAGAAGCCCGGCGACCAAAAAACAGGATATGCAAAAAAATACCCGGCAGCAGCAGGACGAGCGGCCATAACGTTCTGCCCAGAAATCCGAACACGCCAAGCTTGCCCAGCAAAATAACGACTCCAGCGACAACGATGAAAATACCCAGCGCCAAATCTTTTCTGGAGGACATTTGATCACCCTCTCTTCAATATATGTATCACCATAAACAGCGGTTTCTAACAGAAGCAGTTACGTTAATTTTAGCCCAAACCGACAAAAAAAACCATATCCCGAGCTTGTTCCGCTTAAAAATTACCCAACTCGTCTAATGAGGCATCGGCCTTACATCACAAGAAATGGACGACTGCGGGAGACAGTCGTCCATTTATCCGGTTTACAGCTTCTGCATGAGTATGTCCAACTTCTCACCTTTCAGGAGTATCCCCTTTTACGTGCCTGTCCGTCTTACCGTCTGCAATCCGCCGATGAGGACAACGAAACCCGCAACGATTATCGGCAGCATGCTGTGCGCATTGGGCATCCAATAAGCCAGCAGCAAGCCGACGCGAGAATCCTGTATGAGCATTTCGCCTGCTGTAAAAGCTAGAATACCGGCACCTATATAGAGCAGTACGGGAAACTTTTGAAGCAGCCTGGAGATCATCCCGCTTCCCCATACAACAATTGGAATGCTTAATATAATCCCGATGACAATCAGGGAGAGATCGCCATTGGCAAGCCCCGCGATTGCCAAGACATTGTCCAGGCTCATGACAAAATCGGCGATCAGAATCGTATTGACCGCGCCCCATATCGTGGAGGCCCTGGCCATGCTCGCAGGATCATGTTCTTTTTGCATCATCAGTTTGACCGCGATCCAGATGAGCAGCAACGCGCCGCCAGCCTGCAGAAACGGAATTTTCAACAGCAGGACGGCCACAAAAGTCAGAATGCAGCGTAAAAGCACAGCCCCTGCCGTCCCGATCCAAACGGCCCGTTTGCGGTGTATTTCCGGAAGATCCTTGCTGGCCATAGCAATGACCAAGGCATTGTCGCCGCTGAGTACAAGATTGATCACTAATATTTGTCCCAACAAAAAAATCGTCTCCACCAGAACAACACCCCCACTCTACACATATGTGGTTTTTGTCCAGGCTATGCTTGCACATCAGGAAAAATAGGCCTATAATAAATCCACTTTGTTTAATGGTGGAACGTATTCTAAGAGGAGTGACATTCATGGAAACCACAGCCGCTGAATTTTTTCTCGCATTAATCAACATTGTGTTTTTGGATTTGATATTGGCTGGGGACAACGCCATCGTGATCGGTCTTGCGGCACGAAATCTTCCGAAGGAAACCCAGAAAAAAGCCATTATCTACGGTACGGCAGGTGCTGTAGTTCTCCGCATCATAGCCACCATCCTTGTCGTCTGGCTGCTTAACATCCCTTGGCTGCTGCTTGTGGGTGGCGTGCTCCTGATCGGCATTGCTTACAAGCTGTTGACCGACGATAATAATGATCACGGCAATATCAAAGCTGGCAACAACCTGGGCGCAGCCATCCGCACCATCATTGTAGCCGATGCCGCCATGGGCCTGGACAACGTCATTGCCGTTGCCGGCGCGGCCAAACATAACATGATCCTTGTAACCCTGGGCCTGCTCATCAGCGTTCCCATCGTGGTATGGGGCAGCACCTTGTTCATCAAGCTGATCAACCGCTTCCCATGGATTATCTATGTAGGTTCAGCGGTGCTTGCATATACGGCATCCTCCATGATTACCGAGGAGAAGCATTTTATAGGGTACTTTGAAGGGCACCAGATTATAAAGTATCTGTTCATTGCCGCCATCATCGTCGGCGTGCTGACGGCAGGACATCTGAAAAAAAAATCAGCCGCTCGCCGTCAGTCGTCCACCCTGTCCTAACGGTCTCGACATACCATAAAAACGCCCCGAGGCTTACGATAAGCCTCGGGGCGTTTTTATGGTCTTTATTCTAATCGAACAGCATAAGACGCTGTGTCGGCGGCGCCATGGCGGCTACCGCTTCATACCCGATTTAGAACCAGTCTTCGTTGACCACAGGCTCCTCACGCTTCTCGCCAAGCTCGCCGATCTTACTGTCCGGCGTGATGATCACGGTCTCCGTGCTTTCAATCGCCGCTTGGATCAAGACAGGCAGCTCGGTAAGCGAAGCCTCCACCTTCTCGATAATCTTCAGATTCGGATTGGTGGTCGGTGATTTAGGCACAAACAACGTGCAGCAATCCTCATACGGCAGAATCGACGTGTCAAATGTGCCGATGTCCATTGCAATGTTGATAATGTCGTTCTTATCCATCATGACGAGCGGCCGGAGCAGCGGCAGTTCGGTAACTCTTCCGATCACATTCATGCTCGGCAGCGTTTGGCTAGCCACTTGTCCTAGGCTATCCCCGGTCACGATCGCCAGTGCCCCTTCCCGTTCAGCAAGCGAGGAAGCAATCCGTAACATCGCTCTGCGCATAAACGTAATGATCAGATTGTCCTGGCCGATGCCGACAAAGGAGGTCTGCACATCGGTAAACGGCACCAGGTGAAGCTTGATTCTTCCTGTATAGCCCGATAACAACCTCGTTAACTCCATGACCTTTTCCTTCGCAAGCTGGCTGGTGTAGGGGAAGCTGTAAAAGTGGACGCACTCAATTTCAAGTCCCCTTCGCATCGCTGACCAGCCCGCTACAGGACTGTCAATTCCTCCGGAGAGGAGCAGCATCGCCTTCCCGTTCGTACCGAGGGGATAACCGCCCGCGCCGGGAATCACTTCATAGTACAAATACGTCTCGTTCTCCCGAATTTCCACGCGCAGCTCCATATCGGGCTGCTTCACCTTCACTTTAAGCTGGGGATAGGTCCGCAGCAATGGCGATCCGACCAAATGGTTCATCTCTTGCGAGGAATGAGGGAATTGCTTCCATACTCTTCTGGCATTGACCTTAAAGGTTACCGTGCCTTCCAGTTCCTTCTGTCCCACAAAATCAACCGCTGCTTCGATAATGCGGTCAGGTTCCGAAGGGCATACGCGAACCGGACTGATGGAAACCAGGCCAAATACCTTCCTCAGCACTTGAATCAGCGCCTCGGGAGACTCTCCGTTAAGCTCGACGTACAGGCGGCCGTATTCCTTGATGATTTTCGCACCCGGGTACGGTCTGAGCACGCTTCGAATATGATTCAGCACCGATCTCTCGAACCGGTTGCGGTTTTTGCCTTTCAGGGTAAACTCGCCAAAGCGAAGCAGCAGTTTATCGTAAGTCATCTCCGATTACCCTCTCTTTCTATGATGGGACGCAGGTTCCCGCAAATTTTCGCCAATACCTCGACCAGCCGCGCTGCATCGCCCAGCTGATGCTCCTTGCCAAGACTGATGCGAATTCCGGAGGAAGCTGCCTCCATGTCTTTTCCCATCGCTAACAGCACCCGGCTGGGCTCGCTGAATTTGGAAGAACAAGCCGACTTGGTCGATACGAGCATGCCCATCTCTTCCAGAGCGTGGACCATCACCTCGGGTTTTAATCCCGGATACGAAAAATGAATGATGTGCGGTGCGCTCTGCTCGCTGCTGTTTAACGCCAAGCCCGGAATTTTGCGGATGCCCTGAAGCAGCAGCTCCCTGATCTCCGTCATCCTGGCATAAAGCTCAGGCTGATTTTCCCTGGACAATCGCATGGCCTTAGACATCGCTACCGCTCCGGCAACATTCTCCGTGCCCGCCCGATGCCCGCTCTCCTGGGATCCGCCGGATATCAAGGGGAAGAGCTGTACGCCTCGCCTGATGTACAGCACCCCCATCCCCCTCGGACCGTTGAACTTATGTGCGGACAAGCTGTACAAATCGGCCTGCCACCCGGATAGCGAGACCGGGACCTTGCCGAATCCTTGTACGCCATCCACATGCAGCAGCGTGCGTGGGTTCCGCTCCTTCACGATACGCCCCACTTCCGCCAGCGGCTGCATGGCCCCCGTTTCATTATTCACATGCATGATGCTGACCAGCACCGTATCTTTACGGACCGCTTCGCTCAAGGCAGCCAGATCCACCATGCCCTCGGCATCCACGGGAAGGTACGTCACTTCCCAGCCCAGCGTTTCCAGCTGTCTGCAGCATTCATATACGGATGGATGCTCGATTCCCGTCGTGATGATATGCTTGCCCCGGCTGCTGTACTGCATCGCAGCCCCTTTTATCGCCATGTTATTGCCCTCGGTAGCCCCGGACGTAAATACGATCTCATCCGGCTGAACGTCCAGCGCGGCCGCGCACACCTCTCTTGCCCTTTTCTGCACTTTGGCGGCCGCTTCGCCTGAACGGTGAAGGGCTGACGGGTTAGCATAATGAATCTTCATGACTTCCGCCATCGTGTCCACCACTTCATCAAACGGAGGGGTCGTTGCAGCGTGATCCCAATATATCAAGGTAATTTCCCCTTTCCATCTTGCGCGTCGCAGATTGCATAGCTTATGATTCCAGACCTTTATATTTACACAAAAAGACCAAACGGTAAAGCCGCACTCCATCTTGCCTTGGACAAAGCGGCGCTTCTCGTTTGATCCTTTATCAGATTACTATTCGCCCCAGTCGGACTACAATGCGTATTTCGACTGGGCGTTCATGACTTTGCTAATGTATGCCTGGGTTTCCTTGGGCAATTCATGAGCCACGGACATCAGCTCTTCATCGCTGGATACACCCAAACCCGCGACGCGTGTCGGTCCTGCATTATAAGCAGCAAGCACCATGGCTATCTCTCCGCCAAACCGTTGGATCAGATTGGACAAATATTTGGTACCGCCGTCGATGTTCTGAGCCGGATCAAAAGGGTTGCTTACCCCGAGTCCTCTCGCCGTACCGTCCATGAGCTGCATCAGCCCCTTGGCACCTGCAGACGAGACGGCATGCGGATTAAACGAGGATTCCGCGTCGATGACCGCTTTGATCAACGATACCGGCACGCCATAGCGTTCCCCTGCCGCCGTAATTAAATCCTCAAAAGTCGTAGGCTTTGTTGCGCCCGTGTCGTTGAACTCTGCTTCTATCGAGGTGCTCGAAGAAACGGACTCATCCACAACGCCTAACTGCTGCCACAACAGCCCGTCCTTAAAGGTGACACCGGGCGCCAGCTGTGTCATGGAACGTTCAACCGGTTTGGAAGTGGATTCTTCGTTAAGCAGGCTGCTCAGCACATTGACAAATCCGGCTGACGATTCGGTGGAATTCGTATTCGTCTGTGATACATCCGTCATTTGCTTCCATGATATCGGATCTATTTGCATTGTTTAACTCACTTTCTGCAGTTGAATTTCAAACTTGTCCTTTATTTTATCACGGAACTGGAACAATCTGCTATACCTATTCGACAAAAAAATAGGCGGAGCAACCCTGCTTCCCGGTTGACCCGCCCATATTGAACGATGATAAATAAATCAATCATTATCTGCTGAAAGGAATCAAGATAAAATAACTGAGCGTCGCCAGAATGCCGAGTCCTATGGACCAAGCACCTGTCGTTCTGCTGCCTTTGCTGTAAGCGTAATAACCCACGACAGCCGCGATAGGTCCGAGAATGACCGACCACATGAACAAGGAGGCAATCCCTAATACCAGGCCTACGTATCCAACCGCCCGGCCAGTGGACAGATCCGCCTTATCCTCGTCTGCATGCCGCACCGAGGTTTCCATCGGCGGAGCCACCTCGGCTGCATATTCTTCGCGGTGATCCTTCCGCGGGAAGTCTACCCGGTTTCGCTTGCCTTGAACAACCTTCATTTTGCGATGTTTTTTATCCATAGCTCGCTTCCTCCATTTCCATCATCCTAAAGTGCCCGGCACCCTGACTTTATCGGGGGCTTGTGTCCGTCAGCCCTTCGGCTTGAAGGTCAGACAGCAGGTCTCGGAAGACTTGTCAGCAACATCCTGATGATCGTCTACGTAAGGCTCTGCCCCATACTCTTCGTTAAGTTTCACATTTGCATGACGGTCAATCTCGATCATAATCATCTCGGCATGACATAAATTTTGTTCTCCCCAGTAATGGCAATTGCTGACACTGCACTTCACTAATGGTTTGGCTTCGTTGGCCATTTTAGCATCACCTCGTCAACATTTTTTCCTATGTTTATGGCCCGTATGCACGATAACGATTGTCAGTTGGTGCCTTAGGCGCATAACGCAAAAAAGAGATGCCAACGGTTGGCATCTCTAGCGTCTTCCTTAAATTATACTAAGCGTGGCTTCTCTCGGATTGCATCCGGCGCTCCGTCAAATAATCGCTCTCGTAATAAGCAAGATCGTCACGAAGCTCTTCATAAATCTTGGTAATGTTCATGATGACGTCACGTGCCGGACGGACCGGCTTTTTCCGGAAACGGATGGCATCCTGTCCGGTGTAGGCGTAACGGCCATCTTCGGAATAACTTTCATTTTTGGGATAGAAGAAGCTGTTCACACAGCGATGATACAAATTATACAAAGCCTTCTCGGCAAAATCGATATCAAAATTAGGGCGACGCTGTACAACGCCTAGCTTCTCATAGGAAACTTCAGAAAATACGAGCAAATGGCGAACATCCGACAGAAATCCTTTGTAAAAGTGAACGGTTTCCTCGTCCTGTTCCGTTACCAATTGAGATAAAGCATGTTCATTCAAAAACGTTTCCATAATCGAAATAGCAGATTTCAACTTTTCTCTGGATTCTGAGCATAATTTCTGAAGATTGTCTGCTGGCATTACGATAGATCCCCCTTAAATGGTCGTGACCCTGCAGGCCGAACGGCCTGACGGTCATGCTAATATGTACTATCCTAACACAAATTTTGGGATAACGAAATCCCTATCATGAATACACTTACAAGGTTATTTTTAGTACAATTTTTTGGCGCATTCACTCAGATTGACTAAAGATTTCTTGCACGCATAAAAAGGATTCACTCTTCCCACGCTAAGATTACTTACAATCCTGAAATGCGGCGAGGAGGAAAATATGTGAAATCCCGTACCTTTTGGAGCATTATAGGGGCGGCGTCAGTTATTGGCGCGCTTCTGATCTTGCTGTTCATCCCCGGTTCCAAACAGCCGGCTCCAACGGCTGAACCGTCACGGCCCTTAAAACCCCAGCAGGAGGACAAGGCCAAGCATTTTACCATTATGGGCGATATCCAGGCGACGGATCAATTAAACCGTCTCGATGCCAGGGGACACCTCCGCAAAATGCTGAACAATGACGCTTTGCGCAGCGCGGGGCAAGTCAAGGCGTATACGCAGAAAGAGCAAAAGATGCACAAGCATTTTCAGCAAGTACGCTGGTATAACCTCAAGGAAAACAAGATGGCGGACGTTCAAGGACCGCTTCCCAAAATGAGCAAAACCGACAAAAATCGGATCGCTCATCATTTTCAACTGGCGCAGCAGAAATTGAAACGCGGGGAAGCTTATGATTCTCCCAAATTCAACGCGGCGGGGCAGCCTTATTTTATTGTGGCCGAACCGTCCAAGGATGGCAGATATGGCGCTGCCGCCCTGGTCAATCAAGCTGTGCTTCAAGAGGTAAGCAATCACCAGAAGCGGAATCTCCGCTTAATTCCGTATCCAAAGGAAGGAAAATTCCGGGTCGAGTCCATCCATGCGGATACCCTCTCCGACATCACCGTCAAAACCGGCCATGATAATGAAAAGGCCAGTCATTTTTACGAAAATGAAATCGTGGTGTCCTTTCAAAATGAACCGTCAAAGCAGCAGCTGCTGGATATCTCCAGGGAAATATCTTGCGAAACGCCAAGGAAACTGGGCTATGCCTATGTTTTCCGTTCCAAAGATATGGATTACCAGAAGCTGCGCTCCTATTTCCAGCAGAAGTGGAAAATCAAATACACGGAGCCTCACTACATTTATTTAACCAATGATCGCAGCCCTCAATCCCGGGTTAACTCGGATTTCCCGGAGGGGGCGAATGCCCAAGTCAATATTCCGAATGATCTCCTGTTTTCGGAATATCAATGGAATCTGCCCGTCATCGAGACAAACCGGGGCTGGGATCTGTCCAAAGGCAGCGAAGATGTCATCATCGCCGTAATTGACACTGGGGTGGATCTTCAGCATTCCGATTTGGACGGACAACTGGTGGAAGGATACAACATTGTTGAGAAAGACAAACAGCCCCTGGATGATGTGGGGCACGGGACGCACGTAGCCGGGATCATCGGTGCCCTGGTCAACAACGGCGAAGGCGTTGCAGGCGTTAGCTGGTACAACAAAATTATGCCCGTTAAAGCGCTAGACGGATCCGGATCGGGAACAACCTATGCCGTCGCGGAAGGCATTATTTGGGCCACGGATCACGGAGCGAAGGTGATCAATATGAGTCTTGGCAACTATGCGGATTCCCAGTTCCTGCATGATGCCGTCAAATACGCCTATGATCGCGACGTTGTGCTTGTTGCCGCATCAGGCAACGACAACACGGAGCGCCCCGGTTATCCTGCCGCCTATCCGGAGGTGCTGGCTGTCGCCGCAACGGATTCCAATCAAAAGCGGGCGGAATATTCCAACTATGGCGATTACATCGATGTGGCCGCTCCGGGGACCAATATCGCAAGCACCTTCCCGGGAAATCAATACGCCGCTCTGTCCGGGACCTCCATGGCAAGTCCCCATGCAGCCGCCATGGCGGGGCTCATCCGTTCCCTTAACCCTGACCTGACCAATCAAGAGGTCATGGATGTCATGATCAACCAAGCGGTGGATCTCGGCGACAAGGGACGGGATAAATATTACGGTCACGGTCAGATCGATATCTTCCAGTCCTTGAAAGCGGTCGGCGCCCCTGAAGTGCCTCTTCAAATGTGGCCTGGCCGTACCCTTCGCAATCTGGAACAAGAGCTCCGCAAATTAAACGGCTTAACGAATAAAAGATAAAGAATAAAGCAGCTTCCGCCCTCTCGCGTTGGCTGCTTTATTCATGATCCGGGGCATTGCCGCCATGTTTATTTCTTCCGGCGAGTACGACTGGTACGCACTGTAGCTTTCTTGGAACGCTTGCCGGATACCGTAACGCCGCCATAGCCTCCTTTTTCGGTTACGACTTCCTCTTCGCTGTACGTGTACAGATGTTTTTCTACCGGCACGCAGTGAATCTTATCCACCACTTTTATAGGATGAATAACCGGTACGATCTGCGGTACATAGTGGTCTCTCACGACTACAATCGGATCGCACACAATCGGGGACACCGGAGGACATGGATAATCGTTATGACAAGACATGTGTTTGCATCTCCTTTCCGTTGATGATTATAGCTTATTATCACAAGGGCTATTTGGTATGGACGATTATCCGTACAGGGCACATGATCTCCCAATATTTTCACAACCCCCTAAGAAAAACGACTATCGATGCACTTTCTCAGAAGAAAAACCGCGGCTAGAGGAAGTTTTCTTGCGATATCAGGAAGACCCGAGCTTCGAAGTTTATACTTTCTGATACTTGAAAAAACGCGCATTTCCTATGCACCCCGAGACAAGGAGTGAAAAGAAAATACGCGTTTGTACCATAGCATATTCATAAACGTTGTGCAGTTGGGAAAGTTTTCCGTAAGCCGGGTTCTGTGCTCTTCGTGGTCATAACGGGAACTACCCTGCCACCATAAGCGACAATCATCTATCTAGGCCGATCATTACTAATCGGCTCAAGCGACCAACCCGGACGCGCCTCGGGCTAAGGCTGTCTCTTCGAAGGAGACTGCGTCCCATTAGGTCTTGCTCCAGGTGGGGTTTACCAGGAACGAAGTCACCAGCGTTCCTCGGGGTCTCTTACACCTCGGTTCCATCCTTGCCTGTGCCGCCCTAAGGTGGCCATCGGCGGTCCATTTCTGTGGCACTATCCTTCAACTCGCGCTGACTGGACGTTATCCAGCACCCTGCCCTATGGAGCCCGGACTTTCCTCTCGCGGCTTAGCGGCCGCCAGCGATTGTCTGTCAAACTTTCCGGACAACATTACATATTATATCGTGATTTCATGCGGTACACAACCATTAAACATTAACAACAGCTGATTATTTTCCCATTCCGAAATCAAACAAACTGGAAAGGCTCCGTATTGATGCGGGAAGCCACGACCCGGGTTTCGTACTTATGCTCCTGCAGCTTCTGCTCCATCCACTCAGCAACTTTGACTTTCATGATCTTCTCGGCATTGTGGCCCGGATCAATAATTGTAAGTCCAGCGGCCAGCGCGTCCTGTGCCGTATGATAATCCACATCTCCCGTTACCAGCACGTCTGCTCCCCGGAACAGCGCCTTCATCATGTAGCGCCCTCCGGAGCCGCCGATAACGGCTGCCTTTCGTAGGGTACGGTCGAGTTCTCCTACTACGCGAACATGAGGGACCTCCAGCTTCTCTTTTACCACGTCGACCAGCTCAGCCAGCGTCAGGGGCTCCTTCAGCTTCCCGACACGTCCAAGACCGAGGGATCTTCCCTTCAGGTCCATGTTATACAGATCGTAGGCAACCTCTTCATAAGGATGCGCTTTGAGCATAGCTTGGATGACCTTGTTCTTAATCGTGTGGGGAACAATCGTTTCGATCCGGACCTCGTCTGCCCGTTCCATCTTTCCTTCCTTGCCTTGAAAAGGGGTGCTGCCTTCTCTTGGAACGAAGGTGCCGAAGCCCTCGATATTGAAGCTGCAGTGGCTGTAATTTCCGATCCAGCCTGCGCCGGCTCCGAGCACGGCATCCAGCACCTCTTGATGGTGGCTCTTCGGAACAAACACCACCAGCTTGGACAGCTGCTCGTTATGCATGTCATGGATGGGCGACGTATCCTCGATGCCCAGCGCCTCCGCCATCCAATCGTTCATGCCGCCCTCGGTTACGTCCAGATTGGTATGGCTTACATAGACCGCGATGTCGTGTTTGATCAGCTTCTCGTATACCTTGCCCATCGGCGTATCCGTCTGCAGCTGCTTCAGCGGACGGTAGATAATCGCATGATGCGCGATAATCAGGTCAGCCCCAAGCTCAATGGCTTCATCCACCACTTCATCATTCACGTCCAATGCAATCAGCACCGTACGGATGTCCTTTTGCAAAGTTCCAAGCTGGAGCCCGATTCGGTCATCGGGTTCGGCCACGTGCTTGGGGGCCAGTTGTTCCATGAATTGAATTACGGTTTGTCCTTTGGCAAGCATGCCAGCACCTCCTGAATAAACTCGATATCCGATCGAATCTCGCTCGCCTTATCGGCCGCCGTAGGCAGATCCGAACGCGATAACGACTGAAGTATATACCCCATCTTCTCCATCTCCGACGTCCACTTATCGTGGAAAACCGGATTCGGGGATTGCGTCAACCAAGGCCCCATGCGGAACAGCCAGTCCGCAGAAAGCCGGACACCGTCTCCGATCGTCCTTTCCTTGTATACCTGTTCATTCGTCAGGTGCGTTGTATCCGAAAGCTCGGCGACCAGCACCTCGTAAATTTTTCCATCTTCTTCCAGGATCCATTCCTCGATCAGCACCCAGCCATGGGAATGGAGCCATCTGCGCAAAATGTCCTCTCCCACGTTCGGCTGTAAAACAAGCCTTCGAACGCCGGCCAGCTTCTCGATCCCGCGATCCAGAATCGCTGCAATCAGGCTGCCGCCCATGCCGGCAATGGTAATCACGTCCGCCTCACCGGCCGAGAGCACATTCAATCCGTCCCCTTTTCGCACGCTGATGACATCGGTCATCCCTGATTCAATGACCTGCTTGACGGCAGCATCATAGGGGCCTGGGTTGACCTCACCGGCGACAGCTTGAACCGCAGCCCCGCACTCCACGGCAGCCACGGGCAGCAAGGCATGATCCGAACCGATATCTGCAAGTTTGCTGCCGCGAGGAATCTTCTCCAGAATCTTCGTTAATCTTCTTGATAATTTCAATGCTGACACCCTTACATTCCATATTTTCGTTCAATCCACGATCTATTCATTACCCTAACAGACACGATACCAAACTGCAAACCCGCAAATCCGGCAAACCAATCGGGTGCCAGGTCATTTGCAATGGGTCTGGAAAAGAGCTAAAATAAAGACCAATACAACAAATGAAGGAAGAAATTCCAGAACCAAGAAACCTCATTCACCCTGCTTGCATTCGAAAAAAAGGACCTGCTGCGTTACTGCAGAAGGTCCGTGGATTAAGGCTATTCGAGAAAATCCTTTAACCGTTTGCTGCGGCTCGGGTGACGAAGCTTACGGAGCGCTTTGGCTTCGATCTGCCGTATCCGCTCGCGCGTAACGCCGAATACTTTGCCGACCTCTTCCAGCGTTCTTGTGCGGCCGTCATCGAGTCCGAAACGAAGGCGAAGGACATTCTCCTCGCGCTCTGTCAGCGTATCCAGCACATCCTCGAGCTGTTCCTTCAGAAGCTCGTACGCAGCCGCGTCAGCAGGAGCGAGTGCTTCCTGATCCTCGATGAAATCCCCAAGATGGGAATCGTCCTCTTCACCGATCGGCGTTTCCAGCGAAACCGGCTCCTGGGCAATCTTCATGATCTCCCGGACCTTCTCAACGCTGAGTTCCATCTCTGCAGCAATTTCCTCCGGCGAAGGCTCACGCCCAAGCTCCTGCAGAAGCTGTCTGGATACACGTATCAGCTTGTTGATGGTCTCTACCATATGCACGGGAATACGGATGGTACGGGCCTGGTCCGCGATCGCGCGCGTGATCGCTTGGCGAATCCACCAAGTCGCATACGTACTGAATTTGAAGCCTTTTTTGTAATCGAATTTCTCCACGGCTTTGATCAAACCCATGTTGCCCTCCTGGATCAAATCCAGGAACAGCATTCCACGACCCACATACCGCTTCGCAATACTTACGACGAGACGCAGGTTGGCTTCGGCCAGACGGCGCTTGGCTTCTTCATCTCCCTGTTCAATCCGGTTGGCAAGCTCAATCTCATCATCCGCGGACAACAGCGGAACCCGTCCAATTTCCTTCAGGTACATCCGAACCGGGTCGTTAATTTTGATCCCCGGAGGCAGTGAAAGATCGTCGTCAAATCCAAAATCCTCATTATCATGGGATTCGGAATCTCCCGATTGCCGGTGAGGGCCCTCTTCGTCATTTTCATTTACCACATCGATCCCCAGGTCGGCCAGCTGCTCATAGAACTCTTCCATCTGCTCCGTGTCCTGATCAAATGGCGACAATTTCTCCATAATATCTTTATAGCTTAATACGGATCTCTTTTTACCCTGTTCAATCAACTGATCCTTGACTTGATCCAGCGTAAATTCCGTTTCTAGTTCAGTATGCTGATCATTCGCCATCATTCGACTCCCTCCTCCCTAGAAACAGCAATGCGCGGGGCTTCATTGTCTTTCTAGGGCGATAATCTCACTTGCAATTTGCGCGGCTCGCAAAAAATCACCTGAGCGCTCCGCCTTTATCATTTCTTCTTTTTTCTGGTCGATCTCTCTCTGCTGCGGAAATTTCAGCACCTCGCGTATGCAATCATCGAGCACTTGAACGTTCCACTCGGCGGGTGCTTCCATCATCATGATCGAGCTGACCGTCATTTCCAAACGATCGTCTTGGAGCGATGACATGAAACGGCTGATATCCGGAGATTTGCCCTGTGCGTAAAAAGCATATAGATAAGCAGCGATTGCCGCATGATCTTCAATATTAAACGCTTCTCCCAGGCGATCGCCAACGTATCGCGCGGCCTCCGCATCCTGCAGCATCAGCGACAGCAGCCGCCGTTCTGCAGCATGGTAAGCAGGCAGAAGTGCAGGGGCGGGCTGGCGCCCTTTTTTATGCCTACCATTATTCCACCTTTTTTCCTTATTATCCCCATCGCCCATCTTTTTTTGCATCGATTGCCGAAGCAGATTGCAATCCTGCTTAAGACTTTCGTAGGAAAGATGAAGCTCGGAGGATAATTCCCTCAAATAAACCTCCCGTTCGGTTGAGGAATCCAGTACGGCGATAATGGGCAGTGCCTCTTTGGCGTACGCAATTTTACCATCTTCTTCTAGCAGTATATGGTTTTTCTTCAGATATATAAGTTTAAATTTTGTTGTTGAAACGGCTGTTTCTACCACATGCCTGAAACGCTCGGGACCGAACTTGCGGATATAATCATCCGGGTCCATTCCTTCGTTCACCAAAGCGATTCGTACCTTGAGACCAACGCCTTCCAGCATTGGAATGACTTTTGACGCGGCGGCCATGCCGGCTTTATCGCCATCATAGACAACAACAACTTCTTCAGCCACCGATTTCATGATTGCCACTTGGTTTTCCGTTAGAGAGGTTCCCATCGTTGCCACGCCGTTGTGCAGTCCTGCTTCCCATGACGAAATGACATCGCCGTATCCTTCGAATAACAGAATTTGACGCAATTTGCGTATGGATGTTTTGGCCTGGTGCAGGTTGTACAATGTGCGGCTCTTATTAAATAGAAGCGTCTCCGGGGAATTCAGGTACTTCGGTTGACCGTCCCCCAGTATTCTGCCAGCAAACGCGATGACCTTGCCGCTGCGGTCATGTATCGGAAACATGATTCGTCCGCGAAAACGGTCGAGATAGCCTTCTTGTTCATGTCTTGCGGATAATAAACCGCCTCTTTCCATCTCTTTCAAGTCAAAGGAGCGTTTGGTCAGGAACTGAACCAGCGTGTCCCAACGATCTGGCGCATAACCGATCTGAAACTGATCAATCATCTTGTCGTTCATTCCGCGGGCTCTTAAATACTTCATGGCTTCCGTACCATGTTCCGTATTCTTCAGCAGGAAATGGTACAGCTTGGCGCTAAGCTCATACGCTTCAATCAAGCGTTCTTTTTCCGGATTACGAGGAATTACAGGAACTCCTTGACCTTCCGGCAACGAGATATCATTCTCTTCTGCCATTGTCTTGACGGCTTCGGGAAAAGAAAATCCTTCGATTTCCATTCTAAACTTAATGGCGTTTCCGCCCTTACCGCAGCCATAGCAGTAAAAGATTTGGCGTTCCGGTGTAACCGTAAAGGAAGGAGTCTTCTCTGAGTGAAACGGGCATAAGCCCTTCAGGTATTTCCCCTGTTTGGTAAGATGCACGTATTTGCTGACCGTATCCACAATATCGCTTTTGGCCAGTACTTCCTCAATGACATCATCCGGAATATTGCCTTGTCCGGTACTCATCCAAACCACCTTCATCTCTTTTGGCACGTAAATAGTATTCGCTACGGGTGGACATTCTCCTGCAATTCACACAAAAGTTTTGTCAGTTTATGTTGAAAAATCCTCCGGTCTTCGTCAAGCAGTTTCTTGGGCCCTTTGCCATACCTTCCCTGTTTCCTCGCCTTCGCCTGATGGTGACGGGAATCCAGCATGAAATCGATATCCGTATTATGGAAAATACGGCCGCGGAAGGAGATCACGTGGCATGATTTGGCAAGCGCAAGCGCAGCCAGTCCATAATCCTGCGTCACCACGATATCCCCCCTGGATATGTGGTTGGCAATGTAGAGGTCCGCACTCTGATCACTCCGGTCCACCTGGATCGTCGTAACCCCTTCTTCGGCTTGCAGCAGATGATCATAGGAAGAAACAAGCAGCACCGGCACACGGAATGCACGAGCAGTCTCTGCGATTTCCTTCTTGACTGGACATGCATCCCCGTCAACCACGATCGAAATGGAGTTGCTTTCGTTCATACGCATCACCGGCTCTTATCTTAATCTTGGGTCCTTATTATGCTGTATATTATTATATACGTCTTTGGCCGATTAAAATCCTGCTGCCCAAATAAACAATGACCTTGCCCTTGCTTGAATCCGTCCGTTCATAGCGAAAGCGCCATCCCGCGCTGAACCGCGGGCTGTCGCTTTCACTGAACAATACATTATACCATTTGCAAAATCATGCTGTCACTACTACCACACCAATTTCGTGAAATCGGCATACCGCTTCAGATCACCGTCGATGCCGGAGAGCAGCGCAAGGCGATTGGCCCGAACCGCTTCGTCTTCAGCCATCACCATCACCGAATCAAAGAACCCGGTAATCGGCTCCCTTAGTCCACTCAGCAAGGACAAGGAACGTTCGCCGTCCGCTGCCTGCAGCGCGGCGTGGTAATCTGCGCGAATCGCGTTCCAAGCTTCATAAAGCTTGTTTTCTTCCGATTCCGTGAACAGTTCGGCGTTGACAGCGGCCTTGCCCGCCTTGGCAGCCAAATTGCTGACTCGGTTGAAGGACTCTACCGTCGTTTTGAAATCCTGGACGCTCTCCACGGCATTCATTAGCGCATGGCCACGGGATACAACGGACACTACATGATCGAATCCGGCCGTAATGACCGCATCCACCACATCATAACGTTGGTCCTCGGACAACAGCTTTTTCACGCGAAGCCCGAAAAACTCCTTAAGGTCTTTGCGGATTTCGTCCGTCGATCGCTTCAATACGCGAATGTTCTCATGAACCTCGAGCGCCACGCCGAACACGTCGGATAAAGTCACCGGAAGTTTGTGCTCCAGGATGATCTGAACGATGCCCGCAGCCTGACGCCGGAGTGCGTAAGGATCCTGGGAGCCAGTCGGAATAATGCCGATGGAGAAGCATCCTACGATGGTGTCGATTTTATCCGCGATGCTCACGATGGAACCCACCATCGTGGAAGGCACCGAATCGCCGGCAAAGCGAGGCTGGTAATGCTCAAACACCGCTTTGGCCACATGCTCCTTCTCACCGGCTTTTCTTGCGTAATCCTCTCCCATGACCCCCTGCAATTCAGGGAATTCATAAACCATCTGCGTCACCAGATCGAATTTGCAAATATCGGCCGCACGGCTCACGGAATCCGCTGCGTCTGCAGAAACGTTAAGCTTCGCGGACAACTGATCCGAAATCCGGCGGATTCTGCGGACTTTATCGCCGATCGTCCCCAGCTCTTCATGGAAAACGATGCTCTCCAGCTTCGACAGGGCATCCTTGATCTGAAGCTTCTGGTCTTCCTCATAGAAGAATTTCGCATCCGATAACCGGGCCCGCAGCACCTTCTCGTTTCCTCTGGCAATCACGTCGAGGGAGCGGCTGTCCCCGCTGCGAACCGTTACGAAATACGGAAGCAATTGTCCCTGTTTATCCAGCACCGGGAAATAGCGCTGATGCTCACGCATGGAAGTGATCAATACTTCCTGCGGAATATGAAGGAATGAGGAGTCGAACGATCCGTACAGCACGGTTGGAGTCTCAACCAGGAACAATACCTCTTCTAGCAGGTCATCCTTGATCGCGATATTCCAGTCCTTCTCCTGGGCCAGCGCCTGGATTTGCGAAACGATCATCTCCTGGCGCTCATTCACGTCGACGATAACATGCTGTTCGCGAAGCACGTCGCGGTAAGCAGATGCTTCAGGAATTACGGCTTCTCCGCCAAGGAAACGATGCCCGCGAGTTACGTTACCGGCCTTCACGCCCGTAATTTCCAGATTTACCGTCTCGCTGCCCAGCATCGCGACCATCCACTTAATCGGACGGACGAATTTGAATTCGTGCGCTCCCCAGCGCATGTTTTTCGGAAATGTCATCGAAGTCAGAATTCCAAGCAGTCCTTCGGACAGGATGGACTTCGTATCCACGCCGACGCTATTCTTCGTCACGTAAATATACTCGACTCCGCCGAGCTCCTTAAACGTAAAGCTCTCGGGATCAACGCCCTGGCTTTTGGCAAAACCAAGAGCCGCCTTGCTCCACTGCCCGCTGTCATCGAGAGCGATCTTGCGGGAAGGTCCTTTCACTTCCTCGCTGACGTCCTCTTGTTTATCCGCAACGTTCTGAACCCATACCGCCAAGCGGCGCGGGGTGGCAAATGCCGTGACTTCGCCATGCGCGATTCTGGAAGCATCCAGCCATTTGACCAACTTGTCCTGAAGCTGCTCCATCGCGGCGCGCAGAAATCTCGCCGGCACTTCTTCCAGGCCGATTTCAAACAATAAATCCTTAGACATGCTCTGCGCCCCCTTTCTTAATCAGCGGGAAGCCCAGCTTCTCGCGCTCCTCCAAATACGTAGCAGCTACCTGACGAGCCAGGTTGCGCACACGCATGATGTATCCCGTTCTCTCCGTTACGCTGATCGCTCCTCTGGCATCCAGAAGGTTGAACGTGTGCGAGCATTTCAGAACATAATCATAAGCAGGGAACACCAGATGCTGATTCATCGCTTTATTCGCTTCTTCCTCGTACATGTTAAACAGCGTAAACAGCATCTTCACGTCGGACACTTCAAAGGTATATTTCGAATGCTCGAATTCCGGCTGATGGAACACGTCTCCGTAGGTAATGCCGTCTACCCACTCCAGATCGAACACGTTCTCTTTATCCTGGATGTAGGATGCTAGGCGCTCCATGCCGTAGGTAATCTCCACAGCCACCGGATTGGCGTCAATGCCACCAACCTGCTGGAAATACGTAAACTGCGTAATCTCCATGCCATCGAGCCATACTTCCCAACCCAAGCCCCATGCACCGAGCGTTGGCGCTTCCCAGTTGTCCTCGACAAAACGGATGTCATGATCAAGCGGATTGATGCCAAGACGCTCCAAGCTCTCCAAATACAGCTCCTGGATATTGTCAGGCGAAGGTTTGAGAATGACCTGGAATTGGTGATGCTGATACAAACGGTTCGGGTTCTCCCCATAGCGGCCGTCGGCCGGGCGACGGGAAGGCTCAACATAAGCCACGTTCCACGGCTCGGGTCCGATCGAACGCAAATACGTCATCGGGTTCATCGTACCCGCGCCTTTTTCCGTGTCGTACGGCTGCACGATGATGCAATTCTGTTCCGCCCAAAATTGCTGCAGCGTCAAAATCATCTGCTGGAAATTCATGATTTTAGCTCCTTTGTTTTCTTTTTCGAATCCAATCCATCATGCCTGCATTTCTCTGTACAACAAAAAGCTCTCGTCCTACGCCTGTTGTACAGACATAGGGACGAGAGCTGTAGCTTCCCGCGGTTCCACCCTACTTGGCCTTGCTTTCGCTGCCGACGATCTGACGATCTCCAGCGGTAAGCAAAACCCACTTTATCGTTACACCATGCTCCCGGGTGCCCTGTTCATGAATATCTCCCGCCAGGCTTCCACCGCCCCCGGCTCGCTATCATTGGATCGATTATTCACTACTTTCCCGTTCAATGCATGTCAGTATTCAAAAAACTAATAAACTGATAAATATAATACCTTATTCCATACTTTACGTCAAATGTTGTACTTGTCCATTTGGTCCAAAAAGTTTTGCGATTTCAAACGCAGCCCCAACTGCATATCCATCAACGCTCGCATGACTTTTTTGAGCTCGGCCTTCGTTTCGTCCTTTACGTCTACATTGCCCAGCCGCCTCAGGTCCAGGCGTCCAAACAAGCGCAGCAGCTTCAGCGTTCTGGGCGAGATGGCCATCGCCGGCGGATCCAGATGTTTGCAGTAGCGGCACAGCACGCCGCCAAGGCGGGGGCTCACCAGCATATCTTCGTCTTTCCTGGATTGATTGCATGAAATGCAAACATCCAGCTCCGGCCCGTACCCTGCCGCCTGCAAAATTTTCATCTCATACAGATTGATGATAATTTGGGGGTCCTTATCCTCCTGAAGGGCTTCCAGGCAGGCCTTGAGCTGATGAAACCAAAAAGCGCCCGTCTCCTCATCCTGCAGCACCCGATCCAAGAGCTCGCAGGCATAAGAAGCATAGGCGGCTTTTACAAGGTCCTCCCTGAGCCCGTGATGAGATTCCATAATCTCGCCGGCGTTCAAGTTGCCAAGCCCGGTACCATTCCGGAAGAACACATATTCTCCATAAGTAAACAGCTGCGTCAGAGCAGCATGACGGCTTTTCACCTTCTTTGCTCCTCTGACCAGCACGCCTACCTTGCCCGATTCTTTGGTGCAAAGTGTAATGATTTTGTTCCCTTCACCGTAGTCCATGCTGCGGATGACAATCCCTTCCGCCCGATATAGCATGCGCTTTCCCCCAACCATTCCTGGAACAACCAATGATTACTCGTCTTCTTCATGCGGGGCCGCCTCATCTTCAACGGATGCAGCTGCAAGGACCGACTCACCCTCGGCTTCCTTATACAGCAAATACGCATCGACATCTCCAGTCATCGCAAAATACTTCCACGAAAAATCTCGCATTCGTATTCATCCTCTCTTCGGAAATGACGTCTGCATCATCTACGAAAATTAGGATGTGCCTCTAGAGCAGATTTATGAAATGCAATTGTTGGCAGGCGGCTGCCGCGTATGATTTTCCTCGAATCTGCACCGGCTTCATTATTCTCCGCGGTGAAATCCGAGATCACGAAGAACGCGTTCTTGATTGCGCCAATCTTTTTTTACTTTAACCCAGAGCTCCAAGAAAATCTTGGACCCCAGAAGCCTTTGAATATCCTGGCGGGCCTGTCTGCCCACTTCTTTAAGCAGTGCGCCCTGCTTGCCGATAATGATGCCCTTCTGGGAATCGCGTTCTACGAAAATAACGGCGGAAATATAGACGGTTCCGTTCTCTTCGACCCGCATGTCCTCGATGGTGACTGCGATGGAATGAGGCACTTCCTCCCTGGTCATGTGCAAAATTTTCTCGCGAATCAGCTCGGCGCATACGAATTGCTCCGGATGATCCGTCACTTGGTCCTCAGGATAGTACTGCGGGCCTGGCGGCAAATACTTCTGGATCTGCTCGAGCAGCGTGTTCACATTGCTGCCGAGCTTCGCGGAAATCGGGACGATCTCTGCAAAATCATGCAGCTTCCGATACTGCTCGATCAAAGGCAGCAGAGCGGGCGGCTCAATCTTATCGATTTTGTTCATGACCAGGATGATCGGCGTCTTGATCTTCTGCAGCTGCTCGGCGATATACCGGTCTCCCCCGCCGATGCCCTCGGACGCGTCAACCAGGAACAAAGCCGCTTCAACCTCACCCAATGTGCTCAAAGCGGTCTGGTTCATATAATCTCCGAGCTTGGACTGACGCTTATGGATGCCCGGCGTATCCAGAAAGACCACTTGGGAATCCGGGGTCGTATAAACGCCATGGATTTTGTTTCTAGTCGTTTGCGGCTTGTCCGACATGATGGCGATTTTCTGGCCGATCACTTGGTTCATCAACGTCGATTTGCCTACGTTCGGCCTGCCGATAATTGCCACAAAACCGGATTTAAATTGTTTCTTTTGCATACCATGCCTCCGTTACGGTTCCGTATCTACGTGTTGGTGTAATACATGATTTCATACAATATGATTTGGAGTCTTACTGCTTGTTTAAATCCCATGGACCGAACGCCCCCGGCAACAATTCGCTGACGGTCGTCTCCTTGATGTCGCCCTTCATGTTGCCCATAATGACCTTCATCTCGGGCTTGCACAGCTCAACCAGCACTTGCCGGCATACGCCGCACGGCGTGCACGGGCCGTCCGTATCCGCAACGATGGCAATCGCTTGGAAACTCCCCGCTTCATGACCGTCGGCAATCGCCCGGAACAATGCCGTGCGCTCAGCGCAGTTGGTCGGTCCGTAGGCGGCATTCTCCACGTTGCAGCCCAAATGCACCTGTCCGCGCGAATCCAGCAGGGCCGCTCCCACGCCGAATTTCGAATAAGGTATGTACGCCCGCGTGCGCGCCTTAATCGCTTCTTGCATCAACAAACCTGCATCCATATCTAGTCCCTCCTATATCGTTCAACTTGTTAATGACTGTATCCATTCCCATACCGGCTCATAGAAGACCAGAATGCCGATCACGACGGCAAACGCCGCTGCAACGAATGCTGCACCGGCTGCCGTATCCTTAGCCACCCGGGCTAACTCATGTTCGCCTGGCGAGATCAAATCGATGATGGCCTCCACCGCAGTATTGACCAGCTCCGCGATGAATACAGCAGCAACCGCCAATAGTAAAAATAACCAGCGGATTCGATCCAATTGCAGCAAAGCTGCTGCGATGAACACGATCAAGGCAGCAGCAATGTGGATTTTCATATTGCGTTCTGTTTGTACAGCCGTCAAGATGCCTCGTATAGCGCATCTAAAAGCCCTGTATAACGATTGTCTGTGCGGCTTCACTATCTTGTCAATCCTACTTCGGCTAGTACGGCTTCCTGTTTGCCCATCATTTCGGCTTCGCTCGCCTCATCCTGATGGTCATATCCGAGCAAGTGAAGAAATCCGTGAACAAACAGAAAACCCAGCTCACGCTCCAGGGAGTGACCGTATTCTTCGCTTTGCAGCTTCGCCCGAGGGACCGAAATAATGATATCGCCCAGTACATCCGGCACGCTCTCCAGCTCTTCTCCCTCTTCCAGCTCATAAATGATCTCGAGCTCATCGTTCGTTATTTCATTCATTGCAAAGGAGAGCACGTCGGTCGGACGATCGATTCCCCGGTACTCCCGGTTCAATTCATGGATCCCTTCATCATCGACAAAGGTCAGATCAACCTCGCCATCGGTTACGCCTTCCGCCTCTCCGGCCTTCTGCAGAATCGCTTCAAGGAGGGCGATCAATTCCTCGCTAATCTGAAAATCCTCTTGTTCATTATTCCATGCCAGCTGCAGGCTCATTCTTATACGCTCCTTCTCTGTTCCTCACTCGTTGCGGACGTCTCCGATGCGGTCGAGGCTTCGCCGTTCGGCGCGGACAGTTTGGGACGCTTCACATCCTCCGGATATTCGATCCGGGAATGGAAGATCCCCATCACCGTCTCCTTTAACGTCTTGGCGATGATGTCCAGTTCCTTCATCGTTAAATCGCAATCATTAAACTGATGGTCATCCAGACGCCCCTTGATAATCTTCTCGATCATCGATTCGACCTGTTCGACCGTTGGTTTACGCAATGATCGGACGGCCGCTTCCACGCTGTCGGCGATGCCGACAATCGCAGACTCCTTGGATTGGGCCTTCGGCCCCGGATAGCGGAAATCATCCTCCGTGAAATCCGGCTCCACGCCCTGCTCTTCCGCCTGGCGAACCGCCTTATGATAGAAATAGTGTAAAAACGTGGTGCCATGATGCTGCTCCGCAATATCCCTGATCGGCTTGGGCAGCTTGTACTCCTTGAGCATCTCCACGCCATCTCTGGCATGCGCTACGATAATGGATTTGCTCAGCTTCGGTTCTATGGAATCATGCGGATTCTCCATATTGTTCTGATTCTCGATGAAATAGATCGGGCGCTTGGTTTTTCCGATATCGTGATAATATGAACCGACGCGGCACAACAGTCCGTTGGCGCCAATCGCTTCCGCAGCTGCCTCGGACAAGTTGCCGACCATGACGCTGTGATGATATGTGCCCGGCGTCTCTGTCAGCAGTTTACGGAGCAGCGGATGGTTCGGATTCGACAATTCAACCAGCTTCAGCGCCGAGAGAATGCCGAAGGTGACTTCAAAGAACGGCATGAGCCCGATAACCAGGATCGCCGTTAACAGTCCGCCCGCGATGGCAAAGCCGATCGAATACAGCGTTTCCGTCGTAGTCCACGTGTCGTTATTGAGCAGCAGCATAATGAAGACGATCAAGGCGCCGAAGAGAGAAGCCATGATGCCGCCCTTCAGCATCGTCGACCGCTGGCTTGCGCGGTGGATCGAGAAGATCGCCACGCAGGAAGTCACGGCCGCGAATAACCCGAACTTGAAGTCGAACAGTTCCCCTTGAACGTTCAATATGACGCTTGCCATGATGCTGAAGATAATGACGCTGAAATAGGCAAGCGAGGTCTCCAGCAGCAGGGTAACCAGAATCGCGCCGATCGCGACAGGCGCCAAATACCCCACGTACATCTGGGAATCGCTCTGCAGAAATGCGGTCAAATGCATGGTGATCAGCGTGATGACGTACACCAGGACCAGCATCAGCAGCTGCGAATTGTTGTATTTGAATTTGCCCGGCTCCGACTGCCGGATGAACATCAGTATGCCGAGGGACAACAAAACGGACAGGAGCAAAACGCCAAGCTCCGGCCAATAGTTGATGTCGTCCTTCAGCAGCCCGTTCTTGCCGAGCAGCTCGTACAGCTCCGGCGTGATGAGCTGACCCTTTGCCACAAGGATGTCCCCTTGTTTAATAAAGACGGGCGGGGTATTCTCGCGAGCTTCGACCTTCGCATTCTTCGTGGCGACCTCGTCATAGAACTTGTTGGCCGTAATCGTTAAACTCGCCAGTTCCTGAACGACTTCCCTGGCCGTCCGATCATTCAACGAGCTGGTGTTCACTCGTTCCGCCACGCGGGTGCGGGCCGTGTCGGCATCCACGATCTCGTTCAGCATCAGCCTGGAGACGATCTCGCGGGCTACGGGCTTCATCTGGATAATATCTTCCGAATTCAACCGCGGTATCTTAATGAACGTTTCCTCGGGAATCCGATAGGTCTGTTCTTCGATGACCCGCTGCATTTCCTGAAGCAGCTCTTTGGAGTAGGCTTCATTCGTGCTGTTGGCCGACACGAAATTTTGCACGAATTCTCTGGCCATCCGCGGAATTTCTTTGCGATAAATTTCCACCTTTTCAGCCGAGCTGATATCCACGTCCTGGTTCAAACGTTCAATGCGGTCAAGGATCTGCGTAACCAGAACGTCGTTCCGCAGGGGGACGAGAGGGTAGATCGGCTGGACGTTCTCCGCCGCCGCCTCCTGTGCCTTCAGCGTCGCCTTGCTGTCCTCGATTTGAACGGGCGCCACGATGTTCTTTTCGCTTTTCGTATTGACCTGGATGTCATAGCGTTCCGGCAAAAGCTTGGATGCTAGACTGATATAAAAGAGCAAAGCAAGCAGCAGAAACAGAATATAGCGTGTTGCCACGCTATATTTCCATCCGCTGTTTTTACTCCACATGGACTTGTCCGTCGATGGTTCTTTGGAGGCCATTGCGACAATCCCCTTTAATCTTGGTTTTCTGCTGCTTTATCATAAGCGACGATGATTTTTTGTACTAAGGAATGACGTACAACATCCTGTTCGGCAAAATAGACGAATCCGACTTCCTCAATTCCGCTTAATATCGTTTTAGCTTCGATAAGTCCTGATTTTTTTCCCCGCGGCAGGTCAATCTGGGTCACGTCCCCTGTAATGACCATCTTCGAACCGAATCCAAGCCTTGTCAGAAACATCTTCATCTGTTCCGGCGTGGTGTTCTGTGCTTCATCCAAAATAATAAACGAGTCGTCCAGCGTCCGTCCGCGCATGTACGCGAGCGGCGCGATTTCGATCAACCCGCGCTCCAGCGCCTTGGCCGTTTGATCCGGGCCCATGACGTCGTATAACGCATCGTACAAAGGTCTCAGATAAGGGTCAACCTTCTCTTGCAGGTCTCCAGGCAGGAAGCCCAGGCTCTCTCCGGCCTCCACTGCGGGCCTTGTCAGAATGATCCTTTTGACGGATCCTTCCTTCAGCGCGGCTACGGCCAGAACGACGGCCAAATAGGTCTTCCCTGTTCCGGCAGGACCGATGCCGAATACGATGTCCCGCTTCTTGATGGTGGTCACATAGTGCTTCTGACCGATGGTTTTTACTCGAATAGGCTTACCTTTGAAGGTTGTCGTAATCTCGCCCTTGTACAGATCCAGCAGCTGATCGGCTCTCAGATCCTTGGCAAGTTCTACAGCATAAAGAATATCACGCTCGGTCAAAATGTAGCCGTTGCGCACAAGCTGGAGCAGCACTTCAAACAGCTGCTGAAGACTCTCCACATTCCGATGTTGTCCCCGAATCGTGATGACGGCTTCCCGTGAATCGATCGTCGCAGGAATCTCTTTTTCGATTAATTTTAGAAATGTATCTTGTGGTCCGAATAAGGACAGACCTTCTGACGCGCTTTGAAGTAAAATTTGAATGCTGGTCGTTTGCTGTGACAAATAGCCTCATTCTCCTTGATCGTATACTATGGGAAGTTCTTTCGCGATGGTCTCTTCCACCTCGAAAAGCACTTTCATATAAACTTTACCATTCTCTTTCTTATCATGCAAAATTTTTTGGCTTACGAATCTTGAATCGGTCCCATATTTCGCCAAAATATCCCGGCGCGCTCCCTCGATTCCCTCTTTTTTGGCTTCATCCTCGGTAATGGTCCGCTGGACCTCGGTGACCTCCATGATTTTTTCCGTCATCCAGCCGAGCGGCAGCACGCGCGTCCTCCAAGTCAGCGGATCATAGAAGGTCAGGGTCTCCTGCTGCGAATACGGGATTTCCCCGTAGCCCCACAACTGAACGGCACGATCCCCGAACACGATATAGGAGCGCTTCTTTCCTTCGCCCGTATAGACCTTATGCGTTTTTACCAACGGAATTTCGATATCGTATTCATGCCATACCAGACCTCTCACTTCCCCCTTGGCTACGACTCTCTCCGAATTCTCCTCATCCCCAAGAACCCCGGAGATCAGAATGTCGCCCTTCTTCACCCGGCTGTTGATCCCTACTTTAGGAACCCCCTTCTCTGCGTACATTTGAGTAATTACCGCGTCCTGGGTACTGATCAGATGCCTTGGGCTCTGGAGAGGCGGTTTCTCCGGCACGGCTGCCTCGACGATCTGAATGCGTATGCGCGTCCCGTTGCGTTCCACCCCTACCCAAGAGGTTCCCGGAAGACGGACGGTCAAATTGCCGGACAGCTTGTCCATCGATTGCAGCTTGAATATCCATTGAAACGGATAAATGCCCTCCTGTTTGGCCGCATCGAGCACATCTTCCGACGCAATCGTTTCATTCCCCTCGACTTCCACGTTCCATACCATCGACGAAAGCGTCAGCAGAATCATAAAAAACGCAACGACGCCGATAACAAAAGCTTTGCGTTTCAACAGACGTCGTGCTTGAAAAGGATAACCAAACCGCTCCTTGATGCGCGTACGGCAGCCTGTCCGTTTTAACAGCGGACGGAGCCCTTTGAAATCTTTCAGCAGCAGCTTAAACTCTGCTGAATGCGCCCCTGTCGGTGTTACATCCCAAACCGGGGTCCCGGCCTCCGCCAATGAATTGATGAATGCTTCCACATGCTCACCGCGAACGGCAAGCTTCAAATATCCTCGAAGATGGATCATCGTCGGAATCTTCACGGTTTCTCCCCCAATCCTATGTATTGAATATTATGAATGGTGCCAATGATGGTCACCTCGTGGCTTTGAATGGCCTGAATCGCAAGCCCGGTCCCGGAAATTTCCAAAGAACCCTGCGTTAATGACAACACAAGTCGTTCCTCGGAAAAATGCCGGACTCCGCGATGGTTTTCGATATGCAGCTCTTTATTGCCAATCAGGGTCAACCGCGGTAAATCAAATAACAGGTCCTGTGGCAAATCAAGCATTTCTTGGGTCCATTTCTGCAGCTTGCGGCTGATGCGGGACATATGGAGACTTTCCCCCTTCCTGTACTGTACACCTTATGCCCCAGGTTGCCGTTTTATGAGATGAAAAGTAAAAAGACCGCCCCGTCAAAAATCTGACGTGGCGGTCTCCCGCTTCTATGAATCTAAGAATCTATGAATCGCAGCTAACTTCTTAAATCTATGGCTCTGAACACCTCAGATGCGCCCGCCGTTCACCGGCGAGGATTCATGGAGCGTTTGGCGCGCGGGGGACCCAATATCTCAGCCCACACAATGCCGTTTCGAGCCTGTTCAGCAAGAGCCGATCGGCCATTCTTGCTCTGTTCCTGATCCTCGTCGTGGATTTCGACAACGGTTTCCGGTATATCGAGTGTCATCCGGTTCAGATGGGAGTGGATCCGGTCCAGATCCCGCTGCATCATCTCGATTCGATGATCCATACTGTCGTGGCTCGAACTCATTTCAAGCGCACGTTTCATCCGGTCAATCTCTTGATGCTCAAGAGAATATCCGTTTCCGGTATCCGCTTCTTCCTCATCGATCCTGTCGATCCGGGGGCTTTCCTGAACAGGTGCCGGACGGGAGACTTGCGGAGCGGTCTGTACCCGTCTTGCTTCAGGCCGCTGTGGCCGCTGCTGCCCCGGTCTTGCAGGACGGTCCCCTTCGCCGCCGAAGGATGGCATACGGGGGTTTTTCCCGTCCTCAGCGTTCTTGCCGCGCTTTCCGAGGGCGGAGATGATGAAGAAGCCTATAACAGCAACAATGTAAAAATTTTCGATTAACCAGCTCACTATAGGCTCACCTCATCGTGGTTACTTGGTTTTGTTGTCTCCGGAGTTGTCATTATTCTCACCCATCTTACCGAAGGAACCTCTCATTTGCGTATCAGCTTCGATATTCTTCAGGTTCATATAATCCATCACGCCGAGCTGGCCGCTGCGAAGCGCTTCGGCCATCGCCAGCGGAACTTGGGATTCCGATTCCACGACGCGCGCTCTCATTTCCACGACGCGGGCCTTCATCTCCTGCTCTTGCGCTACCGCCATGGCACGGCGCTCTTCCGCCTTCGCTTGGGCAATGCGCTTGTCGGCTTCCGCCTGTTCGGTCTGCAGGTAAGCACCGATGTTTTTGCCTACGTCGACGTCCGCGATGTCGATGGACAGGATTTCAAACGCAGTCCCCGCATCCAAACCTTTGGACAGCACGGTTCTTGAGATCGAATCCGGATTCTCCAGCACGTCTTTATGGGAATTACTTGAACCGACCGTGGTTACGATACCTTCGCCGACACGGGCGATGATCGTTTCTTCCCCTGCGCCCCCGACCAAACGGTCGATGTTGGCGCGCACGGTCACGCGGGCTTTAACCTTCACTTCAATACCGTCTCTCGCCACGGCTGCTACGACCGGCGTCTCGATCACGCGCGGGTTAACGCTCATTTGCACCGCCTGCAGAACATCGCGCCCGGCAAGATCAATCGCCGCAGCTCTTTCAAATTCAAGCGGTATGTTCGCGCGCTGGGCTGCAATCAAGGCGTTGACCACACGGTCTACGTTACCGCCGGCGAGATAGTGACTTTCCAGCTGGTTGATATTAAGACCAAGTCCTGCCTTTGTGGCCTTGATGAGCGGATTCACGATCCGGCTTGGCGTTACGCGCCGCAGGCGCATGGCCACCAATGTAATAATCCCGATGCGCACGCCGGAAGCGAGCGCCGAAATCCAGAGCATTAACGGGAAGAAACTGAAAAACACGCTAAGCAGGATAATCGCGACAACCCCGATTAGAAGAATCGGTACCAAAGAACCATCCAATTCCATATTCGTTTACCCTCCAATATTGAATATTTGCCTTCATCACGTAGAACGTTTAAACACGGGCTCTTTTAATACTACACAATTCCGCGCAGAGGTTCACCCTTTTTCTTCCTCTACCACAATTCGGGTACCGTCCGTCTTGATGACGCGGACCGGTCGGCCGGCATCGATGAAGCCGCCAAGGGTAACCACATCAAGGCGCCGTCCCTCAAGTTCCATCGTTCCAGCGGGCCGAAGCGGCGTTAACGAAGTTCCGACCAAACCGATCAGAACATCCCGATCTTCATTCGGAATATACCCCTGTTCCTTCGATAAGCTGTCGCTGAGTATGAACTTGCGCCACACTCCCCGTTCTTTGAATACGAGGGCAACCACAATGATGGCCACCAGGGCCGATGCCGCTGCAACCCCAAGGGACAGAGCAACATGTGAGGTACTATAAGCCGCCATGACGACGCCGGCAATCAAACTGGCTGAGCCTATGATGCCCAGTATCCCGAAGCTTGGCACAAACAGCTCCATCGCCAGCATCACGATACCGATCACAAACAGCAGCCAGGTCTCCCAACCGGCAAATCCGGCCACCTGGTTGCCGAAGAAATAGAGCACGAATGCAACCACGCCAAGAATCCCCGGAACGCCGAAGCCAGGAACAATGACTTCGATAATCACGCCGGCGATACCGATGAACAACAGCAGCGTCATGACCCCGGGATGCGTAAGAAATGTAGCCAGCTTCTCCGAGAACGTCTGCTCCATCCGGAATACGTCCTGCGTGGAGTAGTCCATCCATGCGATGACCTCTTCGGTGCTGTTCGCAATCGTGTCCGCATATCCTGTCTTCAACGCTTCATCATGCATCAAGGATAGGCCCTCGCCAGGCTGTTTCGTCAATCCGATTTCTGGCATATCGACCCTTAGATTGATATCTGCCATGCCCATCGCGATTTCTTTGTTTCGACCACCCGCTTCGGCAGCTCCTGCCATCTTGCTCTTCCACCAGGAAACCAGCTTGGCATCGTCGATCCGATTGCCTCTGGCATCCACCATATAAGCCGCGCCGATCATGCTGCCCTCGGACATGGCAATCTTGTCTGCATTGAGTGCGATGTAACTGCCGGCCGATGCCGCATCGCCCGTAATGTAAGCCACGATCGGAATCTCGCTGTCCTTCATCAGAGTGGCAATTTCACCCGCTTGGTCGACAAGACCGCCCGGCGTATCGATTTCCAGAACGATGAGTCCTGCCGCCATTTCCTTGGCTTCCTTAAATCCGCGTTCCATAAAGCTGGTTAAGCCTCGTTCGATCGGCTGCTTCACCGGAATGACGTACACCGACCCGATGTTAGCCGCCATCGCGGATTTCATCGGTGCTGCATACATTCCGATCGATATCAGCATCATCACGACGGCTGCCGTTAATGTCAGGAATCTGCGCATCCACAACTTTCCACTCATTTTTCCCCCTCCTTTTCGACTTAATTCAGCCTCCCCCACCCTCATTTCGACAAAACGGGTTCAGCGGCCTGCCTCTTGCATAAGCATATGTATCTACTTGCACTCATATGGTAGTTATTACGAATCAGAAACGATTTCGTTTCAAAAAGTATGCCCATCCACGGAAAAAACCATCGATCAAGGCGCTTTGCCTTCTCCAAGCCCTGCTCCTTCACGACAAAGAAAAAACACCCCTTGAGAAAACAAGGGGTGTTTCACTTATGTTGTTACAGAAATTGTTGAACAACTTGATTGACAAGCTTTCCGTCTGCACGCCCTTTAACTTTCGGCATGAGAGCGCTCATTACTTTACCCATCTCGGCTTTTGAAGAAGCACCGGTTTCCTGGATGGTCTGCTGTACAATGACTTTAATTTCTTCTTCAGTAAGCTGTTCCGGGAGGTAGGCGCTAAGGAGCTCAATTTCTGCTTTTGCATCGGCGGCAAGATCGTCGCGTCCCGCTTTTTCAAATTCTTGGAGGGCATCTTTGCGCTGTTTGATTTCACGACTAAAAATATCAAGCACTTCGTTGTCATCCAAACTTCGTTTCAAATCTATTTCAAGATTTTTTATCGTCGAACGAACCATTCGAATCGTTGAGAGTTTGAACTTGTCCTTACTCTTCATCGCTTGCTTCATATCTTCGTTCAATCGTTCGCTAAGATTCATGCTAGTTCAGATCCTCCTAAAACTTTCTCTTACGAGCAGCCTCGGACTTTTTCTTGCGCTTTACGCTTGGCTTTTCATAATGCTTGCGTTTCTTCACTTCAGCCAATACGCCATCTTTAGCAATGGAACGCTTGAAGCGACGAAGTGCAGCATCAATTGTCTCGTTTTTGCGAACTTTAGTTTCAGACACCAGTTTTCCCTCCCTCCGACCAGACCGTCCAAGAGCATTAACACGGTTCATCAAACTTCATTATAGGGCAAACCGAAATAGGGTGTCAACCTTGGGCGTTTAATTTACGATAGTCCGTGCAATGGAAACACCCCCGCGGCGGCCATGCGCTGCGAGGCTGATATATTTCTTCCTATGTTAAGAAATTATGTATGAGCCGGGGAAATGCCGGTTAATGCGCCTAAGCGGCGGCCGCCCATCAGGTGATAGTGCACGTGGAACACCGTTTGTTCCCCATCGCGACCACAGTTGTTGATTAACCGATAACCGCTCTCCGCAATGCCCAGCTTGGCCGCGGCCTCTTTAGCCGCTTTGTGCATCTCGCCAATCAGCAGCAGGTCCTCATCCCCAATATCGTTCATGGAAGCGATATGCTTCTTCGGAATGATCAAGACATGAACCGGCGCTTCCGGGTTGATGTTTTGAAATACGAGCACCTTATCATTCTCGAGTATCTTCGTGGAAGGAAGCTCACCTTCTACGATTTTACAAAAAACACAATCCATTCGCGGTTACCCCTTTCATACGTGTACGTGCTTTTATCATATAAGAAAACGGGCAGTGCGTCCAATCGATGGAAGATGATCCATATAAAAAAGAGAAGCACCCCTGGAACGCAGCTGTCCAGTAAGGAGGCGCTTCATCACGAGAGCAAGGGAAAAGAAAGGAATCTCTCATGATCAAGCGCCAGCCCGGTGCTTCTTCTATATGTCGGCTTATCTGTACTATAACAGCGCCTTGTTGCTGTTTCCGTGATTTATATCACACCGCCTTATGTTTAGCGGCTACATCGATTCGATTGCAATCCGGGATCCCGCTCCCGCCTGTTCCGCCGGCTGTACCACCAGCTTGCGCGGCAGGCGTGCCCGAAGCTCGGGCACATGGCTGATGATGCCGACGGTTAGCTTATCGGTATGGAGGCGCTCAAGCGCGGTGATGACCGTCTCCAGCAGTTCCGGATCCAGCGTGCCGAACCCTTCGTCGAGGAAAAAGAATTGCAGCGGATATTGCCCGCGCAGCTGGATTTGGGCGGAGAGCGCCAAAGCCAAGGCCAATGAGGTCAGGAACGTCTCGCCGCCGGATAATGTGGATACCGGGCGCCGGACGCCGCCGTTGGCATCGTCCCGAATGACAAAGCCTCCGCCGGAATCCACCTCAAGCGAGTAGCGCTGCTTGGTCAAATAGCGAAGACGCTGGGAGGCCGACTGGCTCACCTGCATCAGCTGTTCTTCCGCAATATATTCAACAAACGCGTTGCCGCGCAAGCAGGACTGCAATTTGGACAAGCGCTCGCTCTCCCGCTGAAGGTCTAGGCGCCGCTCTTCCAATTCCATGAACCGGACGTGTCGCTGGTTCAGGTCTTCCAAATCCCGCTCCGCCCGGGCTCTCGCCTGCAGCGCTTCCTCATCGGCTGCACGGGCGGCCTGAAGCTCGGCTGTGCACCGTTCCCAATCCTCTTCTTGGAACGGGCGGGTGCCAAGCTTCAGTTCGACGTCGCGAAGCCTCAGCGTCCATTCCCGCTGCCCGTCCCGATGCGCTTTCACGAGCTGGGCACATCGTTCGCTTTCTTCCGGGGTTAGACAGGCTTCCATGACGGCATGCTCCGTAGCGAACGGAGAAGCGGCCAGTTGGTTCTCCCAGGCAAGCTTGGCAGCCTCGTGCTGCTCCTGCGCGGCTCTTTCCGCCTGTTCCGCAAGCGCCGCTTCCTTGGCTGCATGCCGAGCCGCCTCCTCTGCCTTCCTGCATTCGCTCCTGGCTTGTTCCGCGGACTCCTTCAGCAGCTTCATCCTGGTCCTGCACTCGCCCAGCATTTCCTCAGCCGACCGGTCTCCGATCCAAGCCTGAAGCCGTTCTTCTTTATCCTTCAGGCCATCCGCCTTTCCTTCCCGCTGCGCATCCCATTGAATCAGCAGCTTTTCGAGCTCAAGCAGCTGCTGCTCCAAGCGGAGGACGGCCTCCTTTTTCTCTTCGATGAATGGAACGCTGCGCTCGAGCCCTTCCTTAATCGATTCGGATTCCGCGTCCTTCTCCTGCATGAGCTGAAAACGGGCAGCTGCCTCTTCCAAAGGAAATTCCGGCTTGCTTTCCTGCCAGGAAGCCAAAATGTCCGCAGCTTCGGTTTCCAACCCGGCTAACTGATCCCGCATCTGTTGCTCTGCCGCTTGTCCATTCTCCAGCGCGGCGCTCTGTTTCACAAGCTCCTGCCGACATGCCAGGAGACTCTGTTGTGCCTTGGAAACTTCCGCTCGGCATTGTCCGACGGCAGCAGCTTGAGCATCAGCCGCTTCTATGAGCCAGGCTGTATCCGAAGCAAGCTTTTCCACGTCATACGGCCCTTCAGCGACAGGCATGGCGGATACCGCCGCTTCCAGCGATCCGCTCTGCCTGAAGGAACTCACGTCAATCAATTCGCCGTCTGCGAAAGTGCCGATCTGCGAACGCGATTGACTCGCCAGCGACTCCGCTTCGCTATGCTGCCCCCGCAGGGTCAGTCTGGCTTCCTGAATTTGATGCGTGATCCGCGTCAGCCGGTCCATGCCCTCATCCAAAGTCTCTTCAGGCTGTCCTGCCGAAACGGCCGGTTGCGGATGATGCTGGCTTCCGCACACGGGACAAGGCTCGCCTTCCCGGAGCTCGGCGGCCAGCGAAAGGGACAGCGCATGAAGCTGTCTGTCCCGAAGCGATCGGCTCATCGCCTGGCTTACCTCGACTGCGGCGGCGGCGATCCGATCGGCAAATGCCGATGCTTCGGCTGCGTCACGCTGCAGGCTGTCAGCCTGCATGGAGAGCTGTATGTAGTCGCGCTGCAGCTCCTGCTCCTGCTTCTGCATGGTGCCCACTCTGGCCTCGAGCTCCTTCAGCTTGCCCTCCTGCGATTTCAACTCGAGCTCGGACTTTTGCTTCTGCTTGCGGACAGCCTCAAGGGCTTGAACTTTCTGCATCGCCAGATGAAGCGCATGGCGCTCCCCTGAACGGGTCTCCAGCCCTTTCAGCTTGCCCTGCAGCTCCTCCTGCCGCCTGCGGCCTCGTTCGAGCAGCTCCTGCTCCTTATGCAGCAGAGCGGTTACCCCTTCGCGGTCTTGACGCGCTTTCGTTCGCTGCGCATCCAGCTTGGCCAGTTCTTCCCGTAGTGCATCACGTTCCCGCTGCAATAAAACGGCCTGCTCCAGCTGCTGCTCCCGAAGCACCAGCTTCGGTTCCTCAGCCCGAAGCGCATCCTGGGCGGCTTCATCCGCCTTCACCGCCTGCTCGGCTGCCTGCTGGGCGGACGCGGCTTGCGCCAGGAGCCCTTCGGCAGTCCGCCGCCGCTGATCCCATGCCTTGCCGGATTCGCGCCATGCCTCAAGCGCGGGGAGAACGGCGGCCGCAGCCCCTGTCAGCTCAAGGCGGCGTTCCAACCGCTGCATCTCTTCCTCATGCTGGGCAAGCTCGTCCAGCTTCCCCTGCAGCCGCCGCTTTTCAATATCCAGCTCGCGAATTTTTCCCATAGCTTCATGGGCTTCCATGGCGGCTTGGAGTTGATTGCGGGATAACGCCGCGTGTTTCTTGGCATGTTCCAGCACCGCAGTCGCTTCCGCCAAAGCTTCTTTGCCTGCGCTTCCAAGACCCTGCTGTTCCGCTTCGACCGATTTCAGAGAACCCTCCGTATCCTTAACACGGCGGCTGAGCTTGATCGCAAGCTGATCCCCGTACCGTTCCAAATGGAACAACCGCTGCAGCATCTGCCGGCGTTCGCTCCCCTTCAGGGAAAGGAATTCGGCGAACTTTCCCTGCGGAAGCACGACCGCCCGGGTAAAATCGTCCATTTTGAGCCCGATTTTCTCTTCAACGCAGCGGGTGACCTCGGCCAATTTATCCGCCACCACCTGATCCCCTTCGGGGGTAACGCGAATGAAACGGCTCACCGTATTGCTGATGGAAAGCTCGTTAACCCGTTTGAACCTGCGCTCTACCCGGTATCGCTCCAGCCCGGCCGCGGAAGACAACTCAAACGTAAAGGAGACGGACAGACCGTCCTCCGAGTGGTTCATGATGCCCTGGGTTCCGTTAACCGCGCGCTCCACTTTTCCGTACATGGCTAAGGTAATCGCATCCAGCAGCGTGGACTTCCCGCTGCCCGTCGGTCCGAAAATACCGAAGAGCCCGGTTTCGCACAACGTTTCGAAATCAATCTCCTGCGTGCTTCGGTAGCTCTGCAGTCCGGATAACTTCAACAAAATCGGCTTCATTCTAAGACTTCACCTCCGTGCCGTCAGACTCAGACTCCTCTTCCTCAACCAGCTCCAGAAATAAATCGACCAGGTGATCCTCAGGCTCAGCTCCCCCGGTTTGCCGTTGGTAGAACTTTCGGAACAGGTCCGGCAGCGGCAGCCTTGTGCGCTCGCTCTCCAGCTCCAACGCTTCCATCTCCGGGTATACCGGACGAATGTGGACGATGCCGTCCCTGCTCTTGCGCAGCCGCTGAATATCGGCAAGCCCCATGGCCTCCGTTAAGGATACCTCCAGATCAATGAAAGCCTCGGGATCCCGCCCCTCATCCAGCCAGCGGTAGACTTCATCCAAGCCGCCTTTGGCCTTCCATCGGACAAGCGGGCGGCCGCTGCTGAGAAACAGCTCCTCAATCACGGGAGCTCCGCCCGGCGATACGTCAACCATGGTCACCGATTTCGCCTGTCCCGCTTCCGAGAAGCTGTAGGCCAGCGGGGATCCGCTGTAGCGGATCATCCCCTCCCCTTTCACAGCCTGGGAACGATGCAGGTGACCCAGCGCCGTATAGGCAGCGCCGACAGCGAGTGCCAACGGATCAACCGTGTACGCTCCCCCGACTTGAATCGGACGCTCGGAATCGCTCTCGACGCCGCCAAGGACATAGATATGGCTCATCGCCAAATTGACCGTCTGCGGAGAAAATTCCCTTGCCATCATCCTCATCAGTTTTCCGACTCTCTCGCTGTAGGCGCGGCGAAGCTGATCCTCATCCCCGTCGACCGATAACAACTCGTTGAGCCTGGCCTCTGACGGGTAGGGCAGAGCAGCGATCTTGGCCGTTTCTCCGGTGCGGGCTGCGGCAACCGTTACCGCATCGGCGATAGGTGTCCCTATTAGCGTTATGCCTCTGGCTGCAACAAGCGGCGTAACGGATGCAACCCGTTCCGGCTGATCATGGTTGCCTGCAATGACCACCATGGGGCGGCCTCCCTCCGTAAGCCTGGCGGCCGCTTCGTAAAACAACTGCTCGGCTGACGCAGGCGGATTCACGGAATCATAAACATCCCCCGCCATGAGGATCAGGTCCGCCTGCTGATCGTCCGCCAGCTTAACCAGCTCATCCAGAAAGCGCTCCTGCTCGGCAAGCCGGCTTCGGCCTTCGAGCGTGCGCCCCAGATGCCAGTCCCCGGTATGCAAAATACGCATCGATAATCTCCTCTCCCGCTTCAAACGTCTAACAAAACATAACTTACCGAAAGGTTATACCTGTACGGCATGTCCCCCATCAAAAAAGTACAGCCATTTCTCATGCACAGGCTCGCCTAAAATATCCTCCAAAGCCTTTGCATACAGGTCCAGCTGAAAACGATACTGGTCAGCCAAGGCCGTCAGGCCGCCGCGATGCTCCAGCACCCGGTCGGTCTTATAATCAAGCAGCACAAGGCGGCCGTTATGCCTGAACATGCAGTCCACAACCCCTTGGATCAGCACCGTTTCGTCCCGCAGCAGCTCCATCTCGGGCAATCCTTGGGCCGAGTGTTCGGAAATCGGGTCCAGAAAAGCCAGCCCCTGATAAGCTTCTGCCGCTGGGAGCGCATAGGAAAACGGCATCTCGCGCCAGACATCCTCTGCTGACAGCAGCCGTTTTCCAAGGTCGCAAGCAAAAAGGCCGCTAATCTCGGCTGCTTCCACCGCGGAAGCCTGCTCACCGGTGACGATCTCCTTTTCCACCAGATAGCGGATGGTTTCTTCGATATCCGCTGTCGGTTCTGCAGCGTCTTCCAGCCGTTGAAGCGGCAGATGCTGCATGATGGTATGATAGACGGTTCCCCGCTCGGCGGGCGTCAGCTTTGTGGACTCCATAAATTTCGGCCGCCGCAGGTTCAGCGTGAAGGAAGTGCTTGCGTCGATGCGTTCCCTGCTCTGGCGTTTCACGGCCCGTTCTTCCAGCAAATCCAAGGAGGGGCTGTCCTGCAGGGCAAGCAGCTTTTTCATCTCCGTAACGGACGTTTTGGCCGATATTTGACTGACCGCTTCATAACGATAATTCCACGACAACCGCTGATCGATGGAAGCCCGCTGAACATCCGTCCCCTCCTCTTCCGCTTCGGCAATCGCAGATTCCGGGACAGGCTCGAGCCTGAGCAGGGCATTCAGCTTCGTCATCCGATTTTCGCTGTCCGCCTGAACGTCATCGCTCATGCCGGTCATGCCCTGTGCCAGGGATTCCGGCGTTTCAATCGAGAATATCCATTGCGATCGGTCTGCCGCTAACGCGCGCGAGCTCGTCTCTTCCGGCAATCCCGACTGTCCGCGGAGCGGACCCGCAGACGGATGCCGTATCACGGCCGGACCGATCCAATCCAGGTAGCTCCGTCCCCGGGCAAGGACGTAATCCGGCAGAAGTTGCTCCGGGTAAAAATCGGCCTGTGCCCAAGCAGACACCTTTTTCGGCAAATCCTTCACCGTGCCGACCAGAATCATCTTCTCTTTCGGCCTTGTAAGCGCAACGTAGAGCACCCGCATCTCCTCGGCCAGCAGCTCCAGCTGCGATCTGCGCCGAATCGCCAGGTTTGGCAGCGTCGGGTAGCTTACGCGCATGCCTTCATCCACGAACTTCGGTCCGAAGCCAAGCTCCTTATGCATCAGGAAGGGGGCGTTCAAATCCTGTTGGTTGAAATTTTTGGACAATCCCGCCACGAACACGACCGGAAACTCCAGGCCCTTGCTCTTGTGAATGGTCATCAGGCGCACCGCGTTGCCCTGGCTTTCCGTGCCTCCGGCCGTGCCAAGATCCCCGCCGCGCTCGCGGAGACGCGAGATAAAGGTCAGAAAACGGAAGAGCCCTCTGGAGGCTGTGTCCTGTTCATACTGCACGGCCCGGTCATATAGGGCGGTCAAATTGCCCTGACGCTGCTTGCCGCCGGGCAAGCCGCCAACCCAATCCAAATATCCGGTTTCGCCGTAGATCCCCCAGATCAGATCGCTCAGGCTTCCCTGACGCGCTTCCTGCCGCCAGCGCTGCAGCCGATCCATAAACAATCCAAGTTTGGCGCCCAGCTCCGCCGATATTTCGATAGCATGGACCTCCGAAGTCAGCGGGGCATCCGAAAGATGGCTGCCTGCTACGAGTTCATGACCGGCGGCGGCTTCGGCCAGGCTTTCCAGTCCTGCGCCCGGCGTCCATTTTCCGTCGACGAAGCCCATAGGGCGTGCCGGATCCATGACCGGCGGCGCGACGCTTACCGAGACCGCCGCCTTCAGCGCATCGTAATAAGTCCCTTTCGCGCACAGGCGCACCTGTGCCATCTCTTCCTCGGATAATCCAAGAAGGGGCGAGCGCAATACCGAAGCCAAAGGAATGTCCTGCCGCGGATTATCGATCACCTGCAGCAGCGATAAAATGATCTCCACTTCCGTAGCCTGAAAGTATCCCTTGTTCTGCTCGCCGAATGCCGGTATTCCCTCCTGCCTTAACTCCTCGATCATTAACGGTGCCCAGACCATGGCGGAGCGCAGCAAAATGACCATGTCTCCATACCCGGCGGGCCGCATCGTTTTCAACCCTTTATCGTAAACCATGAGCGGCTTTCCGCTTTCGCCTGTCATTTCGCGGATTTTGCGGGCGATGGCGCGGGCTTCCAGCTGGGCGGTTTCCATTTCGAGCGCCTCGGCCTCAAGCAGAACCCCGTCCTCTTCGGAAGCCGATTCATCGGACTGCTCCTCCGGACCTTTTCCGGCACGGTCGATCAGCAGCATTTCGGGCATGTAGGGATTCGCGCCTCCGTTCGTTTCCTGTTCCGGAAAAGAAGCTCCGCATACAAGCTCGGCCCGTTCATCATAGGCAATCTCGGCTACCGATTCGTTCATGATCTGCCGGAACAGCAAATTGACGGCGTCCACCACTTCCATCCGGCTGCGGAAATTACGGGCCAGATCAATTCGGATGCCTGTTTGGGACGTGCCTGTCCCGGAAGAAAACGTCTTGTACTTATCGAGAAACAGTCCCGGTTCCGCCAGACGGAACCGATAAATACTCTGCTTCACGTCGCCGACCATAAACCGGTTGCCCGGCATCTCCCGGGAAATCAATCGTACGATGTCTTCCTGCACGCTGTTTGTATCTTGATATTCGTCCAGCAGCACTTCATCAAACTGCTCGCGGTATTCCATCGCCGCATCGGAAGGCATCATATGGCCCGGCACGGAATCGGGATGGCGAAGGATATGGAGGCAGTAATGCTCAAGGTCGTTAAAGTCGACCATGCCTTTTGCCGCCTTGGCCTCCCGGTATCGCTCGCCAAACGCGATCACCGTCTCGGCCAGCTCCATCATCAGCGGCGCTGCCGTGTGAAGCTCCCGCAAAAACTCCGATGCCGGACGGCCGAACAATGCATTTTTCAGCTCATTTACGATTTTCTTCACGTTGTCGCGCAGTTCCTTGACCTGCTCCTGCAGCTCCGGCAGCACCTCATCCTTCCGAACGGATTTGAGCTTGCCGAAAGACGCCTCGCGGAAAATGCCGTACAACGATTCCCACGGCGAAGTATCGATGGCCTCCAGCAGGGAAGCCACCAGTCGCAAGTCCTCATCGAGATTGTCCGCATACGGTGTTGGCCCTCCCGGCTGCATGGCAATGGCCTTGGCTTGCTGCAGCAGCCCTGCCGCTCCGTTCAAAGCCAGGCGTGCATCAGCCAAGATGCTCTGGACCCATGGCGTGTTACCGAGGGCTTCCGTATCGGCCACCTGAAAGCCGGCGGCTGTCTCCCTAAGCCAATGCGACGGCCATGAATGGCTGCGGGAGAAATCGTATAGACGCTGCACGAGACGGTACAGCGCATCGTCCGTTCGCTCGCCGCTGAACCAGTCCGCCAAGCGCAGAAACCGGTTTTCCGGGTCCCCCTCCGCCTCTCCGTATTTCTCTTCGAACAGCTCCTCCAGCATATCCTGCCGCATTAAATCCGCCTCATGTTCGTTCAGGATGCGGAATCCCGGATCCAGCGGTATTAACTGATAATATCGCCGAATGACTTCCATGCAGAAGGAGTGCAGCGTTGTAATCGACGCTCTGCCAAGCAAAGCGAGCTGACGCCGGATATGCTCATTGTCCGGATCCCGGTCCAGCTCACGGTCCAGCGCTTCCCGGATCCGTCCCCGCATTTCGGCAGCGGCAGCTTTCGTAAAGGTAGCCACAAGCAGCCGATCTACGCTGAACCCTGCGGCATCGTCCAGGATTTTGCGAATGATCCGTTCAACCAGCACGGCGGTTTTCCCTGAACCTGCCGCAGCTGCAACCAGCATATCGTCGCCCGACAGCGCAATGGCTTTCCACTGGTCGTCGCTCCACATGCTTCCCTCGGGTTTTGCTATCATCTCTCTCACCGGCTCTCTCCTCCCTTCGGATGTCCAAGCATATCCCACACCTGATCTTTGCCCGGTTTGCCCAGCAGCTGGTATTCGCTGCCCTCAATCGCGTCGTCGAACTGACATACGGGCCGGAAAGAACAGAACGTGCAGGCGGTCTCCTGCTGTATCCGGTACGGTTTAATCGCGACATCGCCCCCTGTGATGCGGGAGCCGATGTTCAGCATGTTCTCCCGCACGGCGGACAACAGGGTCTCCCACTGGTCAGGCGTTGCCACGGCCGCGCTGCTGTAGAAGCTGCCGTCCGTTTTGACGGCGACGGGCAGGATGGCAGAGTGCCCTTTTTCAAGGAACGAATCCATGAGGGACACCGCTTCGAGGTCTGCCAGGAGCAGGCCTTTCATTTTGTAGCGCTTGAGCAGCTCCTCCGCCGCCTGCTCCGGCGTCATGCCGTTGGCGGACTGCAATACCGGATCATGCACATGAAAGTACAAGGTTCCCGCAGGCAGGGCCTGCTCGCCCAGCCATTCCTCCGCAAACGTCAGCAGCACGTCCAGATAGGTCAGCATCTGCAGGGATAGGCCGTAATAGACCTCATGCAGCCGCAGATCCTTCTGGCTCGATTTATAATCAATGACTCGAAGCATGATGCCATGCTCGCCTCGAGCCATGTCGACCCGGTCTATGCGCCCGACAATCTCCATCTTGGTCCCGTTCGGCAATTCGAACGCCAGGGGCGGCAGCGGCTTTCCGGGACCGAAATCAAGTTCAAGGCCGATCGGCTCGAATTTGCCGCGCCTCGCCTGCTCTCCCAATATGACCGACGCTCTGCCCACGATGTTTTTAAGCTTTCGCGAAATATAGCCGTACCGCTTGGAGCTGAGCAGGATTTCACCCTGCAGCATGGGTGCGAGCCGATCCACGGTCGCTTCCGCTTCGCGCAGGCATTCCTCGGCGGTCAGGTCTCCCCAGCTTCGATGCTGCGACTGGAACTTGACGGCCATGCTGCTCAAGGCAGCATGAAACAGCTGTCCGATGTCGGGAGCCTGAAGCCTGTACAGCTGCCGCTCTCTCAGCTTCAACCCATGGGAGGCAAAATGGGAAAACGGGCAGGCAACAAAGCGCTCCATCCGGGATACGCTTGTCCGCAGCTTCGTTCCGTACAACTGTCTGCTGGTTTCCAGCTTGAGCGGCCTGGCTTCATTCCGGTAAGACAAGGAGGAGAGCATGGTCGTGAGGCGGGGCCGCAAACCCGGCTGCTCCGCATACCAGTTGTAAACATGCCACCACAAATCCGGGATCTCCTCCCCATTCCTCCAGTCGCGAAGCCGGCCCGCTAAATAAGCAAGCGTCTTGTCCGGACGGACCGCATAACCCTCCTGCTCAAGGGCCGATTGCCCGGCATGCGGTCTTGGAAACAAAGGCTCCTCTTCCAGCTGGAACATCAGCTTCAGATGCCGCACCACCTCGGATGGCAGTAACGGCTTGCCTTCATCATCCGCTGCAGGGTAGCTGACCCACAGCTGTTTGCTGGCCGAAGTCAGCGCATTATAGATCAGAAACCGTTCATCCAGCAGTCTTCGGGATATGCTCGGGGCAAGCTCCAGCCCGCGGTCTTCAAGCTGAACCCGTTCCGGCTCCGTCAGGATGCCGTCATCCTGGAACTGGGCCGGGAGCACGCCGTCGTTAATGCCGAGAAGGAAAGCATATTTCACCCCGCCCGTCCGCGTCCGGTCCATGCTGCCGATGAGCACCTGGTCCAGAGACGGAGGCACAAGAGCCATTTTCATTTCCGTAAGTCCCGTACCCAGCACGCCGGTAAACAATTCGGTGCTTAGCTTCTCCGCGCCCATCATCTCGACGATTTGGTCGAGCAGGCCGAGCACGGCCCCCCATACCTGGCGATGTTCCCGGGCTTCCTCAGGACGCCCGGCATCCAGTGCAGCCCGGCTTAACAGCTCCAGCTTCTCCGGCACAGCGCACTCCTCCAGCAGCCGATAGACAGCGGTGCTCTGATCCATCGCGCTCGCAGCCTTTTTCATCCGCTTCTCGAACGCATGCAGCGGTTCCGTTATCACCTTCCTGGCGTACTCGATCGCCGCCATGCCGTCCTGATTGCGGATCTCGCTTTCCCCTTCTTCTAAAGAAAGGCTTGGAACTCCCTTCCAGGGACGGCCGTCCGTCCAGCGCGTGCCCTGGATTCCGGAGGCCAGCACATGGTTCTCCAGATGGTCCATGTCCTCACGGGTAAGCGAACCGTCCAGCGGCAGCAGCAGATCCGTCTTCACGCAGCGGAATACGTCCTCATAACGCCACCGGCGTCCGATGACATCAAGCGCAGAGCGTACGAACTCGACCAGCGGATGGTGAAGCTCGCTCCGCTTCTGATCGAGAAAATAAGGAACGCCGTATTCCCTGAACAAAGGACCCATCAGATGCTCATAGTCCCCCATATTCCGGACAAAAACAGCCATTTCGCGGTATCTTGCCCCTTCCTCCTGTGCCAGCCGCAGCATTTCGCGCAGAGCTCCTTCGATTTCGGCCCGGCGATGGCTGGCAGCGTGTAAAAGCAGACCTTTCCACCCGCGGTTTGGACTGCTCGCTGTGTCCGGGCCTTCATCCGGTTCCACCCAGCGTCTCTTCCGATCATAACCGCGCTCGAGATGGGCAAGCATGGGAGATGCCTGAAACCGCGGCAGAACATCGGGATGAAGAATGCGGTGCTCCGCCTCCAGCCCGATCTCATCGATAATCCCTTTGAGCTTTATGTACGTCACCGCAGTAGGATGAAAGAGATCCAGCTCATGCGGAACCGTCCCGTTCCGGTAAGACTTGTCCAGCGTCAGCGCGATCGTCACTCGCTTGGCATGTGCGATGATCTCCCGCAGCACCCGGTACTCCTGCGGCGTAAAGCCGTGGAAGCCGTCGATCCAGATGTCGGCACGCTTGATATATTCCGATTCGGCCACACCCTCAGCCAATGAGACCAGCGTGTCTTCCTCATCCATGTAAAACCGTGAAATTTCAAGCTCGAAATCGCGAAAGACCGTTACGATGTCCTCCAGCTTCCGCCGCAGCATCGGTGAATTCCCAGAGCCCGATACCATCTGTCCCAGCTGCTCCTCCACGCATGAGGCGTCAATGCAATAGCGCTTCATTTCCGTGTACAACTCGCTCAGCTTGCCGACAAAGCCATGCTGCTCTCCCGAGGCGCCGAACATGTGGAGCTCTTCCTTGCGCCTCCGCAGAATTTTATACAGCAGCATCCGCTTGCCTTCCTCGCTGATCGCCACTTTCGCGGCTCCGCCGGTTTCCTGCATGACGCGGTAAGCCAGACGGCGGAAGCTAAGCACCTGTGCGCGCATCATTCCGCGAATGCCTCCCGCATTGACGAGCGCGTGCTCCGCTTCATAGGACCCTTGCTCCGGAACGATCAGGATCATCGGATCCCCCTTGGGATTATGCTCCAACCGTTCGATCATCTCTTGGCGGATCGACGTGCTCTTGCCGCTGCCCGACCTGCCGATAACAAATTGAACGCTCATGCTATGCCTCCTTTACATCTTGCCGAAAGAGACTCTTTCACCTTCAAAACCAGCTGCTGATCCGGTGAAATCATGCCCTTTGAATCTAGCAGTTCAAGATCAAAAATGTATGTCAAATCTTGCGTGATGGTTCGACTCTATCAAAAAAGATGCTGATTACTAGTATAACATAAGTCCTGATTGGTGGAACATACGTTTGGATTTAATTCCCATTCCCAACGATTTCGGACATATGAAAAAGGACCCTGCCATCGTGGTTATCCACCATTGCAAGATCCTCTACATGAACCGCCAAACCGGGATGTCTACAGTTTTGATTTGCTGCGCACTTCAAAGACGGCGAATTTCAAATAATGTCCCTCGTCGACCCCAAGAATTTGCGGATGGTCCTTGCCGGCCGCACGCCATTCCACCAATCTCAGAATTTTGCCGGCATCCTTCGCCGCATCCTGGATCGTCTCCAGGAACAAATCCGGCCGCATATGGTACGAGCAGCTTGCCGTAACCAGATATCCGCCCTCGTTGACCAGCTTCATGCCGTGAAGGTTGATGTCCTTGTACCCGCGGCAAGCTCCCTTGACGGCCGACCTGGTTTTGGCAAACGCCGGCGGGTCCAGAATGACCACGTCCCAGGATCGCCCCCCGCCCGCGGTCAACGGTTTCGAGGTATCCACTTTTGGGTCCCCTTGGGCACGCTGCTCGCGCTCTTCCAAACCCTTTACCTGGCTGCGCAAATATTGGAAGGCGTCATCCACCACAAATTCCACGCGATCCTGGAATCCGTTCAATTCCACGTTCTCTTTGGCACTTTCGATGGCATGCTCCGATATGTCCAGGCAGGTGACTTTCTTGGCGCCGTATTTGCATGCATGCAGTGTGAAGCTGCCCGTATGCGAAAAGCATTCCAGCACCGTTGCGCCGTCCCAATACGGGAACATAACTTCTTTTCCGCTTTTGTTTACCGGCAGGGTTTTCTTCTCACCGTCCCGCTCCACGGCCTGAAGCGTAATCCCGCTGCGGCTTCCCCAACCGGTCATTAACGGTTTGATGGATGCCCGATTCTCCCGCTGATCAAAGAAATATCCGGTCTTCTGACCCTCTTCGATATCCACTTTGATCTTCAAGCCGTTCTCCGTCACGACGACGTGGCGGGGACACTCCCCGTAAAGAGTTCCCTTGCGCTGTTCCAGCCCTTCCAGTTCCCGGATGGAAACGTCGCTGCGCTCGTAAATTCCTCTCGGCTGTACCACTTCGACAAGCGCGTCCACGATGTCCGCACGGCATCGGTCCATGCCCAGCGTCAGTAGCTGCACGACCAGCACGTCGGCAAAACGGTCCACGATCAGCCCCGGCAGAAAATCAGCCTCGCCGTATACCAGCCGGTAGGCGTTCTCGTCTCCGATAAACCGCTCCCGGTGTTTCAGGCATTCCTGAAATCTGGCGGCGAAAAAAGCCTTGTCCATCGCCTCGACCGGTTCATACGAAACGGTGCGCACGGTGATTTGCGATTGCGGATTGTAATACCCGGAGGCAAGAAAACGGCCTTGGTGATTGAACACCGATACGATATCGCCCGGCTCGGGCTCGCCCTCGACAGAAGCAATCTCGCTTTTATACACCCAAGGGTGCCCCTGCTCCAGTCTCTTTTTTCGACTGCGCTCCAAAATAACCGATGGCACTGTATTTCACTCCTTAAAGTAATCCCCTGGTTTATTGCAATAGGCATGCATGTCCGCCAAGGGTCATATACGTAATTAAGAAAAACATCGACCGACGTGCTTTCACAGTTACCCGACCGCGTGAAGAGATCGTTTTCTTGCGATGACCGATGACTTTCGGCTTTGCTGGAAACTCCGCTCCCACCTTATTTTACAAAAAGGAGAACATCATGCTATCCACGCTCTGGTTTCCCGTCTGTTATGGTCTTGTCCTGTTTCTGTTCGGCATGAAGGTCATGGAGGTCGCCCTTCAGCGCTGGGCCGGACCGCTCTTGCATAAATGGCTCCACAAAGCGACATCCACGCCCCTGAAAGGCATGATTGCCAGCACGGCGGTCACGGCCCTGCTGCAGAGCAGCACCGCCGTAACCGTGCTGGCGATAGGCTTTGCCAATGCCGGATTGTTAAGCCTGTCCGGTACCTTGGGTGTTATTCTCGGCACGAACATCGGCACGACGGTAACCACCGAACTCATCAGCCTGCAGATCGGACAAGCCGCCATGCCTCTGCTTGTCCTCTCCCTGATGCTGTGGGTCGGAGCCGTTCTGGTCAGCGAGCGCGTACCTGCGAGTCACGACAAGTTAAAAAACCAGTTGATCCGCAGCCAATTTTTATGCCTTGCTGTCGCCGGATTTTCGCTGGTGCTGCTCGCGATACAAATCATGCAATCCATTGGGCCGACCCTTCAAAGCCTCGGGTTGTTCCAATGGTTCCTTGACCACGCCTCGCAAAGCGTCCTCTGGGGCATTGCAGCCGGTGCGATCCTGACGGCTTTGATGCACAGCAGCGCCGCCGTCATCGCCATGGCTATGGGGCTCGCCGCCAGCGGAGCGCTGCCTCCCGAGATCGGCGTCGCGATCGTGCTGGGCTCCAATGTCGGCACCTGCGTGACGGCGCTCATCGCAGCGATTGGCAGCAGCCGCGCCGGACGATTCGTGGCTTGGTCCCATTTGGGGCTTAATATCGGCGGAGTCCTGCTCTTCATTCCGTTCACAGCGGGGTTAACCGCCGTATCCGGCTGGTTAGCCGCAGATCCGGCCGGGCAAATCGCCCATGCGCAAACCCTGTTTAACATCGTATGCTCGCTGATCGCGCTTCCTCTATGCTATCTGCCTTTCTGGAACAAGCGATTGCCGTCCTAAAATTTCATATCTTCATCCGCCGGAATAGCGACTTCAAGCAGCATCAGCGCTTTGCGCAGGATGATATCGTTGTTATTATACCCGTTGCTCCGCTGCTTCCTCCATGCGGCAAGAGGCTCGAACCAGTCCACCCCGTTGATTTCCTCGATTTGGGGTTTTAGGATGCCTCCTACTGCCTTAACCAGGTAGTAGTGAACTTCCTTGTCGACCTGGCCGAATTCGGGATGATGGTATTTATATGCAATAATGTCCACTGGAGAAGTGATGGATCCGACAATACCTGTCTCCTCGCGTATTTCTCGGAGAGCCGTCTGCTCGACGGTTTCACCGGCTTCCATCTTGCCTTTGGGAAGCGAGGTTTTTCCATAACGGTCCAAGATGAGCTGGATCTGAAGCGCCCCTTCATGATAACGGTATACAACGCCGCCCGCGGAAATTTGTGTATATGCCATGTCCTGTTCCTCCTTCATGTACAACAAGGACTCCACTTCCGGTAGCCAGGAAATGAAATCCTTGTCTGGTATGGCCGCTATGGAATATTACTGGGCAGCTGCCTTTAATCCATGATCCATGACGCTCAGGAGTTCGCCCTCGCATTCATTTACACCGGCTTTGGTTACTTTTACGCGGCACAGCTTGCCTTCGAGATCAGGCGATCCGTTGAATACAAGCTGCAGGTAGTTGTCGCTGTAACCCTGCATTTTTCCGCCTTTCGGAGCACCCTTGTATTCGCGCTCCGGTATCACGTCCAGAATCTGGCCCACGAAACGCTCGGCATAAGCAAGCTGAAGCTGCTCCGACAAGTCGATCAGATCGTGCACACGCGCATTCTTCACTTCCTCGTCCACCTGATCCTCCATTCGTGCCGCCGGCGTGCCGGTACGCTTCGAATACGGGAATACATGCATTTCCGAGAATTGAATTGCCTTCATCAGGTCATATCCGTTCCGGAACATCTCATCCGTTTCGCCAGGGAAGCCGACGATGACGTCCGTCGTAATGCCCACATCGGGCATCGCTTGACGAATCAGGCCCATCTTGTTATAGAATTCTTCCGTCGTATATTTACGGCGCATCCGTTTCAGTACCGTATCATCCCCCGCTTGGAGCGGAATGTGAAGATGGCGGCACATTTTACTGGATCGGTTCAGCACGTCCAGCATCTTCTCATCGATCTGGCTTGCTTCAATGGAGCTGATGCGGATCCGTTCCAAACCGTCAACCCGGTCAAGGTCCCACAGCAAATCGGACAATCTGTAATCCTCGAGATCATCCCCATATCCGCCGGTGTGGATACCGGTCAGCACGATTTCCTTATAGCCCGCTCCGACCAGCTGATGCGCCTGCTTGATGATGCTCTTCGGATCACGGCTTCGCGACAAACCGCGGGACCAAGGGATGATGCAGAACGTGCAGAAGTTGTTGCATCCGTCCTGAATTTTCAGAAATGCGCGAGTACGTTCTGCGAAATCCGGTACGTCCATTTCCTCGAATACCCGGGTTTTCATGATATTACGCACGGCGTTAATCGGCTGGCGCGTCTTTTCGATGTCATGAATGAAGTCCATGATTTTCTCGCGATCCTGGTTCCCGATGACGAGATCCACGCCCGGAATATCCAGAATTTCCGCTGGCGAGGTTTGGGCATAACAGCCCGTTACGGCCACGATCGCCTCGGGATTTCGGCGAACCGCGCGCCGGATCATCTGGCGGCTCTTCTTATCCCCTGTGTTGGTAACGTGGCAGGTGTTAATCAAATAAACATCTGCGGTTTGTTCGAAGTCCACCTGGTCGTAGCCTTCATTCTTGAAGTATTGCCAGATGGCCTCGGTATCGTAAAAATTGACTTTGCAACCCAACGTATAAAACGCTACGGATGGCATGTTCAAACGCCCCCCATTTCTCCAGATTCGTATAGTGCGCAGGCCAGCGCCGTCATGCCGGCGGTTTCGCAGCGAAGGATCCGCCTTCCGAGTCCCACGGCTACGGCTCCCGCAGCTTCGGCCGCTCGGCATTCCTCTTCCGTAAAGCCGCCCTCGGGCCCAACGACCAGCAGCAAGCTGGCAGGCTTGGCCGATTCACGCAGCGCCTGCTCTGCAAAAGGCTTCATCACGTCCCTCAGCTGGGACCCCTGCTCTTTTTCATAACAAAAATATACGGCATCATAGCCGGAAAACGCTGCAAGCAGATTTTTCCACGTCAGAGGCTGTTCAACCGACGGAATCCGGTTGCGATGCGCCTGTTCAGCCGCCTCCTTCGCGATTTTGCGCCAGCGCTCCAGCCGCTTTCCTTCCTTTTTGGCATCGTATTGAACGATCGTTCTTTCCGACAGGAAGGGAACAAAGGACACCGCGCCGATCTCGGTGCACTTTTGGATGACGGTCTCCATCTTGTCGCCTTTCGGCAAACTCTGGGCAATGCTCACTTGCAGACGCGGTTCCTGCGACATCTCCATGGGTTCAATCACGACGGCAAGCACGCTGCCTGCATCGATGCGTTCAATCTCCATCAAGGCCTCGCGGGATACCCCGTCGCTCACGATCAATTTATCGCCAAGCCTGCCACGCATGACCTTGGCAATATGACGGGCATCGTCGCCCGTAATCTCAACACGATCTCCCTCGAATTGCGCGGGAGCCACAAAATATCGCTGCATCTCTATCCTCACCTAACTCAAAAATCGCCAAACCCCATCATACAACTTTTCGCGCAAACTGACCAGAGTAAATCAGAGCCGGTAACCGCCGGTCATCATAATGAACATGTCCAAAAATTTGGAAGACAGCGCATGTGCCGCATCGTACAGGGGGTTGATCGTATAATCCTGGAACACAGGCAACAGTATGATCAACAGGAAGAAAAGGATCGACCATTGCTCAAACTTCTGAATCCTCGCGCTAAGACGCGGCGGCAGCGCATTCTCTAGAATCCGGTAGCCGTCGAGCGGAGGCAATGGAACCAGATTGAACAGGCATAGAAAGAAATTGAGCAATATAAAGATATTAAAGAACAAATGCACCGCTTGATCCGTCTTGGTTAATCCGACAGGAGGAATCACTCCTGTTTGATACAGAACGGCATAAATGAGCGCCCCCAGTATCCCCAGCAGAAGGTTGCTCAGCGGACCGACCGCCGCCACGATGATGCTCATGCGGCGCGGGTTGCTGAAGTTCTCCCGGTTGACCGGTACGGGGCGTGCCCAGCCAAAACCTGCAATCAGCAGGAGAAGAATCCCCAGAAAATCGAAATGCACCGCCGGATTGAGCGTGACCCTGCCCAGCAGCTTGGCCGTCGGGTCTCCGAATTTATTGGCAAAATAGGCATGCGAGAACTCATGCACGGTAAATGCAATAATTAAAGCAATCAAGTAAAAAGGAAGCTGCTCCAACGGGTAAAATAGCAGTTGGTCCAAAAAATCCATAATCAGTTCTTCCTCGCCACGAATGCAACCCAATCATCCTCGCGGCAAATATCCGCAATTTCAAAACCGGAAGCAATCAAAGCCTTCTCCACGATCTCTTCCTTGTTCTTGTAAATGCCCGAAGCGATATAAGCGCCTCCCGGCTGAAGAGCCTGGTATACGTCGTCCACGAACAGCAGAATAACCTCGGCCAAGATGTTGGCCACCACGATTTGTACCGGCAGTCTCACGCCTAGATCCGAGTCATCGGACGAATCCGTGAGTACGGAGAGCAGATCGCTCTCCTTTACCGTAATCCGGTCTTCCAGGCCGTTCAGGCGGGTGTTCTCCGTCGCGCTGGATACCGCGACCGGATCCAGGTCGAGAGCCAGAATTCGTGAAGCGCCCAGATGCGCTGCGCCGATGGAGAGAATGCCTGAGCCAGTCCCGACATCGATGACTTCCTCTCCGCCCTTGATCACCATCTCCAATGTACGCAAGCATAACGAAGTCGTCGGATGCGTTCCTGTGCCGAAGGCCATGCCCGGGTCCAGCTCGATGATGGACTCGTGCTCGGATTCCGGGGTGTACTCTTCCCACGTCGGTTTGATGGTCAGCCTGTCGGAAACGCGGATCGGTTTGAAATACTGCTTCCAGGCCGTAGCCCAATCATTCTCGTCCACCGTCTTCATATCATACTGAACTTCGCCGGTTTCGATACCGAATTCCTTCAGCTCGTTGACGCGCGGCGTTATTTCATCGAGGATCGCTTCCAGCGTCACCGTTTCGTCGAAGTAACCTTTGATGACGGCCTGGCCTTCAGGAATATCGTTAAACGGAACGATCTCGTCAAACCACTGTCCCAGAGAGGTGTCCCGCTTTTTGTTCGTAGTACCGGACTCCTCGATCGAAACGCCTCCGGCTCCCGCTTCATGCAGGAAATTCGTAATCATCTCCACGGCTTCCTCCGTGGTATGTATCGTTAATTCACGCCATAACATGTGCAATTGTTCCTCCTCATTCATACGTAAGTATCATTGTACTATATTGAGGACCCCGGATACAAAGTTTGCACTAAAATACCATGATAACTTTTCAAAGACATTCATCAAACTCAAAAAAGCCCTGCTGCACCTCCATTAAAAGAAGGCAAGCGGGCTTTTCCACATTCCACATCGGTAGCGATTAATCTACATTTTTGCTGGTTTCATCCAAAATTATCTTCAATTGGCGTTCATCCGCTGCCTCGCTTCGGCGCAGCGCTTCCACATCATCGTGATCGGCTTCCATCGCCGAAAACTCAACATCCTCCGCCTTGGCGGACTGCAGCGCAATCATCTTCTCGGTTTTGCTCGAGATCTTCCCTTTTTTTACGCGTCTCATCATGGGTGTTATTCTCCTTTCCGATATCAACACTCAGAGCGGTGACTGGAACCTTAAATCATGCCGCCGGATTCTTCGATTAACCGCATGGCTTGCGGGAAGACGTTTTCGTCCAGCACAACCGTCAGCAAAATATCCCGGCCTTCGGTTCCATCCTCGCCGCCGGTGCTCATCCCGCTGGCCGATGGGTCCGCAGCTCCGAGAATTCCGGCCCCCGGCCCTGAAATATCCGCATTTAAGGTCATCGTTGTTAAGCTTGCGATGTTGCCTGTCAATGGATTCATCGGATTGTTGAGCTCCCCGCCGGGATCGGCGCTAAAACGGTCGATGGACATATCGGCAACGCGCAGCGACTGCAATTTGCGGGCCGCATGCCGGGCTTCTTCCGGACTTTTGAAATAGGCCAAAATGTTTTTCTCTGCCACTTCATTCACCTGCATTTCCTATTCAAGATTGCATCTTCCGAGATGGAACTATCCTAGGTTGCTTCATTGTCAAACCTTTTATTCTTGAGCGATACGAACCTGTTAAGCAGCGGGACATCCCTGCTGCTTCTTCTGCCACAAACCAAAAAGCAGCAGGCCAAAGGTAGGGAAACCTTTAGAGCCTGCTGCTTTTTGTTATTTTGCTATGCTATGAGGGAATTACCCCTATCGTGAATTAATCTCCGCGGAAAGCTTTTTTTACACGGTCAAAAAAAGACTGTTCCTGTTCATGGGTCTGTTCGCCATCAAGCGAAGCGAATTGACGAAGCAGCTCTTTCTGTTCATCGCTGAGCTTGCTAGGCGTAATGACCACAACCTTGACATGCTGGTCACCCTGTCCCATGCCGCGCAGCCGTGGCACCCCTTTGCCTTTCAAGCGGAAGAACGTCCCCGTCTGCGTGCCGGCCGGAATCTTCAGCTTCACTTTCTCGGTGAGCGTCGGAATCTCGATCTCGTCGCCAAGCGCGGCTTGGGCAAAGGTAAGCGGCACTTCGCAATAAATGTCGTCCCCTTCGCGTTCAAAGAAGTCATGCGGCTTCACGCGGATTACGATATACAGGTCGCCGGCCGGACCGCCGCGGAATCCGCCTTCGCCTTCGCCCGTCATGCGCAGCTGAGCTCCGTCATCCACGCCTGCAGGCACACGAACATGAATCTTGCGCTGTTTCTTCACCTTGCCGTTGCCGTTACAAGTCGAGCAGCGGTCTTTGATGATCTTCCCGGTTCCGTTACAGTTCGAGCAGGCGCGGCGGTTCACCATACGTCCAAACGGCGTATTTTGCACGACCTCCTGCTGCCCGCTTCCGTTACACACCGAGCAGGTATGCGGCTGCGTGCCCGGCTTCGCTCCTGAGCCGTGACATGTATCGCATGTCTCCGTTCTCGGAATGGTAATGTCCGTTTCCTTGCCGAATACGGCTTCCTTGAATTCAACCGTCATCGTGTATTGCAGATCGTTCCCCCGCTGAGGCGCGTTCGGATCACGGCGTCCATTGCCGCCAAAGAACATATCGAATATATCTCCAAAACCGCCGAAATCACCGGAGAAACCGCCTCCGCCCATGCCTTGGTTCGGATCTATATGACCGTACTGGTCATAACGCGCACGCTTCTGACCATCGCTCAATACATCGTAAGCCTCTTTCACTTCCTTGAATTTGGCTTCCGCGTCCGCCGCTTTGTTCACGTCCGGATGATACTGGCGGGCCATTTTGCGGTACGCCTTCTTGATCTCATCGTCCGATGCATCCTTGCCGACACCGAGCACCTCATAATAATCACGCTTATCAGCCACGGTTTCACCCCAATCTCTTTATTACTCTTTACATAAGGAAAGCCAAAGTGCGAAGATGCGCAGCTTTGACCTTCCCATACAATCTATTCAGATTAACCTTTGTTTTTATCTTCGTCAACAACCTCGTAATCTGCATCCACGACGTTGTCTTTCTTAGGAGCGCCGGACTCGGCACCTTCAGCACCTTGTTGTTCTTGTGCCGCTTGCTCATACAGCTTCACGGACAGCTGCTGTACGATTTGAGTAAGCTCCTCTACCGAAGCGTTAATCTCTTCCAGGTTATCGGATTCAAGCGCCTTCTTCACTTTGTCTTTCGCTTCGTTTGCTTTTTCCACTTCGGAAGCATCGACTTTGTCGCCCAGGTCCTTGAGTGTTTTCTCGGTCGTGTACACGAGTTGGTCGGCATTGTTGCGAGCCTCCACCAGCTCTTTGCGTTTACGGTCTTCTTCGGCATGAAGCTCAGCGTCTTTCATCATTTGTTCAACTTCAGCGTCGCTCAGGCCGCTGGAGGACGTGATGGTGATCTTCTGGCTCTTGCCGGTGCCTTTATCCGTTGCCGACACGTTTACGATCCCGTTGGCATCGATATCGAAGGTAACTTCGATTTGCGGAACGCCGCGCGGTGCAGGAGGAATGTCTCCGAGCATGAAGCGTCCAAGCGTTTTGTTGCCGGCTGCCATTTCGCGCTCGCCTTGCAGCACGTGAATTTCCACGCTCGGCTGGTTATCCGCATAAGTGGAGAACACTTGGGATTTGCTTGTAGGAATCGTCGTGTTGCGGTCGATCATTTTGGTGAATACGCCGCCTGCGGTTTCGATACCGAGGGACAGCGGGGTCACGTCGAGCAATACGACGTCTTTAACGTCACCAGTCAATACGCCGGCTTGAACCGCTGCTCCAAGCGCAACCACTTCGTCCGGGTTAACGCCTTTATGAGGCTCTTTGCCCGTCAATTTTTTGATCGCTTCCTGTACGGCAGGAATACGAGTGGAACCGCCGACAAGGACGATTTTATGAATATCGTTCGCTGTCAAACCTGCATCGCTGAGCGCTTGACGAGTCGGTCCAAGCGTGCGCTCTACAAGGGAAGCGGACAATTCTTCGAATTTAGCGCGAGTCAGGTTGATCTCAAGGTGCTGAGGAACGCCGTCTGCAACCGTGATAAACGGCAGCGAGATTGTTGTTGTCAGTACGCCGGACAATTCCTTTTTCGCTTTTTCCGCTGCGTCTTTCAGACGTTGAACGGCTGCTTTGTCTTTGCTCAGATCGATGCCTTGCTCTTTCTTGAATTCGGCTACCAGATAGTCGATGATCACTTGGTCGAAGTCGTCGCCGCCCAGTTGGTTGTCCCCGCTGGTCGCTTTTACTTCGAAGAAGCCGTCGCCCAGTTCCAGAATGGAAACATCGAATGTACCGCCGCCAAGGTCATATACCAGGATGGTTTGGTCTTCGGATTTCTCCATGCCGTAAGCCAATGCCGCAGCCGTCGGCTCGTTGACGATACGCAGAACTTCAAGACCTGCGATTTTGCCGGCATCCTTGGTCGCCTGACGCTGGCTGTCATTAAAGTATGCGGGAACCGTAATAACCGCTTGGGTTACAGGCTGGCCCAGGTATGCTTCCGCATCGGATTTCAGCTTCTGCAGAATGATGGCGGAAATTTCTTGCGGCGTGTAGTCTTTGCCGTCGATGGATTCTTTGTGATTCGTGCCCATATGGCGCTTAATGGAAATGATGGTGCGATCCGGGTTGGTGATCGCTTGGCGTTTGGCCGTATCCCCAACGATGCGCTCGCCGTCTTTCTTAAATCCGACAACCGACGGGGTTGTGCGGGCACCCTCCGGATTCGGGATAACTACCGCTTCCCCACCCTCCATGACGGCTACGCAGGAGTTGGTTGTTCCTAAGTCGATACCAATAACTTTGCTCATGTAAAATTTTCCTCCTTATTCATTCATGCGAATCCCCGCATGACATTCATCATTTTTATATGATAAACGACTATCGAAAGTCGTTTACATGCTCACTTTAACCATGGCAGGTCTCAATACTTTATCTTTTAACATGTACCCTTTCTGCACTTCCTCAACCACGATGCCTTCCTCGTACTCATCGCTCTCCACCTGCATGATCGCTTGGTGGTACTCCGGATTGAACGGCTCGCCCACACTCTTCATTGCGCTCAAGCCTTCGGTAGCAAGAACGGATTCCAATTGACGGAAGATCATGCTGACGCCCTTGGAGAAGGATTCAAATTCCGGGTTCTCCTCGGATGCCTGGAGGGCACGCTCAAAGTTGTCGATGACGGGCAGAAGCTCCGTAATCAGCTTGGAGGAAGCATATTTGCCCAGATCCTCTTTTTCCTTCTGCGTGCGGCGGCGGAAATTATCGAAATCCGCCTGTACCCGCAGGGTACGCTGCTGCTGCTCCTGCAGCTCGGCCTGAAGCTTCTCAAGCTCGGCCGAACCTGCGGCTTCATCAGCCGATTCCGTTACGGGAATCTCCTGCTCGGGATTCACGGCCTCCTCCGAAGACCCGCTCTCATCCGTGTTTGGCGTGTTTTCCAAAGTTTCATCGATCGTTTCTTCTGTAACTGTATCTTGAACGGCATCCTTGTGCTCATTATTCAAGACGCCTTCACCTCCTTCATATTCTAAACCAGACGGTCTATAACTCATCTATCATAGCGTTATTCGCCTATTTCCTTCATCTTGATCACATGATGAATCCGCAGCACGGCAGCCGCAACCTCGCCGGCTGCCCGCAGGCCGTGAAGTTTGACCGGGGCCGGATCCAGCACGCCCAGCTCTTCATAGTCGACAACCCGCCCACTGTCGCAGTCAATGCCCATGCAGTCGGAGTCGGCTCGGATTTGTGCGGCTCGGACCTCCTCCATCTTCTCAAGCGGATTATAACCGGCGTTCAGAAGAATCTGCGACATCGGCTTTCGCAGCGCGGCGGAAACTGCCTCCATGCCGAAGGCTTCCATGCCTTTCTGGGCTTCCCGGATTCGTTCCAGCTCATAAGACACGGCCAGTTCGCTTGTCCCGCCGCCTGGAAGCACCCCGCCCGATACGGCAGCCTGCAGTGCCGAAGCGGCATCGCCCGCAATCCTAGCGGCCTCCCCTACCACTTCCGAAGTGCTTGCCCCGACGATCACCGTCACAATGCGGTCCTTGCTGCCGCAGGACAGGCGGATTTTTTCGATGCCTTCATCATAAGCGACGCGCGGGGTATGACCCAGAAGGGCCGCAAGCTCTTTCGAGTCTTTATGTAACGCCTTGCGGCGTATCGGTGTAGCTCCCGTCATGTCGCTTACCTTGCGGAGATCCGCACGCGATACGCGCGGTACCACCATCATCCCGTGATCCAGGCAAAACTGCTCCGCATCCGGATGAATGCCCTTTTCGAGGAGGATGAGTTTTACGGATAGTTCGGACAATCTGTCCAAATCCGACGCGAACACTTTTCGCAGATCCATATACTGCGCAAATCCGGCTTCGGTTGTAAGCGCCTCTTCGTCGATGTCGTCGGGCTCCAGGGAATCATACAGCACCAGCACTCTGGCATCGTCGTATGACTTGGACTCCCTGGCGAAGATCGGCCGCTGCCGGAGCAGAACCCCCTCGAACACTTCATTCTCGGCATTCTCCAGGGCAATTATACTGTCTGCGAGCGAGTAGGAAGGATCTTGCAGACGGTCGATTCCGGCTTTGCGCGCGGCTTGCATAACCAGCTCCACGATGTCCTTCCGTTCACGCCCGGCGACATGCACCGTCCGTTCCAGCAGCGGATCATCCAATCCGCCGATCAGCCGGACACGCTTCGACAAGAGCTGCATCGACTTCTCGATTCCCTGGCGCAGGCCCTCAACCACCTTGGAAGCGGGCACCCCGCGCGTGATGCGGGATACCCCTTCCTGCACGAGGGCGCCCGCAAGCACGGTTGCCGTTGTGGTACCGTCGCCGATTTTCTCCTGCTGCGCCCGAGCCACCTGAATCAGAAGGCGCGCGGCGGGATGGGTGACATCCATTTTGTCCAGAATCGTCACTCCGTCATTGGTGATGACCACTTCGCCGCGCGGGCCAACCAGCATGACGTCGAGCCCCTTGGGGCCAAGCGTGCCTTCTACGGCGGACGTAACTGCGCGGACGGCATTGCTGTTGTTCAGCAGCGTGGAATAGCGCTCGTCTCCGTCCACTTGGCTATGTTGTCCTTGGCTCATCTGTCTCACTCCTTTATTTGTACCAGTGTGACAGCAGCTTCGTCAGGTCATGGGATAACACATTCAAGATGCCGATCACCCGTGCATATTCCATTCTTGTAGGACCGAGAATGCCGATCGAACCAAGCGCTTTGCCGTCGATCGAATACGTCGCAGTGATCAAACTGCAGTTCGAAATGGCCTCATGCGTATTCTCCGTGCCGATCTTCACTTGGACACCATGCTCCCCGGGAGCAGGTGCCATGAGTTTCATCAGTGCGGGAGTCTGCTCCAGAAGCTCGAATATTTCCCTTACCTTATCAACATCCTTGAACTCCGGCTGGTTCAGCATGTGGGTCGTGCCGCTCAGATATACCCCCCGGTGATCCGGTTCGTTGTTGAGAGCGATATCCAGCATACTCATCAGATCCTCATAATGTGAAATATGCCGCTGCATTTCCTCGGCAATTTCCGAATACAAACGAGTCTTGAGTTTATATAGAGGCACATTGACCAGCTTCTTGTTCAGAAGATTTACCACTTGCTCCAGTTCCGTTACGGACACGCCCTGCGGAATCGAAACAACCTTGTTCTCGACTTGCCCTGTGCTGGTAACGATGATGGCCACCGCTTGATCCTCATGGAGAGGAAGAATCTGGAAATGGCGCAAAGACGTATGAAAAACTTCCGGTCCCAGCAGGATGGAAGTGTAATTAGTCATTTGAGACAGAATGCCGGCTGTATGCTGTATCATCTGCTCCATCACGTTCAGCTTTTCTGCAAAAAATGATTTCATCATATGCAGTTCCGCAGGGTTCAAGGAAAACGACGACGTGAGATGATCAACATAATATCGATATCCTTTATGCGACGGTATTCGTCCGGCTGAAGTATGGGGCTGCTCCAGAAACCCGAGCTCCTCCAGATCAGCCATCTCGTTACGAATGGTTGCCGGGCTGTAGCCGACGTCCCCTCGCTTGGAAATGCTTCTTGAACCAACCGGCTCGGCAGAACGGATATAGTCATCCACAATGGCATTCAAAATCATGCGCTGACGATCTGTTAACATGTCGCTTCCCTCCTTGCTGACTGCTCATTTTCGCTTTCGTTAGCACTCATCGTCATCGAGTGCTAACCGATATAACAAAAATACCAAACCGACCTGAGGATTGTCAAGTCAGTTCAGTACTTTAAGAACAGCTATTTCGTCACAAGCATGCTGCTTCTTGCAGTGGATGCAGTCGGTCCATACCTTCTCCGGAAAAATCTCCTTCTCTACGACGGCAAAGCCGTTTTTGATGAAAAAGGATACCTCATACGTCAAGGCCATCACTTTCGGAAGCTCGCGGCGTTTCGCTTCTTCCAGAAGGGTATCCACCAGCATGGAGCCGATGCCTTGCCCTTTATATCCTTCCGAGATGCCGAGCGAACGGATCTCGACCAAATCGCTTCCCAGCTGACACAATGAACCGCAGCCAATGACGTGCCCTTCGGATTCAGCTACAACGAATTCTCCGATTTGTTTCTCCAGCACTTTTTTGGACCGGGGGAGCATAATCCCCTTCTCGGCATAACCCTGAATCATCTGATACAGCGGCTCGACATCCTCTAACTTTGCTTTTCTGCATACCGCCGACATGTTGTCCGTCTCCCCTTTACACGCTCCGTCATGTTATGAATAAATATACAACAGAGCGCATATAAGTTCAATAGATTAATTTGTCGTCAGGCTTCCTATGAATTCGCCAAACACATCGTTGCCAAACAAAATGCCTTTGCTGCTCAGCTTATACCCGTCTTCGGTGGCATCGAGTAGGCCCGCGCCTACCATTTTATTCAGCGGACCGGCAAAAACCTCCTCCATGGAGATCCCGAACTGCTCCCGAAACCGGCTGCGCGAGACGCCGTCCAGCACGCGGAGCCCGACCATCAGGAAATCCTCCATCGCTTCTTCCCTTGATATCTCAAAGCTCTCCAATCTGGGAAGGCCTTTATTGGCTGCCTCATTATAGGGATTGACCCCTTTGATGTTCACATGGCGCTGACGGCCGACATATCCGTGCGCTCCCGCGCCAAGGCCGTAATAATCTTCGTTCCGCCAATACGTCATATTATGCCGGCTCTCGAAGCCTGGTTTCGCAAAATTGCTGATTTCGTACTGTTTATATCCGGCAGCCTTCATCCGTTCCATTAAAAGAAGGTACATATTCAGCTCGTCCTCCTCGTCCGGAAGCGGAAGCTGGTTTCGCTGGTACATCGTATGGAACAGCGTATTCTCTTCAACCTTCAGGCTGTAGATTGAATAATGCGGCAGTTCGAGCTCCAATGCCTTATCCACGCTTTCCGCAAGCATGTCCAAAGTTTGATTGGGGAGACCGAACATCAGATCGATGGACATGTTGTCAAAGCCTGCTTTTCTGGCGTTATCGAGACTCCGGTATACGTCATCCGTATCGTGAATTCTGCCGATGCCGGTCAGCAATGTGTTCTGGAAGGCCTGTACCCCGAAGCTGATCCGGTTCACCCCGCCTTGGCGCATGACGGACAGCTTCTCCAGATCCGTGGTGCCGGGATTCGCCTCCATTGAAAATTCGATGTTATCGGACCATTCCGGAAAATGGCGCTTTACGCTCTGCAAAAAGTATTCCATTTCGTTCGGCTTCAGCACGGTTGGAGTCCCGCCGCCTACAAAGATGCTTTTGATTCGTCCCGGCGGATTAGCCTGAACGGTCAGCTCCATTTCCTTATCCAGCGCTCGCAGATAATCCATTACCGGCTGATCCTTTAACACGTAGGAATTGAAGTCGCAGTAAAAACATTTATTGGTACAGAACGGAATGTGGATGTACACCGCTTCCGTCCGTTGATCGTTTGCCGTCATTCTTCTCTTGCCCCCTCATATACCGCTCTGGCATGACTTACTTTAAGTAACTCTTGAAAGTTCCTTCTCTACTATAACGCTATGCCTCTTGGAATGAAAGAAAGGAAAGCCGTGAATCGGCTTTCCCATCATTTACATCGTAAAGGCTATACACGCTAGGAGCGGCTCTTTAACTCAAAGCCTTCCCCTGCATTGGTTCCTATTACTTGTCGTCGATTTTCAGAACGGCCATGAAGGCTTCCTGCGGCACTTCGACACTGCCCACCTGCTTCATCCGTTTCTTACCTTCCTTCTGCTTCTCCAGAAGTTTCCGTTTACGGGAGATGTCGCCGCCGTAACATTTGGCAAGCACGTTCTTGCGCATCGCTTTAACCGTTTCGCGGGCCACAACCTTGGTACCGACCGATGCCTGAATCGGCACCTCGAACATTTGGCGAGGAATCAGCTCGCGCAGCTTCTCGCAAATCGCCCGGCCGCGGTGGTAGGCGCGGTCCTTGTGCACGATAAAGGACAGGGCATCCACCTGCTCGGCATTAAGCAGAATGTCCATTTTGACCAGATTGGACCGGCGGTATCCGGACAGCTCATAATCGAATGAAGCATATCCTTTGGTGCTCGATTTCAACTGATCGAAGAAATCGTACACGATTTCCGACAGCGGAATTTCATAGGTAATGGTGACGCGCGTCGTGTCCAGGTATTCCATGTTGACGAATTCGCCGCGTTTGTTTTGGCAAAGCTCCATGATCGCTCCGACATAATCATTCGGCACGATAATGGCTGCTTTAACATAAGGCTCTTCGACATAATCGACCTTGCCGACCTCGGGATAATGGGAAGGGTTATCGATTTGAATCTGCTCTCCGTTCGTCTGCGTGATGCGGTAAATCACGCTCGGCGCGGTCGTAATCAGCGGTATGTTAAACTCGCGTTCGATCCGCTCCTGAATGACGTCCATGTGAAGGAGGCCCAGGAATCCGCAGCGGAAGCCGAATCCGAGCGCGCTGGACGTCTCCGGCTCAAAGCTGAGCGATGCATCGTTCAGCTGCAGCTTCTCGAGCGCCTCGCGCAGATCGTTGTAGTCCGATGTCTCGATTGGATACAATCCGCAGAACACCATCGGATTGATTTTGCGGTAACCCGGGAGCGGCTCGGCCGTCGGACGCTTGGCATCCGTTACCGTATCCCCGACCTGCGTATCGCCAACGCTCTTGATGCCCGCCACGATGAAACCGACATCGCCGACGTTAAGCTCGTCCACGATGGACATGCGCGGCTTAAAGGCACCCACCTCGATCACCTCGAAGGTTTTGCCGGTGGCCATCATCTTGATCTTGGAGCCGGCCTTGATGCTGCCGTCAATGACGCGAACATATACGATAACGCCCTTGTAAGGATCATAATGGGAGTCGAAAATCAGCGCTTTCAGCGGTTCTTCGGAATTACCCGTTGGCGCAGGCACTTTCTGAACCACCTGCTCCAGGATTTCCTTGATTCCGATGCCCGCTTTCGCGGAAGCCAAAACGGCATCGCTGGCATCGAGCCCGATGACATCCTCGACCTCCTGCTTCACCCGTTCGGGATCGGCGCTCGGCAGGTCGATTTTGTTAATGACAGGCAAAATTTCAAGATTGTTATCCAATGCCAGATATACGTTGGCCAATGTCTGCGCTTCGATTCCCTGCGCGGCATCGACAACGAGCAGCGCGCCTTCGCAAGCGGCCAGGCTTCGGGATACCTCATACGTGAAGTCGACGTGTCCCGGAGTATCGATCAGGTTCAATATATACTCCTCGCCGTCATCGGCTTTGTAATTCAGGCGAACCGCCTGCAGCTTGATGGTAATTCCGCGCTCTCGCTCCAGATCCATCTGATCCAGTACCTGCTCCTGCATTTCACGCGAAGTTAATGCGCCCGTAAATTCCAAAATACGGTCGGCAAGCGTCGATTTCCCATGGTCTATATGTGCAATGATACAGAAATTGCGAATTTTTTGTTGTCTTACTTGTACGTCTGTCATGCCTAACCCCCAACAACCACCAGATGTTTGAATCAACTTATTATACCAGTTGAGGGGATGCACAGCAATGCTGAGAATAAAGGCGAAATTTATTCCGTGATCGATCCGAACATCGACACGACCCAGCGGATGCTTTGGTCGGAGAGCTGCTGAAGCAGTCCGGCCGTTTTGTCGGCTAGCACATCGGCAGGCGGTTGGGAGCGTTCGGGGAGCAGGATGTCGCTGGGCGACGGCTCGTATTCGGGCACTGCCGTCTTGCGGGCGTCCGGTTCCTGGTCGACGGATTCAGGGGCGGGAGGATGCTTGCGCGTCCCTCCCCATCCATTCCCCTGGGCCGTTCCGCCTTGCGGATCCTGAACATGGCCTTGCACCACGGTCTGCGTTCCCCCGGTACCGTCGGCAGGCACTGGCCCTTTGGCCCCTCCAAGCTGCATGCCGACCAATATGCCGATGCCTGTCCATATGATAAGCGCCACAAACCGTTTTCCCAATCTCGACATCATAAGCCCCTCCTTGATTTACCCCTTCATTCCTGCTCCGTTCATGACCCTTTCCTTCAACCTTCAACCTGCTTTGGACGCTTTATCCTACGCGCCTTTTTCGCTGCCGTCCTTGGCTGCTGAAGCCGACTGCTTCTTCGCTGGATCACTCTCTTTTTTCACACTGGCCTTCTCGGCTTCTTGTTCCTGCCAGTAAACTTCGGCGATGATGTCGGCCAGCGCTTCTGCCGTTCGCTGCAATTCTTCCTTCGTATTGTCGATGCCGCCGATTTCGATCAGGATGCTGTTCGGGGACAAGGATTGGTTGTACTCTCCGTTCCCTTGGTCCGCCGATTTGCCCCACACGCCCCGGGAAACGCCGGGATAGGACTTCTCCAGCTTGGCATTGATTTTGCTTGCAAACGCCTCGTTCTGTCTCCAGTTCTCGTTCGCATGTCCGATGATAAAGTACACCTTGGCGTAATTGACGCCGTTTACGGCAGCCGTCGTTTTGTTGTAGCGCTGCGAATCCCGGTGGATATCGATCAGATAGTTGATGCCGTCGTTCTGGGACATGGCCTCCACGACCATCTGGCGCGAGTATTTATAAGAATAGTTATAGTTATATCCTTCAACGATAGATTGATAGTCGCTCTTGTCGTGAAGGGTGCCGATTCCGTTGGCTTCAAGCCTTTTGCTCAGGAAGCTGCCCACCAGCATGACGTTCTTGGTCGGTGATACCGCCCCCGGATTATCGGATGGATGCGAGAGCAGCGGGTTATAGGCTTCCTGCGGGTGGGAATGGTAGATGAGCACGGATTTCTTCCCGTTCGTTGTCTTTCCGTCCTTGGAGGTGCTTCCGGGTTCATTCTTGCTGCCGGGCTCGTCCTTCGCGCCCTGATCCGGAGCATCCTCGCCCTTTCCTTCATTGCCGCTGTTCCCTTGTTCGCCTTGCGTCGGCTCTTCCCTGGTCTCCGCGGGCTCTCCCTCCGCCTGCTCTTCTGCCGGATCCGGCCGGTAATCGGCCGGCGCCTCGCCATCCTCGTTACCGGAGCCGTGCGACAGCTGAACCGGTTGATTAGCCTTCATGCCAGGAAGCTCTCCCGCAAGGAGGCTCTTCGGATCCTTCGGGTTTACGCTCGTCAGGAGCTCAAAGACGAACGTGGACATTTTCTCGCCGGAGAAGCTCGAGGTCTCTTTGGAAGCCGTCATATGCGGCATCTCCATGCCGATCATATCGATGAAAAAATGGCTGGATAACGAAGCGGCCAATCCTTTCATCGATGACACGGGCGAGGAATTCATCCGCTGTTCCGCCATTCCCCCGAGCCCTAGCAAAATAAAAAATATAAGAGAGCCTAGCATCAGTATAACTAACGTACGTCCCATGCTCAGACCTTCCATGACCTTCCGTTTCATTCTGGCGATATTCCAGATGCGAAACTTGCGATTGTTCATAGCGATGTCCTCCTCGGTTCGACGGGAGATGCCGACCTCATTCAGCCGTTCCCGCGACTCTGTAATCTCTTATACTTCAAATCTATGAACCGGGGAGATTCGATAGAACTAGATCCTGGAAAAATATAAAAGCTCCGATAGATTCGGAGCTTTTACTATGGGTCAGTGGGTATACGCGCCTACATTGCCTGGATCCACGGCTTCATGGAGCGCCGCGTTCAGGCCGGTCGCCACGATGTTGGCGATATCTTCTATAAATTCGTCAATTTCCTTAGGCGTTACGATAAGGTCATGGCCCAGCGGCTCCAGAACCTCCTTCACCAGGGCGAGGCGCTCGCCTTCGGGGATATCGTGCAGCATCCCCATAATCTTGCCCGTTTCCGGCGCGCCTTCCCCAAAGTGGGATTTCATCAGCTCAATCGCATTATTGACGATGGTGGAAGCGTAGCAGACGGTCGGAACGCCGATCGCAATGCAAGGGACTCCAAGAATCTCCTGAGTCAGTCCCTTCCGCTTGTTGCCAACGCCGGAGCCGGGATGGATGCCGATATCCGCGATCTGAATGGTCGTATTCACCCGCTCCAGCGAACGCGAAGCCAGTGCGTCGATGGCGATGATCAACTCGGGGCGCGTTTGTTCCACGATGCCTTGGACCGTTTCGCTCGACTCAATCCCCGTCAGGCCGAGCACACCAGGTGCCACAGCGCTTACTTGGCGATAGCCCGGGGCCACCCGATCCGGCATGAGCTCGAAATACTGGCGGGTCACCATCACGTTCTCCACCACCAGCGGTCCCAGCGAATCCGGCGTCACGTTCCAGTTGCCGAGCCCGACAATAAGCACGCTTGCCTTGGGTCCAATCCCGATTCGGGACATGAACGCTTCAAACTCGCGGGCGAAGACAACGGACACCTGATCCTGAAGCCCCGTATCGCCCTTGCGAAGATCGGGAACCTCCAACGTGACGTAATGCCCCTTCACCCTTCCGATCTGCTGAGAGGCGGCATCATTCTCCACATCCAGCCTTGTAATCTTGATTCCGTCCTCCTGCACCACATCCTCCATAACCCCGGGAATGGGCGCGCTTCCTGTACCTCCAGCCAGTTCTCTTGATTCCACGGCCAGATCCGTTCGGACCGAGTATTTTTGCAGATCCAGATCCATCTAAATTCACACTCCTCCTCATATTGTTAGTAGTGTGCGAGAGTATGGGAGAGATTATGCAGAAGTCCGAATGAGTATTGCTTTTTGTCCACCCCCATGCTAAAATATTTTAAGTTGTGAATCATTTCGCTCTATTGAAATGCCTTACAGGAGGTGAATGTAATGCCAAACATCAAATCCGCGATTAAACGTGTAAAGACAAATGACAAACGCCACGCGCTTAACATTTCTCAAAAATCCGCGCTTCGCACAGCTGTTAAAACTGCTGACGTAGCGTTGAACGGTACAGAAATCGAAGCTGCTAAAGTAGCTTTCCAAGCTGCTTCCAAGAAGCTTGATAAAGCCGTAACGAAGGGCCTGATCCATAAGAACGCAGCTGCCCGCAAGAAATCCCGTCTGGCGAAAAGACTAAACGCTCTTACATCCCAAGCGTAAGAAACGTTTGTTGAATACGACATGGAAAAAGCCCTGAACAGTTCACGCTGCTCAGGGCTTTTTGTGATTAGAAAAACGTTCATCGATGCACACTCTTCGGAGGATTGACCGCTTATGGCGGATGTTTTTCTTGCGAGATCAAGTTGGTTGACCTCCCCAGGTCATACTTTCTGATCTCTAGATGAAAAAGAGCGTACGGCCGCTCGCGCGTCCCTGTACGCTCTTGAGTTATTTTGGTTCGCTTACGCGCCAAGCCGCAGCAGAAACAACTCGATTCCGAGCACCTTATCCACGGCCCCGGTCTTCATCTGGTAATCCAGATTGGCGAGATGGTTCAATATGCCTTCAAGACGTGCCGTCTGAAACTTTCGGGCCTGCTCGCCAGCAATCTTCACAGCATAAGGATGCACCCCGATTTGGGAAGCAATCTGCTGCTGCGAGTAGCTCTGGGTGGATAACGTCTTCACCTGCAGAATGATTCGGAACTGTCTGGTAATCAGGGCCGCAATCTTGATGGGCTCCTCACGCTGCTTCAGCAGCTCATAATAGATCCCCAGCGCCTTGTCCAATCGGAGATTGGCGATATCCTCCACGAGCGCAAACACATTCTGTTCCGTGCTGCGCGCCACCAGCATATCCACGGTTGCAACATCAATGGCTCCGTCGGCTCCCGCATACAAACACAGCTTCTCGATTTCACCCGATAAAGCCTGAAGGCTGGTTCCCGCATTCCGAACAAGCGCTTCCGCCGCGCCTGCGCGCAGCGTGCAGCCGCCTTTCTTCACCTGCTTGTCCACCCAGCGAAGAAGTTCATCCCCGCCCAAAGGCATGAAGGAGAGGGCAACCCCCGACTTCTTGACCGCCTTGACTACCTTCTTGCGCTCATCCAGCTTTTCCTGCCCCACCATAAAGACAATCACGCTATAATCTGCGGGATCGGTCAAATAATCCAGCAAAGCCTCTGGACGATGATCCACTTTCCCGTTATCTTTTGCAGCCGTAAAAAAAGCCGTATCCCGGACGAATATCAGTTTTTTCTGAACCATAAAAGGAACCGTCTCCGCTTCCTCCACCACGGTTTGTATCGGAACTTCCCCTAAATCCATGTGAACCAGCGCAAAATCCCGGTCTTCTTTCGGGATCAGCTGGGCTTCCAGAAATTCCGCGAACTCCTTCATCTGAAATTTCTCGCTGCCGTACAGCAAATAGACGGAAGACACGTCTCCCTGCTTGACTGCCTTGGCCGCCGCTTTGGCATCCATCGGCGTCCCCCCTTTCTACTCTGTACACTATACCAAAAAACATTGCCCGAATGCGATAGACGTCAATCATAAAAAACGAAATCGCCCACGCGAAAACAAAGAGACCTCGGCTTAGGCAGCGGCAAGGTCCCTTCGTCCCAACACATCTATATAAACGCCGGCAAGCATGCTCTAGAAACACCTCGCCGCCGGTCATACGACGGTAGTTGGTATAATGCTCTCTCTAATATATTGTATTCATATCTCCCGGCATTGGTGCGCCGAATGTATTTATATCTGTATAATTCTATGGTTTAGGCTGTTTCTGCCCCGCAGACGCCGGTGGCTGAGCCTTCTCTATGGAGTAGACGGATTCAACCAGCTCTTTGTTCGTCTGTACCTTGTACTTGAATGTTAAGCCGTCCTCGGACCATTGACCGGATACCCAGCTTCCGCCAAGCGGAATCCTCTCGACCGTTTCCACTGCTTCAGCTGAGGTCTGGTCTCCCGACGGCAGGCGATAAATCACCAGATATTCGGCCTCCAAAGAGGCTCTGTACAGACCATCCGGGGACGGCCATTGTTCCGGCACCATCGCCAGCCCTTGGTACGATCCCGTGGAACGGTCGGAAGATTCCGCGCTTCCAGCGCCTGCATCGCCCGCAGGGTCGCTGATCGGAGGCAACTTCTCGGTTTGGACGTCCATGGCTTCATAATCATTAGGCGAAGTCTGGATGCTCATGCTCTCCGAGTTCTGCCCAGGCTCGTCGACCGGAGGGTTCGACTGGCTTGCGTCATTTTTTTTGGGTACCTCATTGCTGCTTCTTGCAGGTTGGTCTGGCACTTGAGGCTCCCCGTCATTGTTCTTCTGAACCGGAGTATTAGAGGCTGCTGCATCTTCCCTGGTGTCTTTAGCCCCATCCGATGGATCTGTCTTCTCCTTCGATTCGTCGTTCGGGCCCGGACTCGGATCGGATTCCGACGATTCCGGCGGCGAACCCCACAAACCTGCGGAAGGATCGCTCCCCTCGTTCGCCGTACTGCCAGTCTCCGCGCCGCCATCGGCGGCAAACGGCTGAACCATATCCTGAATCTCCGTCTCGGCCGAATCCTCGTTTGCTCCCGCGCTGGTCGTGCTCGCCTCTTCATACGGAATCTCCGCATCGGACAACATCTTCGGTTCATAATTAAAAATTGCGACGCCGAGAATCAGTACAGCGGCGGCAGCCCCGATCGCCGTTCTTCCGCCAACCGTGCTCCACCAGCTGCCCGCACGCCGCGGACGCCGAATGTCCGGCATCATTTCGGCAGGCTCCTGGCTTTTCACGGCCGGAGGTGCGACAAGGCTCTCGCGATCACGGTCGATGGCATCCAGTTTAGGCATGATAGCGTCTACCAGACTGACAGGCGGGGTAACGGCCGGAAGATCTTCAAGCTCTCTGTTTAATGACTTTAATATGTTAAAGGTCTCCGCACACTCGGGACACACGGCAATATGCTGATACATTTGGGCCGTCTCATCGGTAGTAAGGTCTCGGTCCAAATAGCGGTGCATGCGTTCCACCACCTCTTGGCAATTCATCCTGATACACCACCTTTCTGATGCTCTTGGAGCATATTCTGCAGCTGCTGCCTGGCCCTGAACAAATAGGATTTCACCGTATTGAGCGGAAGGTTCAGACAATCAGCGATTTCGTTGTAGGACAGGTCCTGCAAATACCTTAAGACAATGACCGTGCGATGATGATCCGGCAATTGGTTAATGGCCTCCTGGATATCCTGGGCCAGATAGCCCGACATCACTTCCCTTTCCACGTCGAGATGATCCCGAAACACCATGTCATGCTCATCGATGGAAACCGTCGGCTTCGTTCTGCGGAATTTATCGATGCATATGTTGGTAACGATCCGCTGGACCCAAGTCTTGAACTGGGCTTTCTCCTCATAGGAGTTGATCTTCGTATATACGCGAATCAGTGCTTCCTGGGCTGCATCCATGGCATCCTGTTCATTGTTTAAAATGTAATAAGCAGTTCGGTAAACATGTTGCTCAATTTCTCGCAATAGGGTGATTAGAGCGTCGCGATCGCCCGATTGAGCGGCTCTTATGAGTCCCTGCTCCACCACAGTGGATCCCCCTCTCCCTGCATACATACAGACGGATAGAATTAAAAAAATGTTGCAGTATGTAACCTATTAATTTTTTCAGGAAACTTCATCTAACTATACCAAATATAAAGATTATAGTCATCCGCTGCATTTTCCTATAAAGATCATACTACGAAACCCGGTCCCAGGAACAGCGGGCGTCTTCATGGAATCTTCGTTCGCGTCTCAATATGCCCGTTCTTGATCCTCATCTGGATTTCGCCATGAAGGTTGGTTTGATAGATGACGGACCGAAAACGTTCCAAGCGGCCGACCACGTCCGGATGAGGATGACCGTACATATTGTTGACGCCGGCAGAAATTACCGCGGCCGTCGGCTTCCATGCATTCAGCCATAGGGCGGATGTGGATGTCTTGCTTCCGTGATGGGCCACCTTCATGACGTCGATCCGGTCTTCGGCAACAAGCGGTGAGACTGCCTCATCTTGGGATTGCCCCTCCAGGTGCTGCAGTATTTTCCGTTCGGCTGCTTGATCCGTATCCCCGGTAAATAAGACCCGGCTGCCGTTCATCTGAAGGACAAATACTAGTGAAGCATGATTTTGCTCCTTAATCAACGGTAATGGTTTGATGACTTCTCCACTTTCTGGGAAAAGAGGGGATAAAAATCGGATCTCCGTGTGACCGTCAAGTTTCCATACGGAATCCACTCCTGCCCGATATACGGGAATGCGCTGTTCAACCGCGGATAACATCAGCTTCCGGAAGGAAGCGGATTCGGTCAAGGTCCCATTAAACACGACGGATTTCACGGGGATTTCCTGCAGAACAGCCAGAAGTCCCCCTATGTGGTCCTGATCCCCGTGGGTCATGATGACGGCTTCAAGCTGGTGCACGCCCCGTTTTTTCAACAAAGGCACTACCACTTTCGCTCCTACCTCGTACGGAGCTTTCCTTTCCTTCCAGGCATCCTTCTCCTTGCGAAAATTCACCGTCCCTCCACCGTCAATGAGAACATGCTTGCCCGAAGGCGTTGTGACCAATATCGAATCTCCCTGTCCCACATCCAGGAATTGCACCAGTCCCGCCCCTTGCGTAGACGGCGACTGATAGCCGCTGTACAGCAGCACAATCAAAACCCCAGACAGCAGGGCTATCGCAGTTCCCGGGGCATACCGTTCGATATGATGACTGGCACGAAGGAAGCCTCTCCATCGCAAAGCACCGGCCAATCGACCCACGATCGGCAGCGTGTCCACGCCGGACAAGTTTGCTCTACCGCCCCATGGCGGGCGTCCGTCCAGTGGCTCCGTATCATTCGAACCGTTCTGCCCTCCCTCGGGATTCTTGAATCTCTTGTTCAAGATGGACAGCAAAGCATACAGGACAACGAAATAACACAGTATCCAGGCTAACGACGGGGACGGCCACAATGTCATAAAAACCGAAGAACCATTCATCCATTCAACGATCCGGAACGTGATATGGTTTAACCATTCGGTCACGGCGGCCAGCCAGCCCGCCCCGCGCATCCATACCCACCCCATCAACAGAGACACCATGCCTAAAGGCAGGACGACCAGGCTAATGACCGGAACGAGGATCAGATTGGCGAAAACTGAAATAAGCGAGACCTGGTTGAAGTAATAGATGGTGAGCGGAAAGGAAATCAGCTGCGCCACGACCGTTATGCCGACGGTTCCCCCCAGCCAGCGGGGCAAGAATGTCAGCAGCGGCATCAGCTTCGGCACGAATATCATCAAACCCGCCGTCACGATGAAGGACAGCTGAAAGCTGACGTTCACGAGAAAATACGGATTCCACACCAGCATGGCAAGCGCGGCCACGCTGAGGATATGCAGCCCATCCTTCAAAAGCCGCCGCCGCGCAGCATACAAACCGATCATTCCCATGATGCCCGCGCGCACGATGGAAGGACTCGCCCCGGTTAGCAGGACATATACCGGAATCAGCCACATCACCACAGTCAGCGAGGCCTCCCTCGTCATTCGAAGGGTTGTGCATACGAATAGCAGGCAACCTACAACCACGGCCACATGCATGCCTGATATCGCAAGAATATGAGTCAATCCCAGACGCGAGAACTCCATGAATGTATCGGGATCCAAGTCATCTTGATTGCCAATGACGAGTCCCTTCATATAACCAGCATGGATGCCGCCGTACAATTGATCCAGCTTGCTTCCAAGCTTGTCGCGAAGGGCATCATTCCATCTGAGAATATGGCTGAATTTCCAGCTGTCGGGCGGTTCGACCACCGCTTGGTCCGAGCCCTTCACTTTGACGATCCAATGAATCTTCTGAGTACGCAAATACTGAAGGTAATCAAACCCGCCAAAATTGCGGGCTACTCCAGGCTTTTGCATTTCCCCGCTCAGCTGTATGCGGTCCCTCCGCTGCCATTGCTTCACAATCTCCAGCTCCGATTTATCCAGCAGTTTTACTTGAACCATAACGATATCATCTGTATTCAGCATCATGCTGTCGTTCGGATCGGTTTGTTTTTGCACCGCCGGATGCTTGGCTTGGATCATCAGATCTGCCCGCTGCAAGGTTACCTGGAAATCTGCCCGGTCGCCATCCACCTCGATAGGTGAAGAAATCACCCCGAACGCAGTAACAGGAATGGCTTCAGTCGACGCTTCCGCTGCAAGGACCGACTCGAAATCACTTACATTCGCCGCATCATGCCATTCCCAGTATACGAGCCCGATACGCACAATGAGAATAGCATGCAGATCGTATAAAGGCGCCCTGCACCCACCCACTGGCATACAGCTAATAGTAGAAGAATTAGCCCGACCGCAATCATGGCGAGCTTCCATCCGTCATACAGGCATGCAGCACCGCTGCCGATCACCCATAACACGGTAAACACAAGTAATGGCCTTCGCTTCATCATTGAATGTATCCCTTCTTGACAAAATAAAAAAGGAACCCTTGCCTGCAAATCGCAGTCAAAGGTTCTTCCTCCATAACTTTCTATTCCTATCATTCGCAATCGTCAATGCATGAATTATTCCGCTACCGTCATCAAGGTTTCGCGCGGCGGCTCGTAAGCTTCAAGCTGCCGGAACGAAATCCCCTTCTGCTCCATCATGCGGGACACCTTGCCGGAGTCCTTGGGATAAGGGCGATGGAACACAACCTCGACAATGCCGCTGTTGGCCAGCATGTTCGCACAGGTCCAGCAAGGCTGATCTGTCACGTACACCGTGCTACCCTCCCTGTCGATCCGGTCCGTGAACAGCAGCAGATTCTGCTCAGCATGGATCGTGCGGATGCAGCGCTGCTTCTTCACCATGCTTTCCTTGCCGTCCTGCACGACTAATTCATAATCCTCCGCGATCATACAACCTGCTTCCGAGCAATCAGGCACCCCCATCGGCGCGCCGTTATAAGCTGTCCCGAGCAGCTTCTTGCCCTGCACCAGCACCGCTCCCACATGACGCCGAGGGCATTGAGAACGGGTAGATACCATAAAGGCAATATCCATGAAATAAGTATCCCAATCTTTACGTTGATCTGCACTCATCATCTGTCACCTGTTCCTTGTCAATATCTCCTTTATTGTAGCACATAGCTAAAGTCCTACGTAAGGCTTCATCTTCTCCAGCATTTTGGGCCCGATGCCCTTTACGTTCAGCAAGTCGGCTTGACTTCGAAATGGACCAAACTGATTCCGGTAATCGATAATGGCCTTGGCTTTCGCCTCGCCTATGCCGGGCAGCTCCATCAGCGTGGCTGCATCCGCCGTATTCACATTGATCAATCCGGACGGATCCGGAATGGACGGCGGCAGCGCTGGAGGTTCATTGGCAGAGACCGGTTGACCGACAGCCTCCGTCGGGGATGTAGCCGGGGAAACGGCTGCCTGATTAGAAGCTGAAGATGGTGAGGTTTCCGCACCTTGGCCATCCCCGGCCGCAGCAACCAAGTCCAGACTTGGCACCGGTTCCTTCGCGTTCGTGACGGGTTCGCTTTGTCCACCCTGAGCGGTCTTTGCAGCATCAGAAGAATCCGTTCGAGCGTCAGCAGGAGCTGCGGCCCCTCCCGCATCCTTATCCCGTGAATCGGAAGCAAGCGCCTTCGTACCGGCGCTCTCCTCCATGGTCATGACTTGCTCCAGCTGTTCGTTTAACGGCTGCCAGCCTTCGATCCCCTGTTCCGTACCGCCGGCAAACAAGATGAGTCCGCAGCCCGCAAGCGTTGCGGCAAGACTCCAACCTAAAGATATCCGTTTCATCCAAGACCTCTCCTTTACTTCAAAGTTCAATTCGTACAATCTCTGGAATAATCTTCGGTTATTCCCCCTCCGAAATCGCATGAAAAACCGTCATGAATCGGCATCTTCCCGGCATACATTAGACGTAAGGACGGTACATTTCTGCCGTAAAGCGCGAAAGGAGGGAACATACACATGAAGGTCGGTTTTATCGGTACGGGCAGCATGGGTAGTCTGTTGATCGATGCCTTCATTCAATCGGGCGCACTCCTGCCTGAGCAGATTCGGGTCAGCAACCGAAGCCCTGAAAAGCCGCTGCAGCTGGCAAAACGTCATCCCGGTCTGACGGTATGCAGCTGTAACACGGAGACGGCTTCTCAAAGCGACCTGCTATTCCTATGTATCAAGCCGCTGGAATTCAAAGCGGTCATCGGCGAAATCAAGGATCGGCTCGAACCCCGGCAAATCGCCATATCCATCACGAGTCCGGTCCAACTGATCCATCTGGAATCATCGCTGCCCTGCAAGGTAGCGAAAATCATACCGAGCATCACTAACATCACCGGAGGCGGAGCATCGTTATGCATGTATGGTTCCCGAATAAAAGAAGAAGACAGGCAGCTTATAGAAAGCCTCCTGTCTTATATCAGCAGGCCGCTCAAGATACTGGAATCGCACACGCGAATCACTTCCGATTTCTCCAGCTGCGGGCCTGCTTTTTTAAGTTTATTCATGGAAAAATGGATCGATGCTGCCGTTGAAATGACCGGAATCGACCGCAGGTCCCTCAATGCATTAGCTGGCGAAATGCTGCTTGGCACCGGCAAGCTGCTAACGGAGGAGGGCTTCTCCCCCGAAGAGCTGCAAAAGCGGGTGGCGGTTCCCGGAGGCATCACGGCCCAGGCTCTGGCACTGCTGGAATCGAACCTGGACGGGTTGTTCTACCAATTGATCCAAACCACACACGAAAAGTATGAGGAGGATTTGGCCAAACTGGATGCTGCCTTCGGTTTTACGATTAACCGGCCACGATATTGACCAGTTTACCCGGTACGGCAATGATTTTGCGAATACTCTTGCCTTCCAGCGCCTGCTTGACATTTGGAAGGGAGAGGCTATGTTGTTGCATGGCTTCTTGGTCCATGTCTTTCGCGATTTTGGCGCGTTCCACGATTTTGCCGTTGACTTGCACCACGATCTCGACTTCTGCCTCTACGGTCCAAGCCTCGTCAAACTCAGGCCATGGCACGTAGGTCACGCTCTCCGTGTAGCCTAAACGGCTCCACAGCTCTTCAGCCAGGTGAGGGGCAAGCGGGGAAAGCAGTTGGACGAAGTTCTCCATCGCCTTGCGAGGAAGCACTTCGCTCTTGTACCCCTCGTTGATGAATATCATCAACTGGCTGATCGCTGTGTTAAAACGCAGATGCTCAAAGTCGTCGGTCACTTTCTTAATCGTTTTGTGCAGCGTGCGTTTGAATTCGTCCGTACCCTCGCCATCCACGATTTTAGGATTCAATTGACCGTCGTCTCCGATGAACAGACGCCATACGCGGGAAAGGAAACGGTGCGTTCCTTCAACGCCGTTGGTGTTCCATGGCTTCGTCGCTTCCAGCGGCCCCATGAACATCTCGTATACGCGCAGCGTGTCAGCGCCATACTCGTTCACGATATCGTCCGGATTGATGACGTTGCCGCGGGATTTACTCATTTTCTCATTGTTGTTCCCCAGGATCATGCCCTGATTTACCAGCTTCTGGAAAGGCTCCTTCGTATCGACGACGCCCAGGTCATACAATACTTTGTGCCAGAAGCGCGCATACAGCAAGTGAAGCACAGCATGCTCCACGCCGCCGATGTACAGGTCAACCGGCAGCCATTCCTTCTGCTTCTCCTTGGAGCACAGTTCGTCCTGGTTATCCGGATCGATGTAACGCAGGTAGTACCAGCAGCTGCCGGCCCACTGCGGCATCGTATTGGTTTCGCGGCGGGCTTTCATGCCCGTTTCGGGATCAATTGTTTCCACCCACTCCGTCACGTTGGCCAGCGGCGATTCGCCGGTACCAGACGGTTTAATCTGATCCACATCCGGCAGGAGCAATGGAAGCTGATCTTCCGGCACGGTCTTCATCGTTCCGTCTTCCAGATGCAGAATCGGAATCGGCTCGCCCCAATAGCGTTGACGGCTGAACAGCCAGTCGCGCAGACGGTAGGTTACCTTCTTCTTGCCCTTGCCCTCTTTCTCCAGCCATTCATTCATCGCCTGAATAGCCGCTTCATTATCCAGCCCGTTCAAGAAGCCGGAATTCACGTGCGCGCCGGTGCCGGTATATGCTTCCTCCTCGACGTTTCCGCCTTGAACGACTTCAATGATCGGAAGACCGAATTGCTTCGCAAACTCCCAGTCCCGGCTGTCATGTCCCGGAACCGCCATAATGGCACCGGTGCCGTAGCCGGCAAGCACGTAATCCGCGATCCAAATCGGTACCTTGGCGCCGTTTACCGGATTGACGGCATACGCGCCGGTGAATACGCCGGTTTTATCCTTGGCCAGATCCGTCCGCTCCAGGTCGCTTTTACGTGCTGCCTGATCCTGATAAGCTTTCACCGCTTCACGCTGATCGGCCGTCGCAATCTTGTCCACGAGGTCATGCTCCGGTGCCAGGACGCAGTAGCTTGCGCCGAACAGCGTATCCGGACGAGTGGTGAACACCTCCAGATGACCATCATACCCTTCGATGTCAAAACGGACCTCGGCGCCCGTGGATTTGCCGATCCAGTTGCGCTGCATATCCTTCAGGCTTTCGCTCCAGTCCAGCTCGTCCAGATCCTCCAGCAGGCGATCCGCATATTCGGTAATGCGCAGGATCCATTGGCGCATCGGCTTGCGTACGACCGGATGGCCTCCGCGTTCGCTCTTGCCGTCGATGACCTCCTCGTTCGCCAGCACAGTGCCGAGCGCTTCGCACCAGTTCACCGGAACCTCGGCCACATAGGCCAGGCCGCGTTTATAGAGCTGGATAAAGATCCACTGCGTCCATTTGTAATATTCCGGATCGGTGGTGCTGATCTCGCGGTCCCAATCATACGAGAACCCGAGGGATTTGATCTGGCGGCGGAACGTATCGATATTCTGCACGGTGAACTCCCGAGGATGTTTGCCCGTGTCCATCGCATACTGCTCTGCCGGCAGGCCGAAGGCGTCCCATCCCATCGGATGAAGCACGTTGTATCCGCGCATCCGCTTGTAGCGGGACACGATGTCCGTTGCCGTGTATCCCTCCGGGTGACCTACGTGCAGGCCTGCGCCCGATGGGTACGGAAACATATCCAGCGCGTAAAATTTAGGTTTGGACGAGGCATCTTCCGTTTTAAAGGTTTTGTTCTCATCCCAATACTGCTGCCACTTCGGTTCGATGGCCTGCGGCTGGTAGCCGTGGCCGGTTGGTTGATTGTCCGTCATACTTCATTGCTCCTCCTTCACAGTCGAGAGGCAAGGCTTGCGCCATAGCCCAAAAAAACAAAAAAACCTCATCATCCATAGCGTTGATCGCTAGGGACGAGAGGTTTGATTCCCGTGGTACCACCCTAGTTAGCCAAAGGCATGCTTTGCCTTTCGCTCCCTTTGCATCCTTATCGCGGATAAGACGACGATGCTTCATCGGCCGATTCTGCCGGAATACAGCCCTCCGACGGCCGGGTTAACACCATTGCTCCGAGGCGAGTTCATCCCTATCGTCAACCGGTTTTCACCAGACACCGGCTCTCTGCATGATCGAAATTGGAACGATTGATCCTCATCATCGCGTTCATATTACCGTTTTAATGTGGCTATTATACCCAAAAAGCACGATCAAGTCAACGAAAGCTCTTCTCCGCTTCTACGGTAATGTTCCGGCGTCGTCCCGACCATGGCCTTGAACATCCGGCTGAAATGGGCCAAATGCTTGAACCCGGACGCCTGGCTGATCTCCGTTATGCTCAGATGGGGGTGGAACCTGAGCATGATTTTTGCCTGGTTGATCCGCCGATGATACACATATTTGAACACCGTCGTTCCGGTCACTTCCTTGAATAAGGAGGATAAATAGTGTTTCGTGATATGCATGTCGCGGGCGATTCCCTCCAGCGTCAGATCCAGCATATAATTCTCCTCGACAAACGATACGACATGCTGGACATGCCGCTCCTTCTCCGAGATCGAGTCGTGATCCTGCACGGCGGCCTGGCACCAATCGGCGATGACGTACATCATCTCCTGGATTCGAAGGGTCATCCGCTCCTGACCAAAGCCGGCCGTGGAGGACGACAGGCGGTGTATATCGGCCAGCATCCCTTCGAATTCTTCCCGGTTCTCCCCCGTCAGCGTCATGCGATGATTCCGCAGCGTTTCGAAGGGGTCAAGCAATATCGATTTGGCCGTCTCCGAAAGCCCCTTGCAGATCCAGGCCGGATCAAAATGCAGAATGCTCCTGACATATCTGGAATCGGGTTCAACGTTCGGACAGTGCAGCGTAAGCCCGTTCATCAGGAGCAGATCCCCCGGTTTCAGGGTGAACACGGAATCGCCGATCAAATACGTGCAGCGTCCCTCATGGAAATAATAAATTTCATAAAAAGCATGCGAGTGAAACTGGCCTCCCGACAGCGGCTGATCATTGTAATAGGTCAGATCGAACGGCGCTTGAAGCTGCATGCGGTCAAAGCCTGGCATCATATCGACAGATGAGGTCATCTAGAGAGTCGCCCCTTTAGCGATTTTGGAGTCGTCTAACCCCCAACCCTCAACGTAACGGGGTTTTCTCTATTATAAATGATTTTAGGGAATGCGCACGGCTTCATTTTGGGCAATCACGCACAATTCTCCGGCCTTGAAGGCATGCTCCTGGGACATGGCATGTTCCGTGCGTTCCAGGCAGTCCAGGATAAGCTCCCCGAAAAACGGATAGCCCACTTTCCCCTGGAGTTCCATATGAAACTCTCCTTCACCGTTAACCAAGTACAGATGATCCCCATGCGGATGCCTTGCGATATCGATGTATTTGCGAAGCTCGATGTATCCTTCCGTTCCCAGAATAAAGGTTCTGCCATCGCCCCACGTGCCAAGGCCTCCGGGCGTCAGCCAATCGACGCGGAAATAATTGGTGGCCCCATTGTCTCCCACAAGCGTCGCATCCCCGAAATCCTCCAGCTCGGGGTATTCCGGATTCGCATAATTGCCCACCTTGCTGCTGAGCACCTTGGCATCGCGGCATCCCGCATAAAACAAAAATTGTTCGATCTGGTGGGAGCCGATGTCACACAGAATGCCCCCGTACTGTTGATGACGGAAAAACCAGTCCGGGCGGGAGGACGCATTTAAACGGTGCGGTCCGGTTCCCATCACTTGCACCACTCGCCCGATCGCCCCGTCCTGAATCAGCTTCCCGGCATGGACGGCACTCTCCACATGCAGCCTTTCACTGTAATAGACCATGTATTTCTTGCCCGTCTCCGCGGCTTTCGCGCGTGCAGCGTTCACCTGCTCCAGCGTGGTGAACGGCGTTTTATCCGTGAAATAATCCTTGCCGTGCGACATGACTTTCAGCCCAAGCTCGCACCTCTCCGAAGGAATGGCGGCAGCCGCCACCAGATGAACTTCGGCATCTTCCAGCACCTGGGCCTCGGAGGAAGCCACGGCTGCCTCCGGGTATGCCTTGCAAAAAGCCGCAACCTTGGCGGGGTCTGGGTCATACACCCACTTCAGCGTCGCCCCGGCCTCAATCAAGCCGTTGCACATGCCGTATATATGGCCATGCTCCAGCGACATGGCTGCAAAAATAAATTCTCCGGGCTTGCACACCGGCTGGGCCTTGCCCACCGGCGCATAGAGCATTCCATTACTGCGATCCATACCAAGAGCCTCCCGATTGTAATTTAATAAGCGCCAAACGTCTTGCTCATATCCACCGGCCCGATCTCCTTGACCGTTTTCCGGGTGGACGAATTCGCTATCCGTTCTTGCAGCATCTCGTAATACAGATCTTCGTCCAACGGCAGGTCGACCCAATTGTCGGTCCAGGTGGACAGATGCATGGCATTGGACAGGGTCAATCCGTGGATGCCCTCTTCGCCCGGCGCAATCAATGGCGTCCCATGCAAAATGGCGTCCGCAAAGTTCTGGATGATGCCGTTATGCTGCGGATTGTCCCCCGAAATCGGCACTTCGCATTTCCAGCATTCCGGCTCGCCGAAGCCCCCGGTATACTGCTGATTGAACTCCGGTTCAGGCACCCTTAGACGCCAGAAGGTAAGCTTGCCGTCCTCGATGACGATTTTACCGCGGTCTCCCGTCACTTCATACCGGTTCGTGCCCGGCGCTTCCCCCGTTGTCGTAATGAAGACGGCCGTGGCGCCGTTCTCGTATTCCGCATAAGCCGTCACGTCGTCTTCCACTTCAATGTTCCGGTACTTGCCGAAGGAACAAAAGGCGCGGATTCTCTTCGGCATCATGCCGGTTGTCCACTGCCACAGATCCAGCTGGTGCGGAGACTGGTTAATCAGGACGCCTCCGCCTTCTCCCGCCCAGGTAGCACGCCATCCGCCTGAATCGTAATAACTCTGTGAGCGGTACCAATTCGTGACGATCCAATTCATCCGCCGCACTTCGCCGAGCTCGCCGGCCGCGATGAGCTCTCTAAGCTTTTTATACAGCGGATTGCAGCGCTGATTGTACATGATCGAGAACACTTTGCCGCTGCCTTCGGCCGCGCGGTTCATTTCCCGTACCTGCTTCGTATACACGCCCGCCGGCTTCTCGATCAGGACATGGAGTCCCTGATTCAGGCACGCGATCGCCACTTGAGGATGAGCATAATGGGGCGTTGCAATAATCACCGCATCGATCTCTCCCGAAGAGATCATAGCGTCCGTGTCACTCCAAATTTTCACGTCCGAAGGGAGCGTAGCCCGCGCTTCTTCCTGCTTGGCCGGGTTGAGGTCGCATATGGCGCTAAGCCGCGCCCCCGCAATCCGCCCAGCGGCAAGCGATTTGGCATGCGAAAAACCCATCCCCAGTCCGATAACCCCTATTCTTACCTGTTCCATATCATCTATCGCCTCCTTCATAAGTGTCTTATACGCTTTGTTTATGGTCTGCCCACATGTTTATCTGCTCGGCAAAACGAAGCAGCATCTCCCTGGATTCAAACGTCCCGCTAAAATCCTCAATTCCGTAGTACCCTTCATAGCCGACCGACTGCAAATCCTGTATGACCTGCTTCCATGGGACGGCCCCTTGGCCAAGCGAGACCCATTCTCCGGACCAGGATGCCGAGCTTCCATCCTCGGAAGGCGTTTTTCGATATCCCCCGTTTTTCACATGGACATGAGCCAGGTAGGGACCGAGAAGCTCCAAGCCCATCCGGTAGTTCTCGTAACCTTCATGGACCATGTTCCCGGGATCATACAGCACGCCGATATGCTGCGGGTTGAAGTGGGATACGAGCCGGTGCGTCAGTCCGGCGCTCGGAGTGATCGTAAGATGATGGGTTTCCACCACGGCTTTAACCCCGTAAGCGGCAGCGAGATCCTGCACCTCATGGAGGTAACGGACCGCCTGGTCGTACAGCTCGTTGTAATTGCGCGTTCGGTCATATCCCGGAATCCCCACGCGAATGAAAGAGGCTCCGATCAGCTTGGCCGCTTGCATGACCTTCTCCGTCGCTTCCACGTCGCCGCAGGTCAGATAAGGAACGACCGCAAGACTGCGTCGGCCATGCTTGTCGGCTGCTTGCTTAAACTTGAGCCAATCTTCCTGCGTGCCGTTCGGATCGATGGAGCAGCGGTTATGCCGCCAGAAGGAAGGCTTCTCTTCGGCAGCCTCTGCCGGAATCTCCTTGAAGCGCCACTCGATCCCTTCGATACCGGCATCCGCCGCCGCTTGGGCCAATTCCTCCGGCAGTAAATCAGGAGTGGCGACCGTAAATACGGACAGTTTCATAATCATTCATCCTCTCTCGACCAAATTTATTAGCTTATGCATCATTTGACCAACGTTGAACTCATATGATGTCATTCAGTGCGTTCCGGATGGTTAAAAGCCTCCCGAAAGATAGCGCTCTCATATCTGATCATCCTATCTATCCCCCATCGTAGCACAGTCCCGAAAGCAAACCCATATCCCTTCCCATGAACCTTAACCACAGTCAAATAAAGCCGAAAAGAAATGTCTTTGAATATAATGAATCTCCGGCCCGGACTCGAAGTATAGGCACTCTTATATAACCAAAAAGGCACCTCCTCCGTCCTGAATAGACGAAGAAGCGTGCCTTCTCCTAAAGGTATTCGTTTATTTTACGGCAACGTAGAACAGCCTGGATGCATCCTGACCCGCTTCGGTCCACTCAAAATCGGCATAGCATTTCACGTCCCGGAATCCGGCCTTAATCAGCTCAACCTTCATCCATTCCGGGTCGTATCCCCGCTGGACATGCGTTTCTTCAAAGCGGCGGTAGATCGTTCGGTCTTGGTCATCCCGTGCAAAAATGGAGAGATGGTGTTCAATCTCCATCCGGCGTTCATCCAGGTCGCATGTCCATATATAGGACACTTCCCGTTCATCCAGAACAAATGGCTGCTCTTCCTCGTATCGCAGCAGCGTATTGGGGTGATGCACGTCAAACAGGAACGTGCCGCCTTCCTTGAGACCGTTGTAGGTCCTTGCGAAAGCGGAGCGGATGTCCTTCTCCTCCAGCAGGTAGTTCACACAATCACAAAATGAAATGACGGAATCCACCTGCTCGGGCAGCTCCCAGGAACGCATGTCCTGCTGCACCCAGCGGACGCTCCCTTCCCGGAACAAGCGATGTCCCTGAGGCGTGCCCTCCAGCTTGCGCCTGGCAACCGACAGCATATCCGCTGACAGGTCAATCCCCGTTACCTCAAAACCGGAGTTGACGAGCGGTATGGTGATGCTGCCTGTCCCGCATCCGAGCTCGACGACGCTTTTTGGCATTCCGTGCTTCTCCCAGGCGGTTCTCGCAAAGCGGATCCAGTCCGGGTACGGCATGTCTTCCATGAGTTGATCATATACGTAAGCAAACTTGCGGTAAGACAACATGATGACACCACTTTCTTAGAAGCTTCCCCTGCGTTGCCGGGTTATTCGTTTAAACCGGAGTTCTCCTCTTTTTTGACCATATACGTCCAGCTGTCCTTCTGCGTAACCATGCCTTCCTTCATCAGCTTGCCAAGTGCGCGTTTAAAAGCGGATTTGCTGATGCCGAAACGCTGCTTGATGATGTCGGGCGGCGTTTCATCCGAATACGGCATCGCATGGCCGGGACGCTCCTTCAGAAAAGCCAGCAGCCGGTCTGCATCATCCGTCCGTCCGATCTCTTTTTGCGGTACCATGGACAGGTTGACCCTGCCATCTTCCCGGATATGGCTGACCCGAACCTTCACCTCTTCGCCAAGCCGCAGCATCCGCGTCCGTTCCGATGAATGGATCATGCCGATTGCGCCGAAGCCGACCACGCCGCCATTGATGATGACAAACGTGCCCATCTGGAGCGGTTTATACACGAGGGCAGTAAACCATTGGCCTTTCCACGAATCCGGCGCATGGAACGCAAGCGGAGCTAGCTCTTGTTCCCCGGCGAGTTTCGCTCGCAGCCGGCCTTGCTTATCATGCTCCATGATCACAAACACGTGGTCTCCCACTTGCGGGTGAAGCTCCCGCAGCTCCGGCAATTCCCGGATCGGAAGCAACAGCTGCCTGCCAAGTCCCATCTCAAGGAAACAGCCGAGGCGCGGATGGACGTCGGCCACTTCAAGCTTCGCCGTTTCGCCCAGCGTTAGGTACGGCTTCTTCATCGTTGCGGCCAGGCGGTCTTCCGTATCGAAGAATATAAAGACTTCTACCGTATCCCCCGGCTCGATTTTACCCGTAAGCTCCGAATAGTGAAGAAGCACATCCCGATCTCCGCCATCCAGAAAATAACCGTAAGGGGACACTTCCCTGGATACAACGAGTTTCGTTAATGTGCCGGCAATCAGACTCATACGTTCTCCACCACTTTGGCATCCGACCACAGACGCTCGATGTTGTAGTATTCCCGCTCATCGCGGTGAAAAATATGAACGATCACGTCGCCAAGGTCCATCAGCACCCAACGGGCAGCATCCATTCCTTCCAGTCCGCGCAATGCCACGCCTTCGTCATGAGCCCGTTTGCGGACCTCGGTCGCGATCGCTTGAACCTGGGTATCCGAGTTACCGTGGCAAATAACAAAATAGTCGGCGATCAGGGAAATCCCTCTGAGATCCAGGACCACGATATCCATCGCTTTTTTATCTTCAGCGGCAGCTACTGCCACATTTAACAATTCATTCGGTTTCAACGTCATGAATTCGCCTCCAATTGCTTAATTAGATCGTTGCGGGCTAGCACCGTCAACGGAAAAATGATTTGTCTGCGCGAGAGCAGATATCCAATCGTCGAATCAAAACCGGCTGCAAGCGCCTCTTCAAGGCTATGGTTGGCCAGTTCGCGAATATTATTCACGCCGGGGAAATCCCGCCCCGGTTCCATATAATCCGCCAGGCAGACCACCTTGTCAAGGAGCGTCATGCCGATGCGCCCCGACGTATGGTACCTGATGGCGTCCAGCACTTCGGCATCCGTTACGCCGTATTCGTGCTCCGCTACGAATGCCCCGACTTCAGCATGCCAAAGCTGTTTGTCGTAATGGAGCAACTCGTCGGAGAGCTTATGCTCCACCATCATCTGATGAAGCTTTTGCACGGGCCAGTATTTGGCCACGTCATGCAGGATGGCGGCCAAGTCCGCCTTAACCGGGTCGGCTCCGAACCTGTCGGCAAGGATGACCGCGGTTTCCATGACGCCTTGGGTATGCCCCCAGCGCTTGGCCGGCATCTGGGAGGATACGGCTTCTATGAGTTCATCACGGCTGTAATCCATAAATACCGCTCCTAACAATATAATCGTATACTCGGTCCGGCACCATATAACGGATGGACGAACCCGATGCCGCCCGGCTCCGAATGATGGTGGAGGAGATTTCGATCAGCGGCATCTCGGCCGTGACAACCGCCTTTTGCAGAAAATCAGGCAGATCATCCACCGATAGTTCGGTTCCGGGACGGTTAAGCCCGATAAAAGTCAGCATTTCCGCCAGTTCGCCGATCCGGTTCCATTTGGGTAGATACGCAACCATATCCGCACCGATAATGAAGTAGAAGTCATGCTCGGGGTACGCATCGCGCAGCTCTCTGACCGTATCTACCGTGTAGGAGACGCCGCCGCGTTTCACTTCCCAATCCAACGTGCGAAACGACGGATGACCGGCTATGGCTTCAGCGGTCATCTCCAGCCTCATCAGGCCCGTTACGCCGGCATCTTCCTTATGCGGCGGGATGTGGCTTGGCATAAACCACACCTCTTCCAGATCGTAAGCGTCCCGCGCGCATTCGGCTGCGAGCATATGCCCGATATGAATGGGATCGAAGGTTCCGCCCATTATCCCTACCTTCATCCGGGTTCACCTCCCCTAATAAGAGAGTTATTAATATCCGCTAAGCTGGAGCCGTCCGGCCCCCCTACGGCAGTTCGATGGTTTTGTGGTCTTTCGATTCTTTATAAAGCACGATCGTCTTGCCGATCACCTGCACCAGCTCGGCTCCGGCTCCTTCAGCAAGCTCCTGGGCGATTTCGCGCGGGTCTTCAAGACAGTTGTTGAGCACGGATACCTTCATGAGTTCCCGCTTCTCGATCGCCTCGGAAATATGACGGATCAGATGCTCATTGCTGCCTCCCTTGCCTACCTGGAACAGCGGATCCAGATGATGGGCGAGCGAGCGTAAATGTCGTTTTTGCTTTCCTGTTAACATGCTTGGTCATTACTCCTTAAACATTCAATTATTAAAACCTGGCGCTTATCGAAAGCTATATTGTAGCTTTTGCATAAGCATTAATCAATAAACAAAGATATTAAGACTCGGATTGGAAGCTGGTCAGAACGGCTTCCTTCATGGCCTGCACGGGTGCCGTCAGACCCGTCCAATATTCGAATGCATAGGCACCTTGATTAATGAACATGCCAAGCCCGCCGTGTATGGTGCACCGCCGAAGCTCCCCTTGCCGCAGCAGCTCGGTCTTCAACGGATTGTAGATCAAATCGCTGACAACGATCCCTTCGCGTATGGACTCCGGCGGAATGGGAAGCTCCGAAACCCGGGGAAACATGCCGACTGAGGTCGTGTTAATGATTACATCGGCATCCGACAACGCCTCTCCGGCCTGTTCCTCTCCGTACCCTCTCAAGTCCGCAAGCGAGCCCCATTCCTCGGCAAGCGCCAATGCTTTGGCGGACGTCCGATTTACAATGGATATCTTCTCGGGCCCTTCGCCGATGAGGGCATAGATGATGCCTCTTGCGGCACCGCCCGCACCGATGACAACGATGCGCTTTCCCTTCAAGTCGGGACAGGCTTCATCCTTTAATGAACGAACGTATCCGATGCCGTCCGTATTGTAACCCGTCAATTTGCCGTTGTCATTGACGATGGTGTTCACGGCACCGATGCGCTGCGCCCCTTCATCGACGACGTCCAAATACTTCATGACTTCCACCTTGTGCGGGATCGTTACGTTCACCCCTCGAAATCCCAATGCTTTGACGGCCTGGATGGCGTCGCCCAGGCCCTGCGGGCGAATATGAAGGGGCACGTACGCTCCTGACAAGCCCAGGGCGTTAATCGCCGCATCATGCATGGCCGGTGATTTCGAGTGGCCGATCGGATCCCCCATTACGCCAAGGAGCAAGTAATCACGCTCGTTCATTGGATTCACTTTCATTTCTCCTCTGCCTCTCCCATGATAGCCGGACGGCTACCATTGGGATATATCACTTATATCAGGGATGGACGCGACAGGACTTTGATTCCTTTAGGTACATGAACCGCTACGAGCGCTCCCTGCTCACCGTTGATCTTGATCCAGCCGAGTCCCGAGATAAACACGTCTTGGCGCGCACCCTTAGGAATACGGATTTCGTGTCTCGTCCATTCCGGAAGCTCTTCAAGCCGTTCCTTGGTCGGCGGGGACAGCAGCTCCCCGGCATGCTCCGCAAATAACGAATCCGCCCGCTCCAGCTTGGTCCGATGAATGCCGAGCCGACCGCTGATGAAGCAAGTAAAGGATTGATGCTCCCCTTGCAGAAAATCAAAGCGGCCGAAACCTCCGAAGAAGAGGGTCTGCCCTTCGTTCAGCTGATATACCATCGGCTTCAGCGGATTCTCCGGCATGACCGTTCCCAAATCCTCACGGCTCACGAGTTCGCTGTAGCGCCATGGGTATACAATGCCGGGCGTATCAATAATATACCGGCCGTCATCCAGCGGAATATTGACCATATCGAGCGTCGTTCCCGGATAACGGGAAACGGTCAGCTCCTGGTCCAGATCGCTGTAGTCGCGGATCAGGCGATTGATCAAGCTGGATTTCCCCACGTTCGTGGCGCCGACCACATAGACATCCCGGTCGCCCCTGTAATGCGCAACCGTCTCCAGCAGCCGCTCAAAGCCTTGGTTCTTCTTCGCGCTGCAGAGCACGATGTCTTCCGTTCTCAAACCATGCTCCTTGCACTGCTTCTGCACCCAATTCAGAACCTTGTTCCAATTGGTCACCTTCGGCAGAAGATCGGTTTTGTTAACCGCCAGTATCACCGGATTGTTGCCGACAAACCGCTGCAGCCCTGAAATCAGGCTTCCTTCAAAATCAAAAAGATCCACGATGTGAATGACCAGCGCATTCTTGCCGCCGATCTGTCCGAGCAGCCGTAAAAATTCATCCTGGTCTACGGCCACCGAAGAAGCCTCGTTGTAATTCTTGATACGGAAACAGCGCTGGCAAATCACCGGGTCACGGTCCCAAGCCTTCTCCGGCAAATAGCCCGGCTTGTCCTGTGCAGCGCTCTGAAGCGGTATGCCGCAGCCGCTGCACTTCTTGATGTCGTCTCCGCCTGTAGGCAACGTCATGATTTCGGTTCCTCCTCCATCCATAATCCTTTTTTGCGCAAACGGGTCAAGGCGATGCGTTCCACCCGACGATTGACAAGGCGGGTAAACCATCCTTCATCATTGATGGCGATTGGCATAACCAGAACCGTATACAAGCCGAGCCGATTCCCGCCGTATACGTCGGTCAGCATCTGGTCGCCGACAACAACCGTTTTCTCCGGAGTAAGCTCCATCATGTTCATCGCTTTGCGAAACGGAGTATTGCTTGGCTTGCGGGCTTCATGCACATACTGGATGTCCAGCGGCGTCGCGAATTTAGATACGCGCTCGAGCTGATTATTCGAGACGATGATGAGCTGGAAACCGATCTCCTTCACTTTTTTGAACCAAACGACCAATTCCGGCGTAGCAAGCGGCGCCTTGGCCCCAACAAGGGTATTGTCCAAATCGGTAATGATTCCACGATACCCCTGCTCATATAATTCCTCCAGGTTAATATCAAAAACCGTGTTGACACGGAGCTTTGGGATTAACATTTCAAACAAATTCGTCACCTCAATTTCATACGACAAACTATACCATATTCCGGTTCCTTAGTAAAAATAATCACGGCCGATGCCTTCCTGCTTTCCGGATTGCAATCTTTACCAGCAAAAGACCACCCGGCAGCCGTCGAAGCGGACCGGGCGGTCTTGAAAATGACCGATATCAGAACGTATTCATATCAAGCTATCCTGATATCGCAAGAACAACCACTTGTGACGCGGTCTGTCTTCTTGGATTACGTTGATAGACGTTTGTCCGGCACAATGCGGACCTTCTTGATGGACCTCTTCAGCTTCTCGGCATCCTGTTGGACCGAGCGCCACTGCTCTTCCTTCACTTCCGCAGGGCTGTAACGGGCAGCCTCGAACTGCTGCAGCAGCGGTCTCAGCTCTGTTTCCAGTTCAGGATGCGCATGTGCCCAGCGGCGAACCGATTCGCGGAGGGTTTCATGTTCTTGCCTTACCAATCCCTTGCGCTGCACGGAACGGATCCAGCGTTCCGTCTCGGCAATCACCTTATCCGCTGCCGTCAGCGGCTTGCCTGCCCGAATCCGCGCCCCGGCGAAGCGCAGGCTGATGCGCATTCTCCACAAGATATACAGAATCCACAGCACGATGACAACCACCGCTGCCGTTACTATGACTTTAACCCATCCGGATGATGGATTATCAGAAGTTTGGGCAGGAGTCACTTCGTCCTCGGCCTTTTCTTCCTCTTCCACTTCCTCCTCGATGACGGGCTCAGCCTCGGCGTCGGCCGTCAGAATCGGCATGCTGAATCCCGGAGTCGCTTCGATCGGAACCCAGCCGTACTCGCCGAAGTATACTTCAACCCAGGAATGAGCGTCGGCGTTCGTGACGGTATAGTTATCAGGCTCGATCGAGGCTTGACCGTCGACCGGAACGTATTCCGAAGCCGTCATCCTGCCGGGGGCGTAACCCTTGACCCAGCGTGCAGGAATATCCAGCGACCGAGTCATCATCACCATGGACGTGGAGAAGTAATCGCAATACCCTTCCATGATTTCAAACAAAAAGGCATCGACGAAATCGTCGCTCTTTTTGAGCGTAAGGTCGGGGGTGTTGGTATAGGTATAGTTGCTCGTTAAATATTGTTGCAAAAGCATAACCTTCTCATACGGCGTGTCTCCGTCCGCCGTAATTTCTTCGGCCAGATCCGATACGCGGTCCGGGAAATTTCTCGGCATCTGGACATAGGCTTCGTCGAACGAGCCGGAATACAGCTCATCGTAAGTTCTGGCGCTCAGCTCATCGATCGGGATGACGGGAACTTCCGACGTTACGGTATAACTCTTCGGATAGTCCGCATCGCGAACGTCGTCCAAATGCATCTCCGCGCCTTCGGTCACCCAGCTGAGTCGGTCCGGATCGATGTCCTCATCCAGGCTATCCAGCTGACGAACGCTGTAGGCCCCGAACAAGACCGGATACACCGTGTCGCTCAGCATCGTTACCGATTGTTCCAGCTTTTTGGTAGGTACGGATGTGCCGGCTTCTCCCGGCAAGGAGTCGCCGATGTCGACTCCCGTCCCGGATCGACGGCTGCTGGCTCCGTCAGCCCAGCCCGTGCCCGAGTACACGGCTCTGGTTTCGCCGCGCCAATAGCTGCGTTCTTCCGAGGTGATCGACATCACCGGCGAATAATCAAAATTAAAACCGCCGCCAAGATCGTTATCCTCTCTTCCGTAACCGGACATGCTTTCGGACGCTGACTCGATAAGAGTTCCGGTCCCCGATATGCCGACCCCGGATAACGGTACCCCGTTCCACTCTCTCCATGCCGTATAAGGATCGGTCAGTGTCGGCTTCACGTGAGGCATGTTCACGCCGGCCACGATAATCAAAGAGAAAATGACCAGAATATTGGCGATAATCTTAAACGGATACTTCGATAGATTGACCCATCCTTGAGGAAAGCGTCTGCGGAACCGGTTGAAGTGGCTGGATACGAGCCAGCCCATTCCGGCCCCGACGACCCAAGCAATCTCATCCCACAGCACGATTTTCGTGAAGGAATCCAAAATGGCAAAACTAATGACGTGGATTCCGACTACAAGAAGCACGCGTCCCTTGGTTTTGGCCCAGCGGGCAAGAAAGAGGAACATGGCCCAAGCAGCGATAGCAAACCATAAATAAGGAAAGAGATACAGGAGTTCTTCGGTCAGGAAACCTTCCGCTCCGAGGACAGGAACCGGGTTACCGGAAGTTTTCAGCAAACTGTATACGCAATACAGGATCAATAGAAACTGGAGAACCGCTCGGTAACCCTGCTTGATCGGCAGCAGCGCTTCAGTAACCGCCGTAATCGTTAAAGCCGCGATAACGATGGCGGTCGTTTCCGACAGCCATATCGTTTCCGTGAAGGATATCCACTGCATCCCCATGATCCAGATCCACAGCATCGTTAACGTGCTGAAGAAGGTCGTCGATAGTTTGTCCAGCCATAACTTCATCATGCACCACCTCCCAGCGCAGCCGGAAGCTCGTCGAGGGAAGCAACCGAATAACTTGAGATCCCCCGGGATTGGAGGAGCGAAATCGATTCATCGCGTTTTGTTGTTTCTTTGGAAGGAGCGATTTGCAAGAAGCAAGGGTTCATCCCTCTGGTCTCCACCCAGCGCATGATCTCTGAAGCCTTTTTGCCGCTCATCGGGCTGATCAGGAGGAACAAGGCCCCTTTTGGGAAATGGCGATAGGATTTCTCAAGGGACGCAATCAGCTTGCTCTTCCGGTTATAATCCACGTCAACCAAATGCTGAATCATGCGCATCCGTTCCCCGGCGTTATCGGCCGGAGCGAACATTTGAGCTTCCTGGGCTGCCGTGAACAGACCCGTCCCCGCATGCTCCTTGGCCCCGTATTCGATCAGCGAAGCGGCTGCCGATACGGCAAGCTCGAATTGCTGGGCATTGTCATACCCGTCGGCGGCGCAATCCAGAACGATCATCGTTCTGGGGAAGGACTCATGTTCGAATTCCTTCGATTTCCACGAGCCGGTCTTCGCCGTTGCATTCCAGTGAATCCGGGAGATCCGGTCGCCATATACATAATCGCGAACGCCGTTAATTTGCGTGGTTTCCCGTCTTGAAGCCGACACCGTGGTTTGCGTTCCGCCCAATCTGGAGTTCCGAATGTTCCGCTGCCACTTTGGAATATAAATGGTTCTCGGCAGAACGCGGAAATCCGTTTCCACCTCGATGCGTCCCTTATGCTCCATCAATCCGAAGATATCTTCGCTTATGCATTCCGTCTTGGAAAAAGCATATCGCCCGCGTTCGAGCGGAGGCGTCTGGAATACAAGCTTGCCTGCCCCCCTAAGGTTCGGAATGACGCTGTCTTCAAAGGACCAGGAGTCGCCGTTATGCCTCTGCAGCACTTCGCGCACGATCATGTAGGGCATCGGCAGCAACCCCGGGACATGGACCTCGAGCTTCACGCGCACCTGCTCGCCGGCACGAAGCTGTTCTCCACCGCGCTCCGTTCCCCCAAGGACGACCCGGTGCGCTTTGACGCGATTGACCCCGCCAAAACCCGCGCCGATCAGATAAACCGTCAGAAGGCTGACCATGGAGAAGAGCATGAGCGAGGTTTTCCCTCCCTGGAATAAAACATACAAAAGACATAAGCACCATACCGCCAATACCGCTGCCAGTCTGGACGGCTGCATGCCATTCAAAAATAACGAAACCGCGCGGCGCATGCCTATCTCCCCATCTGAACAGGCACTTTAACCTGACGGAGTATAAACTCAAGCACCGACTCCGGACTCGCATTGTCGAGCCTGGCTTCCGGACGCAGCATAATCCGGTGCGAAAGTACGTAGGGAGCAAGCGTCTTCACGTCATCTGGCAGAACGTAATCCCGCTCTTGCAGGAAGGCGTAGGCTTTAACCGCATTCATGAAGGACAGCGTGGCCCGTGGACTAGCGCCCAGCATAACGGAAGGGTGCTCACGGGTCGAGCGGGTGATATTCAGCAGGTAATCCGCAACGGGCTCACCGATGAATACATCGCGGATCTCGTGCTGAATGGATGAAATCTTATCCATATGCGTTACAGGCTGAAGCTTGTCCGACAGTTGCCCGTCGCGCGAACGGTACATCAGCTGCTTCTCCGTGGCGGCATCAGGGTAACCCAGGCTCAGCTTCAGCATGAACCGGTCCAGCTGCGCTTCAGGAAGCATATAGGTGCCTTCAAAATCAATCGGGTTCTGGGTCGCGCACAACATGAAAGGATGCGGGAGCTCGTGGGTAGCCCCGTCCACCGTTACGCTGCGCTCCTCCATCACTTCCAGCAGGGCCGACTGCGTTTTGGTTGTGGCCCGGTTGATTTCGTCCGCAAGCAAAATATTGGTCATGACCGGACCCGGTCGGAAGTAAAACATTTCATCTCGGGGGTGGAAAACGGAAACGCCTGTTATATCACTCGGGAGGATATCCGGGTTGCATTGAATGCGGCGGTAATCCCCCTGCATGGATTTCGCTAGTGCTTTGATCAGTTGGGTCTTTCCTGTGCCGGGCACATCTTCGATCAGTACATGTCCGCCAGCGAGCAGCGCCGTAAGGAGCAATTGGATCTCAAATTCTTTGCCTAGTAGGCACGACTCCAGATTGGTTCGTACCGAGGTAATGACTTTCATGGATTCTTGGCTTACGGGCATGTATGACTAACCTCCTGTAAGGGAATAAATACTTAATTTAGTACTATTGTACATGATCGAAGTCCCGGAGTACATTCGTAGCGATATTTTGGTTATTCTCCTTCCTACAGGCCCTTTAGGGAAGAAAAAAAGACCCCGGCATAAAGCCGAGGTCTTTTGCTTCTGGATGTTCACGATGTTATCCCTTCGGACGAACGAACAGCGCTGCCAGGAAGGAGAAAATGATCGCCGAGGATATCCCCGCGCTGGTTACTTCGAATATCCCCGTCACGACCCCGATCCAGCCGTCCCTCCCCAGCTCCGTCAACGCGCCGTGCACAAGCGAGTTGCCAAAGCTCGTGATCGGTACGGAGGCACCCGCTCCCGCGAATTTCACAAGCGGCTCGTACAATCCAAAGCCGTCCGCGATGGCCCCAGCAACGACCAGCGTACTCATCGTATGCGCCGGCGTCAGTTTAATAACGTCCATCATAATTTGCCCAATGACGCAAATCAATCCGCCAATAATAAACGCCCATAAAAACTGCATCTTGTTATCCTCCCATCTCTAAGGCTACGGCGTGAGCGATACACGGAATGCTCTCACCCTGCTGGTAAGAAAGGGGCGACAGCAAGGCACCGGTAGCAACGACCAGCACCTTTTTCAATTCGCCTTTGCGCATCCGTTTCAAAATATGGCCGTAGGTGACAACCGCCGAGCAGCCGCAGCCGCTCCCCCCTGCGTTGACGTACTTCTGTTTTTCCATGTCGTAGATCATTAAGCCGCAATCGGCAAATACCGTGCCGTCCATGATCACATCGTTCTGCTGCAGGAGGTCCTTCGCAATGGGAAGCCCGACCGAGGCCAGATCGCCCGTGACGATCAGATCATAATCCTTTGCCTGCCGGCCCGTGTCCTTAAAGTGCTTCGTGATCGTGTCGGCCGCCGCCGGAGCCATCGCCGCCCCCATATTGAACGGATCCTTGATGCCCAGATCGACCACCTTGCCGATGGTGGCATACGTCACGGCAGGTCCGTCTCCCTTGTCCGAAACGACGGAGCAGCCCGCTCCCGTGATTGTATATTGCGCATAAGGCGGTTTCTGCGATCCGTATTCCGTCGGATACCGGAACTGCTTCTCGACGGTACAGTTATGGCTGGCCGTACCAGCCATGACATACTGGGCTCCGCCCGAATCAACAAGCATGGAGGCGAGTGCAAGGCTCTCCATCGATGTGGAGCAAGCACCGAACACCCCGATATACGGCACGCCCATCTGTCTGGCGGCAAACGAACTGCTGATGATCTGGTTCATCAAATCCCCGCCCACGAAAAACTGCAGCTGGTCTTCCTTAATGCCTGCCTTTTCGACGGCTTTTCTCGACGCGTCCTCCAGCAGCTTCCGTTCCGCCTTTTCCCATGTTTTTTCGTTGATCTCAATATTGTCGTAGACATAGTCGAAATCGTTAGCCAGCGGACCTTCCCCTTCTTCAGGCCCAACGATCGTTCCCGTGCCGATGATGACGGGTTTGTTCTCGAACTGCCATGTTTGACCGATCACCTTCATGATCGCGTTACCTCCCCTCGATGCCGAAAATAGCGTAAATGATACCGATAATGAACGCAGCCACGGTACCAAATACGATCACGGAGCCCGCCAGCTTAAACATGCTGGCTCCGACCCCGAGCACCAATCCCTCTGCACGATGTTCAAGCGCAGCGGAACACATGGAGTTCGCAAACCCCGTGACCGGCACGGCGCTGCCCGCTCCGGCCCATTGCGCGATTTTGTCATATACGCCGAAGCTCGTCAGAATGACGGAGAGGATGATCAATACGGCGACCGTAGGATTGCTCGCTTCGGTGGTGCTCATATCGAATACGGACATAAAAAAACGCTGAATGCATTGGCCGATCAAACAGATGAGGCCTCCCACCAAAAAAGCGCGCAAGCAATTTTTAAGAACGGCGCGGGGAGGCTCATGCTTTTTGGCAATCGTCTGATATTCCGCCGAGCTCATAGTGGTGATATCAGACTTAGGCTTTTGGTTGGAGCCTGACATTTCAATACACCTCCGCAATTGGTTAAGTATGGAATCCCTTGAACAAACGCTGAAAAGCCGCTATGGAATATCGCTCACATATCATTATGCTTTGAATGATCTCCCTTTATGTTTGGAAAATCATCCTTCTCGCCTACGCATCAGGACTTGTCCGGTCATAGTGACGTCAACGCGAAAATCAGCTTCCAGGAGCATCCTGAAAGCTGAAATTTATACTCGCTGACTTGATTCGTTTGGAGCCGGCCGTTAAATAAGAATGTATTTCAATAAAATGACGAGTAGGATGAACAAGACCATAATGAGCAGAAGTTCTCGGACTTCGGCATGATAGTCGTATCCATCAATCCCATGGCGGTTCATATTCTGCCCCTTCCCGCTGACAACAAACATCCACATGTTTTTCTATATCGTATTCCCGTCCAGGATAGGGGGTGCTTGTTCCAGTTACATTTATATAACCCAGCCTGACGAAGCCGTCTTTGTAGACTTTTCGGGTTTATAGGGGCATACTAGAAAAGGAAAAACTCTTACATACCTTTTCTAAAGGAGCGATTTCGTCATGAATGAATCAACACTGGAATTATTCCGTACATTAACGGAATTCCCTGCTGCACCGGGCTTTGAGAGGGAACTCCGTTCTTGGGTAAAGAATGCCCTCTCTCCATATACAGATGAGTTCGTGCAGGATCGGCTGGGCAGTCTGTTCGCCGTCCTTCGCGGTAACGATGAAGGTCCGAAAGTCATGGTGGCCGGGCACATGGATGAAGTGGGCTTCATGGTAACCGGCATTACCGAAGCGGGCATGGTCCGTTTCCAGCCGCTCGGCGGCTGGTGGAGCCAAGCCGTGCTTGCCCAGCGCCTGCAGATCATCACGGACAACGGCCCGGTCGTCGGGGTTGTCGGCTCCATTCCTACGCATCTGCTGGATGAAGCGCAGCGCAGCAAACCGGTCGACATCAAAACGATGTATATCGATATCGGCGCCGACAACAAGGCCGAAGCGGAGTCGTTCGGCATTCGTCCCGGCCTGCAAGTCGTTCCGATCTGCGAATTCACGCCGCTGGCCAATCCGAAAAAAATCATGGCCAAGGCATGGGATAACCGCTACGGCGTAGGCCTTGCCATCGAGCTGGTTCAGGCGCTCCATGGCGAGAAGCTTCCCAACACGGTTTACGCCGGTGCGACTGTCCAGGAAGAGCTGGGCCTTCGCGGAGCCCGCACTTCGGCAAACCTGATTCAGCCGGATATTTTCTTCGGCCTGGACGCCAGCGCAGCGAACGACATGATGGGCGACAAGAGCCAGTTCGGCCAATTGGGTCAAGGCGCGCTGCTCCGGATCTTCGATCCGACGATGCTGACCCATCGCGGCATGGTCGAGTACGTTCAGGATACGGCGGAGACAAACAAAATCAAGTACCAATACTTTGTGTCGCCGGGCGGTACGGACGCTGGCCAAGTGCATTTAAGCGGCATCGGCGTTCCGTCCACCATTATCGGCATTTGCTCCCGATACATCCACACCTCTTCGTCCATCATCCATACGGACGACTACGAGGCAGCCAAAGAGCTTCTGATCAAGCTCGTGAAGGGCTTGGACCGTACGACGCTCCAGACGATCCTGGACCGCGCGTAGGCCAAACGGAAATGGAAAAGGGTATCCTGCAGATCTTGAACAGACTGCGGGATACCCTTTTCTTCAACTTTCTGCCTTTACGAAGAGAACGTCTCCTTATGCCTGGCAAAGCGAAACGATATGAGCATCGTGACATAAACAATGACAACCAGCGCCGTATTCAGCACAAATATCATGCGAAATCCGGTAAGCCCTCCTGTCGCTTGAAGCGCCAGCATGGCACCTCCCGCCGCCGTGCCAAACATCATCCCCAGATTTCGCGACAGCGCCAAAATGCTGCTGATCAGTCCGAGGTCCGTTTTGGACGTCCTGCCCATCACCAGGGAATTGTTTGGCGGCGTGATCAAGCCCATGGAACCGCCGAGCAGGACGATAAGCAGAATCAGAAAGAAGATCGGATACGCAGGAGATACAAAGCCCAGCACGATTAGCGCCGCCGTCATGACCAGCAAGCCGGCAGACAATAACGGGAATGTTCCCAGCTTGTCCGACAAGCTTCCGCTCAAGGGAGAGAATATGATCAGCGACAACGGGTACCCCATCATGATCAGCCCTGCCGTGGCAGGTTCGATGCCCAGCTCGCTGAGTAAAAACACGGGCAGCACAAGCTGCGCCGAGAAAGCGGCCATATAGGTAATGATGGTAATGAGGATCCCGACGCTAACGCCTGCATCCCGAAACAGATCCAGCTTCATAAACGGAAGATGACCCTTCCCTTTTCGCTCCCAGCGCGAAGACAGGCACCACCCGATGAATGCGGCGGCTCCGGCTCCGAACATCATGAACATCACCGTAACCTCCCAGGAACCCCATCCCCACTGAGCCCCCAAATTCACGGCTGTAACCAGTCCGGTCAAAGATATCGCAAAAAAGGCAGCTCCCGGCACGTCCAGCCGGCTCACGCCTTGATCCGGCTCGTCCTTCGGAATGAAACGCTGCGCGAATACCCATGCAATCAGCGAGATCGCTGTTAGCAGCCAAAAGTTGCTCCGCCACGAAAACCATTGAATCAATATGCCGCCAAGGCTCGGACCGATCATGGAGCCCGCAGCCACGAAGGTGCTGATTAAACCCAGCGCTTTGCCGCGTTGTTCCTTCGGAAACACGGAGATAATGAGTGCCATATTCGTGGCTTGATACATGGCCGCTCCGATGCCTTGAAGAATGCGGGAAGATATCAGCCCGTTTAAGGAAGGAGACAATGCGCAGCATAGCGCACCGGCCATAAACACGAAATAGCCGATATTGTGGATTCTCCGCCTGCCCACCATGTCCCCCAGTTTACCCATGACCGGAAGCAGGATGGAGATGACAAGCAAATATGCGGTCACGATCCACTGTGCCGCGGGGATACCGGAATCGAATGTTCTTGCGATATCTACAAGCGCGATGTTGAACATACCGGCCGACAGATTGGACAGAAATGCCCCTAAACAAATGGTGTATTGAACAATCATCCTTGATTTGCTGTTCATGCAGGAATCACCCGCTTTATCCATGAATTTCGGTGCCGCTCAGAGAAAAAGCCCTCCATGCGGAGAGCTCCACTCTGCTCGAACCTGGTAACTTGCAAGCTAACCGATGGCCGGCTGCGCCGCCGATAGCGGGCGCACCGGTTCCTCGGCTTTTTTATCCATCCAAATATCGATAAGCCGTGCCACTTCACTAACTTTCCCGAAATAACCCTCGATATTCTCCAGCGTCATGTCATGGGCCGTCTGCGAATACGACGCGCAGGCATCCGACGCAAGCACGATATGATAATCCAGCATGAAGCCGTCTCGGGCCGTCGATTCCACGCACACATTGGTGCTGACCCCCGTCATGATCAAGGTCTCGATCTTCAGCGTCTTTAATACCGAATCCAGTCTAGTATTCACAAATGCGCTGTACCGGTGTTTATTGACAATGATATCGTCCGCCTCCGGCGTGATCTCGTAAAATTCCGCTCCCCAGCTCCCCTTCCGGCACACATGAGCCGAGCGTCCAGAGGACCTGGTCGTCCAGGCCTCGGAATCCGTCGCTCTCTCATGCAGCGTTTGGATGAAGATAATCGGCACATTCAGCTCCCTGGCGGAATGAAGCAGCTTATGCAGCTGCGGCATCATCTCTGCCACCCCGCTAACATCGCAGCCTGCTCTAGACAATGCCCCCTCCGGATGGCAATAATCGTTTTGCACATCCACCACGATCACCGCCGTTTTGCTTCCCAGCATCAGTTGATTCAAAGATTTCATCGTAACTCTCCCCTTCACGCCCGTATATTTGGAATCACGTTCCAACGCTTACTTCTTGGATTGGTTCACAAACTGCATATCCACCAGGGCATCATAGGTATAATCCCCTTTAAAAATTCCAGTCTCTATCATGACGTCCATATCATGCTTCAACGCTTCTTCCGAAATCATCCCGTCCAAGCTCCACAGATTGTCCGCATAGGCACGGTCCAGCGCAGATTGAATCGCATCCTCGGATAATGTGGGGAATTCGACTTTCAGATTCTTCTTGGCCAGCTCCTTATCCGACTGGACGACTTTAAGCGCTTCGATGATGGCATCGGTAAAGCTTTGAACGGCTTCCGTATCTTTCTCGATGGTAGACTTCTTCACACTGAGTACCGAATACGAGAAGTCCCCGAGATCATGAAATTTGTAAAAAGGCTCCCCCCACACGTTCTTCGAAATTCCGTCGCTGATTTGCGGTTCGGCTCCATTGGCGATATCGGCTGCGCCCTGTTGAACCATCGTCACCACCGTGGAGCCGTCCGACGGCTCCAGCAGCTGCACATCCTTCTCCGGATCGAGTCCCAGCTGGATCAACAGATAGCGGGTTAAGAGATTCGGTGTCCCGCCATGGCGGCCGGCGTTAATCTTTTTTCCTTGCAAGAATGCCTTCAGGTCTTCGGGGGAATCGCTCGCAGGCGCGGTGCCTTTCTTAGCCATTAAATACACGTTCGCCCGATTGACGACATTGACGACCGAGATGATCGGGTCGGAATTGTTGTTGTTCGCCAAAGCATTGGACTCCGTTCCGCCGATAACGCCCCAAGCATCACCGCTGACCACGGCGGTTACATGCGCTCCCCCTGCCGCTTGGATAATCTCGACGTCCAGCCCTCTTTTCTCGAAATAGCCTTCGCGCTGTGCGACGTACAGGGGAAGATAGCCCGTGGAGTGGAGCGGCTCGGCGATCACGATTTTCTTGAGCTTCCCGTCGCCGGAAGCGGAGACGGTGCTGCCGTCGCTTTTCTCGTTGCCGCAGGCGCCAAGCAGGGCGGTGACCATGACCAGTGCGAATAGCAGTGAACGTTTCCTCATTTTTTTGTTCATATGAATTCCCCTTTTTAATAGAAATAGTTCGTTTTTGATGGATGTGTCTATTGCTATTGCTTGGTCAAGCCCTTGGATAACCACTTCTCCAGGACGACGACGCCCCAGTACATCACCATGGACAGCAGTGACAAGACGACGACGCCCACCCACACGAGGTTGATATCCAGTATCGTTCCTGCATACATAATCATCCGACCGACGCCCTGGCTTGAGGCGATGAACTCGCCCACGATGGCACCTGCCAGCGCAAGGGCAATATTGATCCGTAAACTGCTGATGATCCAGGGCATGGACCACGGTACAACAACCTTGGTAAAGACCTGATGCCGCTTGGCGCCCAAGGAGTACATCAGCTTTTCCATGTCCGGGTCCACGCTCTTCACGCCGCTGTATGCCGATAAGGCTGACACGACAACCGTCATGGAGAACGCCAGAGCCACCTTCGAGAAGAATCCGATTCCGAGCAGAATGACGAGTACAGGCGCTAAGGCAAGCTTGGGCATCGCATTCAATATGATTAGGTACGGTTCGCTGATCCCTGCATACGATTTCGACCACCAGAATGATAGCCCGAGCAGAGCACCTAGGAAGGTGCCGAACACAAACCCGAGTATGGTTGAGCCGGACGTGTACGTAATATCCCTTAACAAGGTCCCCTCGGTGATTTGGGTCCAGGTTGTGCGAAGGATCGCGCTGGGGCTGCTCCAATAATAGGAGTCCAGCAGGCCGATTCGGGTGAACACTTCCCACACCAGAAAAACAAGCACGGCTACAGCGGCCCTTCCCCAAACGATCCGCCTGCTCCTGCGGCGCTCCAGTCCCTCTTCATCCAAAATGTACGGCACTACCTCCGGCCGTTTGGACGAACCCGCGGCAGACTCCGCGGGTGTCACGGCATGTACGATAAAAGCCTCTTTGCGTGCAGTTTCCATCAGGCTCCCTCTCCTTTCGTTCTTCTCGCTTTACGATATTTGCTCTTCCTCGTGCCCAGCCGACAGCAGGTCCATGAGATGATGCTTCAGCTCCATGAATGCCGGCGACGTCATGTCTTCCGTTTTGCGCGGACGCTCCATCGTCACGGTGATTTTGGACTTGATCCGCCCGGGCCTGGACGAGAATACGTAGATGTCATCCGACAGGTAAATCGCTTCATCGATGTCGTGGGTGACAAACAGCACCGTTTTGCCAAAGTCCTCCCAGATCTGCAGCAGCCAGTTCTGCATGGTCAACCGGGTCTGTGCATCCAGCGCACCGAACGGCTCGTCCAGCAAAATGATGTCCCTGTCATAGAGCAGCGTCCGCAGCAGGGCGGCACGCTGTCTCATCCCTCCCGAGAGTTCCCTCGGATAATGCTTGTCAAAGCCCTTCAGACCGTATTTTTCCATCAAGGGCAACGCCCTCTCCACGGCTTCCTTGTAGGGAACGCCCCGAACCTCCATGCCCAGAATGATGTTATCGAGAATGGTGCGCCATGGCAGAAGCATGTCCTTTTGCAGCATATAGCCCACATAACCGGTCGTACCGACGATATCCTTTCCGTCGGCCATCACTTTGCCCGTGGATGGAGGCATCAGGCCGGCGATAATATTGAACAGGGTGGATTTGCCGCAACCGCTGGGACCGATTATGCTGACAAAACGCCCCTCCTCGATCGCCAGACTCGTCTCCCGCATGGCCGGAATCTCTTCCCCGTTTCTGCGAAACCATTTGCTGACGCCCGAAATTTCGATTTTGTGAGTCATGGCCCTTCCTCCTCTTCTTTGATTTACATGTTTTTTTCAGTAACAACACACATTTATTTTCAAAAGCGGATGTAACAAAAAATCGCCAGTCCAGCCCCAAGCCGCACACCAACGTGTACCTTGGTACCAAACTGACGATCGGCCCGCTCTCTACCCGAGTTCCGGCATGTCGTTCAGATATGTTTCTATCTCCTTCTCCAAGAATACGATGGTACCGGAATACTCGGTCTCAGCATCATAGTCTTTAAGAATGGAAATGATTTTAAACGGAAATTTCTCTTCCAGGCTGGCTTTAATCTCCTGCTTGAACACCTGGAATAAAAGGTGGTCCAACTGCCGGGTAGAGAGGGGGTAATTCTCATCCAGCAGTTTCAGGACGGGGACTCTACTATTCCTCGACACAATGATGATTTTGTTGCCGACGAAATCGACTTTTTGCTGCTTTACACCCACGTTAAATATTTTCTTATTTATCGCGTTGTAAACCCTCAAAAGATCCTGTTTGAGTTCGCCTGCTGTCATCATGGTTCAACATCCCTTTGTGTAAATTATTATTACATTGACCGGGGTAGGTATAGGGTGTTTATCGAGTTCGTTCTGTCCTTGGGTTTAATTATAGGCAAACACAGAGGATTGTCAATACATTAACGTCAAAAAAGTTAACAACATTTATTTTCACGTTAATTTATATAACATATACATTACACTTTGACCTGCGATATTAACGTTCGTGCGTGATCTCTATTCACATTTTCACACATGCTAGAACGGGACAAAGGCCCGTTTCCCCGTTCCGTTCATTTGTCTATCTCCGGTTAAATACCCGCTTCAGGAACAAAACGCCTTCCCGCTTCTGATACTCACTGACTTCATGGCCGGAGAACGGATAATCCCTGATTTCTTTTGCCGCCTCGATCCGGTTGTAAGCCGCATAGATGGTCTCCGGCATGCAAACCGCATCCTTCCATCCGACGGACACCATGATCGGCGCCTGAATTCGGGGTGCGAGATTCAGCATGTCAAAATGCGCGAGATGTGCCAAAATCTGATCCAGTTGCTCCGGGTACCGCTTTATGTATTGGGCGATTTCGTTCAACGAGCTGACCGAATACAAAATGCCGTAATCCATCCTGCACATGTTAGGAATGTCGGCTACGATGGCCGCAACCTTGGGGTTCAGCGCCCCTGCCAGCATCGACAGTCCGCCGCCCTGGCTCCCGCCCACCACGGCGATTTTTGCAGAGTCTACTCCCGGCTGCTGTGATGCCGCATCCACGGCTCTCACGGCATCCATGGCAATGGCCATGTAATAGGAGCGATGGATATCCGTAATCCCCTGCGACACCCAGCCTTTAACCACGCCGCTGTCCAGCTGCAGCAAATTCCCCGTCTCCCCGCCCTGACCCCTGACGTCAACGGCAAACACCGTATACCCCAGCATCAGCCAATGAGTATACCGTTCAGGAAATCCGCGATCTCCGGTATAACCCGGGAAGGTTACGATACATGGCCTGGCCTCTGCTTTCGAAGAATGATTAGCCGGCGCTATATGCCAAGCGTTGATAGGAGTATCATCATATCCATGATAGGTTACCCGAGATACCTCCATATAGGGGTATGGCGTTGTTTCCGGTTTACGAACCATGCGAAGTGGTCTGTCCCCATGCGACTTTAGCACTCCCTCCCAAAAAACATTCAAAACCTGCTCGTCGATCGTTGGTTCCGGACGCAAGTTGCCAAGCTCTTTCTTACGCTGCTCAATGGTATTCATTCTGTGTTAAATCTCCTTTTCGCGTGTAAAGTGAAAGTTCATATGACATGGTTATTTCGGCATAACGCCCTTCATCCCCTTCGAAACGGCAGGAATTCATGCCGGTTTATTACAAATTCCCCTCAAAACAACGAATCGGCTGCGGCCACCATCGTTGTCTTTCTTCAAAAAAATTAAAAAGCGATCATAGATTTATAGAGTTGAACATATCATAATAGAAACTATGAAATGCCAAACAGGTTGATATAAACAAGCACCCGCCTCTAGCAATACGACATCAAATAGCGAATGGAGACGATGAATATGCTGCAAGGTTTAACAGGCGCAGGGCTCGGAAAACTTGAAAGCGATTTACAGTTTATCGAGCTTGCGGCCAAATATGAATTCCACTGCGTCGATATCGATGCCAAAGGTCTTGTGGACCGGCTTGGCGCGGAAGCGGCTGCCGAAATGCTGCAATCCCGCCAACTGGAAATCGGGGCGATCGGTCTCCCGGTGGAATGGAGAGGGTCGAACGAGCAGTTCCTTAGCGGACTCGAAAAGCTGCCGGCCGCCGCGGCCGCCGCCAAGGCGCTTGGCTGCACCCGCTGCTGTACATACATCCTTCCTTCCACCGACGCGCCTGCAGCCCATTTTATGGCGCTGGCCACTTCCAGGCTGCGGGCCTGCGCCAGCATTCTGGGAGCATACGGAATCCGGTTGGGCCTGGAGTTCGTCGGTCCGCACCATCTGCGCACCCAATGGAAGAACCCGTTCATATGGACGGTACAAGAGACGTTGGACTGGATCGATGCCATCGGGGAGCCGAATGTCGGGCTGCTGTATGATGCCTATCACTGGTACACCAACGAGATGACAACCGACGATATCCGGCAGCTGCGCGCAGACCAGATTGTTCATGTCCACATCAACGATGCCAAGGACATTCCAATACGGGACGTACTCGATAATGACCGCCTTTACCCGGGTGAGGGCGTGATTGATTTGCCAGGCTTCCTTCAGGCGCTGAACGATATCGGCTATAAGGGCCCGGTAACGCAAGAAATTTTGACGCCTTCCACACCGGCGGGCACTCCAGAGGAGCTGGCTGCCAAATCGCGCCAAGCCTTCAACAACGTATTCGGCGCTGCAGGTCTGTAATATTTAGTTTGCACTCGGTGCCACGCACATATCGGAATGATTCCTCGTGTACAGGGTACACTGAAAGGGTACGTTTAGCACCTTTGCGGGAGGACTTCAGCATGAACGGATTTGAGAAGGAAAAACGCGCAGAGTCCACGGATTTGTCTACCGTTGAGTCCCAGCGGAACGATCTGGTGGCAGAGGAATTTCCCGAGGGACCCTACGGCTCCGATCTTCGCAGCGATTCCCTCGGCAAGAGCACGCCTTGGCGCAAGGATCAGCGGCCTCCGAATCGGTTCGATTATGAGGATCGCCAGCTGCATATGGGCATCGAGCGGGAGTATCCCGGCGAAGATGAGAGCATGCAAGCAGATCCGGGACAAAAGAAGCCTGAATAAGAATTTAAAACCAACCGTCGTCCTTTGGACAAGACGGTTGGTTTTTGTCGTAACAGGGCTTGTATTCACCCGCACCGGATGCATAATGGCCTATAAAAATACATAAAATGGCATGTGAAAAAACGCGGATCAACACACGATTCCCAGGAAGAAGAACTATTGGCTGCGTTGTTAAAAGACATGGAGGGAGCGGGGGAGTATACCATGCCCATTAAGAAAGAGAAGGATGAATTCGTGATTTATGTCGTCTCGTTATCCAATGTCAAGCGCTACATGTCCATCGAATTTATCGGCGGTTCTTGCGGTTATCTCATCGCTCAAAGAGCGCTTCAATCCGATCTGCTCGGCATGATCGGCAGCATCATCGCCCCGATGGCGATCCGCCGCGTGCTGCAATGGCAGCAGCTCAAATCCGGGCGTCATGCGCGCCTGGATCTGCGCTCACTCTTCAAGCAGAGCGCGCCGAACCCTGCATAACCCCGTGCATCATGATTTTTGACTGAGCACACCTAATTTCCGAAGCCTCTTGCCGAGCGTCGTTTTTTTCTAACCCGAAACAACTAAGATGAAAGCCACTCCCATCATGTGGAAGTGGCTTTATCTTTCTTTATATAGACAACCCTTCGATCCTTTTGATGTGAGAACAGCCGCTTTTTATCGTTTCTGCTTGTAAAACTCATGATACAGCTTCATCAGTGCCCGCTTCTCAATACGCGACACATAGCTGCGGGAAATTCCCAGTTCCTTGGCAATTTCCCGCTGCGTCCGTTCTTCTCCTCCGGCTTCCAGTCCAAACCGTCCTATGACAACTTCCTTCTCCCGGTCGTCCAATATGTCCAGATTTCGATAAATTTTGCTCTTCTCGATTTTCAGCTGCACTGCATCCACAATGTCATCCGCTTCCGTTCCGAGGATATCGATTAGAGTAATCTCATTCCCCTCTTTGTCCGTTCCGATCGGATCATGCAGGGATACGTCCTTGCGCGTTTTCTTAAGCGAACGCAAGTGCATCAATATTTCGTTTTCTATACAACGGGCAGCAAACGTCGCCAGCTTCGTCCCCTTGTTGGGCCGAAAGCTTTCAATGGCTTTGATCAGACCGATGGTGCCGATGGATATGAGATCTTCCAGATCCTCGCCGGTGTTATCGAACTTTTTGACGATGTGCGCGACCAGCCGAAGATTATGCTCAATCAGTTTATTCCGCGACTGAGGATCGCCTTCGGCCATTCGCTGCAGATGTTTAGCTTCCTCCTCCTCGGTCAGAGGCTGGGGAAACGCGTTGTTTTTCACATACGAAACGAGCAGGGTCAACTCTTTAATGAACAAAGCAATTGCGGTAAACAATCCAGGCACTTTAGGACACCTCCTGCGAAGTTACAATGCAACCGGCCCTTATCGCGCTCGGTTTCTCGGTCTTCTCATTGTATGTAGGCAGCGGCCCAGAAGTGCCTGTACGGGGCAAACTGATACGCAAAAACGTTAAATGCGCTATCCCTTCCCGTAAATTTCAAACACCAGTCGCACTCTTGGGCCAATGGAGTTTCTACTTGATCTAATGGATCCGGCTGCCAAACATAAACGATCCGAAACACCGAAATTCCAGAGGTACACCCTATATTGATATAACATGATATAAATATAAGGATCATCAGAATTCATATCTTGAAACCAAAGAGATATCACTTCATTTCAAAGTAAACGATCCAAAGAACCACCATTAATTCGCGTAGCACAACAAAATAATATAACAGCATAAAATTTATAAAATATAATATATTGACATTAAATTGGTATGTAATTATATTGAATGTAAGCGTTTTATATATGAGCATAACAGCAACGATCGACACCCGGAACTATGGAAGGGAGAAGAGCTAACATGTTTACGTTGGACTATTTTGCTGTTTTGCACGATTTGCACCGCACGATATCCGAAGGCACCCCGGATGATCCGAAACTTGGGCATATGTTCAGGAGCATGCTGGACAACACGCTGGGATCGACCATCCGAAGACAGCCAGACGGCACCACCTTTGTCATTACCGGCGATATTCCGGCCATGTGGCTGAGGGATTCGGCGGCGCAAATCCGGCCGTTCCTCGTTCCGGCAGGCCAAGACCCCAGACTGGCCGATCTGATCGAAGGGCTCGTACGGAGGCAGTCGGCATTCATCCTGCTGGATCCTTACGCCAACGCGTTTAACGATTCGCCTTCCGGTCAAGGCCATCAGGACGATCACACCGCCATGAACCCCTGGCTTTGGGAGCGCAAATATGAGGTCGATTCATTGTGCTACCCCCTCCAACTTGCTTACCTGTTGTGGAAAGAAACCGGCAGAACCTCTCACCTCGATCACACATTCCATTCAGCTGCCAAGGCTATTCTGGCCCTTTGGCGAACCGAACAGCATCATGAATCGAAATCGCCGTATTATTTCGAACGCTTTGATTGTCCTCCAAGCGACACGCTGCCCCGCGGCGGCAAAGGCACGGAAGTGGCTTATACGGGAATGACCTGGTCCGGCTTCCGTCCCAGCGACGACGCCTGCGCCTATGGCTACCTGATTCCGTCGAATATGTTCGCCGTCGTCGTGCTCGGTTATCTGGCGGAAATTTGCCGAGACGTCCTTCGCGATCCCCAGATGGGGGCGGAAGCGGCGAAACTGGCGGATGAAATCCGGCATGGCATCGAGATGTATGGCGTACTCGACCATCCCGAATACGGCAGAATTTACGCCTATGAGACGGACGGAATGGGAAACCACCTGTTTATGGATGACGCCAACGTCCCCAGCCTGCTGTCCATCCCCTATTTGGGTTATGCAGGCGCCGATGACCCGGTCTATCAAAATACCCGCCGGTTCGTGCTGAGCCAGGCCAATCCGTATTATTACCAAGGCACTGCCGCCTCCGGCATCGGGAGCCCCCATACGCCGGCCCGTTATGTATGGCCGATTGCGCTGGCCATTCAGGGCTTGACGACCACCGATCAAGAGGAGAAGCTTCGGCTGCTTCGGTTAATGGCGAATACCGATGCTGGCACCGGCATGATGCATGAAGGATTTCTGGTCGACGATCCTGCCCGTTATACACGCCCATGGTTTTCTTGGGCAAATATGATGTTCTGCGAGCTGATCATGGACTATAACGGCATTCGGGTCAAAGCGAATGAACGCCTAGGAGGTCATCGGGATCATCATGGGAACCAATAGAAAGCTACGCGGCTGGGTCATCGGCTATCTGTTCATTTTGCCGTCCATTATCGGCTTCAGTGTTTTTGTCGGATATCCCCTGCTTTCGTCCATGTATTATGCCTTGACGGAATGGAGCGGGTACGACGCCCCCCGTTTTATCGGCTTCGAGAACTTTAGATACCTGTTCACGGAGGATCCGGCCTTCTGGCCATCGATCCGCGCGACGTTTTATTTCGTGATCCTGAGTGTTCCGTTATCGCTGATCCTAGGTTTGTTGTTGGCGATGATGCTGAACAAAAACCTGACCGGCATCAAATGGTTCCGCACCATCTTTTATCTTCCGGTCGTCGTTCCCTCCATCGCTACGCTCACGTTGTGGCAGTTCATATATGAACCGCAATACGGGCTGGCGAATTCGCTGCTAAGGGAGTTCGGGCTGCCGCCGGGCACATGGCTGACGAGCGAAACGACAGCGCTTCCATCCATTGTGTTGATCGGTTTATGGCAGGTCGGTTCCAGCGTCATTATCTTTCTGAGCGGGCTGCAGTCCGTTCCGCAGGACATGTATGAAGCCGCCGAAGTCGACGGCGCCTCCAGATGGCGAATGTCGATTAACATTACGCTTCCGATGATCACGCCCATCCTGTTTCTGCAGCTGATACTCGGCATCATCGGCGCATTCCAGGCGTTTAACCAGGTTCAGGTGCTGACCGGAGGCGGGCCGAATTTTTCCACTTCCCTGCTGAATTACAAGATCTATACCGATGCCTTCAACGGAAGAATGTTTGGTTATGCCATCGCGGAGGTATGGGTTCTGTTCGTTATCATCATGATTTTTACCGTTATTTCATACCGGTACTCCAACCGGTTCGTTTATTACGAAAGCGACAAATAAGGGGGTAAGAAGCATGCAAGCGGAAGTACGGCCGGAAGGAAGAGGAAACCTGAATCCAGCGGACATTCGCGTGAAGCGGAGAGCAAGGTTTAACTGGATTGACGCCTTTCGATTTATGGTCTTGGCCATCGGCGCCATAGCCATGCTGTTCCCTCTCTTCTGGATGGTTACCATTGCGCTGAAGAGCAACAATGACGTGTTCAAAATTCCGCCGGAATGGTTTCCGCGGGAATTTCATTGGTCCAATTTCGTGACCGGAACGAAGGAAATCAACTTCTGGCAAACATTCGGGAACTCCCTGTTCATTGCCATCACCTGCACGATCGGGCAGATTATCAGCTCGGTGCTGGTCGGGTACGGGCTCGCACGGCTGAAGTTCCCGGGCCGGAAGCTGTGGTTCTCGCTATTTATAGGAAGCCTCATGCTTCCCGGATTCGTAGGCATGATTCCCATGTTTAATCTGTACACCAGCATCGGATGGTACGATTCGTGGCTGCCCATCATCGTGCCCGCTTTTTTTGGAAACGCCACGTTCTCGTTCCTGTTCGTCCAGTATTTAAGGACGATTTCCGTTTCGTTTGACGAGGCGGCCAAAATCGACGGGGCTTCGGACCTTTATGTGCTGCTTAAAGTATTGGTGCCCATGTCGATGCCGGTGATCATGACCATGGTGATCTTTGCGTTCCAGGGCGCATGGAATCAATATTTGGAACCCCTGCTCTATATTATCGACCCGAGCAAATGGACGCTGTCTCTGGCAATGGCTACCTATACGGGCACCTATGCGACAGCCTGGAATTTGTTCATGGCCGCGGATCTGATTTATATCCTGCCGATGCTGCTGCTCTTCTTCTTTGGCCAGAAATTTTTTATGCAGGGGCTCGGCTCCATGAATTCCGCAGGCTTGAAGTAAGTCGACCTCATGGATGGGAGGTGATGCAGACCGGGTTGGCTGAAGCGAAAACAAGGTGATGTTCAGTTCATTAATTTTACATTTGGGGAGGTCTTTCAATGAGACAGGGTGCAAAAGGGTGGGCCAGCGCTATCATCGCTTTATTGTTCTTCTCAAGTTTGCTGGCCGCTTGCGGCGGGAACGGCGGCGGAGGCTCCGGTTCGGCGGAATCCGGGAACGTGCCGTCCGGACAAGATAACGCGGGATCCGGCAAACCCGTCGAAGTCACGATGATTACTTGGGAGTCGGCGGCCATGAACGAAAAAATCATGGCATCCATGAAAAAATTCGAAGAGGAAAACCCCGACATCAAAGTAAAACTCATTCCTACGCCATTGGACAATTACGGCGTCAAGATCAACGGGATGATCACGGCCAAGAAAGCGCCGGACATCTTCATGACCGGCAACGACATGCTGCTCGATAATGCCGGCAAGGGACTTCTCTACGACTGGACGGAGCTTGCCACCCAGGACAAAGCGTTCATGGAGGGCTTTTACGAAGGCGTGGTGGACAGCTGGTACTATGAAGGCAAGCTCGTTGGCTTACCGGGTCTCTTGAACACGTACGGCATTTTTTACAATAAAAAGTCCTTCCAGGAGGCAGGCCTTCCGGAACCGAAAATCGGCTGGACCTATGACGAATTCTTTGCGGCGATGGAGAAACTTTCGAGCAATCAAGGCGGCGTTCAGCAATTCGGTTATTATGCCCCCCTTGATCCCTTCCACGTCTCACTCTATTCGGTTTCCGCGGGCGGCGCTCCCTTCGCCGACGCCATTATCAATCCAACGAAGGTGGAAATCAGCGACCAATTCCGGGAAGGCGTCGAAAAGTATAAGTCCGCGATAGCAAACGGCTACATGAATCCCCCTACCTTTGATTTAACGAATGCCATGAGCTCGTTCAAACAAGGCAAAGTTCCGATGACCCTGCAAGGACAGTGGGTAGCGGACGATCTGATCCGCACGGCTCCCAAGGAATTGGAATGGGGCTACGCGCCGATGCCGGTGGTGAACAGCCAGACTGAGATTTATGACGCCGTAGGCTGGTCCAGCCCGGCAACGCTCAAAAATCCGGAAGCGGTATGGAAAGTGCTCAAGTACCTGGACTCCAAAATGTATGAAGAGGTTCTCCCATCGACCCCGGTCGCTCCTGCGGCTTATCAGGCATCTTCCGCAGCTTATTACGATGCGCTGAAAGCGGCGGGCCATCCCGAAGTGGGCGAAGGCCTCGATCATATTCTGAAATCCCCGAATACGCAGCCGGTTCGTTTCCTGTCGACGTGGGCGGGCAAAGCGTACCCGTTCATCGAAGCATCATGGAAAAACATACTGATGGGCAAAGCCCCGATCACCGAACTGGATGTGATGGCTGGAAAAATCAATAACGTGATCACTACCGGCAAATAACCGGAAGCATCAAGCGTTCATGAAGCCGATCGTGAATCTGTCCGGATCGGCTTCCAACTGAAAATGAAGGAGGAATATTCATGTTACGAAGATCAGGCAAATGGTTCAGGTTTTTGGCGGTGCCTTTGACCCTCGCTTTCTTGCTTGGCTCCATGCCGGGGATCGGATCTTCCAAAGCCTATGCCTATACCGCATCGGACGGGGATACGGCGATGAAAGCTTATAACGAAACATTCTGGGACCCGAACGCCAAGATGTTCTGGAAGGACACCAAACGCGACAAACATCAGGACTTCTGGGTGGAGGCAGAGCTGTGGGAATTGGTCATGGATGCGTATCAACACACCTCCGATCCTGCTCTGAAGGCTGAGCTCAGAACACAGATCGACGATGTTTATGACGGCACCGTAGCCAAGTATGGCGAAGATTGGACGAATAATCCGTTCAATGACGATATCATGTGGTGGGCGATGGGCAGCGCCAGAGCCTATCAAATCACCGGGAACCCAAGATACTTGGAGGCAGCGAGGCATCATTTCGATTTCGTGTACGATACGCAGTGGGACGAAGAGTTCGCGGGCGGCGGCATTTGGTGGCTGAACAGCGACCATAACACCAAGAACGCGTGCATCAATTTCCCGGCGGCTCAAGCGGCATTGTATCTTTACGATATTACGAAGGATGAGCATTATCTAAACGCCGCAACCCAAATATTCAGATGGGGCAAAACGATGCTGACCGACGGAAACGGAAAAGTATTCGACCGGATCGAGCTCGAACGCGGCGCGGTTCCGGACGCCACTCACTACAACCAGGGTACATACATCGGAGCGGCCGTCGGATTGTATAATGCGACCGGGAATGCGGTTTACCTCGAGGACGCGGTCAAAGCCGCGAAGTTTACCAAGAGCCGTCTGGTGGATGCAAACGGCGTGTTGAACTATGAAGGCCCCAACGGGGACCTGAAGGGCGGCAAAACGATCCTGATGCGCAATTTGGCCCACCTGCAAAAAACACTGGGTGAGACCGGGCAGCACCCGGAGTTTAGCGCTGAATTCGACGAATTCCTTGCCTTCAATACCGAGATGGCCTGGAGCCACCGCAATCCGAATCAGATCGTGGATGGAAACTGGGCGGGACAGCTGCTGTCCGGAACCTATGAGTCCTGGTCCTCGGCTGCTGCCGTTCAAGCGCTGAACGTCATCAAGCCGATGGAAGCCGACCTTCATTATGGCGTTAAGAATCCCTTCGATAAAATCGAGGCGGAACGCTATAATATCGGTTCCGGTTTCGTGCTCGAGGGTGCGTTTGAAGGTTCGCTCCAACTGGGCGGAATTCAGCACGGCTCTTATGCCGCATATAAAAATGTGGATTTCGGATCAGAAGGGGCGATCGGCTTCATCGCCAGGGCGTCCAGCGGAACGGGTGGAGGCCATATCGAAATCCGGCTCGACTCCAAAGACGGCCCCAAAGTCGGGACCTTGAACGTAGAGGGAACGGGCGGCTGGAATAACTATATCGATGCCGTAACCCTCCTTAAGGACGACCAGGGATCGCCAAGCTCCATTACCGGCGTCCATGATGTGTATCTTGTCTTCACCAAAACGAATGACGATTATTTGTTCAATTTGAACTGGATTAAATTCACGACGACCGATCCGACCGAAACCGATGCCTATGCCAAGCTTAGAGCGGGAAATTACGACAGCAGCGAAGGTCTCAGCAAACATGCCGAGCTTGGGTACTTAGACGGTATCCATCACAATGCTTATGCGGCTTATGAAGGAATCGACTTTGGATCGGGCGCGGCAGGCGTAACCGTCCATGTGGCGAGCGGCAATCAGGGCGGCACGATCGAAGTCAGGTTGGACGGTCTGGATGGACCTACCGCAGGCGTTATCCCAATTCCGGCGCTCGGAAGCTGGGATCGTTGGGTCGATATTATGGCGAATATCGATGACACCCTGGCCGTGGGGATTCACGATGTATACCTGGTTTTCAAGGGAGCGAACGGCAGCGACTATCCCCTTAATCTGGAGTGGTTCACCTTTACAACCATGAAAGGAAAAGCCAGGGACGCTTACGGCAAGCTGGAGGCCGAAAACTATAGTAACGGAGTAGGCTTCGGCAATGAAACCGGAGGCGGGGAAACCTACCTGGCCGGCATATTTGGACCGAATAATCCTTATGCCATGTACAATTACATCGATTTCGGCAGCGAAAGCCCAACCCAGTTCCATGTCAATGCGGCCAGCGATACTAGCGGCGGGACTATTGAAGTCCGACTGGATAGCCTTAACGGGCCGGTTATTGCTACCGGAACCGTCTCGGGAACCGGGGGCTGGCAAAATTTCAAGGTTTTCTCGGCGGACGTAACGACTCCCGTAACGGGAAAACACATTGTATTCATGTCTTTTAAAGGCGGAGACTGGTTATACAACTTCGATAAATTCACCTTTGGCGATCCGGCCGTGTTCAAGGAGCCTACCCCTCCTACGATACCCGAAGAAGACGACATTGCTCCGGGCGAAGTAGAAAACGTGCAGGTGAAGCGCGGAGAGGGTAGCATGACGCTGTATTGGGACGGTCCTTATGATATCGATGCTCAAAAAGTGCAAATTACGCTGCGGAGCGATGGGCAGCAGGTCGGAGATGTCATCGAGGTCAATCGCGGAATTCAAACAGCGGTGATACAAGGAATCGAAGCGGGCAAGGATTATTCGCTTTTCATCCGGTCCAAGGATCTGTCCGGCAATGTTTCGCAAGGGATCACCCTTGAGGTAACCGACTCGCCTGCCTTCTCTCTGACTGTGAACGGCAAGAGCTTGAAAGACGGCGATTCCATGGAGGATTACACGCCCCTCCGTTTTAAAATCCTGGACTCTTCCATCCGTTTTGCCGGGATTACCATCGACGGAAAGGCATACACCATCGATCCGGTGACCATGGATCCTATCGACATTGATTTGACCGGCAACTTGGGCGATAAAACCGCCACGATTACGACAGAGGACCGCTCAGGAAACAAGCTTCAGAAAAACCTCCGGTTCCGGGTCATCACCAGCGTGAATTCCATGAAACAATTAGTCGAGCGATTCACGGATTCAGGCGATGTACGCGGTGCACTCATTCCCCAGCTCAGCAATGCCCTTAACCAGGTCCAGCATCATCTGGATAAGGGAAGACGCGATCAGGCCGTGAAACATATGCAGAATTTCACCAAGCACCTGAATAAAGAGGCTATGGGCCGCAACGTCAACGAGCAAGCCAAGGGGATATTGAATACGGATGCCAACTTCCTGATCCATGATTGGCAGGATGACTTGGAATAAAACGGAAGCGCCTTACCCCCTGATGACATGTAAAAAAGATGACTCCCGGTCACTCGGGAGTCATCTTTTTCGGCTATTATCTCCTGCGTGTGCGCCACTCTTCCAAGTACAGACCCTAATCAATGCGAGATCGGGCTCTATATCTGTGCTAATCAGCGGCCAGCAAAGAAAATCTTCAATTCTTCGGGCTGCTTAACCGTTCGAACAGCCAATCGTACGAATGACGGCCGCTAATTTCGTGCGCTCCAGGAAACAGGTCGGCTTGAAGCCTATCCTCCGCGCCGGCACGCCGATAGGTTTCCCTGAGCTGTTCAACCGCCGAGTTAAAACCCGCAGCCGGAAATATCCGATCATCGGCTCCCGACTCCAGATACAAGGGTCTTGGAGCGATCAGCCCTATCCATTCCGGCAGCTCGGCATGGTTCAGGATACCCGGAATGTAATTGCATATACAGTGCTGCATCGCCATAATGCTGTCCTTGAAGGTGTTGGGATAACCGGCAAGCACCGCAGCCCGGATCCGTTCATCCAGCGCCGCGCACAGGAACGAGATCAGGCCGCCTCCCGAAAAACCCATGATGCCGATTCTGCCCGGTTGGACTTCGGGACGCTCGGCCAGATAGTCCAATGCCCTAAGCGTTTCGGCTGCGCGGAGACCGGCGAGCGTCTTGCCATGCATCAGCAGCTGGGTGGACAGCCGGTGGCAGGAGTTCGCGGCTTCCGGGTTCCGTGCAAGATCGGCGGCTAGGCGGCGTTCTCCGAAACCGGCCACATCCGGAGCGATCACCACCATGCCTCGCCGCACCAATTGAACCGCGAAATGCCGATGTATACCTGGCGGATCCGGATCGCTGGATCCGTCCTGCCTCAGCCCTACGATCTCCCGGCTTCCATAGCCATGGCCATGAACGGCGACGGCTGCGGGCATCGGCTTCCGCTGATCTTCCGGGATTAGGATATACGCCGCAAAGGATACGCCCGGTACGGCTGATAATTCTACCCTTTCGCGAATATAACCGTCGCATGATTCCTGTTCGAGCAGGACAGGCTTGTGATTTTCGTTGGTTTCGAACTCGCCGATCAATCGCCGAAGTGCTTGCTTCAAATACCGATTGCGCTCTTCGGCGCTCATGGCAGCCTGACTGTCTTTCGTTTTTTTCCCAGCCTCGTTATACATGGATTCCAGAAAAGCATCTGCACGCCACATCCGAAAACTCACCGCCTTCGATAAACTCACTATTTTGGACTAGGTGTTCCCTTGGATCATCTCATTTCCCTGCGCCTCAACCTCAGGGCATCAAGGCCCCATATTCACCAAGACGGCTTCGGGCCCGGTCGGACTCCGGCTCCCCCCTTTGGGTTCCATGCTGACCACGATCCGCTTCGCGTTCTCCGCGCCGAACCCGTAATAATAACTCTTTCCCTGCGGACCCTGAACCAGCATAAAGCCGGCGCTCGACAGCCGCTCCTCATCCTGCAGCCATACCTGATAGTCTGTTTCCTGCAAGGAATGCAGGCCGTTCACAACGATCAGCATTTCTCCCGAGCCGCGTTTGAGCCATACCGAGCCGCTGCCGTAAAACGGCTCTACGGGCTGGATGACGTACCGCTCGGTATCTTCGCTCTGCATATCGGCGATCCGCTGGCTCACGGTATGTTCGAAGGTCGCCTGGGTCTGGGTGTCGTTCCCCTTCAAGGTGAATAAACCGGCTACCAACAGGATGAGCAGCGCTCCGGATATCGCCTGCAATGCAGCATGCTTCCTGATTCGGAGTTTGCTTCGGAAGGACCGGATATAAGCCGCTCGCATGAGTCTGTGGCGCAGCCGATCGGGAGGCATGGGTCCATCATTCGGAGCTTGATTCTGCACGGACCCCGTTACGGCCGGCTCCGTACCTGCCGGCTGAGTCGATCCGAGCTGTTCGCCGTCCATATCACGGCTTCGAAGCTGCTCCTGCCCGAAGACATCGGATTCATGGAATGGCATTGCGGGATCATCTTCCGCTCCCATAAGGTCGGCCCATTCCGCCGCCGTACCGGAGCATGCCTCGCATTCCTTGAGATGGAGCTCCAGATTCCTGCTCTCCGCGTACGGCAATCGCTTCATGACGTAATCGACAAGCTTCTCCTCGGGGTATGCCGTGCAGCCGAAGTCATCTTGAACAAGGTGTTCAAGGTTATGCTTTGAATGTTTCATGCTGCGCGCTTCCCCCTTCCTTCCCGTTCATCGCATCCAGCCGCCGCCTGACATTGAGGATGCCGTACCGGATTAAGGATTTGACGGTGCCGACCGGCCGGTTTAACAATTCCGCCATTTCCCGGTGGGACCGCTGCTCGAAGTAGCTTCCGTAAACCGCCATCCGCTGAAGGGGCGGAATGCCTTGCAGCGCCTCCTTTATCTGTTCCAGCTCCACCCGTCGCAAGGCGGCCAGTTCAACCGACTCCTGCTCTTCGCTCCATACCGTCTCCGGCAGCGCTTCCCCGTTCCATTCGGCCGCAGCGATGCGCTGCCGCTTCCGCAGGCGATCCATCGCCCTGCACCTTGTTCTCACGGCCAGCCAAGCCTCGACGCTTCCGCGGGCGGGATCGTACTGATCCGCCTTATGCAGCACCTCCATGAAGATATCCTGGCATACATCCTCCGCCTCGGCTTGGTCCTTCGTCATCTGTAAAGCCAACCGGTACACCAGACGGGCATAGGCATCATAGAAGCGTCCGAATGCTGCGGCGGAACCCTCGGCAATCTCCTCCAACCATAACGCGGAATGATCGTTCATCCCCACAACTCCCCCCTAACCTGTTCTCCTCTCCAATAATTAAGGATGGCTCGCCTGCATACGGCCATTTTCGATTCAATATTTTAGCAAACCGTCCTTGGCTTTTGAATAAACCGGGACGCTTTTCAGGTTCCTTTAATGAATTTTTTAGGTAATTTTAATCTTTCCGATAAATCCAATCCCGGTCGTTCCATCGTACTCTTTGTGACAAAAAAATTAGGAGGGGTAGTGTCATGAAATCATGTAAACAACGAGCCAAGCAGCTGAGCCTGTTGCTCTTGTTCATCCTGGGTACCTGCTTGTTCGGCGGGAGCAACACCGCGTTAGCGGCCGGGGAAATCACGTTATACACGCCATACACGTCGATTTCCGTTCCGCCTGGAGAAGTGATCAATTACCCGCTAGAGGTCAAAAACAATACGAATAGCGTCATTACGGTTCCGCTGCAAATCAACAGCCTCCCCAGCGGCTGGAGCACCAAGCTAAACGGTGGAGGCTGGCAGCTGAAGGAGGTATCCGTGAAGCCCGGCGAATCCGAATCGGTGACCCTGGAGGTAACCGTGCCGCTTAAGGTGGATAAAGGCTCCTACCGGTTTCAATTAACCGCGGGCTCGATGGCCAATCTGCAGTTAACCGTGGATATCACGGAAAAAGGAACCTATCAAACCGAGCTTACCACCGATCAGGCCAATCTGGAGGGGCATGCCGATTCGACGTTCACCTACACGGTGAATCTGCAGAACCGAACGGCCAATAAGCAAAACTATGCCCTGAGCGCCGATGCCCAGGCGGGTTGGGACGTTACATTCACGTCAGGCGGCAAGCAGGTATCCTCCGTCGAAATCGAAGCAGGTGCAAGCCAATCCATTACCGTCGATGTCAAGCCGCCTGCGGAGGTGACGGAAGGCTCCTTCTCCATTCCGATCCGCGCCTCCAATTCATCGACGTCCTCCGAGCTTGCGGTGGAAGCCGTCATTACAGGGTCTTACGGGCTGGAGCTTACAACGCCAAGCGGCTTGCTCAGCACGAATGTCAATGCGGGCGGAAGCAAAACCATTGAGCTGCTGGTGAAGAATACGGGCACCGCACCACTCTCGGACATTAATCTCAGCGCCGATACGCCGGTGGACTGGGAGGTCAGCTTTAATCCGAAAACGATCGAGAATCTGCCTGCTGGCAAGTCCACAACGGTAGAAGCCAAGCTGACTTCAAGCGACAAAGCCATCGCCGGCGATTATGTCACAAGCCTGAAAGCCGCTGCGGCTGAAGCAAGCTCCGACGCCCAATTCCGCGTAGCCGTCAAAGGTTCCATGCTATGGGGCTGGATCGGCGTGCTTGTCATTTTGGCCATTCTGGGAGGCATCTATGTCCTCATTCGCAAATACGGAAGGAGATGACCCTGATGGATACGGTCATTGACATTCAGGAACTGACGAAGAGTTACCACGACACGAGAGCGGTGGACCGGTTATCCCTTCAAATCAAACGGGGCGAGATCTTCGGCCTGCTCGGTCCGAACGGTGCGGGCAAATCCACCACGATCCTGATGCTGCTGGGGCTGAGCGAACCGGATTCGGGATCGATAAGCGTGCTTGGCATCAATCCGACAAGAGAGCCGATTCCGGTGAAGCGGCGGGTTGGGTACCTTCCGGATGACGTCGGGTTTTACGAGGACCGTACCGGCCTGGAAAACCTGATGTTAACCGCGCGGTTGAATCGAATTCCGGATAACCAGGCCCGCGAAAGGGCATTGGAGCTGCTGGAGCAGGTAGGGCTCACGCATGCTGCCCACAAGAAGACGGGGGCTTATTCCCGCGGGATGCGGCAGCGGCTCGGACTTGCCGATGTCTTAATGAAATCCCCCGAAATCATCATTCTTGACGAACCGACCCTGGGCATCGATCCGACAGGTATGGAAGAGCTGCTGAGGTTGATACGGAAGCTCAGCCGCGAGCAAGGACTGACCGTGCTGTTATCGTCCCATCAGCTGCACCAGGTTCAGCAGATTTGCGACCGCGTCGGCTTGTTCGTGCGGGGACGGCTCCTCGCTGAAGGCGATGTCGGGAGTCTGTCCCGAACTCTGTTTGCGGATGATCCCATTATGATCACGGCGGAGCTGGATGAGCTTGTGCCGGAACTGCGGGATGCCATCGGCAGCATCCCAGGGGTTCACCAAATCGAAGTTCCGCCTGCGAAGAGCGGTCCTGCTGAATCAAACGACACCCTGACCAGAGACTTGCCGATTAAGGTTCTGATTCGGGCCGATAGGGATTGCAGTCCGGAGATTGCCCGAACGGTCGTAAATGCAGGCGTTCGGCTGTTCTCGCTGAATCGCCAGCAGCACGGCCTGGACGAAATCTACCACCGTTATTTTGCAGGAGGTGAGGAGCATGGCAGAACGAACGACGCCAAGCATACCGGCTAAGCTGGCCGGCGTGGGCCGCCGGCTGCAAGCCTTATTCGAAAGCAGGGAAAAGGGACCTGCCAAGCCCACTCGGGCCCCCGGAGAAACGGCAGTCGAAAAATCCTCCCATCCCTCCATGCCCTCGGCATTCGGCGTGCTTGTCCGCAAAGAAATAGCGGACCATATCCGCAGCTGGCGCTTCATCCTGCTGCTAGGCATCATTGCTCTAACCTGCGTAGCCTCGCTGTATACCGCCATGAACAGCATACGGGAAGCCCTCGGATCGGAGAACGGGGTCCATGATTTTGTCATTCTGAAGCTGTTCACCATCTCGGACGGCACCCTTCCGACCTTCATCGGGTTTGTCGGTTTCCTGGGTCCGTTGCTCGGAATCGGCATGGGTTTTGATGCCATCAACAGTGAACGGAACAAAGGCACGCTCAGCCGAATCATGGCCCAGCCGATTCATCGCGACGATCTGCTCAATGCGAAATTCGCGGCTTCCCTGATCGTCATCAGTTTCATGTTTATCACGCTCGGGCTGTTGACCATGGCACTGGGCACCCTGATTATCGGCATTCCGCCTACCCTTGAGGAATTTTTACGCATCATCAGTTTTCTGGTCGTGACAATCTGTTACGTCGGCTTCTGGCTGAATCTGTCCATTACGTTCTCCGTAAGGTTCCGACAGCCGGCCACCTCTGCCCTGTCGAGCATCGCCGTCTGGCTGTTCTTCAGCTTTTTCTTTGACATGATCCTGCAGCTCCTGTCGCGGGGACTGGCTCCCAGTACTGCCTCGGCGACGGTCCAAGATGTCATGAGCTATCAGAATCTGATGCTGTGGCTAGGCCGGCTGTCACCGTATACCCTGTTCAATGAAGCGACGACCACCCTACTGATGCCGTCCATCCGCAATCTCGGTCCGCTCACGCAGGAGCAGGTGTATGGAGCCATTGCCAGTCCGCTGCCGTTCGGCCAAAGCCTGCTGCTCGTCTGGCCGCAAATTATCGGGCTGGCCGCAGCCACGCTGATCTGCTTTGCCATCTCCTACGTCCTGTTCCTCCGCCAGGAGATTCGAGGCCGGTCCTGATCTTCAGGCTATACGAACAAGCTCATCTGAAGGATTCTTCAGATGAGCTTGTTTTTTATCGAGCGTTCAAGCGTTCTCAAGTTATATGATTTGTTCTACCTTCCTTGTACAACTGCTTGCGACAGGAACCCGATTTTCTGCAGCCAACCCTCGCACAGGCGCGTCCATTGCGAAACACTGGCATCTCCTTCCGCAAGGCCAAGGCCATGCCGGCCTTCCGGGAAAACATGCAGTTCGAACGGAATTTGCTGCTTGCTCAGCGATCCGGCATACATCAGGCTGTTCTCGACCGGGACCGCGCCGTCATCCGCGGTATGCCACAGAAAGGATGGCGGGGTATCCGGTTTTATCGCCCATTCGAGCGACATCGCATTTCTTAAGTCTTCCGCCGGGTCCTCCCCCAACAAATTGGTCATGGAGCCCTCATGGTAGTAGTCTTTAAATGAAATGACCGGGTAACAGAGAATGGATGCGTTCGGACGGCAGCCCTGCCGTTCAACGCGATCTTCGGCCTCCGGATTTCCTTCATCGAAATAGGTGCTTGCACTGGCCGCGAGATGTCCTCCGGCAGAGAAACCGAGAATTCCGACGCGTTCCGGATCGATGTTCCATTCCTTGGCATGATGCCTTACGAGCCGAATCGCCCGCTGGGCATCATACAGCGGATAAGGATGCCGGTACGGGGCAACCCGGTAATGAACGACAAATGCCGATAAGCCGATCGAATTCAGCCACAGGGCAACCGGATCGCCCTCATGATCTGCCCGCCGTCCATATCCGCCGCCGGGAAGAACGAGCACGGCTCCGTGTGGTGTTTCTTTTTGTAGAAGATAAGGTGTCATGTAGGGCGTGAACGTCTCTTCCACCGACGCATATCCAGGTGTATCCTGTTCCCAAAGCTTCATTCTATCCATTCCTTTCCGACTTCATATGATGCCGTTGTCCTTTGAATCGATTTCTTTCAGCTGCAACTCTCTTCGGGTCCAAGCAAATCATGCCTCAACGGTGTAAACGCATCCAAAAGAGCGGATGGCTCAAGTGCTTTCACGCCATGCTCCGCTCCGCCGGGAATGACGATGGTGTCTCCCTGACGCACAAGGGTCGTCTCGCCGTTGATATAGAATTCAATGGCACCCTTCAGGCAATAACTCATCTGCTCATGGGGATGACTGTGGAGTGCCCCTTCCGCTCCTGCTTCAAAGTGAACCTCCATCATCATCAGACCGCTCCCAGGTTTAAATACCTTCCTCGTCACACCAGGCTCCGCTTGCTCCCAAACCCCGATCTCCGCCATCCTCTTTCCTCCTCTCCTGTGCCAAGCGGCTTATTTTCGAACCATCGATTCTTCCGTAAACGACCTTTCTACTTCTTCGGCGAATAGCATGGATTTTCCTATGGCCATCACCAAAAAAAATGAAATGTCCGCTCGAAGATGGATCTTTCTTAATGAGAAGGTCCTTGCCTTCAAAGCCGCAACTATGTATCTGCAGCTGCCCGAAGATTGGAGAATGCGGAATCCGCGGCATCCAGCTTTCGCTCCTGCAGCCCGCCCAGCTCCCGCAGCGAATAGCGGATCAGAATCGCCTGGGTTCCCGCATTCATATCCCCCTCCATCTCTCCTTTGCCCAGCGGAACCGCCTCCGGCATGTCAGGATAATACTCTCCGGGCTTCACCTGGGCCACATTCGGCGCCGGCGGGGAATGATCGATTTCCCGTGAAAATCCGCCGTCCGCGCGTTTGAGACGCGCCATATTCTGCAAAGTGATTTCCGCGATGATCCGAACATCCTGCTCCGGGATGCGCAGCTTCATCGATGTGAGGAGACTGATCGGGTTCCGGATATAACACATATCAACGGCCTTCTCGCTTTGCAGCGCACGCATCAACGAACGGTATATTTCCGATATCCGCGGCAAGGGAGCTTGAAACCGATTATAGAACGTCAGCAGCTTGAAGGTTCCCGATATTCGGACATAAGGCGTGCCTTCGCCCCACAGCCCCGTCGCCGGATCTTGTATGCTCTCAAAATACGACAGCGCCTCACGCAAAAACGGCTCCCTCTCATCCTGCGGCATTTGGGATAAATAAGGGGCCGAATTACACAGACGATCGCAGCCGCGCCAGCTGTTCACCAGACTGATCGAGCGCAGCCACTCCGCGTATTCCTCGGGTGAGCGGCAGTATGCCGGAGCCAAATGCCGATTGCCCGGCAGCGGGTGCAAGGGGGCTGCACCCAACTTGCGGAGTGCTCCCACGCTGTACCCAAGCGCTCGTCCCACCATCACATCATCTGTTCTCATATTGGGATCCGCATCATAAAAGTAACCCGTTGCGGGGTCTTGTTTGGACTGAAAAAAACGCACGAGCCCCGCCTTGATGCCATCGGACAATCTTTGCAGAAGCCCGCATCGCTCGATAATGCCCAATGCCTGCGCGGTCGACTCGATGTCCGGAACGAACGCCCCGGAATCCCGTGAACTGCGGGCATAATAGAAACCTCCGGAAGCCGCGTCATATTGCCCCTCGAGCCATTCGAAGAAGCCTTCAAACAGCCTGTCGCCTCCTGCCAGAATTTCCTCTAACCGCTGTGCCATTTCTACCCCTTCTTTCAGCTGCTTATGACGTTATATGAAAAATTCCGAAAAATCACCCTGCCTTTACCGATGGCATCCAATCCGACGCGGAGACTCTGAAATCCGCCCAACGTGTTATGATGGATCCCTGAAACATCCGCGACCTTGTCGTACCGGATCCACTGCGTCCCCTCGAAGCTGTAATAGAACGAAACGATATGCGCATCGTTAACCAACCGCAGAAATGCCCTGCGAGTATGGTTCGGCATCGTGCCGTATCCCTTGAATGACCGGAAATGCCGGACTCCGCGCTCATTGACTCCCATGCCGAGATATGCCGCATCGTTGTAATAGAGCAGCAGTCGGCCCTCCGCCGGACCCTCCACGATAATCTCGACCTCTGTTGAATAACGCTTATGGCCCGCCATGTAGAGCAGCGGAGAAGCTTTGGCTTCCTCGGGTGCTGCTTCGGCTGCCAACTCATGATTCCCCGGACGGAACCGGGTGGAAGGCTCCACGCCTTCGCACTGCCAATGAAGGCCCAGTTCAGATCCGGCAAAGGTATCCCTGAATGAAACGCTTTGATTCACCGCATCGTTTTCTTCTTCGTCATGCAGCCCATCATGCCGGTCAAGCCTCTCATGGTCTTCTGCAGCATGAAACCACCCGTCCGATGTCCATTCGATCGGTTCGAGCAAGGTCTGCCGACCGAGCGAATGGAATCCGCCCGCATATGCATGATAGACCATCCACCACTGGCCGTCAGGACTGTCGATCAGCGAAGCATGTCCCTTGGACCACCAGGGCTCCTCCCTGGATTCCGTATGAACGACCGGGTTGTAAGGCGAATGCTCCCACGGCCCCCATGGCGTTCGGGATCTTGACGATACGGCCATATGGCTTGTAGGCGGCCCTGCCGTCCCCCCGACAGCTACCGTCAGATAATAATATCCGTCGCGAACGGTCATTTTCGGCCCTTCCAGGCTGTATGCCTCTACGACCCAATCCTCCGGATACCGCCAGCCGTTATACACATGCCTTACTTCGCCAGCGACCGCGAGCCCGTCTGCCGTAAGCTCTACAAAATCACCGCCCGACATATGCAAATAACGCTTTCCGTCCGGTCCTGCCGTATGCCCCGGATCAATTCCCTTGATCCCCAGATTGATCGGCTTGCTCCACGGTCCCGCCGGACTGGATGCCGTAACGACCCAATTCGTCCGTCCTGCCGGATAATAGATATAATACCTCCCGTTATGCGCGACGAAATCCGGCGCCCACACATCCCCCTCGTAATGGGGCAGTGCGGCCCCGACCCGGTTCCAATTCAGCAAATCACGCGAATGCCAGATGACGAGCCCGGGCGTCAGCTTGTAGGATGAATGCGTCATGTAATAATCCTCGCCGACCCGGATGATCGACGGGTCCGCATAATTGCCGGCCATGATCGGTGCATGCCGTTTCTTTTCCAACACGCTCCTTCGCTCCTCTCTATCCCTTGATGGATCCCAGCAGCGCGCCCTTCGCAAAATGCTTCTGCAGGAACGGATACACGCACAGTATCGGCAGCGTGGCAATGACGATGACCGCCATCTTCACCGTCTGCTCCGGCGGCCGGACGAATTCGTCCATGCCGGACGTATCGGCCGCCAAGCCGCTGGCAAGAATGACGATCTGCCGCAGGATGACCTGCACAGGCCATTTGGCCGCGTCATTCAGGTACAGAATCGCCGACATATACGTATTCCAGTAGGTAACCGCATAAAAGAGCGATATGGTTGCAATGGCAGGCATCGACAGCGGAATCACGATTCGGAACAGGATGCCCCAATCGCCGGCCCCGTCGATTTTTGCGGATTCCTCCAGCCCTTCGGGCAGGTTCTGAAAAAAGTTTCGCATGATGATGAGGTTGAAGGCATTGATCGCCGTCGGGACAATCAAGGCCGCATACGTATCGATGAGCCCCATCTCCTTCACCACGAGGAACGTCGGTATCATCCCCCCGCTGAACAGCATCGTGAACAAGACCATGAACATGATGAAATTTCGGCCATCCAGATCCCTGCGCGACAGCCCGTAGGCCATCAGGCAGGTTAACAGCATGCTGAACAAAGTGCCCAGGAAGGTTACTCCAACGGAAACGCCTAGCGAACGAAAAACCGTATTGGTCGAAAACACGTACTTGTAAGCGTCAAGGGACCATACGGTCGGAACCAGGACGAACTGCTTCTGCGCCAGCTCCGTCACCGTCGTAAACGATCCGGCGATGACGTGAAGGAAAGGCAGAATGGTAACGAGGCCGATGATCGACAGCAGCGTGTAGTTCACGATATCGAAGATTCGGCTCGATATCGTTTTATCTTGTACCATAGCGGTCCACCTTTCTCATAATTAATAGATGCCTTCTTCTCCGGCCTTTTTGGCCAGCCAATTGGCCAGCATCACCAGAATGAGACCGATCAGCGATTTAAAGAACCCGACCGCCGTGCTGAAGCTGAACTGTCCTTGCTTCAGACCCGCGGTGTAAACATACGTATCGAAAATCTCCGCAACATCCCGGTTCATCGAGTTTAAGAGGAGATAGATATGTTCGAACCCAAGTTCCAGCACGTCGCCGATTTTCAAAATCAATAAAACGACGATCACGCTTCGAATCGAAGGGAGCGTGATGTGCCACATTTGCCGAAAACGGCTGGCCCCGTCAATTCGGGACGCTTCGTATAAGCCCGGATCAATCGCGGCCATGGCGGCCAAATAAATGATGGTCCCCCAGCCGGCCTCACGCCAGATGATCTGCAGGACATACATCGGCCTGAACCAGTCGCTGCTCATCAGGAAATTGATTTTTTCGAATCCGGCCATAACCAGCAGTTCATTAATAATGCCGCGATCCATCGAGAGCATGACAAACGAAATGGATACGATGATGACCCACGACATGAAATGGGGAATGTACACCAGCGTCTGGATAAAACGTTTAAAGACTTCGCGCCGGACCTCGTTGAGCATTAAGGCAAGAATGATCGGCACTGGGAAATAAAATGCCAGGTTCAAGAAAAACAGCAGCAGCGTGTTGCCTAATATCGTGAAGAACATCGGCTCGGTAAACAGCCGCTCAAAGTGCTTGAGCCCCACCCAGGGGCTGCCCGTTACGCCGAGATAAGCCTGATAATCCTGGAAGGCTATGATCAGTCCCGACATCGGGATGTATTTAAAGATCAGGAAGTATAAAAATCCCGGAAGTATCATGAGATAGATCGCCCGGTTTTTAACGATTCTTCTCATTCGACCGGACTCCGGTATTGTGGGGGCGTCCTTGCGCATCCCGGTCTTCACTGCGGTTTCGCTCATGATCTCAGACTTCCTTTCTGCCCCGAAGCCTGCCGGAGACTGTAGCATTGAGTCTCCGGCCGTTCGGGATGCTGGCATGTTCGTTATTTGGAAGATTCGTAGGAAACGTTGAACTCATCGATGATTTGCTGACCGCCGCTCTTTAGCCAGTTGTCCACGACGGCCTGGAATCCTGCTTCGTCGAGATCGCCGAGCATGAACCGATACGTGCCGTCCTTGATCATCTCCTGCAGCTGCACGCCCTTTTCGTTAAACGTCTTGGAGTCCAGGGAAGCTGAAGGATCCTCTATGAGATAATCATTGTTCTCCACGATCATTTCCTCGGCCTTCGCTTTAACAGGAAGCATATGCTTCGGCTCATAGAATCCTTCGATCGTTAGCGGCCCGCCCACCTGCATCGCTTGATAAGGCTTCACTTCACGATCGGTCAGCTTGGTGTCCTCCGAAGGAACGACCTTGCCTTCCTCCAGCTGGTGGTGCTGTCCTTCCACTCCCCAATAGATCAGGTTGCCGAGCTCAGGGCTCATCAGCTGATCCATGAAGGCAAGCACTCCTTTCAGTTCTTCCTCCGATTTGATGGCTGTTTTAGGAAAGAGTATCACCGAGCCGTAGCCGGGAACCGACCAGATTCCGAAACCTTTCGGTCCTCCCTCGATTTTATTCTGAACATCGAGCTCCGCATCCGGATTCACTTCGACGACCTTGGGATGCAGGCTCGATACGTCTCCCATCGCTCCGATATAAACGCCCGATTTGCCGGTAATGAACAAATTTTGCTGATCGGTTTTGCTGGTAACCGGGAAATCCTGATTGATCAACCCTTCCTGATGAAGTTTCTTGAAGAATTTCATCGTCTCCATATATTCGGGAAACATGAACTCGGGAGCCAGCTTGCCGTCCTTCTCGCCCCAGTTATTCGGTGTCCCGAGCCATGAGCTTATCGTTTTGAATGCCCCATAGATCAGATCGTTCCGGTCCGTCAACGGAATCGTGTCGTCTTGGCCGTTGCCGTCAGGATCCTTTTCCTTGAACTGCTTCAGCATATTATAGAACTCGTCAATATTGGTCGGAGCGCTGAGCCCAAGCTTGTCGGCCCAATCCTTGCGATAAATGATGCCTTGGCGCGACAAAGGCACTTCGCGGTATAGCGCATAGATTTTGCCGTCCACCGCCGTGTTCTTTAACACATCGGGTTTCAGCTTGCTGAGGTTCGGGTATTGATCCAGCAGCGGCCCGATTTCCCAGAATTGCCCATTGCGGATCGCGTCCCGCATATTGACTAGCGAAGCGGCATTCTTCAGATACGTCACCTGCGGCAGCGTTCCGGTTGCGAAGGATGCATTGACCTTCTCGTCGTAAGTGCCGTCCGGCACCCACTGAATGTCAAGCTTGGTGCCCGTTTTCTCTTCCAGCAGCTTCTCAATCATGTCGGAAGGAACTTCAGGGGTGTGGAGGTTGGCCATGATCGAGATGGCAACCGGTTCGCTTGGTTTCTCGCCTTGCGCCTGACCTCCATTTGTGCTGCTGCCGGTTGCTGCAGGGGCGGAGCCGCCGCCACAGCCCGCCAACACGGATAAAGCGGTTACAATTGCCAGGATGGTGCTGGCTTTCTTCTTCTTCATCATCTGACCTCCGTTATAATTGGGTTAGGGACTGACAAGAAACAGCTTAGATGACGGAAGCTCGGTGCGTATATAATCCTTCGATTGGATATGGGGAGTTCGGCCGCGCCCGGCATAAGGAGCCGGGGGAATCAAATCTAATGATTACATAGACAATGGGATCGCCAGGCAAGACACGACAACAAAAAAAACCGCCGGGGCAATCAATCCCCTAGCGGTATTTCTCATGCAAATACGGTTCCATCGTGCTTCGATACGAAGCATCATATTCCTCGATAATCTGGCTTCCCCCTTCTTCAAGCCAACGGTCGATCTCCGCCTCGAACCCCTTCTCATCGATCATTCCCAGCATGAATTGATAGGTGGCGTCCCGCATGCGTTCATTCAATCGGACGCCGATCTCGTTATACAGTGGAGATTCCAGCGGTGCGGTGGGATCATAGATGAGGAAGCTTTCATTATCATAAATCAGCCGCTCGGCTTTATCCTTGACCTTATTCGTGTTAACCGGCTCCAGCATGCCCGGTATGGTGCTGAAGCTTCCCGCCATCAAAGCCTGGTAAGGCTTCACGTCCTTCTCCCTCAGCTCAAAAGCATCCACCGCCACCGCTTTGCCATCCTGTACGGTATAGTGGGTGCCCTCGATTCCCCAATACATCAGGTTCGCAAGCTCGGGACTCATTAGCGCATCGTAGAAGGAGAGCACATTCTTCAATTCCTCTTCCGTGGCGATCGCGGACTTCGGAAACAAGATGACCGTTCCGTATCCCTGCGATGCCCATATCCCGAACCCTTCCGGCCCGCGAACCCGATTCTGAACATCGAGTACGGCCTCAGGGTCATTCGCCAGCAGCCTTGACTGCAGAGACAGGACGTCCCCCATCGCGCCGATATAGACCCCGGCTTTCCCCGTTATGAACAGCTCCTGCTGGTCCGTCTTGCTGGTAATCGGAAAATCTTCATTCACCAGTCCTTCGCTATGCAGCTTCTTGAAGAATCTCATCGTTTCCATATACTGCGGAAAGACGAATTCCGGCTGCAACGAATCGTTGTACCATCCCCAATGATTCGGCGTTCCGAAATAGGAGCTGATCGTCTTGAAAGCCCCGTAAATCAAGTCGTTTCGGTCCGTCAAGCCGATGGTATCATCGATGCCGTTGTTGTCCGGATCGTCATATGTAAACCCTTTCAGCATATCGTACAAGTCGTCGAGCGTTTCCGGTGCCGGAAGCCCCAGCCGATCCGCCCAATCCTTTCGGTAAATGATGCCCGAGCGGGCCAAGGCACGCTCCTGATACAGGCTGTACAGCTTCCCATCAATAGCGGTATTCCTCAAAACCTCGGGCTTCAATCGCTTTAAATTCGGATAGCCGTCAAGGTACGGGCCGATTTCCCAGAACAGCCCGCTTCGTATTTCATCCCTGAAGTAGGACAAGGATGCGGCATTCTTGAGATAGAGGACTTGCGGCAAGGTCCCTGTTGCCAGCGCTGCAAACACTTTTTCATCATAACTGCCGTCCGGCACCCACTGGATGTCCAGCTGAACGCCCGTTTTTTCCTCGATCTCTTTCTCGATCCGATCGGATGGAATCTCCGTGGTGTGCAGGTTGGCCATCATCGAAATGCGGGTACTGCGTTCAAAAGACGCATTTCCGCCATCCGCTCCCGATGAGCGGGCCATGGTGATGCAAGCAGCCGATACCAATAGGATAGCGAGCGTAAGCATAACATAGTTTGACAGACGGGTCATCAATCCGTTCTACCTCCGTTCCCCCATGTTTCTTGCAGATCCCAAGTGACTGAGATGATCATATCATATGTACATCTTTTTTCATGACAAACCAGGATGATCAAATCCAGTGATTATTCATTTTGAAATGATTATTGAATGTAACGGGGGTTGCCCATACAATGATTATACACTTTGTTAAACAGGAAGGTGTACCTATTGCATCCAAAAAGTAGCTTTTATTCTAAAATGGTCCTGTTCGGCTGCTTCATCAGCATCATTCCTCTTGTGGCCCTCGGCTTCTTCTCGTTCATGAAATCATCCACCTCCGTGCAAAACCATGTCAACAGCGGCAACATCCAGATCATGAATCAAACGAACAGCAATCTTGAACAGGTGCTGAGGACCGTAGACTATACACTGAATTACGTCATCAATTCCAACATGCTGCAAAGCGCCTTATATCGTCCCCTGTCCTATTATGACTTCCAGCTGTATAACAAACTGAGAGAAGAGATGAGTCTGCTGCAGTCTCCCGAAACCAAAGTAACGGACGTCATTCTTGCGAATGCGACAAGCAACTGGCTGATCAATAACCGGGGCATGTACGAATTTAATGAATACGCTTCCAAAGAGATGCTCCTGAAGCTTCTCGAGCTGCAAGGAAACTCCAATTGGATGATGCTGGAGACCGAATCCCTCGGCTCCAGCGATACGCTCAGTTATGCCTGCCCATATACGATCGCCCTTGTGAAGAAAATGCCGCTCTCCTCCTCCAGCGCCCGGGGCGTCGCGCTTGCCACCATTCCCAGCTGCAGTCTTGCCGCCATGATGGACAGCCCTTCCGAATCCCGGGAGGTCATGGTGCTGGACCACAATTACCGGATCGTTGTGCATCCGGAACAAGGGAAACTGGGACTATATCTGACCGATACCGGGTACGCGGAGGCGGAGCTGGACCATTTTGACAGCAAATCGGGGCAGTTCGAGACGAAGATCGACAACAGGCAAGTGTCGGTTACGTACGTGCGTTCCGATTTTAACGGCTGGCTGTATGCCTCCTTCACTGAAATGTCCGCCATCACGAAGGAGTCCCGTTCCATCGGCTGGTTCACGCTGTATATCTGCCTCCTGATGATCGGTTTCAGCGTCCTGATTGTATGGCTTGGAACGCGGAAGATGTATACGCCCATCCGTCGCATTTTCGAAAATATCGTGGAGCGTCTCCCGGAAATCCAAGCGAACAAAAAGAACGAGCTGCAAGTCATCGACGAACATATCCGGGATATGTTCAATTCGAATACCAAGCTCCGCAGCGAGCTTCGGCAGACGAGCCAGCAGGTGCGCACCTTTTTCCTCCATAAACTGTTCCTGGGCAAGATCAATCCGCCCGAAGTGATGGAACAGATCGAGATGTTCGGCTTCAAGGAGCAAGTATCCGCATGGGAACAGCTGGCGGTCTTCACCCTCCAGATCGACATGCTGGACGAAACCCGATATGAACGCAAAGACCGGGATTTGCTGCTGTTTGCCGTGAACAATATCATCGAGGAGATGATCCCCTCCTCCCACCGCCTCCCTTCCGTCATTATCGACCTTACGCAGGTTACGCTCATCGGACGAGGCGGCATCACGCCTGAAGCATTCAACGATTATGTGTATACCCTATCGGAGGAGATCCAGAAGACGACGCAAAATTTCCTGGACCTGGAGGTCAGCATCGGCATCAGCCTGCCTTACGACAACCTGTCCAAAACGTCGCGCGCCTACCAGGAAGGGCTTGAAGCCCTGAAACACCGCATCAAGCTGGGAACCGGCGTCATCGTCCCTTATTTCAGCCTGAACTCCGGCAAGCATACCCGGGTCTATTTCTACCCGATGCAGGTGGAGAACGAACTGATCGATGCCATCAAGCTGGCTGACGAGGAACGGGCCGTGGAGCTTCTGAGGCAGTGGCTGGACGAGGTGTTTCGCAAGGACCGGACGCCGCATGAGTATCAAATCTCGCTCATCCGGCTGTTGAATGACCTGATGATCGTGATGCAGGAGAACGGGATCATGTTGGAGCAGCTCGACATCCGGGACAGCTCCCTCGTGGAGGAGCTTCTTCGACTCTACACCAATCCCGATATCGAGAGCTGGTTCAGATCCCGGATCATCCGGCCGATGGTGAGTGTGTTCCGGGATCGCCAGGACTCTCAATACCAGAATCTCTCCGAGCAGATGATCGAGATGATCCGCAAGGAATTTGACCGCAACATTACGCTTGAGGAATGTGCTTCGCGCCTCCATTACAACAATTTTTATCTAAGCAGCGTGTTCAAGAAAGAAACCAACATGTCCTTCAGCGAATACCTGTCCCAATACCGCTTCAAGATGTCCAAGAAATGGCTTGTCGAAACCGATATGCCCATTAAGGATATTGCGGAGAAGCTGAGTTACAACAATTCGCAGAACTTTATCCGGTCCTTCCGCAAGCTGGAGGGGATGACGCCCGGGCAATATCGCAGCAAATACAAAACCGGATCATAAGCCTTGTAAAACGGCATCAGATTACCAAAAAAGGTCACCTGTGTCCCGTACTTTTCCTAAGGATGAGCATCTACAATTAGAATAGTCACTTTTTGTGCTGATTGTTGATCATTTACGAAACCATCCCAAAAGGAGAATCTGTGCCATGATACGAGAAATGCAGGCCGATATCGTCATTCTCGGCGGCGGGACAGGAGGAACAGCCGCTGCGCTTGCCGCCGCCAAATCAGGAAAAACCGTCATCATGACCGAGGAAACGACTTGGATCGGGGGACAGCTGACCAGCCAGGCGGTTCCGCCCGACGAACATCCGTGGATTGAATCCTTTGGCTGCACGCGCAGCTACCGGCAGTTCCGCGAAGGCGTCCGCCAGTACTATCGCGATTATTTTCCCATGACGCCCGAGGCCAGATCCAACGTGCAGTTGAATCCAGGCAGCGGCATCGTCAGCCGGCTGTGCCATGAGCCCCGCACGGCTCTCGCCGTGCTGCACCAAATGCTGGCCCCGTACATTCATAGCGGGCGGCTGACGATCCTGTATCAATATGCGGCGGAGTCTGCCGACGTTTCAGGGGATCGCGTGGACAGCGTAACCGTGCGTCATCTTGAAACCGAGGATCAAATCGTCCTCCGCGCCCCGTTCTTCGTGGATGCCACCGAGCTCGGGGATCTGCTTCCGCTGGCAGGCATCGAATATGTCACCGGTGCGGAGTCCAAATCCCAGACAGGGGAGCCGCACGCCGTCGACGGCGATCCGCTGCCGCAGGACATGCAGGGCTTTACGTATTGTTTTGCCGTCGACTATCTGGAGGGTGAAGACCATACGATTGAGAAGCCCGCGCTTTATGATTTTTGGCGGGAATATAAACCCGATTTCTGGCCGGATAAGCTGTTAAGCATGACCGCCGTCAAGCCGTCAACGAATGAGCCGATCGAGTATGAGATTTTCCCGGGACACGGCAAGTTCCCGCTTTATCAATACCGTCAAATCCTGGACCCGAAGCATTTTGCCGAAGGTACGTTCGACAGTTCGGTGTCGCTTGTGAACTGGCCACAGAACGACTACTGGCTGGGTTCCATTATCGATGTGCCGAAGGAAGAGGCCGACCATCATATCTATCAAGCTAAACAGCTCAGCTTGTCCCTGCTGTACTGGCTTCAAACCGAGGTGCCCCGGCCCGATGGCGGACAGGGTTATCCCGGACTGCGTCTGCGTCCCGATGTGGTTGGAACGGAAGACGGCATGGCCATGTATCCTTACATCCGTGAGTCCAGAAGAATTCAGGCCGAGTTCACGGTCCTGGAACAGCATGTGGCAACCGAATCGCGCCCTGACGGCGTTGCCGAAACGTTCCACGATTCTGTCGGTATCGGCTGTTACCGGATCGATTTGCACCCGAGCACGGGTGAGCGTCCTTACATTGATATCTCTTCCCTGCCATTCCAAATTCCGCTGGGCAGCTTAATACCGAAGCGGGTGAAGAATGTGCTGGCGGCCAGCAAAAACATCGGGGTCACCCACATTACGAACGGCTGCTACCGGCTGCATCCTGTAGAATGGAACATCGGCGAGGCCGCCGGATACTGCATCAGCCATTGCCTGGATCATGACATTCTGCCGACGGATGTTCGGAACGACGAAGATAGACTCGCCAGCTTCCAGCAAAAGCTCGTAAGCGAAGGCATCGAGCTGACATGGCCGGCACTCCGGCCCGTCTGATTCGCCGCCGCTATAGAACCGCTGCATAAACCAGCTCAAGGACAACGCCCTGAGCTGGTTTTGGTGTTTTTCCATTTTATAACTCATCAGCCGTTACGTATTGAATCTGATCGGGAAAATGGCGATCCATGCTGCACACCGACAGCTTGTACCCTTCTTCCAGCGCATATTGCTTAAAATAGTAGGTTCCTCCGTTCTCGCCAACCACGGGTGCCCACTCCCATTCACCGCCTTGCCGCTCCATTACAAAAGAATCCAAGGGCAAATGCAGGCCTTTGCCAACGGCCTTGATGTAGCTTTCTTTTAGCGTCCATAAATCAAAGAAGCGGAAAAGCCGTTCGGATGGAGGGCAGTTAAGCAGCGCGTTAAACTCGGTTTTATGGAAATAGCGTTTGGCGATATCCATATCGATGTTCTCCAGTTTCTCGACGTCAATCCCGACCGGCTCATAGCCGACGGCGCACACGACCCACTGCCCGGAATGGGAGACGTTAAAATGCAGGTTATCATGATCCTTCAAGAATGGTTTGCCGTAAGCGTTTCTGATGATTTTCATATTCATCCGTTCCCGTCCCAGCTTATCCCGAAGCATGCGATGGGCCAAGGCATCGCCAAGCACCGAACGCTGGTAATCGCTCGCCCTTCTGAACTTGGACACATACTCCTGTCGATCAGGGGACAGCGTCTGGTACAAGGCCCGAAACGTTTCGTCGCGGATATGATCGGAATTCCGGATCGCGTAGACCTCCACAGCGCTAGGCTGATTCTCGTTAAAAGTGCCCATAACTCCGCCCTTTCTCTAAACATAGTCCCGTGTTCACTTCGATATGTACGTTCCGTTCCCCTGCTTCTTTCCGCCATCCTGCTGCCTTTCCTCCTATACGGGGGAAGGAATGATCATTGACAACGGAAAGACCACCCTACCATAATGGATAAAAATATCGTTTAAATGAAGGTGGGGGTACGATTGGACACGCAATCGGTTTTGGATCAAGCGGTGGACTTGTTTACGGAGGAGCTTGGCAGCCATTTGGTCGGCGTTTACTTGCATGGTTCCTTGGCTATGGGCTGTTTCAACCCGGAAGCAAGCGACGTGGATCTGCTGGTCGTGGCAGCAAGGCAGCCGTCCCGGGATCAATTGAGGCGGCTTGCCAACAAACTCGTAGCCCTCCACGATGAAATGGCCAATCAGCAGGGATTGGAACTGAGCCTGGTCCTGGAGTCCAGTCTCCGGGAGCTCGTTTATCCGCCACCATTCGAATTCCACTACTCCGCCTTCCATCGCGAGAGGTATCTGGCCGATGACGATTACCTATGCGGCGGATTCCAAGACGCGGACCTAGCCGCCCATTATACCGTGATCTATCATCGGGGCATTGCACTGTACGGCAAACCCGTTCGCGAGGTCTTCCCGCCCGTGGACCGGTCCTATTACGTCCAAGCCGTCCTCGAGGATGTAGAGAGTGCGGTACAGGATATTACCGCCTCTCCTGTGTATTACACGCTGAACCTTTGCCGGGTGCTGTACTATCTGAGGGAAGGCGTGGTGTCCTCCAAAAAAGAAGGAGGCGAATGGGGGCTTCGCGCACTTCCCTCGCAGTATCACCCGATGATCGAGCATGCCCTGCATCAATATACCGGCGGAGCCGGGAAACCCGCGGAATCCGCACCGGATGGACTCATCGCGTTTGCCGGCGACATGCTGGAGCGAATCCTGAAGGCTTTATGATTGACGAGAATGCTCACCATGACTTAAATCCAAAAGGTGCTTAATACAATCACCAACAGGATGAACAATACCAGAACAATGCCTACCGAAGTTCCGTATCCACCGCCGTAGCAGCATTTATCGTAGCTCATCGATATAAACCTCCTTGTGTGATGGTATGGTACAGTTTATGTAAACGGATGCCCTTAGACAGGGCATTTCGGCAATGATGATCAGAATGTGCATGAGTCTAATTTCCATGCCAGGCCTCCTGTATGCCGAAGCAGGGTTCGGTACATCCGTCACCTCCTATTTATTGGAACTTTGTACAGATTCCTGCGTACTATTTACTTTAAGAAGCTGATCTGATTCTGAAGCGAGGTGCTTAATATGAAAAAATTCAGGTTTGGAAGATCCCGTATAGACAACTGGGCAAACATCGTTACCCTCATATCTGATACCGTGTTGTATATCCCGCGACTGCTGATGAAGCTATTCAACTGAAGGCTGGGTCGATAGCCGCCGCGATGCACTAAAACCCTACTTAGATTTAGAAAGTCTATTATAGTCTGAAGATCAAACAGGGGGGGAATCGGTTGAAGATTATACTCAAACTGTATTCGGAGTATCTAATTATCCCGCGTCCTTTTCGATTATGGGTTCTGTGGGGTTGGATCATTTTATTTATAGCTGTTGGAATTAGATTTAACTGGTTCTTCTAGGAGAGTTTCTTATGGATAAATTAGCGATCATGATGGTTAAGTCTCTGGCCGTTGTTATATTCATCCTTCTATTTATCGGTGTTTTCTTGCTCGGCAGATTTGTTGGTAACGCAACTCCCTGGTACGTAACAACCTCCTTACTGATACTGTTAATTGTTAGATGGGTTTACTTAAGAATAAAGAATAAAGAATAATCACTATTATACGGATCGTAATAATCTATCCGTATTTAATAGATCGTTACTTATGTGCGACTCCCTGGTACATAACAAAGACCCGTTCGATAGGATCGAACGGGTCTTTGGCTTTAACGGTTGATAAATTCTGCCATTTGCAGCATTCTGGTTAATACGACCGCTCCTTCAGCACGGGTAGAATGTGCCTTTGGAACGAACTTATCAGAAGAACGTCCCTCCATCAGACCTGAACGGACGATGGCCGACACGGCCTCTTCGGACCAGGATCCGATGCGGTCACGATCCTTGAACCCTTCCAACATGGAGCCGGTGTCTCCTGTCTCCGGATCCTTGCCGGCAAGCTTCAGCGCCCGGAGCAGCAAGACACTCATCTGCTCACGGGTAATCTCCTCGTCCGGACGGAATGTGCCATTGCTGAAGCCTTCGATCAGCCCATTCTCCACAGCCGTAGCGACAGCGGATGCAAACCAATCGTTTGCCTTCACGTCCTGGAAGCCCGCGTCGGCTCCCTGATCCTTCAACCCGAGCGCACGGACGAGCATGGCCGTGAACTGCGCTCTCGTGATCGGCTCATTCGGACCAAAACGAGTATCGCTCAGTCCTTCAATCAGTTTTTTTGAGGCCAGCAGCGATACGTCCTCGCGGGCCCAATGATTGCTTAAATCCCCAAATGTCTTCGCATGGGAGACAACAGAATAAACCCCGCTCTCCCTCCATTTGAACTCCGCTTGGGAGGTACCGTTCGATGTGCGAATGAGCGCCGGTACGAAGACCAGCTTGCCGGATGCCGGATCCATCCGCAGCACCGTCGTTTGGGATGGGCTGGCGACACGGGATAAAACCTTCGTAAACTTAGCGTAAGGTCCTTTCAGTGCCGGGAGTGTCGATAACTTGTCACCCTGCTTCCATGCCAAGGTTATGGCAAGCGATGCATCCAGCATGGAGGCTCCCTCCTCCAGTGCTGCCTTCATCCGGTCCTCTTCTTCTTTCGAAGCAAACCCGACGCGGATCTGCAAGCTTTCCGCCGTCCCTCGCTGCTGCATGGCTTCCGTCAGCGACTGGAGCGGTATTTCCAATCGGCCTTGGGAGGATTCCAACACGATGGTGCCCCCCGGCAGGTCTTTCACGGCAGCGCTCAGTCCTTGAACCGGCAAGTGAAGAACGACGGAATCCGAAGCGTCGGTCAACGAATACGTAAGCAAGCGTGAAGCCGCCGGCAGCTTGCTAAGCCGTGCCACATCATCAAGCAAAGACTTCTCGTTTGCATCCGCTATGATGACCGTCCTGCCGTCCGGTGCCGTCTCTTTCTTGATGTTCAAGCGCTCGGGTTCGGTCGGTTTTGGAGGGGTCGGCGTCGTTCCTCCACCAGGTGAACCGGATCCGCCGCCCGGAGTTCCCGGATCGGATCCGCCGTCTCCCGTAGAAGTCCGGATGACCTCAAACGTCTTGCTGTTTGTTTTGAAGTCGTCAACGAACACGTCCACGGTGATCGAATTGGCGCCCGTTTGCAGCGGCACATTCGCTGTAAATTCACCTTTCGCCGACAGGGTCGCATCGGCACCGTTCACCTTTACGGCCGCTTGGCCGGGTCCAAGTACTTCGACCAGCCCTGTCAACGCAAGCTGGCTGGCGCGCGTTTCCTTGCCTTCGTCATCCATCAGCCCGCTTAATACAGCCGAACGAACCTGGTCGCCCGTTTTGTAAGCATTGGCCACGAGCTGACGGAGCGTCCTTGTGCCAGACGGATCCAGAGCGGAAATAACAAAACCTCCCGCTGGTATGACGCTGTTATTCTCTTCCGGGGCTCCCCAGCTCCAGTTGATCGCTTGGTTCCGGTTGACTACGCGCGTCACGTGACCCGTGTTATCCACAACCACTTCAACCCCGAAGCGGTTCGTGCCCGTGGAGTATCCGAAGGCTTCCGTCATCACGTTGACGTTGCCCTCGATCCGGTTGATATTATAGAAATTGCCTTCTAGGAACGAATCCGGGCTTCCCGGCAAGCTCATGCCGAGCTGGTAGTCCTTCACCCACTCCTTATCTTGGAGAGCGGCAGCCGCGATCGGCCAGTTGACCTGAGAGGCGTCAAACAGCATCAGGCCGTTCGTGGACTTCAGCCCCGCCTGGAATACTTCGCGCTGGACGGCCGGCGCCTGCACATTGTTCATGGCAATGCCTGCATACAGCGGAATTTCCCCGTTCGTCACGATATTGCCAAGCGTAATGTATTTCTGGATTTCCTGACTGGTCGTTTGATAAGCCCCGATCATCAGAAAATCCAAATACTCGATGTATCCGGTTTGATAATATTCCGGCGTATACACCGATTCGTCCGGCATGCCAAGTGCCGGATTGAACCGGAAGTTCTTGCTGCCCCAGTTGACGCCGTTTAGATAATACGTCTCATACCAGGATCCTACATAAGAGGATACCTCGATCTTCCTGCCTTCTGAGACTTCATAGGAATCCACCAGCGCCTTCACTTCGCCGAAGAAGCTCTGAATCGTGCCCGAGCGGAATTCCCACCAGTCCTGAATCAGCGGGCCGTATACCCTTACATTGTTTTCATAGGAGAAGATATCGTTTGGCCAATTGACAAGCTGCTTGCCCCGGGCCTGCAAAAACTGCTCGAACTTCACGCGGGTTTCGTCGCTGAAATCGGCCCCTTCGTTGTCATACCGGCTTCGGTCATGGACAACCCCGTCCACGTCGTAGTTCTTGATGATTTCCTCGAACGTTCTAAGCTGATAATCGCGAACCTCGTCATTGGACGGATTGACGAACGCAACCAAGCCCTGCTTTTTGCTTTCGCGCAGACGCTTGATCTCGCCGTTGTTTTCAGGGAAATACACGCGTTCTTCCCAGTCGAGGTGGTCGTTCAGAACCGCATACTCGTTATGGGCGATCGATCCTTCGGCAAACACGTTGATCGCCGCATGGATCTCTAATCCCAGGGCATGACCATGGTCAATGAACTCCTGCAGCAGGTCCAGATCCGGACTTGCCCCCGCCTTTTCCGGTGCCTTGATCTCGCTGACGTAAGGTCTGCCCGTCAAATCGTTCTTTTTGTACGAAACATAGCCTTCAACGCCCTTCACGTCAAACGCGACCGACGTCACGCCCGTTTCTCTGGCTTTTTGCAGAAATGCCAAAACATCCTCGCTGGTTTTGAACTTTCTTGCATTGGATGCCTGGTCCACCCAGAGAATGACTTCTTTTTCCGGAGAAAAACCAGGTCTGGCAAACACGGCCAAATGACGCACATCCTGCTCGATGTCATTCTTCATCACTTTGACTTCGATATAGTTGGTGCCGTTCGTTAACGTATAATTGTGAGTGAAGGTGCCATCCGCTTCAAACGGAATCTCGTTCCCGTTCACCAGCAGTTTGATCGCCGCAACATCATCCATGTTGTCGATGCGCCCCGTGATGGCAGTGCTGCCTTCCGTTACGGTATACATCGTCTGGTTATCCAGCGTAAGCCGTGCAATGAGGCCGTTGCCGCTCATGATGTCGCGTACCTGAACCACTTCCCCGTTCTTGCGCAGCTTGATCATGTCGCCGACCTTAAAGTTCTCGGCCAAAAACCGCTTGATGTTGTTGCCTGCATAGCTGTTGTCCTGTGCCATCAGCACATAACCGCCTTCGGGTATTTCAAGATCGGTCGGTCCGGTCCACACCGGAGGCTTGCCGTTGATCGAAGGATTGACCACCCGCAATACGCGGTTGTTGGCATCCACCTGCACGGCCACATTGGTCTGGGGAATCGTGATGGTGCTGCCGTAATCTCTCGTAAATACCGCCACGATGTTCGGCACGCCCGTGACATCCTTATCAACGTAATCCAGCTTTTTACGCGGACCTTCGATGTCGATCGTAATATCCTTCGGTGCCGCCTCGACTTCAATATAATCCTGGTTCTCGATCGGTTCGTACACGATGTTCAGCGTTTGGGCGGCCAATTCGCCGTCTCCCTTAAACAGCTTTACCTCAGCCGCGTTCGGGCCCGGCTCCAAATACACATTCGTGCGGAACACGCCATCCGCCGTAAGCGCCGTTTCATCGCCATTGACGGTCACGCTTAAATCCAGGTCCGCGGCATAGTTCGCCACAAAACCCGCAATCTCAATGACCGGGATATCCACGGTCGCATCGTTTGGCGTAAGCAGATGCAGCTCCGGCGGCAGCGGATCCGGCCCAGGCCCAGGCTGATCCGGCAGGAAATCGGCTGCTTTCACTTCGACGCCCGCGCGCATCAGCTTCACCGAATCTCCCGTTTGGTTTTGATTAAAGAGAGGCTTTTGAAAAGCGGATTGCTCCCACGGAAGGGTCCCTCCTGCCACGACAACATAACCGCCGGCCGGAATCGGGAGCAGCGTGCCCGGATCCCAGGCCGTCGGAGGATCGGCGTCCGGTCCGAGAATGTCCAGCACTTGACCGCCGGCATCCACCGAGACCGCGACATGAAGCGTGGGCACCCATACCTCATTGGTATACACGGAGCCCGTAACCGAAGCACCGCTCGTATATAGCGCCAAGTAGTCATTTTGGTTCTTCAGCGCGTCGCCTGCCACGTTGATATCCGTGAATTCAAGACTGCCTCCGTCTTGGGAGACCAGCGTAACCGGTTCGGGACCCGCGCTTTGAGCCGGGGCAATTTCGTTATCCGCGAACGCGGAAGAACCAATCGGCACGATGAGCGATACGATCAGCGACAAACTGAGGAGCAGCGCGATCCGCCTGCGAAATAAACGATACATCAAGGAATACCACCCTTCTTTTATTCAGAATGAACGATCACGTGAATATAAATTCAACAGTCACCCCCTTTACGAATTTTGAAAAAGCAGCTGCTTGCGCAGACTGCTTTTTCGTTTAGGTCATTTACTTCGTGGATTGAAACCATTCATTTGCTGCGGTCACCATATCGGCTCCACCTTCGGCTCTCCATTGAGCCAGGAATTGATCGTAAGCATCGATCGGCTTCGCTCCGGAAATGAATTGCAGCACATTGTCATCGAGCATGGTCGTCAATTTCAGCAGGTTTTTGGATACGGCTTCAATCGGCGGTGCCGTTGACATCGGATCCACAACGATGATGCCTTCGGCATTCTTCTGGAAGGCTTCGAAATGCGCTTGCAGAATCGGATCTTTACGTACGCGTGCCTGCCAGTAGATCGGGTATTTCTCTTCGTCTACCCCTGTCAGGAAGCTGCTTGCATTACTCAATTCATCATTGAAAATCGGCAGAATCGGATAGTATTTTTCGTCTTTCACTTCATAGTGGACGCCTTCTTTACCCAGCGCGATGCCTTTGAAGGTCTCCGGCTCCATCTTTGCGTTCAGGAATTCCATGGCGGCTTCCTTGTTCTTCGAGGATTTCAGGATGGCTACATACCAAGTGGTATTCGCTTTCGCTCCGACCATGGCTTTGCCGTCCTTGCCTTTCAGATAAGGAATGATGGACGTTTTGGCATCCGGGAAGTTTTTCTCCAGTGCGGCAATCGTCGTGCCTGCGTTCCACCATGCCAGCTTATACATCGCCGCATTGCCGCCCGAGAATTTCTCAATGGACTTTTGCGCGGTATTGATCGGCGTTTCGGTGTCCAGCAGACCCTCTTTGTACAATTTGTTCATAAAGGTGATGTATTCTTTCATTTCGGGCTGCTCGGCACGGTGCACCAGCTTGCCGTCAACCTCTTTCCAATCGGTCAAAATGCCGAATGTCGTCGCGATGTCGCCATACAGGGAGTCCTTGCTCATGGTGAGCGGAATGACTTTTTTCTTCTCTTTGATCGTTTTCAGCACATTGTACAGCTCATCGGCGGTCGTAGGCGTGGCCAGCCCCAATTCATCCATCCAATCCTGTCTGACCACAAGCTCCTCTCCGATGCTTACGCCGGCTCCGGTTTCAGGAATGCCGAAAATCTTGCCGTCGATCGTTGCACTGCCAAAGGATTCCTGTTTAATGGACTGCTTAATATAGTTGCCGTGGGATTCCAACAGCTCATCGATCGGCTCGAGCGCTCCTGCAGAGGCCAGATTGTAGAACTGGGCCGCATTTAATTTCACCAGATCATAGTTATCTTTGCTGGACACGAGCAGGTTCAGCTTCTCGTCCGCGTTCTCGGCCGGCAGCAGCTCGTATTCCACGTTGAATCCGGTTCTTTCCTGGATGTACTTGGCCACGTATTCGGTCTTCGGATCAAACAATCCATATTGCATGATCATGCGCAGCCCTGGTTTTTCAGCCGTTGTATCTTTGTTCCCGTCGTCTTTCGGGGTGCTGGCCGGTGTGTCCGATGGCTGAGCCGCCGGCGTGTTCGTCGTTCCGCCTCCCCCGCCGCCGCAGCCGGACAGCGCCAGCGTGAATCCGAGAATCCCGGCTAGTACCGCGGATTTTTTAATCTTGATCATGGATAACCCTCCTTGTGATTGAGAAATTCAATGAATTCTGCCAGCTGAGCAATACGGAGCGCATCACCACCTTTATAAAGTAAGGCCTAAAGGACCCTAACCTTTAACCGAACCCACCAGCACGCCTTTGACAAAATACTTTTGCAGGAATGGATACACCAGCAAAATCGGGATCGTTGCCAGCAGGATCGAAGAAGCTTGTATGGACTGCGGCGTGGCGTTGATCGCGGCGTCGACATTGTCCTTCAGGAAATCCCCGCTGGATGAAACCAGCAGTTCTTTCAGGTATAGCTGCATCGGCTTGATCGCCGGATCGGTAATGTAGATCATCGCTGCGAAATAGTCGTTCCAGAAAGCGACCGCAAAGAACAATCCGATCGTTGCCATGACGGGGAGCGAGAGCGGTACGATGACCGAAACCAAAATGCGGATGTTCCCCGCGCCGTCCAGCTTGGCGGATTCCTCCAGCTCATCCGGAAGACCTTCGAAATAGTTTTTGATGATGAGCATGTTATACACGTTCACCATCGCCGGCAGAAACAACACCGGGAAGGAATTCACCAGATTCAAATTCTGCATGAGCAAGTAAGTCGGAATCAGTCCGCCGCTGAAGAGCATCGTGAATACGAAGATCAACAGAAGGCCTTTCCGTCCGCGCAGCCGGTATTTGGACAACGGATAAGCCGTCAGCGTGGTCAGAAACAAGCTGCAAGCCGTTCCGACGATCGTCAGAAAGATGGACACCTTGAGCGAATTCAAGAACATGGAATCCTGCAGCACGTACTTGTAGGTTTCGAATTGAACCCCGATCGGGAGCAGCCCCACCTTGCCCGATATGACGGCTCCCTCGCTGCTTAAGGATTTGGCGATCAGATTCACGAAAGGCAGCAGGGTCGTTAACCCCATCACGATAAAGAACGTGTAATTGAATACCGAGAAGCATTTTTCCGAGAACGACGTTTTGATGACACCTCGGGTGGTGTTTGTTCCTTCCAAAGCTTTTTTGTGATCCATTTATGCCACCCTTTCTTTACCAGATCCCGCGCTGTAAGTATTTTCTGCTCATGGCATTGCCGACAATGACCAACGTGAACGATATCACCGCTTCGAACAAGCCGACCGCGGTCGAGAAGCTGTAGTCCTGGTTCCCTAAGCCTTGCCGGTAAACATAGGTACCAATGACATCCGACACCTGGTACACCACCGGGTTGTACATGACCAGAATCTGCTCGGTTCCCGCTTCCAGCACATTCCCCAGCCGCAGGATAAACATCAGGACAATGATTGGCGCAATCCCCGGCAGCGTGATATGCCACAACTGCTTCCAGCGTCCGGCGCCGTCAATCTTCGCCGCTTCATACAGCATCGGATCGATCATTGTAAACGCTGCCAAATATACGATGGTGCTCCAGCCCGTTTCCTTCCAGCCCGCCGACGTGATCAGCACGCTCCGGAACACGCTGTTATCCAGGAAGAACGCAATCTGCTCCATGCCCAGAGACACCAGCAATTTGTTGACGATTCCTCCATTCGTCGACAGCAAATCGATAAACAATCCGCCAACGATGACCCAGGACAGGAAATGCGGAAGATAGATGACGGTTTGCACCGTGCGTTTAAATACCATATGCCTCAGCTCATTGAGCATCAGTGCGATAATGATAGGGAGCGGAAACAAGATCACGATTTTCAGGAAGCTGATGATGACCGTATTTTTGAATACCTGAGCAAAATCCGGCGACGTGAACAGCTTCTCGAAATGCTTCCATCCTACCCACGGGCTGTCGGCAAATCCGGTGAAGATGTTGAAATCCTTAAATGCGATCGTGATCCCGTACATCGGCGTGTACTTGAACAGTAAAATGAACAAAATGCCCGGCACGAGCAGCAGATAAAGATCCCACTCTTTCCATATGTCGGACCCTAAACGGCCCCAATACCCTCGTTTTGGCTTCATCTCTCTATGCGGTGCGGGCGATGGTTCTAACGTGGGTTTCATCGACTCGTCTCCCCCTTTCTATTGATTCAATCTCCTTGGTTACTACAAATTGTAATTCTCTGCGCAGGGACTGAGTAGGCGAGGATCATTACTATTTATGGTAATCTGATGTTGTGTTGGGGCACGGACGTCAGTAATTATGCCATGGGGCTACGGTGGGTGTTTCATGGGATGTTAACTTATGATGATCGAACGAACCGTTGCAACGAAAATCATACTGGAGTTCAAAGCATACACTGCCAAAAAAGAGGGTTGTTCATCACTCCGCATGCGGATTGTTCTTCTGATCCCTGTTACCCCCGGATTTCATCCGAATGGATGGATAATGTAGAAATCCGGTGATAAAGGGGACCGCTGCCGCTTCTCCAGAACAATTCCGCCTGCTCCGTTGAAGCTGATTCAATCATGGTGTTGGCATTCGAAGACGGCAATGCCGTGCTTCGTCGCCAAGCAAGGCCTCCTCTGCTCTGCGCCGAGCTTGGCCTCCCTAGCCTCACCATTCTGCGCGGGTGATTACTTCCGCCTGCCGATGGTTGGGGCTGGGGGTAAATGCAAACGAGCCGTTCGGGATGTTGGCCCCGAACGGCTCGTTTGCTTGGTTTATGTAACTGCGCACGCTCCTGCTGCGCTGCGTTTTGCCCCCTCCCCCCATCCTAATAGGGGGAGGATGGGGGACCCACGCGGTCCAGCGGAGCGGACGAATCGATTCCGGAAAAGCGTTAGTGGTCGCCCGAAAGTTTTCCAACGGAAAACTCGCATCGAAAGCATTGACTGGAGCCGAATTTCTTCCTCTGTCATCATCATTCCAGGAAATTTGGCGACAACAGCGATTGGAGGAACGATACGACCGCGCAGCGGGCTTTCACCTCTCTCCCTTCCCCGACCAATTGGGAGAGGATATGGAGGGGGGGACCCACGCGGTCCAGCGGAGCGGACGAATCGATTCCGGAAAAGCGTTAGCGGTCGCCCGAAAGTTTTCCAAAGGAAAACTCGCATCGAAAGCATTGACTGGAGCCAACTTTCTTCCTCTATCATCATCATTCCTGAAATTCGACGACAACAGCGATTGGAGGAACGATACGGCCGCGCAGCGGGCTTTCAGATGTGAGCAGCAGTATCATACAGCCTCTCCCATATCCTTATCCCTTGAACTCCCCCGGATTCACGCCCCAATACTTGCGAAACACCTTGGTGAAGTAACTGACATCGCGGTACCCGACCAGCCGGGCGGCGTCGTATACCTTGAGACCGTCCTGCAGCAGCGATTTAGCCCGCTCCATTTTGCGTTCGAGCACATATGCGGAGAAGACGACCCCCATTTCCTGCTTGAATAGCCGGCTAAGGTAGGAAGAATTGACGTAAAGCCGGTCCGCTACCGTATGCAGCGTAATCTCCTGGTCCATCTCCTCCTCGAGCAGGTTCAGAATGTCCTTTACCACCTGATTGCTTGTCGTTTTCCGCTGTTCGCCCATAAACGTGATGATATGTTTCACCGTTCGCTCCAAGAGCGACCAGGTTTGCATTTTGGTGCTCAGCAGCTTGACGTTGTGGAAATATTCGATATCGTCGCCGACGACTCTTTTTACCGTCCAGCCCTGCTTCTGGATCATTCGGGTAAAGAAGCTGTTCATATAAAGCACCGCCTCCTGGAATTCGTCCGAGGATTCGGACCTCGAGAAGGCTTCCTCCCATAATCCCTTCAGCGCCTCCAGCGCCTTCGTTTCATCCGCCGTTTCCAGCGCGATCTCCAGCGTCTTCTCCAGGTTCTGCTGCACGATCACGCCCTGAATATCCCGCTGAAGCTGCTCCCGGTAAGGAATCGCGAGATCGTGTCCATACACGACGCGCTCCTGAAGCGCCCGGCAAGCCTGCGCATACAAGAGGCTCATCTCCTCGATCGTCCCGATGGATGCACAGATGCCTGCGCTGGCCGTTATCTTCAGCACCTCCCTCGTTTGGGAGAGGAGCTTGGATACGTCCGCATTCAGCCGCAGCATGGCTTCCTTGGCATCCTGGCTTTCCTCCAGGATCAGGACCATCAGGAGCATATTGCCTGAATCGGACGTGATCCAGAGCGATGGATGGGACAGCAGCTCCTTGGCCAGGCACTGCATCGTAAACTGCAGCAGCTCGACATCCCCCCGCTGAAAGCGGGTCTCGCTCTCCGGCAGGGGGTCCAGATCCACCACGGCGACGGCGAAACGGTCATTCTCCTTCAATGAAATATATAATTCCCTGCCCTTGGTAAGGATGTCCTGTTTTGTATATTTGCCGCTGACCCATTGGATAAAAAAGAGATTTTGCAGATGCGGCAGATTGTCCTTCCATTTCTGCTCCAAGGCCGCCTTGCGCTGCCACTGCTCCAAGTCCTCCCGCAGCTGCTGCCTCGCTTCAAGCACCGCTTCGAGAATGTCTTTCTCGCCGGCGGGCTTCAATAAATATTTGGACACCCCGTATTCCAGCGCCAGCTGCGCGAACTCGAAGTTGTCATGCCCGCTTAGGATGATCATTTTCGTCAATCGGCTGATGTCCTGACGGCTTCGCAGCTCTCCGAGGAGCGTCAGTCCGTCCATTTCAGGCATCTGTACATCGATCAGCATTATATCGGGTTTTTTTCGGCCTACCAGCTCAAGGGCTTCGATGCCGTTGGACGCCATGCCCACAACTTCAATCCCATGCTTGTCCCACGGGATATTGTAAGCCAGTGCGTTGCGCAGCCGGGGCTCATCTTCCACGATCATGAGATTCATTCGGTTTGTTCCCCTTTCGAGCATCTCTATATAAGTGTCTGCTTCAGATTAAATTCCTTGCAGCGATCCAGCGGGATGGAAATCGTGACGGTGGTGCCTTCCCCTGCCACGCTTTGTACCGTCAGATCCGCTTCTCTGCCATAATACAGCTTCATTCGGCCAAGCACGTTCCGAAGACCGAACAGATCCTTCACATGCTCTTCATCCTGGGAAGACGCGGGCACGCTGCGCGAGCCCATCATCTCCAGCTCATGCTGGATGTAGCGCAGCCGCTCTTCGCTGATCCCGGGCCCGTTATCCTGTACGCTGATAATCACCGTATGCCCTTTTTCAATCCGACTGGAGATAATCAGGCTCCCTCCGGAGGATTTGCCCTCCATGCCGTGAATGATGGCATTTTCCACCAAAGGCTGAAGCAGCAGCTTGAGAATCGGAACCCCCTTGCTCTCTTCCGAAATTTGATAATCCACGGTGAAATTGTCCATGAAACGAAGCTGCTGTATACGTAAATAGTAGTGCAGGTGGGTAATACTCTCCTCAATCGTAAACACCTGCCTGCCCTTGTTCAGGCTCAACCGGAAAAACTTCGACAGGTTCATCACCATCTCGCTGATCTCATCCGCATCGTAGTTTTTGGCCGTCCAATAAATCGAATCGAGGGTGTTATACAGAAAATGCGGATTGATCTGGGATTGCAGGAACTTCAGCTCCGTTGTCGTCAATCGCAGCTGCTGCTCGTAATGATCCTCGATGAGATGCTTCTGCACGACGGCCATTTTGTTAAACGACTGGATGAGAAAACCGAATTCGTCCTTCCGCTTGGTGTCGACATGAATGTTCAGCTCTCCGCTGCTGAGCCGTTTCATCCCGCGCGACAATTTCAACACAGGTGAGGCAATCCCGCTGTACACCACCCATGAAATGATAATGGCCAGCAGGATGCTCAGCCCGATGATCGCAACCGTGAACAGGCGCAGCTGATCGGTCTCTTTGTACAGCTCGCTTTTCGGCTGAACCAGCTCAAGACGCCATGTGGAGTAATCCGAATCAATCGTGACGGTCATATCCTTGTCGGTAATGTCCCCCTCATACACTCTTCCGGTCTCCACCACCACTTCTCCCCTTTCGTTCAGCAGGGCGATGCGGCTGTTCTCGGACGGAAGCAGCGTCTTGATGATATTCAGCAGCTTGCTTTTATTAAAAGACACCACCAGCAGGTTCGACTGCCGTTCGCTGTTGTACAGGTCCATGGCCCGAATCAGGGAGATGCTATCCGTATTGGTCATCTGGCCAAACGTAATGCCTTCCGCCACGGGGGCTTCCGCCATGACGTAGGAAATCCCCGTTCCGTTCCGCCGCGCAGCTTCCACCAGCCATTCCTGCTGCGTCTCCCCCGTCAGCTTTTTGCCGCCGTAATGGGTGGAGATAAACCTATTAGACGCCTGATGATACACCGAAATTTGGGATACGAACCGGTTCACCGAAACGGAATTCAATAACTGTCCCAATATATCCGAGAAATCCACAATCGATTGAGGGGAGAAGTTTGTGCTGTTTTTGTTAAGCAGCTCATTCATTCCAAGGTCGCCCGCAATCAGGGTCGATATCTCCTCCACGTTTTGCAGCGCCAGATCAAAATGATTCATCGCCGACGACAGCGCCATCTCCGTCCTCTCCACCGCCTGTTCGTAAAGAATATCCCGGGATCGTTCCACCGCGAACAGGCTAATGATGACCAGCGGCAGCAGGATCAGCAGAAAATAACCGGTCAAGCGGGTTTGGATGTTCTGCGAAAACCGATCCCGGATCCAGCGGAACAAGCCAAGCACACGGTCCCCCGCGCTTTTGGCCGCCAGCATTATTGTTTGGAGTACCATTCATTCACTTCCTTCGTGATTTCATCTCCCCCTTCTTCCTTCCAGGTCTTCACATAGTCGTCGAATGCGTCCAGCGGCTCAAGCCCCATAATGATTTTCGTGAACACATCCTCCAGATTTTTAAGCTTCGTGTTGTATTTCGTCATCCCGGGGGTAGGAACTCCGTAGAATGCATTCGGAATAATATGCTGATTGATCAGCTGCAGATTGTTGTACAGATTGAAGTCCCCGAGCGAATCAAGACGTTCCTTGAACAGCAATTGATCCGGCACGTCGACAAGGGACTGGTAAATGCCGCGGTATAAATGCTTGTCGTGCAGCGCGAAGTCCGTAACGATCGCCCCGTCCTCCCAGCGCCAGATTTCGTTCTCGAAGCCGAGCTTCAGCGTTTTGTAGTCGCTTGCAATGAAGTCCAGAAACCGGATCACTTCGGCAGCCTTCTCCGATTCGGCCGGTATGACGTTATAACCTCGTATGATGTCCTTTCCTTCAACGCCTTTAAATCCGTCCGGTCCCGTCGGATACGGAAGCGGCATCCATTCGGCCTCGGGGTCCTTGCTCATATTGGCCGCAATCGGTCCACGCGTATCGTACCAGGCCGCAGAGAAGAGGCCGACCGTGCCGTTTTCTATTTTTTCGAACAGATTGTTTTGCAGGTTTAAAGGAAATTCCCGATCGAGCAGGTTCTCCTGATACAGCTTGTTAAAAAAGGCAAGGGCTTCCTTCGTTTCCGGCAGAATGCTTCCGTTCACCAACTGCCCGTCCCGTTCAAACCACGTATTTCGCTGCGTGCCGAAAGCGCCGAAAAACGGCGAGGACCTTCCCAGGCTCGAGGTCAAGGTTAAACCGATCGTATCCTGGACGCCATTGCCGTCAGGATCATCCAGGGTGAAGGCACGAATGACTTCGTAATATTCCTCCAGCGTTTCGGGCGGCTGTAAGCCGAGCCGATCGAGCCAATCCTTCCGGACATACATCAATTCGGCTCCAGTCACCTCATTCAAGCTCGGAACCGCATAGATTTTACCGCCGTATCGGACCCGATCCCAGACCTCCGGCGGAATTTTTTCTTTCAGATGGGGGCCGTACTCGTCGATTAATTCATCCAGCGGCATAAATGCCTTCTGCTTGACGTAATTGTCGAACCACACCGGCTCGTACGTATGGAGCATATCCGGCAAATTGCCTGAGGACATAATGACATCGAGCTTCTCGTTGTATACCTCGGGCGGAGGAAGATTGACTCCGATCTCGAGCCCCGTACGCTCTTCGATGTAATTCAGGTACGGATTGTCATTCTCGTCCATTCCTGCAGGGAACGTCATCCCCAGACTGGAAATGACGATGTTGATGGATGCGCCCTTGGGTAGATTCTCCGGCGGATTCTCCTCCTCCGAAGACCCCGGGCCGTTGCACCCGGCAGCAAGGAGCATCAAAATTACGCATACGGGAAGCAATAGAACGTTACCTTTAAGCAGCCTTGACACCCCTCGATCCCCATGTTGACTAAATTCATCATTACAGGCCTTGTTCTTCGGCATATGTCCTCACTCCCTCCAGCTAGTAAGCTAATATTACTATATAACGATGATGTCGTGAGTAAGATCACCTTAATAATCATTCTCCTAATAAAGCGCTGCTTCCTTCACCCCGGACAAAAAGAAAAAGCCGACCCTGGTCATTCCCGACCAGGGTACGGCTATTCATGAAGCAAACAGCTTCTATTTCGGCTCCTCTTGGTCGCCGCCATCCTCCAGCAGCGGAACCTCTTTGCGCTGCTCTTCCGCTTGAACTTGAATCACTTCGAACGTACGGCCGCAGTGGGCGCAAAATTTGGCATTCACGGCTGAACTGTTCCCGCACCCTCGGCATATTTTCTCATCGGTGAGGTTGGCAATCTGGAGCAGATTTTGTTCGATTTCAAAATTCAATTGATGAATCTTGGCCACGTAGCTTTGGATGCTCTCCTGATCAGGCGGCCACTTCCCTGCTTCGGTTGAAGCGAATACAACCTTGCCGATTTCCAGGAGCTGTTCGTCGATATCGCTTTTTTTGCCGTTGTTCTGCAGCTTTAAGCGATTGATCTCCACCAGCGTTTTCGCTTTGTTTCCGGCATCCGATACACCGGCTTTAAATTTATCAAAAAAACTCAAAGCAAACTCTTCCCCTCTCTGTTCGCAAAATGGAACCCGTGTTTATTTTATTCCTTAAACGATATTCTCAGAATCTTATCATGCTCGGTATAGTTTACGCCAGCGCCAAGCCCCCGTGCAAACACCTGAATGGGAACATACGTCACGCCGTCCATCACTTTGGGAGCTACCGAAACGGTTTCGGATTTGCCATTATAATAAACGGTCTTGCTTCCGATCGTAAGCGTGATTTTATGATTGCCTCTCTGCACGCCGATGCTGGCCGCATCGCGATTCCAGACAACCTTAGCCCCCATGCCCTCCGCTATTTCCCGCAGCGGCACCAGGTTGATGTTGTTATACACCAATGGCTCGCTATCAAATTTTACCACGCTGCCGTTGACGTAAACCTTAAGGCCGGACTTAGCATAAGCCGGAGCCGCGGGCTTCGGCGCTGCAGGCTTAGCCGTGCTCTTTTGCGATGATTTCGACTTAGGCGCGGATGAAGGCGACTTGCTTCCGGAAGAGCTCCCACCGCCGTTATGATAATGATACTCGCCATATGACAGACCCCAGCGTTCGCAATTGGTTCGGCAGGTATGCCCTCCGTTGGCATCCGTTCGTCCCGGATGCGCAGATACGACAGAGCCGGATACAAGCAATAAAGCAAGGGTGCAGCCTATCCATTTTTTCTTCATGCCTAAATAACCCCCTGGTATAATATTCCTCTACTATTCTAGCATACTCTTTTATAGCTGATTTATATAGAGTTACATTATATAGAAGGTGAATAGTTACCAGGCCGACGTTCCTGCAATGTTTCACTTTCTTCCCTCGCGTTTATTCGTTACATATAACAGATCCTTTTGTGCCACAATATTGCCAGAAAGGAATGAGAGCCTAATGAGCAAAAAGAAACCTGAATTTGACGGTCAATTCCCCGGCGTGGACCCGATTCCCGAGCCCGATCGGCCGGATCAGGCCGCAACCGATAAACTCGACGATCTTGTCCTCGGCGTTTTGGAAGATAAGGATCAAGTGAAAGCCGATATCGGGCCCGATACGGAAAACTATGATAAGCTTCGCAAAAAATAGAAGAACCATCGCTTCTATATAATGTAAAAAATTGAATCGATCTGTAAAAGTGTTCAAAAATAATTTATCGTTCTCATTTTGAGAACGATTATTTTTATGTTATGATTAACATAGAAGCTTGGGACGAAGGGGGGATTAACCGTGAACTGTTTCTTAAAAACGGCAAGAATCGCATGGATGCTGGTGCTTGTTCTGGTTACGGCATTTGCCCTATACATTCCCGTCCAGGAGTATTACAGCAACGAAACCCAAGATGAGCGGTATGTTTACAAATATGACGATCATCTGAAAGCGGCTGTTCCGAAACACTCTCAAATCCTCTCCAAACTTAAGGCAGCCGGCAATACCATCGCGCTGTTCTTATTGATGTCGGCCATTGTGATGCAGCAGGCTCCCAAAACACGTCTGCCCTATCGGCCGATTATTCCGCTTCGACTCCGGCTTTTAGTATTATTCCCCATTAAATACACATCGAAGTTCGTTTAGTCCTCCACATATTTTTCGCATTCCAACTGACTGCGGTTTCTTAAATTTGCCAATTTTTCTTTTCCCATGCAACAACATAAACAGCCTGTGCAGATTGACCTGTGCATTAGGGTTTATTAAAGACTGTGCAATTTCATCGTGAATGGATTGTATGATTTGGCTGCGTGTATTTTTGATATCCGTGTGATCGGTGTGCAAAACAACTAAAAAGTGTATTTTCTTAGGAGGACTCTAATCTATGCATGTTCGCGAAACAGATTTGCCTGGAATCGGTAAGAAATTCGTAATTGATACCCGCGGTGGCGATAAGCTGGTCATCATCATTCATGACGACGGCCGCCGTGAAATGTACCATTATGAATATGACGATCCGGACGAAAGCATCTCCATGATTTCCCTGGACGATGACGAGGCCCGTCAAATTGCGGCCATCGTCGGCGGTCTCACGTATAAACCGAAGGCGCTCGAAACGATTGACATGGCGCTGGATGATTTGATCATCGAGTGGTACCGCATCGAGCCCCACTATTACGGGGCAGGTAAATCGATTGGCGACTTGGGCGTACGCCAAGCCTCAGGCGCAACCATCATTGCAAGAGTTGACAAAAACAGCAAACAAATCAATCCCGGGCCTGACGTTATCATTACACCGGATTCGACGCTCGTCGTCGTAGGTGAACGTCAACAACAGCGGCTATTTAAACAAATCTTGATGAACGGACGTGGTTGATGAATGGATCATTTGGTTTTAGAAGTAGGATTGGCGATTGCCTTGATCGCCCTGGCGGGGTTGCTATCAGCTAAACTCCGGTTTTCCGTCGTCCCTTTCTATATTCTGGTGGGGATGGCGGTTGGGCCTCATGCTTTTCATTTTGGATCTTTCGATTTTCGTTTTATAGAAAGTGCTCCGCTCATCGACTTTATGGGGCGGATCGGCGTACTCTTCCTTCTGTTCTATCTCGGACTCGAGTTCTCGGTCGGCCGATTGATCAAATCGGGCAGATCCATCGTTGTGGGTGGCAGCATCTACATTGCCATTAACTTTACGCTTGGACTGATGATCGGGATCTTTGCCGGATTTCCCTTGGCGGAGACGCTCATTGTCGCAGGCATAACGACCATCTCCTCGAGTGCTATCGTGGCCAAGGTGCTGGTCGACTTGAGAAGAACAGCGAATCCGGAGACCGAGATGATCCTCGGGATCATCATGTTTGAGGACGTATTCCTCGCTGTATATATCTCGATTCTTTCCGGGCTCGTATTGAGCGGCTCCTCGTCGCTGGGCGGGGTCCTTATATCTGCCGTGATTGCTCTTGGATTTATGCTGCTAGTCATTATTATCGGGCGGAAAGCCGTACCGCTTCTGAATAAAGCATTGAATATACGGTCTAACGAATTGTTTGCCTTGGTCGTGTTCGGCGCGTTGTTCCTGCTCGCAGGATTCGCTGAAACGATTCATGTTGCCGAGGCTATCGGCGCGCTGCTCGTCGGGCTTGTTCTGGCCGAGACCGAGCATCGTGAACGCATTGAGCATTTGATATTACCATTCCGCGATTTCTTTGGAGCCATATTCTTCTTTAGCTTCGGTTTAACGATAGTACCGTCCGAGCTTGGCGGAGCTGTGTGGTTATCACTGATCGCCGTGATCATCACGCTCCTTGGCAACTTCATTGCAGGCATGCTTGCCGGCCGCAGCGCCGGATTGTCTTCGAGAGCATCCTCCAATATCGGTCTGACGATTGTATCCCGCGGGGAGTTTTCCATCATTCTCGCCAATATGGGGAAAGCCGGCGGGCTTGCAACCTTCATTCAACCGTTCGCGGCCCTGTATGTACTGATACTCGCCATACTCGGACCGCTGCTGACCAAGGAGTCCAAGCACGTCTATAACTTCTTGAACAAAATATTTAAATTTAAAGATCATAAGGAGAAGAAACCGGTTAAACCGAAGCTAAAGGATGAAAGTGCCAGCGGATAAAGGAGGGTACATTGCCTATGGTTCAAGCCCCGGTTCGGACAACGAACGGTGCACAAGAGGCCGCAAGCAAGGCAAGTACACGTAGAAGACTGAGCATGGCTGCCATCGGAGGCCTGATCGCAGCGTTCGGTTTGGATTTATTTCTTGTTCCTAGCGGAATCATCGCGGGCGGCGTAACGGGAATCTCCGCGCTCGCTTCGCATCTGACGGGACTTCATACGGGCATGTTTTTGTTTGCATTAAATCTGCCCTTGCTTCTGCTGGCCTATCGCCGGTCAAACCGGGAAAAAGCCGTCATCGCAACCGTCGGGCTGCTTACGTTTTCCGTATGCTCGATCCTGTTCTTTCCGATTCCCGCTCTCATCGACAGCAAGATCGGGAGCGCAGGCATCGGCGGCATTTTCCTCGGTCTCGGCATCGGCATCGGCCTTCGTTACGGCGTCGTTCTGGATACGCTCCAGATGCCGAAGATCCCCCAGCAGCTATCGCAGCTGCTGACCCGGCTGAAACTGCCCTACGTCCATATCATGATCAATCTACTGGTACTGACTTTGGCGGGGCTCCTCCTCGGCTGGGAACGGGCGATGTATTCCGCCATTGCGTGCCTGATGGCACTGGAGACAGGGCGCGTTACGACTTCAAGCCTTCCGCTTAAACGGGAGGTAAGGATTGGAAGCATCAGCGAAGCGGAAATCCGGCACACCATGAAAGCCATCATGGGGTATGATCCCCAAACGGCACATGCCAAGGGTGAAGGCGCGAACCACGGTGACGCCGCCGATTCGCAGCAGCTGGTCTACCGGATTCACATTCTGGAAATGCCCAGGTTCAAATCTATCGTGTTTAGCCTGGATCCGAATGCCGAAATCACCATCATCCAAAAATAAAACGTCTTTTCCATGTAAACAGGCCGGTTAAGGGTTTCCCCTAACCGGCCTGTTTTTTTGGATATCCGAAAGTCTAAACTCCGAAGCTTAGGCCTTCCTGATATCGCAAGAAAACCATCCCTTAACCGCGGTCTGTCTTCTGAGAAAGTACGTCGATAGACGTTTTTCTTATGAAATCCCGACTATTTGCGAAACTGCTGGATCAGAAACAGAATCAACGAGCCCACCACGCTGATGACGAGGCAGGTTACGATCGGAAAATAAATTTTGACATTGGGTTTATCCACGACGATGTCGCCCGGCAGCCGGCCCACGAATCGGCCGATGACAGGCCACAGCAGCCCGATCACGATCAGAGCGCCGCCAATCCATAATAGAGCCTTTGTTACAGGATGCACGATACGTCACCTCATTCATCTGAATACGCAGGTTTCTTTGTATCATAATGGATTTGAGGTGCCGACAGCAAGGGCAGAACCGGTCACACCTACCGGGCGATCAGCCTTTCACCGCCCCCGCCGTCATCCCGTCAATGAAATATTTCTGGAAGGCCATGAACAAGATGAAAATCGGGATGATCGAAAAGAAGGAGCCAACAATCAATAAATCATAGTTGTTCCCGTAAGGAGTCAACAGCGTTTTCAACCCGATCGGAAGCGTGTACTTGCGATCATCGCTAAGCACCATGAACGGCCACAGGAAATTGTTCCAGCTGTTCATGCCGTTCAGAATCGCCATGGCTGCAAAGGACGGCTTCATCACGGGCAGGATCAACCGTACATAAATCCCGTATTCGCTGGCCCCGTCGACCCGACCTGCCGCAATCATTTCTTTTGGAACCCCTCTTAAATACTGCCTGAAGAAGAAAATCGTGGCCGCGCCTGCGATCCCCGGCAGCACAATCGCCGAGTACGTATTCATGAGGCCCAGATTGTACGTCAGGGAGTATAACGGAAGAAGAAGAATTTCAAAAGGAACCATCATAATCAAAAGCACGCAGATAAACAAGAAGTTCTTGCCGATGAAATCATAGGCTGCAAACCCATAAGCAACGGTGGCGCTGACCAGCAGGGTTAACGTAACCTGCACCACCGTGAGGAGCAAGGAGTTAAAAAACCACATGAAGTAGGAGTGATCGCCCGTGAACAGGTAGGCGAAATTGTCCAGGCTCATCACCGACAGATCAAATTTCAAATTCAGGCCATACCGGATCAAATCCTCGCCGGGTTTGAAGGAAGCGATGGTGACGGCATAAAAAGGCACCAGGATCAGAAAGCACAGTATGGAGAACAAGATCAAGAGGATTATTTTGACCAGCGTTTCTCTTCTCATCCTCAATCCTCCTTCTTGAACATGCCGGAGAGCTTCAGCTGCGTCAGGTTAATGATCATGGTGATTGCCAGCAGCACGACCCCTACAGCGGCGGCATAACCCAAATTGTTCTTCTCGATGCCTTGACGGTATAGGTAACCGACGATCGTGAGGCCGATATTCTTCGGAGAGTTGTTGCCGTTCCAGAGCATCATGCTCTCGATAAACATGGCAAGCCCCGCATAAATGCTGATCGTTAACACATAAATCGTGGTCGGCTTCAACAAAGGCATCGTGATTTTGGTAAACTTCTGAAAGGCCGAGGCCCCGTCGATGGATGCCGCCTCGTAATACTCACCCGGAATGTTCTTGAGTCCCGATAAAAAATAAAGCATATTGACCCCCGTCCACCGCCAAGTGGCCAGTGCCACCAGCGCGATAAAGCCGGTGACCTGTCCCTTCAGAAACTTCACCGGATCGATCCCGAACCACCCCAGGATGCTGTTGATCAGCGACCCTTCCATCTCGCCGAACATGAGCCGGAAGATGGTGCCTGCCACAACGACCGACGTCAGTGCAGGGAAGAAAAAAGACGACTTAAAAAACTCCCTCCCCCACATGAACTTGTTGTTGATCAGCACCGCGAACAGCATCGGAAACGGAATCAGGATCAGAAGGGTCAACACCATGTAAATCGCGCTGTTCGTGACTGCCTTCAAAAAGATGCCGTCCCCCATTAGTTTCCCGTAATTAGCCAAGCCAACCCAATCCGCTTCTTGCCCCAGCTGCGTTTTCTGAAAGCTCATGCTGAATGAACTGCCGAGCGGAAACACCCAAAATACGAGGAATACCAGAATAAACGGCAGGACAAACACGTAAGGAGCAACCTTTTGAGAGTACAGAAATTTTTTAATCATGATTCGACTCCTTTAAATGAGAGCCGCTCACCGACGATCCATGAGCAGCTCTTCGTTTTTGTACCGTATAAGCGAACGTTATTTCAATTCCTGTTCGATTTGCTTCTGGGCGTCATTCAGGGCTTCGGTAATGTCCTTGCCGTCCTCAAAAATCTCATTGAAGGTGGTGGTGCACAGGACGTTGTTGATGGTGGGCGATGCGGAGGTCGATTTGATTAACCGGATTTCATCCCGGATCTCATTCAGGACATCGAACGGATTATTGACGAAATATTTCACGAACTGATTCTCGGCATTGTGCGTAACATCCTTCATATCCCAAACGTCCATATTGACCGGATCGAATCCAAGCGTGTTCCAAATTTCTTTATTGGCATCCAGGGACAGCTTGGCGAAAGCCAGAAAATCTTTTGCCAGCTGCACGTCTTTTGCCGTCTTGGTCACGACCGTGCCGGTTCCGCCGCCGCCAACCGACCGGGGCATTCCTTCTTCGATGACCGGAATCGGCGCGATGGCTATTTTTCCCGACAAATCGGACATGTAGTTGGTATATCTGGACATTTGCCATAACGGCATGAAAGCCGTGGCATAATTTCCTGCATTAAACTCGCCGTAGGCCTCTTCGGTGTCAGGCTGACCGCCGGCGATGGTCGCAATGACATGACTGTCCTGCAGATCCTTGAACAGCGTCATGGCCTTCACCATCGGTTCCGAATTCACGATCGGTTTGCCGGCATCGTCCGTCAGATCCGCGCCTTGCTGCGCGAGCAGCATGGAAGCTTGCCAAGCCGCGCTTGTATCGGCCGTCCCCATATATTTGCCGGTTTTTTCATATACCTGGATACCAGCCTGCTTGAAATCCTCCCAAGTCACGATATCCTGATAGTTGACCCCGGCCTCCTCCAAAATCTCGGTATTATAGAAGGCGACGGAAGCTCCGACATGGGTCGGGATGCCGTAATTCACATCCTCCTTGCTGTAAAGGTCGATACGGGATTTCACGATGGTATCCCGGTATGGATCAATGACGTCGTTGAGCGGTTCAAGCTGCGGCGTGCCGGCAAGGAAATCCGGAAACTTCCCGAGCTCGATATCCGCAATGTCGGGGGCACCCGTCCCCGATTGAACCGCGATGGATAATTTGTTATGCATGTCGTCATAAGGCATGACCGTTACGTTCAGCTTGATCTGGCGATCGGGATTCTCCGTGTTCCATTTGCCCAGCATTTTCTCGAAGTGCTGGCCGTGCAGCTCAACAAACGTCCAATACGACAGCTCCGTAGCGCTTTCTCCCGCCCCTCCGTCCAGAACCGAGGTTTCGCCGCCGGCATTGTTCGATTTGCCGCATCCCCACAGGAAGAGCGTCATACATAACACCATGAATACAACCATCCATCTTTTCATCATCTTACTGGACCTCCCTTAATTTTCGTTCATACAAACATACACTTCGAACATCGGTACTTCTGCTATTCCTCAGAAATAAAGCGCTTTCATATTATGTGTAATTTGATATGAGTGTTTGGGAGACGGGGCAGCCCAAATCTAGAACCGCCCCCTTGCTGTTATTAGGCTTTTTTCAAGCGGATGACGTTCCATGATGCCTTGGCAAGCCTTGCGTTAACCATACCGTTATCGAGTTTCGCACCCCCCTGATGATGAGGCTTTACTTTTTCCTCGGATGCGGTGTTCACCGCTTTCAGATCCTCATGCTCCAGCACGATATGCTCCAGCAGCCGGTAACCTTCAAAACTGCGAACATCGCATTCGAGCTCCAAGGCTTCCTCCAGATGGCGGTTCACGGCAAAAATCGTAATTTCTTCATCCTCTTCGTTATGGACGACCGCGCTGTCCAGATAAGGAACGTCGGTAAAGTCCTTGGAATCGTATTTCGGCGAGTCGACGATCGGCAGCAGGGATACGCCCCGGCCAAATTTGGAAGCATGAAGATACGGATAAAAGATCGTCTGCTTCCAAGATCGTCCGCCGTTCTCGGTCATAATCGGAGCGATCACGTTCACGAGCTGCGCCAGGCAAGCCATCTTGACCCGGTCCGCATGGCGCAGGAACGTGATCAGCATGCTGCCCACAAGAATCGCATCCTCGAAGTTGTACACATCCTCCAGCTGAGGGGGAGCGATGCTCCATGGATCAATCTGCCTGTCGGCGTCATTGGAATGATACCAAACATTCCACTCATCGAAGCTCAGATACATCGTCTTTTTGCTGCGTTTCTTGGCCTTGATGTAATCGCAGGTGGATTTCACCGTATGAATAAAGTGGTCCATATCGAGCGTAAGTGCCAGGTAATTGGCGGTATCGTTATTACGGTTGCCGTAATATTGATGCAGGGATATGTAATCGACCGCCTCATACGTATGATCCAGCGTTACGGCTTCCCATTCAGGGAATGTCGGCATGCCCGTGCTCGAGCTTCCGCAGGAAACCAGCTCGATGGCCGGGTCGACGAGCCGCATGGCTTTTGCCGTCTCGAGCGCAAGCCGGCCGTACTCTTCGGACGTCTTGTGTCCGATCTGCCAAGGTCCGTCCATCTCGTTACCGAGGCACCAGGTCTTGATCTTGTGCGGCTGTTCATAACCATGGCGGCGGCGCAGGTCGCTCCAATACGTGCCTCCCGGATGGTTGGTGTATTCCAGCAAGTTTCTGGCGGCATCGATCCCCCGCGTCCCCAGATTCACCGCCATCATGACATCCGAGCCTACTTCCTTGGCCCAGGATATAAACTCATTCGTGCCGACATCGTTCGGCTCCAGCGTTCTCCAAGCCAGCTCCAGCCGTTTTGGCCGTTCGGCAACAGGCCCCACGCCATCTTCCCAGTTATATCCCGAAACGAAATTCCCGCCGGGATACCTGATAATCGGGACGTCCAGTTCCTTGACCAATTCCTTTACGTCATTCCGAAAACCGTCCGCATCCGCGGTTTCATGGCCTGGCTCGTAAATCCCGCCATATACTGCGCGGCCTAGGTGTTCAATGAATGAACCATAAATGCGGTTATCAACTTGCGCGATCCGAAACGACTTATCCACGATCATTCGTGCTTTCATGTTCTCAGCTGCCAAGTTCTTCACCTTCCGTTTGATATAATTGTAAAACAATTCAAATATAATTAAATGAATTCGTTTTCAGATTTAAAATATCATATGAGGGGGTCTCTGTAAATATACAAATGTAAAATGGTTTATATAAATAAAAAATAAAATTATATGCTCAAAAAAACCAGTGCATTTTCTGTCGAAAATAGCCGAAATTACTTGTTTTTCGCAATTCTTTTTTAATATAATCCTCAAATAAAAGCTGTTTCAGTATCCATTTTATTGTTTCACGCACAAGTTTTCTGAAGATTTTGAACACATCTTTATTTCACGCTCATATTGATTTATAATTATTTGAAATAAACGTTTGCAAACATTCCATCGTTATAAATCCCTTAATCGGAAGAAGGTTTGAAATAAGATGATCTACATAAAAGATTTAATGAGCGGACTGGATATTTTTAAAGCGCTCAGCTCCGAGATCCGCATTCAAATTTTGGAACTGCTGGCCAAGAATCAAAGCCTGAACCTGAATGATCTCGCAAACAGGCTGAACCTCAGCAATGGCGCCATTACCATGCATATCAAGAAGCTGGAGGAAAGCGGCCTGATCGAAATCCATACCACGGGCGGGAAGCATGGCATCCAGAAGATCTGCTATCTGAATAAAGACACCTTGATGGTCGATTTGCGAAGCAAGGATATTAATAATCTGTACGAGGTGGAAATTCGGGTCGGCCATTACAGCGACTACCAAGCCATCCCGACCTGCGGACTTGCGACCAAGGACAGCATCATCGGAGATTTCGACGATCCGCGCTATTTCGCCGATCCGGAGCGCATCAATTCGGAGATTATTTGGCTGACCGAAGGTTTCCTGGAATATCGGATCCCGAATTATTTGAAATCCAACCAATCGTTCCGCGAGATCCAATTCTCCTTGGAGCTGGGGTCTGAAGCACCGGGACATTGCGATAATTACCCGTCGGATATTTTCTTTTACGTCAACGGGATCGAAATCGGCAGCTGGACAAGTCCGGGGGATTTCGGGGACAAACGCGGTACCTTCAACCCTGAATGGTGGCCACCCCACTTGAACCAATACGGCATGCTGAAGCTCATCCGAATTAATAAAGAAGGCAGCTTTATCGACGGGTGCCGCATTTCGGATGTCGGTTTGGACCAAATTCAGCTCGATTACAAGAGCGAGCTTACCTTCAGGATTGCCGTTAACGAGCAGTCGGTGAATAAACGCGGCTTAACCATTTACGGCAAGCATTTCGGCAACTACAGTCAAGATCTGTTGGCCCGCGTGCTGTATGATGTGAAGGAAGGATAAGGATCGAATGCAAAAAAGGACTCTCTATGATCATTCGATCATGAAGAGGCCTTTTTTAGCAAAACGGAATACCTTCTATTACCTTATCAGCAAGCCCATTCTTTAGGGCGGAGGACGGACATGGCCCGCTTTCTGCTTTACTATCTGTATAAAGTCATTTCACGTTGTTCTACTCCGTCAGCCTCGTTCAGTGCCCTCAGGATGGTATGACGGTCGCGCAGCTTATGCGCCTCACGCAAGCTCTCCCCGAACAGCTCCTCATCAATGCCAAGCTCCTCCAGGCTGGAAGGACCTCCGGCTTGCCGCAGCAGTCCGCCGATCTCTTCCTTCGAAGGAACCTTCCGAAGCCACTCCCGTACCTGCTCTCTATACGTCTCCCAAAGCTTGGGCTCGGCATAAGGATACACCCCTTGATCAGCCGCAGCATGGTAGAGGCTCGATATCTCGCTGCAGGCAACCCCTACCTTGGCGCCATGAAGCAGCGCCCGGTTGCCGCGCCGCAAGTACTCCATCTCCCAGTAATGCGACAAATGATGCTCTGCCCCGGAGGCAGGATGGGACTGCCCGAACAGCAGCATCGCGATCCCGGATTCAATCAAGGCCGTCATCAGAATGCGGATGCCTTCCTCCGTGCGCTGGCCGATGGCCTCCACGTGCTGGATGCAAGATTCCAGTGCCCGCTCCGTGATTTCTGCCACTTGGTCATCATAGGGCTCGCCGGCCGTGGTCGAGGAGAATCTCCAATCCAGCAGCGACGTATATTTGCCGAGCATATCGCCAAACCCCGCCGCTATAAGCGGCTGCGGCGCTTTCGCAAGGATATCCGGGTCGGCGAATAAGGCGATAGGAGCCGTTGCCGCAAAGGTCTGCTTGATCCCCCGAACGACGATCGGCGCGCCGGCCGAAGTAAAGCCGTCTACCGAGGGTGCGGTAGGTACAGAGACGAACGGCTTGCCGCACCGATGAGCGACAAAGCGGGTAATGTCATGAAGGGTACCGGATCCGACAGCGATGAGGCATCCTGTCCGCTCTGGCTCCACCTCGACAAATAGCTGCATCAGCGAGCGTTCATCCGCCACCACGTCGCCTAACTCATCAGGCTTGATCAAGCACAGCCGGGGTTCCAGACCTTCCGCTTCCAGCCGCTCCATCAGCGTTTGACCCGCAGCTTCATACGTATTCGCATCGGCCACAACGATCGGCGAATTGAGGCCCTGCCGTTTAAGGTACGCGGGCACAGCTGATATGGCGCCGGGCTCCAGTTCCATCGTTTCAAGTCCGCGGAACGCCGGCCGGACTTCCCTCATTCGGCTCATTAAACCTTTTGCTTCGTTCAAATAATCCGTCATGCAGCTTCTCCCCTTTCATCCGATCCCATGTCGATGATCCAAGCATCTGGTCTATATTTGCTCGAAGGACGTCCCGCCCTCTATGCAGGGCGGTCCGGTCCTCTTCTGGTCTTGCGCTTGCCCGGCCAGCCTATTCTGCCGTCTGCTTAATCCGCTTCAGCCGTTTCATGACGTCGTTTTCCCCGCGGCCGAAATAATCATGCAGCTTGCTGTATTCCTGATACAGCTGCTCATACACTTCCACATGCTCCGGTATCGGCTTGAAGGTCTCTTCCTTCACCCGTGCCATCTTCTCGGCCGCATCGATAATGGAATCATACCCGCCTTTCGCCTGACCCGCCGCCACTGCGGCGAACATCGCGGCACCAAGCGCCGGCGTCTGTTTGGAATCAGCCACATAGATTTCGCGATTGGTAACGTCCGCATAAATCTGCATCAGGAGACGATTCTTTTGCGGCAGTCCGCCGCATGCATAGAGAACATCCACAGCCACGCCGTTCTCATGAAAAGCATCCACGATTTTGCGCGTGCCGAAAGCCGTCGCCTCCAACAAGGCGCGATAGATTTCCTGCGGCTTCGTCAACAGCGTCATCCCTAACATCAGCCCTGTCAGATCCGTATCCACCAGCACCGAGCGGTTGCCGTTCCACCAATCCAGCGCTAGCAGACCACTCTGGCCCGGCTTGTATGCAGCCGCTTCCCGTTCCAGCCATTGATGCACGCCGATTCCTTCCTCGGTCGCAGCCTCCTTAACATACGCGGGAAGCGCTTCCTCAACGTACCATTCAAAAATATCGCCCACCGCCGATTGCCCGGCTTCATAACCGTATAATCCCGGAATGATGCCATCTTCGACGACGCCGCACATCCCTTCGACCTGCTTCTCTTCCGTGCCGAGCAGCATATGGCAGATCGAGGTCCCCATGGCCATGACCAGCTTGCCCGGTGTTACGACGCCGACCGCCGGTACCGCGGCATGCGCGTCAACGTTACCGACGGCCACGGCGATGCCAGGCGTTAAGCCCATCATTTCCGCCATCTTCTCGGTCAAGCCGCCGGCGCTGCTCCCGAGGGGACGGACCTCTCCGCGCAGCTTCGTATCGGCCAGATCCTCCAATCTGGGATCCAGCGCTTTAAAGTAATCCTTGCTTGGATATCCGTCTTGCTTATGCCATATCGCCTTGTAACCAGCCGTACAGCTGTTGCGGACAATACGGCCCGTCATTTGGGAGATGACCCAATCCGTGGCCTCCAGGAACCGATCCGCGCGTTCATAGATGACCGGTGCCTCGTCAAGAATCTGCCAGACTTTGGCTATCATCCATTCGGATGAGATCTTCCCGCCATAACGGGGCAAAAAAGCTTCTCCGCGCTCAGCGGCGATCGCGTTGATCTTGTCTGCTTCCGGCTGGGCCGCGTGATGCTTCCACAGCTTAACCCAGCTGTGCGGCTGATCGGCCAGCTCCGGGTGGAAGCACAGCGGCTCGCCAAGCTCGTCAACCGGGAGCATGGTGCAAGCCGTAAAATCGATGCCGATGCCGATCACATCCGCCGGATCAATGCCGGATTGCCGGATAACCGCAGGCACCGATATCTGCAGAACCTCCAGATAATCCCCCGGATGCTGAAGCGCCCAGTCATGCTCAAGCCGCTTTCCGGAACCCGGCAGAAACTCATCTATAACATGGTGCCGATAAGGCGTTACATGATCCGCTACTTCCTGCCCGTTCGCCAGATTAACCAATACCGCACGTCCGGACTGTGTTCCGTAATCGACACCAATGGTGTATTTATTCCCCATCTCATTTCCTCCTACCGATGAAATCATGAATGATGAATATATGCGTTACTTTTGACCGTAATAAGCATTAACTCCATGCTTCCGCAAAAAATGGCGATCCAGCAGCGTCTGATCCATCGGTTCGGTTTCGGGATTGATCTGCTGCATCCGGGCTGCAATCTTGGCGCACTCCTCCAGCACCACCGCATTATGCACGGCGTTATGCGCATCCTTGCCCCACACGAACGGCGCATGGGAATGCACAAGCACGCCTGGCACCATGTTCGGATCCAGATTTGCGAATCGTTCAACGATGACATTGCCCGTCTCCAGCTCGTAGGCCCCCTCGATTTCTTCCCGGGTCATGGGCCGCGTAACCGGAATCTCCCCGTAAAAATAGTCGGCATGCGTCGTTCCGTAAGCAGGCAGCGCACGACCCGCTTGAGCCCAGCTCGTTCCCCATGGTGAGTGGGTGTGCACAATCCCGCCGATCTCTTTAAAGTTCTGATACAGCACCAGATGAGTCGGGGTGTCGGAGGAAGGGCGCAAATCCCCTTCAACAACATTCCCCTTCAAATCCAGCACGACCATGTCGTTTGCTTTTAAATCCTCGTACGGCACGCCGCTTGGCTTAATGACAAACAGTCCCCGTTCACGGTCGATGCCGCTGACGTTTCCCCATGTAAAGGTGACGAGCCTGTACTTCGGAAGCTCCAGATTCGCCTCAAGCACCTGCTGCTTCAAATCCTCCAACATGAACAACCGCTCCTCTCCAACCTTGAAAATATAGTTGTACGTACAAGTTGGCAAGCAAGGATCCGATATATCGGACCTTAAACTCCCTATTCTCTATCGTTTGTCCACCGATTCTCTCTCCACAAGCTCCGGTTGATAGACCGTATCCTCAAATACGGTATGATGCTCGATCATGCTGATCAACTGCCTGGCCGCCATGATCCCCATCTCCGTCTTCGGGTGGGTCATCGTCGTCAGCTTCACGCCGGAAGCAACGGCTAGCGTGGAATCATCGAAGCCGACCATGGATACGGCCTGCGGAATTTGCAGCCCGCATTCCCCGGCCGCCTCCGCCAAAGACACGGCCAGCTCGTCGTTATAACATACGAATCCCGTCGGCCGCTGCCCGATCGGCAACTTCAGCAATTGGACGGCCTGTTCATAAGGGAAAAGGCCCTTCTGTTCCGTTGTATACGTAACCACCCGCTCCGGCGAAACGGGGATGCCCGCCTCCCGATGCGCCCGCAAGAAGCCCTTCAGCCGGTTTACGCCCTGAAGGTCGTCCCGCTTGAAGAATCCGGCAATCGCCGTATGTCCGTTCTCGATCAAATGCCGCGTGGCCTTGTAACCGCCAAGCTCATCGTCCAGTTTAAGGCAAGGGCATTCCAGTTCCCGATACTTCTCGTTGATCATCAGAAACGGAATCCCCTTTTCCTGCAGGGACAGGAAATATGTCAGATTCGGGTTGCCCTCCGCGCTCTTGGTCGGCTCGATAATCAGCCCGCTCAGCGGCTGGCTGGTCATGAGCTGAAGGCTCTCCATCTCCTTCTCCTTGTTGTTGTCGGTGCTGGAGAGCAGCAGGCGGTATCCCTTGCTGCGCAGCTCCGCCTCCGCTCCCCTGACGATATGCGGGAAAATATAATCCGAGATGTACGTCGTCATGATGCCGATCGTCTTGACCTGCTCGCTTTCCCGCCGCTCCGGATTGCGGGCAAAGGTTCCTTTGCCTTGAATCCGTTCGAGCCAGCCTTCCTTCTCCAGCTCGCCGAAGGTTTGGCGGACCGTCTGGCGGCTTACGCCGAACTGGTCCGCGATTTCATGCTCCGAAGGAACCTGTTTGCCTGCTTGAAGCCGGCCGGATTCAAACCACGAGAGCAGTTCGTTTTTTAATACAATATATTTGGGTATCCGTCTATTATTCATCATTCACCTCTAGCCTCACGCACTCATTATATTAGGATCCCCTGCAATCCTAAGCTATCTCGCTATTGTAACACAGGCCAGGCGAATGCCGACAGAACCAGTTACCGCAGACGGTATGCGGCTTCGCTCCAGCGGAGCTCGTTCTTGAAGCGCGGTATCGTTGTATCCTTGTCGATAATGACAGCTTCAATGCCGGTCATCTCCGCCCAATCGCTTAAGTGTTCGGCTGTCATGGCATAAGAGAGAACGGTATGGTGCGCGCCGCCGGCCAAAATCCACGCTTCCGCAGATTCGCGAAGGGATGGCTGCGGCTTCCACAGCACGCGGGCCACCGGCAGCTTCGGCATCGGCTGCTCCACCTTGACGCCGTCCACCACATTCACCAGCAGTCTGAAGCGGTGCCCGAGATCAATCAGGGAAGCATTGACGGCAGGGCCGTCTTGGCCGTTAAACACGAGCCGCGCCGGATCTCCCTTGCCTCCAATCCCGAGCGGATGAACCTCAAGCGTGGGTTTATCCAGCGCGATGGTCGGGCATACCTCCAGCATGTGCGATCCGAGAATCATATGATTACCCGGCTCGAAATGATAGGTGTAGTCCTCCATGAAGGATGTGCTTTTATTGTCTGCAAGCACCTTCAACACGCGTGTCAGGGCCGCTGTTTTCCAATCGCCTTCCCCGCCGAAACCGTAACCGGACTCCATCAAGCGCTGCACGGCGAGCCCCGGGAGCTGTTTCATTCCGTGCAGATCCTCGAAGGTCGTCGTGAATGCGCCGAAGCCGCCTTCCTCGAGGAAACGGCGAAGCGCAATCTCGATCCGGGCTTGGTACGCAATCGAATCGCGCACGGGACCGTCGCTAAGCCCTTCCTTGGTAAGCGAATACGACTCCGCGTATTCGTTCAGGAGCGCCTTGACCTCCTCATCGCCGACTTCGTTCATGGACTGCACAAGGTCGCCGATGCCGTAACCGTTCACGGACCAGCCAAGCTTGATTTGCGCCTCCACTTTGTCCCCTTCGGTTACCGCTACCTGACGCATATTGTCGCCGAAGCGGGCCACCTTCAGCCTGCGGCTTTCGGCATAGGCCGCGGCAGTCCGCATCCAGCCGGCAATGCTGCCGCGAACCTCCCCGTCTTCCCAGTGGCCCACGACGACCTTGCGGGCGATGCCCAGACGGGCACCGATATGGCCATACTCGCGGTCGCCGTGCGCGGACTGGTTCAGGTTCATAAAGTCCATATCAATCGTTTCCCAAGGAATATCCCGGTTGAATTGGGTATGGAAATGAAGAAGCGGCTTCTGCAACTGGGATAGGCCCGCGATCCACATTTTGGCCGGGGAGAACGTGTGCATCCACGTCATGATGCCTGCGCAGGACTCATCGTTGTTTGCCTCAAGAATCAGATTGTATATTTCATCGGGTGTCGTTACGATCGGCTTGAATACAATGGGATACGTAAATACAGGATCTTTGTCAAACTCCGTTGCCACGATGCGGGAATGCTCGGCGACCTGCTCCAGCGTTTCGGGACCATACAAGTGCTGGCTTCCGGTGACAAACCAAAAAGAATGCGGTTTCAAATTCATGATTATAACGCCTCCTGTACGAATGATTGCTCACTAACTTGTACATACCTTTACATACAAATAAATGTTTAATAAAATATGTACGTACAAGTTAAATCACTCACATTCTACCCCCGCATCTCCAAAATAGCAAGATCAAAATTTTAAAAAAAGGGCTGCCTCTTATAGGTAACAACGAACCCTTAGAGACAACCTCTATCATTCAAATCTCAGTGACGCTATACCTCCAACTGCGAACCAACTCTCATGAAAACTCTTTAGACCGTCAAATAATGCTCGAACTGCTCCATATCGATGGCATCCTGCACCCCTTCGGCTACGATCGTCCCTTTATCCATGACATAGATATAATCGGCCACGCTTCGGACGAATTCGATGCTCTGCTCCACCAGAATGACCGACGTTTCTCCTTTGGCTTTGATCCCGCGGATGACGTCTTGAATTTCTTCCACGATGGACGGCTGGATTCCTTCGGTCGGCTCGTCGAGCAGCAGCACCTTGGGCCGGGAGGCAAGCGCCCTCGCGAAAGCAAGCTGCTGCTGCTGTCCTCCGCTTAGATCACCGCCTTGGCGGTGATACATTTGCGGAAGTACCGGAAAAAGGGCTAACACATCCTCCGGGAATGCCTTTGTACGAGGCACGCATGGCTCAAGACCGAGCAGGAGATTCTCTTTTACAGTGAGTTGGGGGAAAATCTCGCGCCCTTGCGGGACATACCCGATCCCGCCTCTTGCTCTCTTTACGGAATCCCAGCCGGTAACCTCCTGCTCGCCAAGGCTCATCCGCCCCTGCCGGATTTTCAATTGCCCGGTTAACGTTCGCATCAGCGTGGTTTTCCCGACTCCGTTGCGCCCGACCAGGCATACGATCTTTGCGGGGTCCACGACCATGGACACGCCGCGCAGGACGGCGCTCTCCCCATAACCCGATTCAATGCCCTGCAGCTTGAGCATTCGCCACCCTCCTTTTTCCAAGGTAAACCTCGGCCACCAGCGGATCGCGCTGAATCTCCTGCATGGATCCTTCCTTCAGCAGTTTCCCTTCATGCATGACGGTAACCTTGGCGGCAAAGGAACGTACAAACTCCATATCGTGCTCGACCACAACGACGGAGCAGTCTTTAGCAATGCTTTGAAGGAGCTCGCCGGTCTTCATCGTTTCCTCGTCCGTCATTCCCGCTACCGGTTCATCCAGCAGCAGAAGCCGCGGCTTCTGAAGCAGCAGCATGCCGATCTCCAGCCACTGCTTCTCTCCATGCGACAGGGAACCTGCCCGTACATGAAGCCGATCGGGAAGTCCGATCAATTCCAGCACCTTCTTCATCTCGAACGTGGTGCATCGATTCCTCCTGACCTTCAGCGCCCGGAGCACGCTTCGGTCCGAATCGACGGTCAGCTCCAGGTTTTCCTTGACGCTCAGGTTGGGGAATATCGACGGTGCCTGGAATTTCCGGCCCACGCCGAGACCCGCGATTTCATAGTCCCGCTTCCTCGTAATCTCAAGACCGTCGCCGAGCAGCACCCGCCCCGCCCCAGGCTTAGTCTTTCCGCAGATCACATCCAGCATCGTGGTCTTCCCTGCCCCGTTCGGGCCGATCAGAAAATGCAGTTCATGCTGGCGAAGCGCCAGATTCATGCCGTTTACCGCTATGAACCCGCCAAAGGCCACCGTTATATTTTCCGCGGACAGCACGGTGGGCGACATGCCGATGCCCCTGACCTCCCCATGTGCGGCTAGCGAAACATCAGCTCTCTTTGCGTACGGCTGCATGGACAGTCCCTCCTCTTTTGGATAATGACGAAGCCGCCTTGCTCCACAACCCGGTCAATCCTTTCGGCATCAAGACCACAACGATGACAAACAAAGCGCCCAATACCAGCAGCCACCCTTCGGGATAAGCTTCGCTGATCCCGGTCTTGGCCGCGTTCAGCAGCACGGCGCCGATTATGGCGCCGATCAGCGTTCCCCTGCCGCCAAGCGCGACCCAGAGCACCATTTCAATAGACGGGACGATGCCCATCATGGATGGGGAAATAATGCCCACCTGAAGGACAAACAGCATGCCTGCTAGCCCGGCCAGGCCCCCCGATACGGCAAACGCAAAGGTTTTGTAGCGGGAAGGATCAAATCCCAGAAACCGTACCCGGTTCTCCCCATCCCTCGACGCTTCCAGCACCTGGCCCACGCGGCTGTTCACAATTCTTCTGCATAGAATATAGGCCCCTGCCAAAGCGGCCAGCGTAATAAAATACAATCCTATTTTCGTGGAGGGCGCATTCAGGTTAAATCCCAAAATGGAGCTGTACCCCGTAATCCCGTTCGTGCCCCCCGTCCACTCCTGCTTGCCGACAAACAGCGTAACCACGATCATGACCAGGGCTTGCGTCAGAATCGTAAAATACACGCCGACGATCCGGTTGCGGAACGTAAAGAATCCGAGTATCAACGCTAGCAGGGCCGGCAGCAGCATCCCGAGTATCAAGGCCGCCGGGAACGATCGGAAAGGCTCCCAGAACCAGGGCAGGGACGCCGCACCGCTCCATCCCATAAAATCAGGCAAGGCTGAGCCGCTGGCGTCCAGCTTCAGATACATGGCCATGGCATAAGCGCCCAGCCCGAAGAACACACCATGTCCAAGGCTCAGAATGCCGCCGTATCCCCAGATCAGGTCAAGCCCGACCGCCAGGATCGCCAAAGCCAAAAATTTCGTTAGCAATCCAAGGCGAAATGGCGTCGTGAACAAGGGGGCCAAACACATCAGGAGCAGCACCGCGCTCCATAGAATCCGTTTCGATCGGCCGCCGGGGTTTCCTGTCAACCATTTCAGCACCATGCATTCCCCTCCTCTCTAATCCAAACTGCGCGTTCTCAGCGCGACGAGCCCGCGAGGCTTCCACTGCAGGAAAGCCACGATGCAGGCGAACACCAGCACTTTGCCGATGGAAGCCGAAGTATAGGTCTCAAACAGCGTGTTGAACACGCCGATGCCCAGCGCTCCGGCAACCGTGCCGACCAGCTTTCCGACGCCGCCCAGCACCACCACCATGAAAGCATCGACGATATAGTAGGTTCCGATCGATGGTCCGATCGGGCCGAGCAGCGTCAATGCGCAGCCGGCAATACCGGCGATGCCGGAGCCGATCGCAAACGTCAGTCCGTCCACGCGCCGGGTCGAAATGCCGAGACAACCGGCCATGCTTCGGTTTTGCATCACCGCCCGCATTCTACGGCCTTGAACCGTTCTGTAAATATAGAGATACATCGCCGTCAACACGACGGCCACGAGCAATACAATGAACAGCCGCTTGTAAGGAAGGATGATGCTTGAGGTGATCGCAAGCCCGCCGTTCAGCCAGGAAGGGCTGGTTACGGCCACGTTCGGTGCGCCGAAGATGAACCTTGCGATCTGCTGCAGCATCATCCCGACGCCCCATGTGGCGAGCAGACTATCCAGCGGCCTGCCGTACAGATGGCGGATGAGCACCATTTCAAGCAGCCAGCCGACCGCCGCGGCAACCATGAAAGATACCAGCAATGCGGCGATGAAATAGGTATCGAACCAGGATTTCGGCATATAGGCGGAGAACAAGCCTTGGGTAACATACGTGGAATAAGCGCCGATCATAATCAGCTCGCCATGGGCCATATTAATGACATTCATTAAGCCGAACGTTACCGCCAAGCCGAGTGCGATCAATAATAATATCGAGCTGACGCTCAGTCCGTTAAACACCTGCAGGATCGTCATATCCATCCGGGGTGAACCTCCTTTCACGAAAGGCCCGCAGGCCTTTCATGCATAAGATGAAGTTTTATTCGCCGCTCAAACCTTTTGCCCAATCGTATGTTTTCAGATAGGGGTCCGGTTTGACGGGTTCGCCCGAGTTCCAGAGCTCCTTGAACTGTCCGTCAGCCTGCACCTCGCCGATGCGCACCGTTTTATGAATATGCTGATTGTCGCCATCGATGGTCACTTTGCCTTCGGGGGCGGCGAACTCAATGCCTTTGGCCGCTTCCTTCACCTTATCCACGTCCGTGGTTCCCGCCTTCTCTACCGCCGCCTTCCACAAGTACACCGCGGTATAACCAGCCTCGATCGGGTCGGCGGTGACCCGGTCAGCGCCGTATTTCGCTTTGTATTTATCAACAAAAGCTTTGTTTTCCGAAGTATCCGTGGACTGATAGTAGTTCCAGGCTGCCAGATGGCCCTCTAAGATATCGGCGCCGATGCCGCGGATTTCCTCCTCCGCTACGCTTACGGACAGCGTGGTCATATCCTTGGAGGTTATGCCCGCATCCTTCAGCTGCTTGAAGAAGGCTACATTACTATCGCCGTTCAGCGTGTTATAGACGATATCGGGTTTCGCCTCTTTGATCTTGGCTATAATCGTGCTGAAATCGGTGTGGCCCAAGGGCGTGTATTCCTCTCCCGCCAGCTCGCCTCCCTCGGCCGTCAGCTGGGCCTTAATGATCTTGTTGGCCGTTCTTGGGAACACATAATCGGAGCCGAGCAGGAACATTTTTTTGCCGCGGTTCTCAAGCAGCCAGGACACCGAAGGCACGATTTGCTGATTGGTTGTTGCGCCCGTATAGAAAATGTTAGGGGAGGATTCCAGCCCTTCATATTGAACCGGATAGAATAAAAGACCGTGGTTTTGTTCGAAAACAGGGAGCATGGCTTTCCGGCTGGCGGAGGTCCAGCCTCCGAACACGGCGGCAACCTTATCCTGCTGCAGCAATTTGCCCGCCTTCTCCGCGAAGGTCGGCCAATCCGAGGCACCGTCCTCGATCACGGGTTCGATTTGCTTGCCGAGCACGCCGCCCGCCGCATTGATTTCTTCGATCGCAAGCATTTCGGCATCCTTAACGGACACCTCGCTGATCGCCATCGTTCCGCTGAGCGAGTGAAGAATGCCGACCTTGATCGAATCGCCTGCGGCTTCTACCGGCGGGCTCCCGTTATCTGCTCCGGCGGTTGGAGCGGTGTCCTTTTCCGTCACGCAGCCTGACATTAAAATGGCGCATAATACAAACGAGGCCCATCCTTTAACGATTACGCTTTGTTTTTTCATTGGCTCCCCACTCCCTTTTTCCGTTTCCGAACATTCCGTCTACAACCTCTCTACTCTGTTCGTTATTCCACATTATAGTTGCCTTATATTTCCTGTGTCAATAATTCTTACATAATTTTATTTCATTTTTTCATTTTTAGTAAAATTGTCGTATATATCACCTCTTTTATGTTATTTAACATTACATTTAAATTAGGTTTACATCATAATTAAATGAATACCCTTCTCAATATGTTATTTTTATTAACAAAAAACAGCCCCTTGATTTTTCAAGAGGCTGCCATCGTTCAATATTTATTGGATCATGTTCCTGTTCGAAATCGTAATCGGCACTCGGTCCGGATAATCCGTAATGATACCGTCCACGTTAATTTGAAGCACGTAAGGTATTTGCAGCATATCCCGAATGGTCCACACCATCGTTTTCATCCCCGATTGATGGATCTTTTGAACCAGTCCCTTGGAGACGAGCCTCATCGATATACTTACGTATTCCGCGTACGCCTTCATCTTATCCAGTCGCTGCTTGGATAAGTCGCCCGCACTGGTGATAACTACGCCAAGCGGGATATCGGGCATCAGCTGGCGGAACCGAACCAGCGAATCCGTATCGGCAGACTGTATGATAATCTGGTCCTTGTACCTTTGTCCATCAGCCCCCAAGGCGGCATATCTTTTCAGATCGCCTGCAACCTTTTGCTCGATGCCCGGGTACCGGGAGGGCGATTTCAATTCGATCAGCAATCCGATCCGGCCCCCGAAATGTTCAAGCACCTCCCCCAAAGTCGGAATGACTTCTCCTTTGAACGAAGAATCGTACCACGAACCCGCATCCAACCGCCGCAGCTCCTCCAAGGTTAGACCGCCCACTTCTCCTTGCCCGTCGGTGGTTCGCTCAACCGTGGAATCATGGATCACCACGACCTCTCCATCCTTGCTCAGCTGAACATCCAGCTCCAGCATATCCGCTCCCAGGTCAAACGCTTGGGCAAACGAAGCCATCGTATTTTCAGGCGCATAACCCGACGCCCCCCGATGGGCGATATTGACCCAGGACCCGTCGCGTTCATCCCCGGACCTGATCCAGGCCTCCCGTTCCCTGGCATGATGAAATGGATAATAAGGCACGTCGGCTGCCGTTTGGGAACCGGTTACTGCCAGCAGAGCAGCAAAGATAACCATCATTCGTTTCATAGGGGCTTCCCATCTCCTAGTCCTGCTTTGATCGCTTTATAACTTCTTAACTAGAGGAGCCTTGTTCGTCCGCTAATCCTTTATCATAGCTAATTCTTCCCTTTCCTCCCCCTTTTCAGTCGTAAAAATGGAGGAAAACGGCTTTTCAAGACTCAACAATTCGTTCATTTTAGATTTTGGCTATTGTAATATGAACGTAAATGGAGTAATTTGTACTTATATGAACGTTATGTATGGTTTATAAAATGACTCTTAAGGAGATGACATGCAATGGAAAGACGTTATGCCTCACATCCGAATGAAGTGAAACAATTTGACACGGAACGGCTTCGCAAGGAATTCCATATTCCCGTCCTGTTTACGCCCGACCAGCTGGAGCTTGTCCTGACGCATGAAGACCGTTTGATTATCGGGGGTGCCGCACCCGTACGGGAGCAGGTCAAGTTGGATACCGACCTTAAAGAGCTGGGCGTTTCCTCTTTCCTTGAGCGCCGTGAGCTTGGCATCATCAATATCGGCGGACACGGTACCGTCCTGGTTGACGGGACGGAGCATGAACTGAACAACAAAGAATGCCTGTATGTTGGCATGGGGACCGAAGAGGTCATTTTCCAAAGCACCGATCCGGCCAATCCGGCCAAATTCTATTTAAATTCGGCGCCGGCCCACCAATCGTTCCCGACAGCCAAAGCCACCCTTGAAGAAGCCGATTCCAGCGCTTTGGGCGACATCAAAAATTCCAATGATCGCGTGATCTATCGCTTCATTCATCAAAAAGGCATTCAGAGCGCCCAGCTTGTCATGGGCATGACCCTGTTGAAGGAAGGGAACATGTGGAACACGATGCCTGCCCATACGCATCCAAGACGCATGGAGGCTTATCTGTATTTTGACTTGCCGGAGGATGCGGTTGCCATCCATCTGATGGGTGAACCAAGCGAAACGCGCCACATCGTCATGCGCAACGAACAGGCCGTGATTTCGCCGAGCTGGTCGATCCACAGCGGAGTGGGCACAAGCAACTATACCTTTATCTGGGGCATGGCCGGGGACAACAAACGTTATGATGATATGGACCCCGTGTCCATGAAGGATTTAAAATAGAGGGGAATATCCATTAACCCACGGAAGAGATGAGAACCATATGAACCCGTTACGACGTTATGAAAAAATAATGGAGTACCTTCTAACCCATAAAGAAGTGACCGTCGCCGATTTAAGCCGGCAGCTTCAGGTAACCGGAAAAACCATACGCGAGGATTTGACCAAGCTCGAGGAGCAGGGCCTGATCGTCCGCGTGCACGGCGGTGCCGTGCTGGCGCACAGCGACCAATTCGGCATCCTGCCCTCAAAAGAACCGCTGGCCAAGCACCCGGATGAGAAGACCGAAATCGCGCAGAAGGCACTGAAGCATATCCACACGGACGATATCATTGCCCTTGACGGCGGCAGCACCACGCTGGAGATCGCCCGCAGGCTGGAGGATATGCCGTTAACGGTTATTACGAACGATGTCTATATCATCAGCGAGCTGGCGACCAAGAATCATGTCCGGCTGGTCGTTCCGGGGGGCTACCGGGTGCGGAACATGCTCGCAGGCCCGGAAGGCGTAGCGTACGTGACGCAGCTGAACATTCAAAAAGCCTTCATATCTGCTACGGGCGTCCATCTTGACCATGGGTTGTCCATCTATACCGGGGATTTGATTCCGTTCAAACGGGCATTAATCGAAACCTCCGTGGAGGTTTATGCCGTCGTCGATCATCATAAATTCGGTCAGACGGCCTTACGTACTTTTTCATCCTTGCAAGAGATCAGCGGCATCATGACCGATGGGGGACTGTCTCCCGAGACGGTAAAGCAATACGAGGGAGCCGGCGTTACGCTGCTGTAACCGCCCGCTTGAGACTCTTACCTCTGTAACGAACCGCCTAGTTTCGTACTGCATCCATTTAGGGAACATATGAGAGGGGATTAACGGAGCATGAACAGGTTTGATTTATCAGGCAAAACGGCGATCGTCACCGGCTCGGCCCGCGGACTGGGGCAAGGCATCGCCATAGCGCTGGCCGAGGCCGGCGCGGATATCGTTGCCGTGTCCATGAATACAAGCGCCGATACGATTGAAGCCATCAAGGGATTCGGCAGAAAAGCCTCCGAGATTCGGGTCGATTTAAGCGACCAAAGCAAACTTCAGCAGACCTTTGATCAAGCGCTGGAGCTGACCGGGCATGTGGACATTCTGGTAAACAATGCCGGCATTATCCGCCGGACCCCGGCCAAGGATCACGGCATGCAAGATTGGCTTGACGTGATCGACTTGAATTTGAACACCGTCTTTTTGCTGTCCCAACTGGCCGGAAGACATATGATTGAACGCGGCAGCGGCAAAATCATTAACATTTGCTCCATGCTGTCATACCAAGGCGGAATCAATGTGCCCGGTTACACGGCGAGCAAGCATGGCGTTGCCGGCTTAACCAAAGCGTTGGCCAATGAATGGGCAGCCAGCGGCATCCAGGTGAACGGCATTGCTCCCGGTTACATCGAAACCGATAACACGGCAGCCATCCGTCAGGACGAGGATCGCCGCACGTCCATTACCGACCGCATCCCGGCCGGACGCTGGGGCAAGCCCGAGGATATCGGAGGTCCTGCCGTGTTCCTCGCTTCCGCCGCTTCGGATTACATGAACGGGCATGTGTTATGCGTGGACGGCGGATGGATGGCCCGTTAACCGGCGTAACGGCGTTATCTCTGAAATTTGGCCAACCCGCATGCCGCCCATATCATCGATATGAGGCTGTGCTATCCGCTGCTACAGACGGATAAAGCGCAGCCTCTTTTTTTGGGGGCTATTTTCCGCCTAAACCCTATAAGAAGACCTAAGAACTTGCCGGCACCGACATTTTGCGAATATACGAACCATCCTTTGGGACATGCTAACTTTACGAAATGGGCCTCGAAGGACCGTGAATAAAGAAAGGATGGTTTTTGGAGTCATGCGCGGAACAAAATCGATACGTTATGTCAGTCTTGCCTGCTTGCTTTCTCTCTTGGGTTCCATTGTGCTTAGCGGCTGTACGGTGAACAGCAACGACCGGGTCCCGTCCCCGAACATGGGCGTTAATCCATACCGGGTGAACACCGGCTTCCTGCTTCGGAATGCCGTGGAACGCGGAACCCTGCGAATCGCCACGGAACGGGATTATCCCCCTTTCAGTTACCGTGGTACAGGCGGAATACTTACGGGATTCGATGTGGAAATCGCTGAAGAGGTTGCCCGCCACATGGAGCTAAAGGCCGAATTCGTTGAGACCGGGTGGGAGAATCTGCTGCCAGGACTGACGGAAGGCAAATACGACGCCGTCTTCAACCAGATCGAAGACCGGCCGGACCGGCGGGCGCTCTATGATTTTTCCGTCGCTTACTTATCCTCTACCCCCGTCCTCCTGGTTCATACCTCGGGCAAAGCTCGGATCCGTACCTTCTCGGATATCAAGGGCAAGCGCGTCGGCCTGAACCCAACCGGAATCTATAAGGATATGGCCAAGCGGTACGGAGCGGAAGTGGTCCCGATTAAATATATATCCGACGCTGCTAACAAGCTCGCAAATGGAGATCTGGATGCCGTCATTTCGGACCAGCTATCGGTGACCAACCTGAAGCAGCAGTTCCCGGAAATTCCGGTCGCTGCCGCCGATTCCGCCGATCAAGTATCCGAGATTTCCGCAGCCTTCGTCAAAGGGAATCCAGATCTCGTCGCGGCCGTGGATAATGCCCTGGCTACCATGCAGCAGGACGGAACGTATTTGACCATATGGAACAAATACTTCGGGGACGCTCCAATCAGTTACAAAGGCATTCATGACCGCAAGGTTAAATAAAGCCATTCCTGCCTTGCGCCAAAAAAAAGGCGCTTGCTCTGCTGGATACCAGCAAAGCAAGCGCCTTTATATCATGCTTATTATGATTCTTCGGTTGTGGTCTCTTCCGCATTCGCTTCCTCAGCGTCCGCTTCACTCTCGGTCTCCGCCGCCTCCACCGCGCGAGGCACGATGACCGTGGCGAGAATTTCCTCTTCCGAAGCGTGTAATGTGATACCCTCCGGCACCTTAAGATCAGCTACCGTGAGCTTGTCCCCAATCTCCAGCCCGGATACATCCGCTTCCAGGGTAGTAGGCAGATCGCCCGGCAAACCCTCTACTTCGATTTCCGTGACCTGGGTTTGCAGGATGCCCCCGGACTTCGTTCCGGCAGCAGTGCCCTGATAATCCACAGGGATGCTGACACGAACCGGCTTGTTCATGGAGATGCGCAGGAAGTCCACATGGGATACGTTGCCGCGTCTCTTCTGAATATCCTTAATCAACACCGGCACTTTGCCAGAGCCCGGAATATCTAGCTGAAACACCTCGGAACGCCCGGTGTGGAACAGCTTCGCCGTATCCTTGAAATCAACAGCTACGGGGATGCTTTCCTCGCCCGCACCGTATACAACACCGGGAAGTCCGCCGCTTTCGCGAAGCTCTCGGCGAGAAGCCCGGGTAAATTCATCACGCACATTGGCTTTGAGTTGAACTGTGTTTCCTTTTGACATGAGTGACATCCTCCTTTATCGAAAACAAAGTCTATCTCATTATTACCCTATTTACCTGCTAACTAATCATGGAATTTCGATGTTTTAAATGGCAATGCAGCGGGTAATAAAAGTGTACCCCTTTTGAAAATATGTAAATAGGAGCCCTTTCCACCATGGAAAGGGCCCCTTGTTATTTCATCCTATTCTAACTGGCGATATCCCGCTGCTCATTAGTGTCGCTGTCTTCACTTTGACCGCTTCGCAGCGCAATCCGAACCTCTTCTTCATCCGGCGGAATATCGATAAACCAATCGTTCTCGCCTTCCCGGTCCTCCCATTCATTCAGCCTGACGATACAGCCGATCCGATCGGTTCCGGAAGCCGCGTAGAATACGGCCCGTGCCCTGCCGCTGTCCGTGCGGGAGAATGGAATGCTGCCATCCTGCACGCCCGTTCCCCATACCCATACGTTCCATCCCTCGTATGCTTGGTCGCGTCTCTCATATTCGATCTCAACGGCCGTCAGCCCCTGTTTCATATGGGCCAGATCCTCATATAACACCATCAACGACAGACCTGGAATGACTGCCTTCCCTTGATCCAGCGTCTGGATCGTATCTATCCCCGCCTGACGATCATTCACCACGATGTTCCAGCGGTAAGGGGTAGGCGGCAGATCCACCGGCATTTCATGTTCATTGCCGTTAACGATGACGACGATTTGCCCCCAGCTGCCTTGTTCGGCTGCCTTCATAAGGCGGTAAGCGATGATCCGATCGCTGCTTCGCAGCACTTCCATATGGCCTTCGATCTCTTCTCTTGACGCCATCCGGAACGCCGGATGGGCTTTTCGCAGGGCGATAAGACCTCTGTAATAATCGAACACCGGTTTGAAGCGTCGCTTATTGGACCAGCGAATGGCATTGATGGCGTCCCCGCTGCGGTAGCTGTTATGATCGCCGTATTTCGTGCGTAGCAACTCATCGCCCGCATGCAGCAGCGGAATCCCCTGGGAGAGCAGCACGATGCCGTTAGCCAGCAAGCTCCGGCGCACGGACGCAGCCGACATCACATCTTCATCGGGTATGCCGGCATAGGGCGTGGACGCAGCGGTTGCCTGCCATACATCTCCTTCGTTAACCAGCTTCCCATCCGTCAACCGGAGAAGCCCTGCCTGCTCTTCCATGCCTTGTGCCACTAAAATTTTGTCCCACAGATTCAAATTGTCGTGCACGGTGACATAGTTCACCGTTTCCTCCGGGTGAAGCGCAAAATCATGGATCGAGCCCATCATTCCTTCAACGACGGCCCCTTCGTACCATGGCTCGCCCGTAGCAAACCCTCGGCCGCTCCCGTCATTATCCCCCTTGATGGCATGCCGGAAATGATCATTAAATACGGCGAAGCCTTGGCCCTTTTGGCTTCCCTTGACGGTTTGCTCCGTTAACGGGCTCATTCCCCCCGTCCATGGCTCTCCATAGAACAAGAGAGAACGGTCGACCTCTTGGCGCAGCTCGCTTACGATCTCTTTCATCGTCGTTGTGTCGATCAGAGCCATCAGATCAAACCGAAAACCATCGATATGATATTCCTCGGCCCAGTATTTTAGCGAATCCTTGATGTATTTGCGCACCATCGGCTTCTCCGTGGCCAGCTCGTTCCCTACGCCCGAACCGTTCGATAGATTCCCGTATCCGTCCTTGCGATAGAAGTACCCCGGCGCCAATCGTTCGAACGGGCCATCGTCCACCGTATACGTATGGTTATAAACCACATCCATGACGACGCGGATTCCCCTTGCATGGAGGGCTAGAACCATCTCCTTCAGCTCCCGGATGCGCACGATCGGATCCATGGGATCTGTTGCATACGAACCTTCAGGCACATTGTAATTCTGCGGATCGTAGCCCCAATTATACTCGCGGCTTAAGCGCTCGCTTGCATATCCGTCCAGCTCATTGACCGTCCGAAAATCAAATACCGGCAGCAGATGCACATGGGTTACACCCAATTCTTCAAGATGATCCAGACCAAGGGCATTTCCTTCGGAGTCTCGCAGACCGCTCTCCGTAAATGCCTTGTATTTTCCTCTATATTTCATTCCCGAATCCGTGTGGATCGAGAAATCGCGTACATGCAGCTCATAGAGCACCGAATCCGTAGGCTTTAACAGGTTGGGCCTAACATCCTGCTCCCACCCCGGCGGATTGCTCTTCGCCAGGTCGACCACCGCGCCGCGGCAGCCATTCGCGGACACAGCGATTGCATAAGGGTCAACGGCATAACCGACGCCCCCCTCCGCAGATTCGATTCGGTACATATAATAGGTTCCATGGAGATCACGGTTTACCTGAGCCGACCATACGCCGTCCTCATTCCGGACCATCGCATACAGCGTACCGCCCTCGTGATCCGTCACAAGACCTTGCTCGTTATACTCTCCCGGACCCTCATATAAAGCCAGTTTTACATTAACCGCATCCGGAGCCCATACCTGAAAGGCCGTTCCCTCTCTTCGGTAGGTCGCTCCCAGCTTAACGCTTGTGCAGCTCTTGATCATGTCCATACTCATCGTCACCGTCACTTATAGTAGATTTACTTCCTAGTATGGGCGCCTGAATCATAAGACAGACCTCTAGCACATGAATTTAGAACGCTTTCATATTTCATGGTATGCCAAAAGCCCTGAATTGGTTTGGGTTCCAAGCCAATTCACTATATATTTAGGCTATTATACTAGCAAATATGCCCGGTGTCTTTCTTTTGACAAAAAAACATCTGTCCGTTATGGACAGATGTTGTCAATGTGATGCTATCGTGGAAAAAGATTGGTAGAGTCCCCAGAAATAAACGTAATACGACACTGCAAGGATCGATCAAGTTGTACGTTGTCTTCCTTCTTACTCGGCTGCAGCCTCAATGGATTCCACCAGAGCCACTACTTCTTCTGCGGTGCCCATTTCAAGCGCTTTGGCTGCAAGGGCCTGCATATCGCTGCGGGACAGCTTTCCGATCTGGCTGCGAGCCGGCAGAATGGAGGTGGCGCTCATGCTGAACTCATCCAGCCCCAGACCCAGCAGAATCGGAATAGCAGTCGCGTCGCCGGCCATTTCGCCGCACATGCCTACCCAGCGGCCTTCGCGATGGGCGGCATCGATGACCATTTTAACCAGTCGCAGAATCGCCGGATTGTATGGCTGGTATAGATACGCAACCCGTTCATTCATGCGGTCGGCGGCCATCGTGTATTGAATCAGGTCATTGGTTCCGATGCTGAAGAAATCCACCTCTTTGGCAAATTGATCGGCAAGCACGGCGGTGGATGGAATCTCCACCATGATGCCCAGCTGGATTTCTTCTGAAACCGGAATGCCTTCGCTTATAAGCTTAGCCTTTTCTTCCTCAAGAAGTGCTTTGGCTTCGCGGAACTCGCCCAGTGTCGCTATCATGGGAAACATGATACGCAGGTTGCCGTGGACGCTTGCACGCAGCAGCGCCCGAAGCTGTGTTCTGAAAATATCCTGGCGGTCCAGGCACAATCTGACGGCACGGAATCCGAGGAACGGATTCATTTCCTTGGGAAGATCCAGATAGGGCAGCTCTTTATCTCCGCCGATATCAAGCGTGCGAACCACAACCGGCTTGCCTTCCATTTTCTCCAGAACCGATTTGTAAGCGACATACTGGATCTCTTCGGAAGGAAGTTTGTCTCTGCCCATGTACAGGAATTCCGTACGGTACAATCCTACGGCTTCTCCTCCGTTCTCCAGCACGCCGGCCACATCATTCGGCGTCCCGATGTTGGCAGCCAGCTCCACATGGATTCCGTCCTTGGAAACCGTCGGTTCGGAGCGCAGCTTCTTCCACTCCTCCACCTGCTTGGCATAGGCGTCTTGCTTCGCACGGTATTGTTCTACGATGGCTTCCGTAGGATTAACGATGACATCCCCTTCCAATCCGTCAACGATGATCAAATCCCCGTTCTGGACGGCAGAGAGCACATTCTTCGTCCCGACGACAGCCGGAATTTCAAGTGAACGGGCCATGATGGCGGAGTGCGAGGTACGTCCGCCGATATTCGTCGTGAAACCCTTAACGTAGTTCCGGTTCAGCTGCGCCGTATCCGACGGAGTCAAATCCTCAGCAACCACGATCACTTCTTCGCTGATCTCCGAAGGGCTCACATAATTCAAGCCGAGCAGATGCTTCAGGATGCGTTTGGTGACGTCGCGCATATCCGCTGCTCGCTCCTGCAAGTAGGCGCTCTTCATGTTCTCGAACATTTGAATGAACTGGGTTGCCGTTTCGTTCAACGCATATTCCGCGTTAACCGATTCGGAAGCGATTTTCGCCTTGACCGGTTCAATCAATTCAGGATCATTCAGGATGAGAAGGTGAGATTCGAAAATCTCAGCCTTCTTCTCCCCGAGTTCCTGAAGCGTGCGGGCTTTGATCGCTTCCAGCTCAGCTTGTGACTGGGCCAGCGCCGCATCCAGCTTCGCAAGTTCGGCATCCGTGTCCGTCACCTGCTTCTCCGTGACGGAATAATCCGGATGCTCCAGCGTAAAAGCACGTGCTATCGCGATACCTGCGGAAGCCGCGATACCTTTCAAATTATTCATGAAGCTCGCCTAGCCCTTCGTTCACCATCACTTCTTGCAATGCTGTCAGCGCCTCGCTTTCATTGCCGCCTTCCGTGATCAGTGTCAATGTGTCGCCTTGCTCCAATCCGAGGGACAGAACGCCCAGAATCGACTTCAGCGTTACTTTTTTGCCGTTAGCTTCGGCAAAAGAGTTGGTATCCTGGAATTTGTTAGCCGTGTTCACCAATGCCGTTGCCGGACGTGCGTGAATTCCATCTTCGTCAATAATTCTGAATGTTTGTTGCATGTTCATCATCCTACTTTCGTATATTTTAATTTTTAGAATCCTGGAAACCAACGTGAGATTAAGGTTTCAATATGGTAATGATCCCTTCCTCGCCGCTTTTTACTTCACCGGTCTTGTTCAGTTTCACGGAAGCTCCCTCCGGCAGATTCGAGAAGATAATAGGAGAAATGATCGATTTGGCATTCTCCTTCACATAATCCAGATCCACTTGCATGATCGGTTGACCCGTGGAGACCAGGTCCCCCTCTTGCACAAGGACTTCAAATCCTTGCCCTTTCAGCTTAACGGTATTGACGCCGATATGGACAAGCACTTCCTTGCCGCCATCCGACATAATGCCGACGGCATGCTTGCTGGGGAACACATTGAACACGGTGCCGTTAACGGGAGACACAATCGTTCCGTTATGAGGCACGAACGCAAATCCATCCCCTGTCATCCGTTCGGCAAACACGGGGTCAGGCACATGGGAAATATCCAGTAGCTCTCCATCGGCCGGGGATACGATTTCCTCCTTAACGAGCGTTTCCCCGTCCTGTCCGGCCCGCTGTTCCTCTTGTGCCGTGGGCATCGTCTCCAAAGCCGTTGCTTGAGTTGCAGTGGTCGGCATGATTCCCGACATGATGTCCTGAATTTGCGATTTGATCGTATCGGAACGGGTTCCGAATATCGCCTGGATGTTATTCCCCACCTCCAGCACGCCTGACGCACCCAGCTGCTTCAGCCTTGCCTTATCGACATGGCCCTTGTCTTTTACCTCTACGCGCAGACGAGTGATGCATGCATCCAGATGCGCGATGTTAGGCTGGCCGCCCAGTGCAGTCAGGATATTAGACGGCAGATCATTTTTACTGCCAGCGCCCGCTGCTCCAGAGCCTGATTCCGGCTCTGTCGTCGAAGCTTCCTCGCGCCCCGGCGTCCTCAGATTGAATTTCCGAATGACAAACCGGAAGCCGAAGTAATAGATTACAGCCATAATAGCACCAACGATGAGAACATTCCACCATGGCGTCCGGTTCGGAATGACACCGAAGATCATGTAGTCGATCAGGCCGCCGGAGAAGGTCATGCCGATTTTGGTGCCCAAAATATGCATGGTCATGAAGGACAGACCGGCAAACAGCGCATGCACAGCGAACAAGATCGGTGCTACGAACAGGAACGAGAACTCAAGCGGTTCCGTGATCCCGGTCAAGAAGGAAGTCAGCGCCGCAGAGCCCATGATGCCGGCCACGAACTTTTTGTTTTCCGGTCTTGCCTCATGATAGATGGCAAGCGCAGCCGCAGGGAGACCGAACATCATGAACGGATACTTCCCCGTCATGAAGGTGCCTGCCGTAAACTCGACGCCGTCCCGAAGTTGGGCCATGAAGATGTTCTGGTCCCCTCGAACCAATTGTCCGGCCTGGTTCAGGTATTCCCCGAATTCAAACCAGAACGGGGAATAGAAAATGTGGTGCAGTCCGAACGGAATCAATCCGCGTTCCACGACGCCGAACACAAAAGCGGAAAGCGTCAGATTTTGTTCCAGCATGAAATGCGATGCCGTGTTAAGCGCCGACTGGATCGGCGGCCATATAAACACCATCAACAGACCAAGCAAAACGGACGTTGCGGCCGTCATAATCGGAACAAAACGTTTTCCTGCAAAAAAGCCCAGATAGGACGGAAGCTCGATTTTGAAAAACCGTCGGTACATGCTGGCTGCCAATATACCGACGATGATTCCGCCGAATACCCCGGTAGCCAACGTCGGGATGCCAAGCACGCTGGCATATTCGTAATTCGTGCCGACCATGGCCGGCGTCACGCCGATCACGCTGCCCATGGTGACGTTCATGACAAGGTAACCGATGATCGCGGCCAGTCCCGCAACGCCTTCACCTCCGGCCAAACCGACCGCAACCCCCACTGCAAACAGCAAGGATAGGTTCGTGAATACGATTTGTCCCGCATTCATCATGACCGTGGCAGCCGCTTGAACCCATGCCGCATCCAGCCAAGGTGCATATTGCAGGAAATCGGGGTTGACCAGCATATTTCCAAGACCGAGCAATAGTCCGGCCGCCGGCAATATGGCCACTGGCAGCATCAGAGCTTTACCGACCCTTTGCAGTACGCCAAAAAGCCGCTTAAACATGAAAATCCTCACCCTCTGTCTAGTTGTTATCACAAGCTGTAGGTAGATCATCATAAAACTCAAACCAAAAAAGGCATGAGCAACTACAGGTAAATGGATGGCTAATCTCATGGATTAGATTACCCAAAAATGGGTAATAACAACCAAATTCCTGCAATACTCATGCCTGATCGAATCAGTTACACGTTGGATTTGAAGTTTTATGGTTCATAACTGTTCGTATTGTAACACCGTTCATTTATCGTTGCAACCACATGGTAAGGGACTTAATAAAATCTTCACATTTGCTCGCCCTGCTCTTTACGCTGGACCAACCGTTCCAAATGAATGGTCAAATAACCGGCCTCAGCGGGATAGACGGGTTTCTTCAGCCGCTGCTCCATCATCTTGGTCAACTTCCATGCCAGGGAATAGGTGTCGGGATATTCACGCTTCAGAAGGCCGTCAAGCGAACTCGTCTCGTTCACCGCTTCTCCCCGCCGAATCCGCTCCAACGCAAACCGGAGGTGCGTCAGCAATCGGGAATAATCCAGCGTATCCCTCGGGATGGCGTACTCCAGCTGCTGCTCGACGGTATGCACCAGGTCCGCGATCAGCTCCGAGTGCTTGCGGACCTCGGAGATATGCTGGTTCGTAAGCGCACCATGAAAATGCAGGGCAATGAATCCGATTTCTTCTTGGCCCAACTCAACACCGAGCTTCTCCCGAATGGTACGGACGGCATATTCGGCCATCTCGTACTCTTCTGGGTACATCTCTTTGGTTTCGTATAAAAAAGGATTGTGGATATAGAGACCTTGGGCATGGCGTTTAATGGCAAATGCGATATGATCCGTCAAGGCAATGTGGATATGCTCATTCAGAGGAGCGTCGCTGGACTTGGCAGCATTCAGAATAATATCATTCATCGCCTCAATCAGCTTCTCGTCGATGTGAGGCACCAACTGCTTATACTGCTCCTGCTCCTCCGGTTTGGTCAAAATGAACATTTTCTCGGCAGCGGTGGCAGGGATACGGTCTTTATTCTTTCGGTTAAAGCCGATTCCCTTGCCGATAACAACAACCTCGCCATGTTGAGGATGCTTCGCTATGATTACATTATTGTTCAACACTTTAGCCACTTGTAAGCTGCTCACGTTCGCACCTCTTTTTGATTCATACGCGTATACTCGGATATCTTATCAGAAATATCAGAGCGCGGCAAAATCATTTGTGGTTGCCAAAGTCTTCAAGGTGCCGTACCGCTGCCTGCCACCATGTATTCAGGCCCTGCTTAAGGCTTGATCTACTCTTCCTTAGCGGCGCTTGTCTCTGCAGGGACCGGTACAAGTTCCTGCTCGATGGACACCGGCTTTTGAGCCGTGGCGGATTTTTTCGTTGTTAATCCCTTAATGAGATCCTCCACGTCAATCCCGGACACACTCTTTAGCATCTCAGGCGCCGTGGACATCAGCTCGGTCACATAATTGCTCACGCGAGCCGCTCCTTCGCCTTTGCCCGTATCGACAACGGTCAGCTTGTCAATGGACGAGATCGGCTGAGCAATCTTGCCTGCAAGCTCAGGCAGCATTTTCACGATGATATCGAGCACAGCAGCCTCGCCAAACTTCTGGAACGCTTCGGCCAGCTTCTCTTTGGCATCGGCTTCGGCGATACCGCGCAGGCGGATGACTTCGGCTTCGGCCGTACCTTTCGCGCGCTCGGCATCCGCAACCGCCATACCGTCAAGGCGCTTCTGCTCCGCAGACGCTTTGGCCTGCGTCTCGATGGAGTATTGCACAGCATCCGCTTCACGCATCTTCCGGGCTTTATCCGCTTCGGCGGCCTGCTCAACGGCATAGCGATCGGCTTCGGCTTTTTTCTTTACGTCCGCGTCATACTGCTTCTCGCGAACCATGATTTCTTTTTCCTGCAGGTCGATTTCGCGTTCCTTACGAACAAGCTCAACCTTCATCTGCTCCTCGACCACCGTTTGTCTGGCACGGGCTTCCTGGATATGATAGGCTTGGTCCGCTTCGGCCTTCGCCGTATCCTGCTCCTTCTTAAAGGACGCGACCTTCAGTTCCCGTTCCTTCTCGGCTTCCGCGATATTGGTATCGCGTACAACCTCTGCCTTCTGTCCTTCTTCTTCCGCGCGCGCTTTCTGAATCCGCGCATCCCGCATCGCTTCGGCTTCGGCAATCTCCGCATCCCGCTTGACCGTAGCGATCCGCGGTTTACCAAGCGCTTCCAAATATCCGTGCTTATCGCGAACGTCCTTAATGGTAAAGGAGACGATCTGCAGACCCATCTTCTTCAGGTCTCTTGCGGCGACCCCCTGAACCTCCTGCGCGAACTTGTCGCGGTTACGGTATACTTCCTCTACCGTCATGGAACCGAGAATGGCGCGAAGATGGCCTTCCAGCACCTCCTGGGCTTCACCCTTCAGCGCTTCAATGGGCTTGCCCATGAATTGCTCGGCTGCGGTCGCCACATCTTCGATCGAGCTCCCAACTTTAATGATGGCCACCCCGTCCGCCATAACCGGTACGCCTTGCTCCGTGTACACTTCAGGCGTCATGACATCCAGTTTATGAGATAAGAGCGATACGAATTCGGAGCGCTGAAACACGGGAAGTATAAAAGCGCCGCCGCCCCGAACGATTTTGATTTTGCGGCCGGATTCGTCCTCCGACAAATTTTTGCTTCCCAAAAAAGAACCGGTGACAATCATCGCTTCATCCGGGCTCACCGTTTTGTAACGGGCCCAGAACGCAAGTCCTAACACGACAATGACACCTACAACAATCGATGGAATTACTAAGTACTCTGGCATTGAATCAACCCTCTCCTTTTCGTTCTTCCAGTTCGGACACCCTTAGGACGCCATCAACAATGTCGACAACCACCACGCGGACACCTGCCGGAAGCGTTTGACGATCAAAGCTTGAGGCAATGTGCATCGTGTTGCCTGCGCCGACCTTGACCATCACTTCTCCGAATCCTTCTGCAGGAAGCGGCACCGTGACTACGCCGATCTTGCCCGCAAGCTCCTTGATGGAGAAGCCCGTCGAGTTCTCGCTGTTCTCCATCGGTTTCACGTACCCGAAGTAGACGAGAATCGAAATGACGATGGCCGCCAAGACAGATAGCGTTACATGGGCACCTGCCGGCAATTCCGTGTATTTCGTCAGCATGATTCCGGTTCCGCCGAATACGGTGATTCCCCCAGCGATCACAACCGGATTGAAAAAATCCACTGACAAAAAGTCCAACAATCCGTCAAGCGCCGAGCTAAGTATGTCGCCTAGCACCACGGTTACGATGGCGAAGATCACGCCTCCGATCAGACAGCCCCAATATAACGCTTCCATGTTGATTGCCCCCTCTGGAATTCCTTACTGTGTATAACAAGTAATACGGCAAAATGTTTGCTAAAGTTTCAATTATTTGCCTCGAACGTATGAAAATCTCTTCATATCTATATTCGACGCCCCAGCAAAAAAGCCTGCACGGCATGAACCGGCAGGCTTTAAAACCATTTTTATTCCTTGTCAGCTAACGACAGGACAACCCCTATAACGACATCCGATAGATTTCAACGACGTCCTCGCGCTGCAGCTTGCGGAAGTTGCCAAAAGGACCGAAGCGCATCGCTTTATCGGCCATGGACCCGATCTCGCGATCGTCGATATCGTAATCTCCCAGCGTGCTCGGCGCACCGATGGAAGTCCAGAAGCGGCGAAGCGCCTCGATTCCTTCCAGTCCGGCCGCTTCATCGCTTTTTCCGGCAGCATCAACACCGAATACATTCACGGCAAGCGACTTGAAGCGCTGAGGATCCGCGTTCAGATTATATTTCATCCAGTTGGGGAACAGGATCGCCAGGCCGCCGCCGTGCGGAATGTCGTATACGGCAGACACCGCGTGCTCGATGTTATGGGTTCCCCAATCGCCGGCCATTCCCATGTTGATCATGCCGTTCAGCGCCATCGTACCGCAGTACATGATCGTCTCGCGGTGCTCATAGTTCTCCAGGTCCTCAACCAGCTTCGGCGCCGTATCGATAACGGTTCGAAGAATCGTTTCGCAGAAGCCGTCCTGCACCGGCGTATTGGTATCCTGATGGAAGTAGTGCTCCAGTATGTGGGACATGATATCCACGATACCGTACACCGTTTGATCCCGGGGGAGGGAGAAGGTATGCACAGGGTCCAGAATCGAAAAGGCGGGATAAGCATGCGGGCTGCCCCAGCCCATCTTCTCTTGGGTCACCTCATTGGTGATGACGGAGCCGCCGTTCATCTCCGATCCCGTTGCGGCCATCGTAAGCACCGTTCCAAGCGGCAGACCCGCTTGCGGCACGGCTTTGCGCTCTACGAAATCCCACATATCTCCGTCATACTTAGCTCCTACGGCAATGGCTTTGGAGCAATCAAGGACGCTCCCGCCACCGACGGCCAGAATGAGTTCAATGTGATGCTCCCGGCACAACTCCACTCCTTTATGTACCGTTGACAGGCGCGGATTCGGTTCCACCCCGGCAAGCTCCGTCACCACCGCATTCGCTTCTTTCAGCAAGGCGATGACCTGATCGTAAAGGCCGCTGCGCTTGATGCTGCCGCCGCCATACACCAGCAAAACGTTCCGGCCGTATTTGGCCACTTCACCGCTTAAAGCACTCAGCTTGCCCTTGCCAAAAATCAACTGAGTCGGATTATGAAAGACAAAAGGTCTCATGTCACATTACCTCCATCGCATCTGGTTTGCATCTAATTCATTCATGCGTGCTTTTTCATTCTATACCATTCCCATTATGCAAAACAAACAGCCGTCCTTCTTTCGGAAAGATCGGCTGTTTGAATGATGATCCTAGTTATCGTTAGCTTCAATACATCATCTGTCAGGGACGTATCCCATGTGGCTCAGGAATCGCTGAAATGCCTGCTGCCCTTCCGCCGTCTGTTTGTATACCCCGGCATGCTCCAAAATCGTCGTGAATTTGCTGCCGACCTCCCGGCGTACCAGCTGGGTGGCCCCGGCTTTATCGGATGCGGCTATGCCCCGGCCCCGCAGCTCCTCGATCCAGTCGCCGTGGACGGCGAGCGGATGGTCAGCAGCCTGGCTGTCCGCATACAGCGCCTCGTTCCCCGCCAGAATCTCGGCGATCTGATCCAGCTCTTCCTTGAGCCTGCCCGGCAGGATCGCCAGCCCCATCACTTCGATCAAGCCGATGTTTTCTTTCTTGATGTGGAACATCTCCCGATGAGGATGAAAGATCCCTTCCGGATGCTGCTCGTTGGTGCGATTATTCCGCAGAACCAGATCCATCTCATAGATGCCCTCGTCATTACGGCGGGCAATCGGAGTCACCGTATTATGGCGGACCCGTTCGCCGTCCGCTTCGCTGAAGGCCTCAATGTCTGCCGAAGGGTCGCTGTAGGTTTTCCATCCCTCGTAAATGCTGTTCGCGCATTCAAGCAGCGAATCCCGATCGCTTGAGGATAGGCGGATCACCGACATCGGCCATTTCACGATGGCAACGGATACCCCCGGATAATCCCCGTGCGTAAACCCGGCCACCTTCGGTGCTTTCTGGATCGGGAAGGTATGCCGCCCCCCTTGGAAATGATCATGTGTGAGGATGGAGCCCCCGACAATTGGAAGATCCGCGTTCGATCCGAGAAAATAATGCGGATAAGCATCAACAAAACTCAAGAGGCGGGCAAGCGTCTCCTTGGTCAGCTTCATCGGCACGTGATCGTGGTGGAACACGATGCAGTGCTCGTTATAGTAAACATACGGCGAGTATTGGAAGAACCATGGCTCACCGTTCAACTCCAACGGGATAATGCGCAGGTTTTGCCGCGCCGGGTGATTAACCCTGCCGGCATAACCCACGTTCTCCCGGCATAGCTGGCATTTCGGATAAATCGGCGGAGGCAGCAGTTTGGCCATGGCGATTTCCTTCGGACTCTTCTCCGGCTTGGATAGATTGATGGTAATCTCAATATCGCCGTACGCGCTGGCATGCCGCCAGTATTCGTTTTTGGCTACGCGATCCATCCGAATGTAGTTGGAGTCGATGCACAGGTTGTAAAATTGCCGGGTAGCCTCGATGATCCCCTGCTCCTGCTCTACCGCCCGGTACCGAGCAGTTACTTCCGAAGGTCTTGCCATGAGGCGGCCCATGATTTTGGCGTCCAGCAAATCCCGGTACGTATCGGTATTCTCCGGGATCATGCCATGCGCCGCACCGTAATCGATCAGGATGTCGAGCATAGCCTGGGGCCCATCCGGCATCAGGTCGTTCACTTCGTCGCCGTACGGCTCGCTGAACCCGAAATCCTCCAGCAGCAGGTTGCGGCTGTAATCCCCATCCGCTGCCTGGATCAGGCCTTTATGAAGCGCGAATCGCACCAGCATTTCAATGGCATGCAGAGCCTGCTTGGATTCGGGAGTACTTGATGTTGCAGCATTCATGTTCATCGTCCCCCTTGGATTAATTGTCGCCGTAACCATCCGGACGGCTGCTGTGCCACTTCCATGCGCTCTCGATAATCTCCTCCAGCGTCGTTCTGGACGGCGTCCATCCGAGAACCGTGCGCGCTTTGTCCGAAGACGCCACCAATACCGCAGGGTCACCCGCACGGCGGGCTTCCATGACAACCGGAATGTCGGCACCCGTCACCCGCTTCGATGTCTCGATCACTTCCTTGACCGAGAACCCGAGTCCGTTGCCGAGATTGAACACATTGCTGGACTCGCCGCGACGAAGGTATTCAACCGCGCGCAGATGCGCATTCGCCAGATCGCTGACGTGAATGTAATCGCGGACGCACGTGCCGTCTGGAGTTGCGTAATCGTCGCCAAACACCGAGATGCTGGGGCGCTGCTTCAAAGCGGTTTGCAGAACGAGCGGAATCAAGTGGCTCTCCGGCCGGTGATCCTCGCCGATCTTGCCGCTGGCATGCGAGCCGGCCGCGTTGAAGTAACGAAGGGAGACATACTTCACCCCGAGCACGGTATCGAACCAGGACATCATCCGTTCCATCATCAGCTTGGTTTCCCCGTACACGTTCGTCGGCTGGGTCCGGTCCGTTTCCTCGATCGGCACCTTCTCGGGCTCACCGTAGGTCGCGGCCGTTGAAGAGAAGACGATTTTTCGAACGCCAGCCTCATTCATGGCTTCCAGCAGGCACAGCGTGCCGTACACGTTGTTATCGTAATACTTCACCGGATCCTTCATGCTCTCGCCGACCAGAGAATTCGCGGCAAAATGGATAACGGCATCAATATCGTTTTCCGAGAACAGCTGCCTCAGCAGCGCCTTGTCGCGCAGATCGCCGACATACAGCTTTCCGCCCAGCAGCGCTTCGCGATGACCCGTCTCCAGGCTGTCGATGACAACAACGTCTTCCCGTTGCTCCAGCAACTCCGCTACGGTATGTGAACCGATATAACCCGCTCCGCCAGTCACTAAAATGGCCATATTATTCGCCCTCCTTTACTTCATGCACGCCTTGACCTACGCCGCATACGTAGAAGTCCGCCTTCAGTCCCGTTCTGGCCTCATACTGCTGTCCCACTTCAGCGATGAAACGTTCCACCGCGTCCTCGTGCACGAGGGATACCGTGCAGCCGCCAAAGCCGGCTCCCGTCATTCTGGAACCGAGCGTGCCCGGAATCCGCTGGGCTTCTTCCACCAGAGCATCCAACTCATCGCCCGTGACTTCGTACAGATAACGCAAAGAGTCATGGGACTGATTCATGTACTGTCCGAAAACTTCCAGATTCCCCTCTTTCAAAGCCTTCACGGAATTAAGCACGCGCTGGTTCTCCTCGACGACATGCTGGGCGCGTCTTCTGACGGTCTCATCCCGGATGCTGTCCCGCAAGGTTGCGAATTGATCCGGATTCAGCTGGGCGAGATACGATAACGCCGGGAGCTCCTTTTGCAAAATTTCCAAAGCGCGGTCGCATTCGCTGCGGCGTTCATTATATTTGGAATCGACGAGTCCGCGCCGTTTGTTTGTATTCGAAATCACGATTTTGTATGCTCCGGTCCGGAAAGGCACCAGCTCATACTCCAGCGTATCGCACATTAACAGAATGGCATGATCCTGCTTGCCGTTGGCTACGGCGAATTGATCCATGATGCCGGAGTTGACGCCGACGAACAGGTTCTCCACGCGCTGCGAAAGCTTTGCGATCTCCACCGTATCCGTCTCCTTGCCCTCCATCTTCAAGAAGGCGTAAGCCGTGACCACTTCGATGGACGCCGAGGATGAGAGGCCTGCCCCGTTCGGGATATCCCCGTGGTACAGCAGGTCATAGCCGCTGCAAAGCCCGCAGCCGATTTTATTCAACTCGGCAATGACGCCGACCGGGTAATCCGTCCATTGATCGCTTTTGTATCCATAATCCTCGTCCAGGCTGATCGTTAATTCATAAGGGATGTTGGTAGATGCAAAGCTCACCTTGTTATCATCGCGCGGCCGGATAATCAAGGTTGTGCCAAACTCCAGGGCTGCCGGAAGCACATAACCCCCGTTGTAATCCAAATGCTCACCGATCAGGTTCACGCGCCCCGGCGCATTAAATATGCGAACCTGATGCTGGCTCTCACCGTGCTTGTCCATAAATCTTTCCATAAGCTGTTGCGTTGTCACTGCCTATCACTCCATCCTGTACATATGGTAGTTTTACTGTCTTCAGTATAATGGAAATCTCGTTTACCGATAATGAAATCTTGTGTGTTACATATGGATTTATGTGACTTATGGAGGTACAATAAATTCATGATCACGAAATCCCTGCAGTTCCTCTTTTTCCCAAACTCATTGTAAAGGAAAATGAATGATGAAACCAACCTATTCTGTTGCTTCCAACCCTGCACAGCCAAGCGGCGGCTGGCTCCACGTCCGATTCGCCGGCGAGAGCCAGACCCTTCCTGAACATGCGTTGGGGCCGAAAATATTCGATCATTATCTCTTGCACGTCATCGAATCGGGCCATGGCGCATTTCGGACCGAAACCGACAGATACCAGCTCGGGCCCGGCGATTGCTTCCTGATCCATCCCGGCCAGATTGTCAGCTATGTATCCGATGCGAGCCAGCCGTGGCGTTACCGCTGGGTCGCCTTTGACGGAGAACACGCCGATGAAGAGATATCCCGTTTGGGGCTCACGCCCGAAAAGCCCGTCCTCCACCTCGTGGAGAACAACCCCATTCCCGGCTATGTATCCCTCATCCAGGGCCATTTTCAATCCAGGGAAGAAAGCTCTCACATGGCCGCCATCGGTTACCTGCATTTAATCTGGGCCGAGATCATGAATCAGAGCGACCGGCCGTCCCGATTGACACTGTCAGAACCCCAGGTTCAGCGCACGGTGAAGCAGATGATCAATTACATGGCTTCCCAATACGCCCATCCCGTCTCGATCGAACAGATGTGTACAAGCCTGGGCTACAACCGCGCATACCTGTCACGGATCTTTAAACAGGAAACGGGCATGACTCCGATCACGTATCTGCTTAAATTAAGAATCGACCAATCCAAACGGCTGCTGCGCGAACGTCCCGATTTGTCCATCGAGCAGGTTTCCGCATCGGTCGGACTGACCGATCCGCTCTATTTCTCGCGCCAATTCAAGCGGCTCGTCGGCCGATCCCCGTCGCGGTACCGCAAGGACATCATCTCTTCATCCGCGCTTACTTAAAGATTGCGCCCACGACATCCCTTAGCAAAAAAAGGAGCGTCCTTCAGGCAGGTTATCATCCTAAAGGCGCTCCTTTTCATGTATCTATTTCAATGCCACCATGTTTTCGCCAGTATCTATCCTTCCGAAGAAGATGCATTCTCCGTTTTGAGAATCGCTTCTATTCGATCCAGCTCTTCCTTCGAGAACTCCAGATTGTTCAAGGCAGCCACGTTGTCTTCAATCTGGCTTACTTTGCTTGCCCCGATCAGGGCAGACGTCACCCTGCCGCCGCGCAAAACCCAGGCGAGCGCGAATTGAGCCAGACTCTGGTTCCGGGCTTGAGCGATTTGGTTCAAGGCTCTGATCTTGCGCAGCACCTCAGGCGTGATATTGCTTTCGTTCAGGAACACGGATGCGCTTGCGGCACGGGAATCGACAGGCACCCCGTTCAAATATTTGTTCGTCAAGAGCCCTTGAGCAAGCGGCGTGAATGCGATGCTGCCGACCCCGTTCTCTTCCAGGACGTCAAGCAATCCGTTCTCCACCCAACGATCCAGCATGGAGTAGCTCGGTTGATGGATGAGCAGCGGAGTGCCCAGGCTTTTCAGGATCGATATCGCTTCCCGGGTCTTCTCCGGCGAATAGTTGGAGACTCCGACATACAGCGCCTTGCCTGAACGAACGAGATGATCCAGCGCTGCCATGGTTTCCTCGAGCGGCGTTTCCGGATCCATTCGATGATGGTAAAAGATATCCACATAGTCCAGGCCCATTCGCTTCAAGCTTTGATCTAGGCTTGACACCAGGTATTTACGCGATCCGAAATCGCCGTAAGGACCGGGCCACATATAATAGCCGGCTTTGGACGAAACGACGATTTCGTCACGATATGCCTTAAGGTCTCTGGAAAGCACTTTACCGAAAGTCTCCTCGGCAGAGCCTGCAGGAGGTCCGTAATTGTTCGCCAGATCGAAGTGGGTGATGCCCAGATCAAAGGAACGCGTAATCATGTTCCGCCCGTTCTCGTACGTGTCGACGCCACCGAAATTATGCCATAATCCAAGGGAAATCGCGGGAAGTTTCAGCCCGGACCGCCCCACGCGGTTATACTTCATTCCTTCATAGCGGTCTTCGCTAGCCACATAGGTCACTTGCAATCCCTGCCTCTCTAAGTGAATAGGTCCATTGCTAAATTCCATCTTATCGCGTTTGGTCTTCCTTTGACAAGAAAACGATTACAGGGACAGGTACGGCAATACGCCGCCTTTTGTCCCCTCACGTGCTGATCAGTTTATCCACCTGCGTCATGACTTGACCGATCCGATCCGCAATCAGGAGGCCTGCCCGATGATCGTATGGGGTTGGATCTGCATTCAGCAAAGCTACCTTGCTTCCATGAAAATAGGAGATCAAACTAGCAGCGGGGTGTACCGTCAGGGAAGTCCCCCCAATAATCAACAAGTCGGCCGTCGATATTTCCTGGATCGAGCGCATGATGACGTTCTGGTCCAATTCCTCTTCATACAGCACGACGTCCGGCCGAACCAGCCCTCCGCAATCCTTGCAGCGCGGGACGGTTTCCTTGATGTCCAGAATATCCTGAAGGCTGTAGAATCGGGAGCAATCCATGCAATGATTGCGGTGCACGGAACCATGAAGCTCCAGCACCTCGGAACACCCCGCCGTCTGATGCAGACCATCGATATTCTGCGTGATGACCGCCTTTAGCTTCCCATCATGCTCGAGTCTCGATAATAGACGGTGACAGCCGTTGGGCTGCGCATGCGGGTGCAGCATCTTGCTCCGGTAAAAATCGTAAAACACTTCCGGATGCTGCATAAAAAAAGTATGGCTGAGCATGACCTCCGGCGGATACGGAGACTGGTGCTCGCTCTGGTACAGTCCGGCTGCCGAACGGAAGTCTGGTATTCCGCTCTCGGTGGAGGTACCGGCTCCCCCGAAAAAAACAATGTAGTCGCTCGCTTCGATCCATGTTGCCAACTGCTCGATTTTTTCCCTGTTCTCCACTCTTATACACCTCCGTACAGCCCTTAAAATAACACGTCTACCTGTGCACGTCTAATTCATTATAATCGGATATGACAACATCGGCATCTGTCAGATGCGCCGGCTCCCCTTCATCCGTCATTAAACCTACGGCCAGGGCAGCGCCTGCTTGCTTCGCCATCTGCATATCCGCATTGCTGTCGCCGATGACGACCGCTTCCTCCGGTTTGATCCCGAGCCGGCGGCATGCCGCCTCGGTCATTTCGGGGTGCGGCTTGCCGTTTCGAACCTGATCTCTTCCCATAATGACCGTAAAGTACGAGCGAAGCCCCATCCAGTCCAACTGCTCCATGGCACCTGAGGTTTGATCCGAAGTCACCACTGCCATCTTCACGGAGGCCAAGCTGCATTTTTTCAGGAAATGTTCCAGTCCGGGCATCGGGAATGCCGGCTTTTGCTGGCGGACTTCGTACATGGCATTTTTCGTAATCTGATGGACCTGCACAATCGCCTCGTTCCATGGCATCCCGGCTGCGTACAATTGCCAGGCCAGAAGCCCGTTCGTCTCCTCCACGGTGCCCATGGCGAGCGGACCCCGCAGATCATACCCCGATACGCGTCCACCGGCATCGTGCTTGGTCCCCAGCACCTGCTCTTTCGGCAGTGTAAAGCCGGCTCCCATCAGCTCCAGCCGTTCCTCCATGAACTCGAGCACATAATCGGCCCATCCTCCCCACAGCGCCATGAAATGAAGCAGCGTACCGTCTTTATCAAACAAAATCCCTTGGCAGGGAACGGTTCGTCCTTTCACTTGAACAAACGGCAATGGTTCAAAACCTCCCTATCCTATTCTTGATCATACTCTTATTAAACCATGAAATAAACTCTGAATTAAGCGTTATTAGTGCATGGAATCAAGAAATCGCTCCGACTTGAAAATTTACCAATCTTTAGTCGAATGTTTTGATTCATGACAAATGGACCGTGGTAAGTAACATATACGCATAGCAAATACGACGGTAAAGGAGTGATTTGTTCATGGCAGCCAACAGCAATCGAAAGATGACCCGCGAAGAAGCCGGACGTCTTGGCGGCGAAGCCACCGCCAAAAAACACAGCCGCGAATTCTATCAGGAAATCGGCAAAAAAGGCGGCAAAGCGACGTCCAAAAACCATAGCCGCGAGTTTTACCAGGAAATCGGTCAAAAGGGCGGCGAAGCCACCTCGCGGAATCATAATCGTGAATTCTATCAGGAAATTGGCCGCAAAGGCGGCAAGAAATAGCATACCTTTTCAGTAGGAAGCCTGTTCCCGGCCAAGGGGGACAGGCTTTTTCTTGGCCGTCTCGACAGGCTTCCTTCCATCGCTTCCTATTAATATCATGTAGAAAAACCTACCTTTTTGTGATAGACTCATTTAAAACCTATTCGCTGTTTACAGGTACCCGGCTGCTTTGCCGGAAGACCGCGCTAAAGCGTAACAATTTTATAATAGATCTGGGGGGAAATCGACATCATGACAACCAAAAAAATGCGTTCAGACATGATCAAGAAAGGCTTTGACCGCGCGCCGCACCGCAGCTTGCTGCGTGCAGCAGGCGTTAAGGAAGAAGATTTCGGCAAACCGTTCATCGCCGTGTGCAACTCTTACATCGATATCGTTCCGGGTCACGTGCATCTTCAGGAATTCGGCAAGATCGTGAAGGATGCGATCCGTGAAGCCGGCGGCGTTCCTTTCGAGTTCAACACCATCGGCGTGGATGACGGAATTGCCATGGGACATATCGGCATGCGCTACTCGCTGCCAAGCCGCGAGATCATTGCGGATTCCCTGGAAACCGTTGTTTCCGCCCACTGGTTCGACGGCATGGTGTGTATCCCGAACTGCGACAAAATTACGCCAGGCATGCTGATGGGCGCCCTGCGCGTTAACATCCCGACGGTGTTTGTCAGCGGCGGACCGATGAAGGCCGGCGTGGACAGCAAAGGCCGCAAATTGTCCCTGACTTCCGTGTTCGAGGGCGTCGGCGCTCACCAGGTCGGCAAAATCAATGACGATGAGCTCCTGGAATTGGAACAATACGGATGTCCAACCTGCGGATCCTGCTCCGGCATGTTCACCGCCAACTCCATGAACTGCCTCGCCGAAGCGTTGGGTCTGGCTCTGCCGGGCAACGGCACCATTCTTGCCATCGCCGAAGAGCGCAAAGAGTTTGTTAAACAATCGGCCAAACAATTGATGGAACTTGTCAAAATGGACCTGAAGCCGCGTGACATCGTAACCCTTGAAGCTATCGACAACGCATTTGCGCTCGATATGGCCATGGGCGGCTCCACCAACACGGTGCTTCATACATTGGCGCTTGCCCAAGAAGCTGGCCTTGATTACCCGCTGGAGCGGATCAACGAAGTCGCTGACCGCGTTCCTCACATCTCCAAGCTGGCTCCGGCTTCGGATTACTTCATTGAGGATGTGCATTTGGCAGGCGGTGTGAGCGCGGTTCTGCACGAGCTCCTGAAGAAGCCAGGCGCATTGCACGGAGATTGCATTACCGTAACCGGCAAAACGCTGGCCGAGAACGTAGAGGGCTGCGAAATCCAGGATGAGAACGTCATCCATCCGATCGATTCCCCGTATTCCGAGCGCGGCGGACTCGCCGTACTTTACGGCAATCTGGCTCCTGAAGGTTCCATCATCAAAGTCGGTGCGGTCGATCCTTCGGTTGGCGGATACCATAAAGGACCTGCCATCTGCTTTGACTCCCAGGACGAGGCGCTTAGCGGCATTGCCAACGGCAAGGTCAAGGAAGGCCATGTGGTTGTCATTCGATATGAAGGGCCGAAGGGCGGACCGGGCATGCCGGAAATGCTGGCGCCGACCTCGCAGATTGCTGGCATGGGGCTTGGAGCCAAAGTCGGTCTGATCACGGACGGACGCTTCTCCGGCGCTTCCCGCGGCATCAGCATCGGACACATCTCGCCGGAAGCGGCTGAAGGCGGACCTATCGCTTTCGTTGAAGACGGAGATATCATCGAGCTGGACCTGAATAAACGGACGATTCAATTGCTGGACGTTTCCGAAGAGGAAATGGCTGTACGCCGCAGCAAATGGGTTGAGTTCGAACCGAAAGTGAAAACCGGTTACCTTGCCCGCTACTCGAAGCTTGTGACCAACGCCAGCTCTGGCGGCGTATTGAAAATCTAATCCTTAATAAGCAAAGGGGTTATCCCGCGCAGGCATTAGCAATAGCCTGCGGGGATAACCCCTTTTTTATAACCAAACCCATCTAAGAGATAATCCATGCATAATGGCGGAAACCATCGATTCGATGAACTACATGCCTTGCGAGACACTGGCAACCGCCAGATCGCCCGCATGCCCCTGTTGAATTTCCTGCTGTTCCTCCGATGGAGGCAAAACCTGCGTTTTCTTCTCCGCATAACGTCCGATCAGAACATCCACCGGCATGATGAGCATTTTCGGCTCCATCATCTGGGTGCCCTCCTTCAGGCGGGCCTGCCCTTTCGGGTGAATGACACTGAGCAGCAGTTTCAGATACAGTCTGGACGAGCTTGCGAACAGCCCCCGAGGCAAATCCATCACATGGAATCCGAATTGCTCGGGCCCCCGCGAAATCATGGTTACGGCATACAAACCTTTGATATCCTTAAACTCGGGCCGGTCCAGCACCATGTTCGCCAGAGAAGGCAAATCCTTCTGCACGGCACGAATCATTTTGATGGCAAGCTGCACTTCCGAGCGGGAGCGGCTGCCGATCTCGAACAATTTTTTGTTGTCAAAGTGGAGCTCGAGCACCTGGTCTCCCTTCTCAAGCCGGCTGCCATCTTCCATTACGACCGTTTTGCCGGTGAAGGCACGCTTTCGGAAATGCAGCATCGGATCCTCCGGATTAACCGTTTCGAGCGCAAACACCGCATGAAATGCTTTTTCCCACAAGAGCCACAACGAGACAATCAACCGTTTGAGAGGAGACAGCTTCTTTGCTTTCGCTTTGCTTTCCTTAGCCATCATGTCGTCGATTCGGATGCTTCTCATTCCCTTCTGCTCTGCGACTTTCAGAACGCGTTCCAAGGCAATCAGCATTTGCTCCGGCGCATCGGGGTTCGCTCCCATCGTCGTACCGCAGTCATGGAGGAGCATAACCTCGCCGCCGTTCAACTTGGCCAGCATTCGCTGAGTCAGCTTGTCAGCGCCGATCTTGCTTCGCCAATCATTAAACATCGAGGACCATAAGATGATGCGGCAGCCGGTATTCTTGGCAAAATCGAATAAATTCACGATTCCCCAAGGCGGTCTGTAATATCTCGAGCGCTCGCCGGTTATGGCGTAGATGATATCGTCCGTGCGCTTGACTTGCTTACGGACGGTCACGGGTCGCATTAACCAATTGCTCTTGTGAACATAGTTGTGAATCCCGATCAGATGACCCTCGTTATGAATGCGTTTGACGACTTCCGGATGCTTCTCGGCATGGGAACCGACCAGAAAAAAAGTCGCTTTCATATTATACCGCTTCAATAAATCCAGCAGTCTTGGTGTATAGATCGGATCAGGACCATCGTCAAAGGTTAAGGCGAAGTCTTCCAAGCCTGTTCCCCTGCGAAATACTCGAAAACCGAATATCCGGGTCAGGATGCCGGGAATGAATGCATAAAAAGATGAAAGGTAAAACAACCATAGCAGTAACGTTTGCATGCTAACTCCCCGCTTTTTATTTCTTTTTCTAATGAAGACGCTATTATTATTTTATCATAGCACTTAAAGAAATAGGCTTTTTTTTCGCAAATCGTGTACAATGATATCTATCAATAAAGTATAAAGGAGCCGATATCCCACTATGCTTCCCTTGTATAAAAAATATTGGAGAACCGCCTTCGATATAGGTTTAATCGTGCTTACGGTTTACTTGATCATGCTCATATTCAGCAAGCTTTACCAGATTGCGGCTCCGGTGTTTTTATCTTTCCTCGTTTTCCTGATTATTGAGCCTTTCTCCAAATTCCTGCACCGCAGGGGGCTTCCGAAGCCTTTCGCCGCCGCGATATCCGTATTGCTCTTCCTGCTCGTCATCCTTGGCGTCTTGTTTGGAGCCGGAGCGCTCATCGTATCGCAATTCATGAACCTGCAGGATAATTTGCCGGCTTACACCCAAACGATCCAGAAACATTTCTCGGAAACCCTGATGTTCCTGCAGACGAAGCTCGACGCGCTGCCGCCGGATCTGACGGACCGTCTGAACGGTTACTTCCAAGACATTACCACCTTTGCCCAGGGCGCTGCCGAGTCGTTCTTCCGTTACATCGTTGGATTTATGGGGTCGTTCTCCTCGTTCATCGCGAATTTCGGGGTTGCGATTATCCTCGCCTTCTTCCTGAGCACGGAAATTGGCAGCTGGCGAAGAATCGCCAAGGACAAGACGCCGAAGACGCTTAAGACAGCTTTCGTTTTCCTGAAGGACAATGTATTCAAGGCAATCGGCTCTTATATTAAAGCCCAGATGAAGCTGGTCAGCATCACCTTTGTCATTGTATACATAGGACTCTTGATATTAGGTACGGGCAATTCCCTGTCCGTTGCGCTTATCTGCGCCGTATTCGATGTATTGCCGCTGCTTGGGGTTCCCGTTATTCTTATTCCGTGGATCACCTATTTGTTCATTGTAGGCAACACCGGACTTGCAATCGGCTTGATCGTTCTGCTTGCCGTGGTGGTTATTTCCAGACAACTGCTCGAGCCTAAAATTACAGGAGACTCGATCGGCGTATCCTCGGCGTTTCTGATGCTGTCCTTTATGATGATCTCCCTGTCGATATTTGGCGTTGCCGGTTTGATTCTGGCCCCTATCCTGCTGATTCTCATCAAAGAATTGCTTGCGCAGGGATATCTGAAGCAGTGGATCCATCTGCCTAGCGAAGAATTCGATGTGTCTCCTTGGGATATGTCCCGCTCTTACGCGGAGCCGGAGCCCGCTTCAACCGAGGCCAAGAAATCGGAGACCTGACCGAATATTTCGGTTGCCTGATTGCTGGTGTTCGTGCTCCGATTCTCCACCAATACTGCCACCGCATAACGTGGCTTCTCCACCGGGCCGTACCCGACAAACCACTGGTTGTTTCGGGCGCGGCCCTTTACTTTGACCTGAGCGGTTCCCGATTTGCCTGCAAGGGTCCATGTGCGATGACTCAAAGAGCTTCCTGTTCCCTCCTGAACGACATCTTCCATCCATTCGAGCAGGATGGAAGATGTTTCCCGGGAAATACCGTTTCCTGATGGGCCTTCGTACAGCGGATTCGTATCCTGAAGCAACTGGCCGTTCGCGTACCGAATCTGCTTCACAATACGCGGCTTGGTTTTCACCCCGCCATGAAGCAGCGTCACCATCGCATTAGCGGCTTGGAGCGGAGATACGGCAGCGTCTCTTTGGCCTATGCCTGTCTGCACTCTTACGCCTGCATCGGAGGCATCTGCGGAGCTGGAAAAGACCGTCCCCTTCTCTTCATGATCCAACGGTGCAAATGAGCGAAGCCCTAAAAACTGCTGTGATTGCCAGCCTACGCTTTGCCCAAAGCCCAGCGCGGATGCCGCTGAGGTTATTTGCTGTGGGGTTAATCTTTCCGCAAGCGTGGCAAATACGACGTTGCAGGATTCCGCAAAGCCCTCGCGCAGATCAATCGTTCCATGCCCGCCCTTTTTCCAGCAGGACAATCCGAACTTGCCGAATTCCCCATTGCAATGAAAATGTTCGTTTGGCGAGCTGAGACCATTCTCTAAAATGGCCGCGGCCGTTACAAGCTTGAACACGGAGCCTGGCGTGGCCGCTTTCAATCCGCGATTCTCCCACTGACCGTCTTTCGGATGTATCTGCTCCGGATTGTAAAACGGTCTGGATACCATCGCCACGATATCGGCATTCCGTGCATCCAGCACGACAATGGCTCCTTCTTTCATGCCCGCTTTTTCCGTGATGGCCTCGATCCCCCGCTGAATATCGATATCGATCGTTGTGGCTACCCGTAACGGATAGTACCGATTGTCCGGCGCCTTCACCATCGGCTTCATATCCTGAATCACTTCATTCGTGCTGTTTACCGGAAAATAGACAATCGTAGGTCCTTCACCCCGGATCAGCGAATCCATCGTCTTCTCCAGCCCGCTGGTTCCCGAAATCTCCGGATAATCCTGAAAGAACAGGCTTTCCTTACGCTGGCCGGATACAAAACCAAGCCACTGCATGCCCGATTGGCCGTTACCGTACCGCTGCTCATAAGGAAGAACCTTGAGTTTGGGGAGCTCCAGCTCGCGAATCTGCTCAATCTGCTCCTTGGACAAGGAAAGTGGAATGCGGGAATCCGCTCCATGCCACAGCTGCGGCTCCTTTAGCTTGCCCCAGATTTGCAGCAACTGATTCGTGTCCGTTCCCAGGATGCGGGCCAGCTTGGCAACCTGATGATGGGCGCCCTTTAGCTCCTTCTCACCGGCCGGAAACAATACGGCAGTCCAGATCAGATTACCCGTGAGCGGTTTTCCGTTGCGATCCGTAAAATGTCCGCGGCCCGAATCCAGCACGATGCCCCGTTCCCGCTGGATAAGCGATGCTTCAACCATCGTATGCCGGCTTCCAGGAACCCGCTGATGCTTCATCACGAGCTGTACCCAGGCAAGGCGCATCGTCAAAATGGCGATCAATACCGTCAAAATCAGCCATCCGTATGTAATTCGCTTATTGCGGATAAGCCTCATGGTTTCGCCCCTCCAATGGAATCTTTGTTTCCTCATTATTTCCATATGGAACCTGACTCAATCATGTTCGCTTCTCTCTGCGCCATCATCCGGTTTCTCCGGCTGCTTCCAGGGCGGGTCCCCGTATCTGTGCAGGTAACGGTTTGTCTGGAATAAGGTCAATGGTACGATGATGAGCAGCAATATAGCTATCATGACAAGCGGATTTAACAAAATATCGTAGCGAAGATCCATGAATTCCATAAATTAGCCCTCCTTCCTTATTCCGTCCCGGTAATGGTTCCAATAGTCCGGACTCTTGCGTCCGCGTGCACATGGATCTTGCATTGCGAAAATATGTTTTGACCTCGGTCCCAGTCATCCTTGTAACGGTTCCATGTCTCATACTCCCGCTCTTGGCATTTCTTCCAGAAGCCTAAAAAGTCTGTTTTATAATCGTTCTGGGCCTTTTGAATGACATCCATTGCGATTTCCTTGATCCGTTCCTCCGCCTTGCGTTTGATCTCTCCGTTTAGTTCTCGAACGATTTCGCTCTCTGCCAGCTCAGCTTCCCCAATATTGCCTCTGACCGAAATTTCAACGTCAAACTCGGGAAGACCGCGATCGTCCAGATGAACTCGAATGATCCGGTTGAATTCCCTGACTTCATAAACGAGCTGTTTTCCATGAACGACCAGTTCCAAGGATGCGGTTTTCACCGTTCCTTGCATCATGTTTCGTCCAGTGGTTTCATCATCGTTCAGAAATCCCATGAACTTGTAGTTCTCGCCGTTAAACACAGCTGCGCCGCTAGTGGATACTCTGTCATCTTCCGTGATCGAGACGCGCGGCAGCGCATAACTGGACTTGGACAACAGGAAATTATGCAGTTCACCTATATTCGTTGGAGGCGTGATCGATTCGCTTTTGTCCTTATTCTCTTGCGTCGAACGAATGTATTGCACGGGTAAGGTTTCGATCTTCGAATGGATCTCCAGAATCTTGCCCGCCTCTCCATGAGCGACCATAATATTGGAGGCTCGCCGGTTCTCCGGATCCCGGACAAACAAATCCAGTACATCGCCTAAGTGCTCCGTTCCAGCCAGTGTTTCGGAGATGATGATCACTTGATTATGGGCCAGATATGGAGATCGGCTGATCTCATTCGACATCTTCCGCGCGGCTTTGAATACGCTGCTCGCTGTAGAGGACAGATTAATAAAGGGGCTCCCTCCCTCACTCTTTTGACCGCTGGAGCCTTTCATCTGTGTAGGCACGACAATTTGAAACGTAAGCTTTATTTGTCCACCCTCTGCGGCGTCAAGGGCCGTGCCGACTACAAATCCGCGCTCCTCGATTTCGATGCGGTCCCAGCAACCGGCGAGCGGACAAATCAGCATGAATGCCAGGAGCATGCGAAGCGTTCTAACCATTTCCCTTCACCCCTCGAACTTTAGCGATCAAGAGCAGCAGTGCCGGAAGCACCCATGCAAATCCGATTCCCATATAACTGATCCATTCGGCGAATATGTTGAGCTCTCGGAGCGTGCTCGGCAATAAACCGAGGATGAACAGAATCGGTGCCTGAACGAGGATCATTGTGAATCTTCGATGTTTTGGAAATACGGATTCCAGCGCCAATAAAGCTACGTCAAACGCCATCGCATTCGTGCTGAATAAAGTCATCAACCAAATGACAAAAAAGAAAAATTCAAATCGTTCAAATACCCCTCCCGGGACTTCAACCTCCTTGGCCAATTCGGCTAACGGATACAGCGTATTGGAAACCACCATCGGTCCAAAAACGCCGATGACAAACATGAAAACAACGAAGTAGATACAGATCGGTATCATCAACCCGCGGAGGATAGAGCCTGGAAGCTTGCCTTTCTTGACGACGTAGATGTTATAGAACAGCATGATCTCCAGTCCGAGGTAGGAGAATACCGTATCCTTGGAAGAGGCTGCGATGTTTCTCCAATCGGTTTTAAACACCGGCAGCAGATAGTGCACGTTTAAGCTTCCCAGATTCAAGAGGACGATCAACAGCATAATCGTGACAACGATGGGGAAGAAAATCAAGTTCAAGCGCAAAAGAGCAATGCTTGGCCCGGCGACGCCATAGATTAATACCAGCAAGTAAATCAGCCCAATGATCTCCTCCGGCGTGTTATCGAATAAGTACAGCCTCGTTATCGTGGAAACGCCGCGCACTTGATAACTGACGAATAACAGTAAATAGAAACTGATCAACAACGTCAACACATGGGCTGCTTTTCGGCTCAAAATCATCGATGCCATCGCATGATAATTTTGGCCGGGAAACCTTGAAGCCAATACCCCGATGGCCCAAGCGAATACAAGAGCGATCATGCCGCCGAGAATGATTGACATCCAGCCATCCGAGAATTGGGTATTCTTTGCAATCGTATTGGGGAGCGTGAGGATCCCGAGTCCAATCACCATATTGCTAACAGTGTATACGATCTCTTTTCTACCGATTGCTTGGCTGCTTAATGGTTTATGGGTCATTACGAATCACCGCTTCTTTGCCCGATGGGTATCTTGGGGCTTCATAAATAATGGTCTGCGTGTAAGCCAGGTGACAGGTACACGAATAAACATATCTTTCCAATCATGCTGGATCGAGGGGGCAACGGGACTTAAATAGGGGACCCCAAAACTATGCAATCTCATCAAATGAATGCAGATCATGATAAAGGTCATCACGATCCCGTACAGTCCCAGAAAACTTGCTGCGATCATGATCGAAAAACGCAGCATACGAAAAGAGATACCAGCGCTGTAGGATGGAATCGCAAAAGACGATATGGCTGTCAGTGCCACAATGATGACCATAATCGGGCTCACGATCCCCGCCTGAACCGCGGCTTCTCCTATCACAAGTCCTCCGACAATGCCAATTGTCTGGCCTATCGGTTTTGGCAGGCGAATTCCCGCTTCGCGCAGCAACTCCAGTGTAACCTCCATTAGTAAAGCTTCAATCACGGCAGGGAAAGGAACGCCTTCGCGCGCAGCAGCGATTGAGAATACGAGTTTAAACGGGATCATGCCAGGATGGAAAGACAGAATGGCAATATACAGCGCGGGAAGAAATAAGGTGATTCCGATGGCCACAAGACGCAGCAGGCGTATTAGCGAACCGATGGTCCACCGTTCGTAATAATCCTCAGGGGAATGTAACAGTGAAACGAAAGTAAACGGCAGAAGAAGCACAAAAGGGGTACCGTCCAGCAAAATCGCTACTTTTCCCTGCAGCAGGGCTGAAGTGACTTTATCCGGTCGTTCGGTATTGAGGATCTGGGGAAACGGTGATAAAAAACTGTCCTCGATCCATTGCTCCACCGTTCCGGACTCAGGGGCGTAGTCAAGATCCAGCGACTTTAGTCGCCGGTTGACTTCTTCGATCAGCTCCGGATTCGTCAGTCCTTTAATATAGACGACCGCAAGCGACTGGTTCGATCGCCTGCCGATGGTATGGGGATCAATCGTCAGATTGGGCTCGCGAATATGTCTTCGCAGCAGGGAGATGTTGGTGTAGATGCTTTCCGTAAATCCTACTCTGGGCCCGCGCACCAGCGCTTCGGTTTGAGGTTCCTCAATGCTCCGTCCAGGCCATTTGCGGCTCTTGATCAGCAGGACCTCATCCGTACCCTCCAGCATGAGGATCGTATCGCCCGAAAGAATGACCGGAATGACTTCATCCCAGCGTCTCGTTCGGTTGGTGATCTGCAGGGATATCATTCGATTCTCGATTTCATGAAGAACCTTCCGCACATCCTCCATGGATGCCGCGAATTGCTCCGGATTATGCTGAATCGGCTGAATAATCTGCTCCTTAATCAACAACTGATCGGATAATCCCTCCAAGCTGACAATGGCTGAGGTATATGCACTGCCCCCAACCTGAAGCACTTTCGTGGTGAGGTCGCTCGGGTCATTGAGCAACAGACTTAATGTTTCCAGGTTTTCCTTTAGGTTCGTTGACAGGAATTCAGGCGTTTGGCCAGGCTGCTTCGTCTTCATGTGACCTCGACTCCTTCAACCATATTCTCCGTTAGGATAACCTCTGAAAACCATTTTTATCCGTAGCAAAAAAAAGGCTGCTCCTATCCGCTTAACGGATGGAACAGCCTATAGAACAACATCCTATAATCTAAAACGAGACAAGGTCTCTTTCAGCTCATTCGATACATTCTCGAGCTGTGTTGACAGATTAACCAGCTGACTGCTGACGCTTTGCTGCTCTGTGGAGAGAGAAGCCACCTCTTCCGAAGTTGCGGAGGATTCTTCGGCTACCGCGCTCACATTGCTCATCGCTTCCGAAAGTACATTTTGGGATTCATTCAGCTCATCAATCGAATGCGTGACGGAACCCAAGCGATCGATAAATTCTACCATCTGCTGTTGAACGGATACGAAGATATCGTTCGTTTCCTTAACAGCATCCATCTGGCCCTTGAAGAGCGGGTTCGCATCGAGCAGTACCTGCACGGTTTCGTTCATCTCGGCCATGATGCGGTCCGTAATTTGGCTGACCATATCGATGGATTGCCTGGATTGGTCTGCCAACTGGCGGATTTCATCGGCCACGACCATGAAGCCTTTACCGGCGGCTCCGGCACGGGCCGCTTCGATCGTTGCATTCAAGGAGAGGATGTTCGTTTGCTTAGTGATGTTCTGAAGCACATCAAGCACTTTGGCAACCGAAGATGTCGTTTCCTTCAATCCGTCAACCTTATGCATCATCGAGCGGGTCATATCCTCGGTCTGATGGGTCTTATCCAGCAAGTCGCTCAAATGCTTCGTTCCCAGCTCACTGGAGCTTTCTACGTGACGGGCCGATTTGCCCATCTCTTCGTTAGCCGTAACAACGATTTGCATCTGCTTCGAGATGTTGTTGGTCAGATCGCTGCCGCGCTCTGCTTCAACCGCCAGACTGCTGGCTCCGTTCGCAATTTCCTCGGTAGCCACGGCAATTTCTTTGGCCGAAATCGCCGTCTTCTTCGAGGCATCGCTTAATTCGGCAGCCGTTCGAAGCACTTCCTGGGCGGTATTGCTGGTTTGCTGCACGAGTCCGGTGATCTGCTCCATCATATCGTTGAAGCTGGCGGAGAGCTGACCGATTTCGTCCTGGCTCTTATGGTCTGTGCGAACATTCAAATTCCCTTTAGCGCCTTCCTTCATCAGCAGGTTAAGCTTGCCTATCGGACGGGCAATCATTCTTACCATCCAAATACCGATCAGAATGGCGAAAATAACATCGATCGCAGCTACGATCAGCGTGATGACCAATATGCTGGAGGCATCCTTCGTGAGCTCGCTGGTTTGGACAGAACCTACGAGCTTCCAATCGTTTGTGCTCAGCGTATTGTAAACCGCCAGTACATTTCTTCCTGCCTCATCCTTCGTTCTTACGTCATCCGTTTTGATGTCGGCCGGAAACTCTTTCGCAAACGTCCAAGCGGTTTCCGAACCCACGATGGAGGAATCGCTGGAGGAAACGACGATGCCTTCCGGACTGATCAATTGCAGTTGGCCGTTCTCGCCAAGGTTAATCCCCTTCAGCTGGGCATCCAGCACAGAGGCGTTCAGTTCAAACATGACGACATACGTAGACGTCAGGTCGTTCATGGAACCCAAGGAGCGGGCAATCGTGAAATACGGAGCACCGCTGTTCTGCATCGTTGGCAGCCACATAATCTTCTTGTCGCCTTCCTTCAGCTCGGCATACCAGCTTTGCTCAAGGACGGTTTTGGAGGATTCCGAGGATTGTCCTGCGGATATGATCTTCTCTCCCTTGGAAGGGATCAAATAAATGGCTCTGATGGCCGAGTCCGACGTAATCTGATTGGATAGTTTATCGCGAATGGTCCGCTCCACCGTAAACGCATCGTACTCGCTTAACTTCTTATCCGTGTACTCGGACAACAACTTCTGCAATTCAATGTCATAGAAGATTTGTCTGCCGGCGTTCTCGTACTTATCCAGAATGATGTCGATTTTCTCGGAGGTTTGGATAATCGTCTGCTGATTGCCGTTCGCAGCATTCTTCTCAATCGTGTCCTTTGCCTTGTTGTAAGACAGATAACCCAGGACGATCACAAAAAATACGATGGCTGACAAAAAGATCAAGAACAACCGGATTCCGACGGATTTTGCCGGGTTCATCGGCATCCGGCTTATGGCCGTTCCCATGTTAGAAACGAACGACTTGGCAGTATGTATCCCTGATGATGCCGAAGGCGTTTTCTTTTTCTCTTTGTTTCCTCCGGGCTTCTTGTCCTTTTTCGGTTTCTTATCATGCTGCTCAACTTCTGACATTAGCTGTTCACCTACCACAATCATATTATTAATACGTCGGTCCAATCCCCTGAAACGTATTCGTTACTCTTTATTTCGACAATTGGGGGTGTTTTCCTTTGGGTTTTCGCAAAAAAATAATTCTTAAATCCTAATTTTTTTGCAAACAAAAAGAATCCAAGGTCCATCCACAGACCCGGATTCTCAATTGTGTAGTCATATAGAACTATTTTTTTGTTATCCTTTGCGTTTTCGCATCATATCAAAATGACGCACCGGCTGCTCCAACTTCATGCGAATGAGCTGAAGGGGATGGCGAGCTGCATCCAGTTCGCTTCCATTCTCATCCTGGATAGACCCTACCGTCTGCTTAAAGAACGTCCCTTCCGGCCCGAAAAATTCGATTTCATCCCCAGGCTTAAAGTGGTTCCGCTGCTGGATGATGGCCGTTCCCGAGCGTTCGTCATATTCCATCACCAATCCGGCGAAATCATAAGGGACCGCCTTCTCTTCCGGTTCATAAATATGATCCTCATGGTCCGGCGTATCATAGAAAAATCCGGTATTCAGCGGTCGGTTGGCCGCTTTATTAATTTCCTCGATCCATTCCGGCTTCAATACATAATGTTCAGGGTCGGCCATGTAAGAATCAATCGCCTGTCTATACACATTGACCACGGTTGCCACGTAATGGATCGATTTCATCCGTCCCTCAATCTTGAAGCTGTCGATTCCGACCTCGATCAGATCCGGAATATGCTCCAGCATGCAGAGATCCTTCGACCCCATCGTAAACTGATTATCTTCCGGCTGGAACAGCGGGATCTGGGTAACGCCCGGTTTGAACGGGGATGGAGCAGGGGCAGGCTGTTCCATCAGTTGCTGCTCTTCCGACACCCAATGTCCTTGCTCTTCTCTTCCATCCTCGAACAAATCATATTTCCACCGGCAGGATTGGCAGCATCCGCCCCGATTGGAATCACGGTCCGTAAAATGGTTGGACAATACGCAGCGACCGGAGAACGAGGAACACATGGCTCCATGGATAAAGGCTTCGATCTCAATGTCAACATGCTCTTTAATCGCTGCGATTTCCTCCAGGCTTGCCTCCCGTCCCAGTACGACCCGCGGCAATCCTTCGTCCTTCCAGAATTTCACGGCCTGCCAATTGAGCGTGGACTGCTGGGTGCTCAGATGTACTTCAAGTTTAGGCGCAGCGCGCTTGGCAACCTCGATAATGGCCGGATCGGCAGCGATGATCGCTGCAATGCCTGCTTCTTCCAGGCTCCGCAGGTAGGATTCAATGCCTTCGATGTCCTCGTTATGCGCATATATGTTGGTGGCCACAAACACCTTCGCGCCGTATTTCTTGGCGAATTCCACGCCTTCTTTCATTTCCTCGAAGCTGAAGTTGTCCGCATTCGAACGAAGGCCGTATTTCTGCCCTCCGATATATACCGCATCGGCGCCATAATGCACCGCAAATTTCAGTTTTTCCAAATTGCCGGCCGGGGCGAGCAATTCCGGCTTGTCCAGACGATAGCGTTTGCTTTTGTATTTTGGCTGTGCCATTGCTTCCATGCTGTCCACTCCTTAATAAACTTGTTCCTTGTAGAAAAATCCAAACGACAATTCGCGTTCCGGATCCTGAATCGCGCGGATTCCGTCCATCCACTCTTCCTGAAATGCATAAGCTGAAGCGTCTGCAGCATAGAGATCGATCGCTTTGCGATAAGTTCGAATTACAACCTCATTGTAGTGGCGCGGCTTCAGCAGCGTCTCCACCTTAAAGCTGTCCACGCCTGCTGCCATCAGCAGATGCAGATCCTCCAGAATGCAGATATCCTCCGAACTCATGATATGGGTGCCATTGATATCCTCATAGATCGGATATTTCTCGTCCTGGCGCTCGGCCTCGATGAGAAACAGGCCTCGCTCTTTGCCCAGGCTGCCGTCATTGACCGGTCTGCCCTGCTGCTGCATGTAACTGTTCACCAAGCGCCGCTTGGAGTGATAGATGTTGGTCATGCCGTGGACCTGGACCTGCGCTTCCAGCTGAAGCTGCGGCTTCATGTCCGTGACTTCGTCCATATTCAATTCACGCGCCAGAATAACCCGGGAAGCGCCTTTGCTTCCCCAGTAATTGGCCGTTGAATAGTTGGTGGCGGTCATTTCCGCATTCCAGTGGAGCTTTACCTGCGGAGCCAAGTCTTTTATGGTAGTTAGCACCGACGGATCGTTGAATTCCACCGCATCCACTCCGATGTCACCGAGCGCTTTAACATAAGCAGGAAGCTCCGGCAGCAAATCATTGGTCATTAAGTTGTTCAAGCTTACGTACACTTTGCTCCCTTGCCCGTGAGCAAGCTGCACGACTTGCGCAATTTCGTCCAGGGTCAAACTGCCGGGCAATCTCATGCCGAAGCGGTCTTCGCCGACAAGCAGCGCATCGGCTCCGGCTTCCAAGTAAGCAGCAGCATCGGCCACGGAGCCGGCTGCCGCCAATAATTCAGGTTTGATACTCATGATGATTTCCTCCCTATTAGAGGTTGTTCAACAAGCCTCTTTCATGCCGTAGTGTTGAGGCGTCGCCTGCCCGAACAATCGGACTTGCTGAACACGTCATATTATGGTTGTGCCATCTTTTTGCTGGTTTCGATGTTTTTTAAATGCTCTTTGTACGTTTTGGCAAAGAGATGTTCTTGCGTACCGTCCTTCTTCGTCACATAGAACAAATAATCGGATTTCTCCGGGTTCAGGGCTGCCTGAATGGATTCCAGGCTCGGGCTCGAGATCGGCCCCGGCGGAAGTCCCTTTTGACGATACGTGTTATACGGGCTCTCGACCTCCAGGTCGGCGTAAAGCAGCCGCTCCTTCGGCTTATCTAACAGATATTGAACGGTCGCATCGATTTCAAGCCTCATATCCTCTTCCAGCCGGTTATAAATCACGCCGGCTACCAGGGCGCGCTCCTGGTCCGCAACCACTTCACGCTCCACCAGCGAAGCGATGGTCATGAGCTCATGGAACGTCACGCCTCGCGCCTCCAGCTGGCTCTCCCAATCCGGAATTTCAGCCAAACGCTTCTCGGTTTCCTTCAGCATGGTCTCTGCGATGCCTTTTGCCGTTAGATCCTTCTTCGGCAGTTCATAGGTCGCCGGGAATAAGTAGCCCTCCAGATGATGCCTCAGATTTGCTTCTGCGGGAATCTCTTCCGCTATGGGCACATTCCAGCCGGATGGCTGATCCACAACCTCCAGGAACTCCTTCTCGTCGATGCCGCTCTCGCGAGCGATGGTTTCCGCCATCTGAAGGATCGTATATCCCTCAGGGATCGTGAAACGGACCATTTCCTCAGGCTTCACTTCGCCGTTGTTCATCTTGGATAACAGCTCCTGGAAGGGAGTGCCCGGTGTTGCTTCATAGGTGCCCGCCATGAGACGGCTGCCTTCGCCGCTCAGCTTCAGATAACCTTTAAGTATAAGAGCATTTCTGATCAGTCCCTTTTCCTCAAGCAGATCGGCGATAGAGGATGTGCTCATGCCGGATTCCACGGTGAATTCGACGGGAGTTTCCGAGCTCTGAACGGGTTGCAAACCATTCCATACGTAGAATACGGCCCCGCCTGCAATGAGGATCAGAACCAATGCTGCTATTGCCAGTTTCTTCAATCTACTCATCCCTTCACACCAAAAGGGGCGGACAGCTCCGCCCCTTCCTGAACTTTCATTTGAAAATTAAGCATGTGCCCTGCAGGAGGGAACTTAGTCCTCGTCTCCCTCGGGAAACGTCAGCTCATCGTAGAGCTCGGACACATTCTCCCATTCCTCGTCGTCATCAATGGTGGCCAGCTCCAATCCGCCATCCGCATTCTTCACGATCCGGAGAACCTCGTACTCCTCATCGGTGCGGTCCGGCTGAACCAGAATGGCATACCCTTGACCATCCACTTCAAATTCGGCGGCAATATCATAAATCTCGAGATGGCCTTTATCGTCCTCAAGCTCAACACTCTCACCGAATGCTTCCTTAAGGGCTTGGGTCCATACGATATTCTCAACCGAAAAATCAGACATCATTCGTCTCTCCCGTCCAGCTCTTCCACGAGCGTATTGAAGGTTTCTTCAACAATGGCCCATTCTTCATCGTCTTCGATCATAAACAGTTTCAGGTCTTCTCCGTCTTCCTCATAACGGAAGGCGTAAACCTCGTCGGTCTCTTCTTCTGCAGACTCCCTTGGTACGACCATCATATATTTGGCATCCGAGCCATCCACTTCGAATTTCATGATGACTTCGAACTCTTCCTCGTTGCCTTCATCGTCGGGAATATAAATAATTTCCGGTTCTTCTTCCATACCAATATGCTCATTAGCCATTGTAATCACCCTCACCTTTACCTTTTAGAATCCAAGTAGTTTTGCAAAATAAAACTTGCCGCCATTTTATCTACAACCTGTTTTCGCTTCTTTCGGCTGACATCGGCTTCAAGCAATGTCCTTTCAGCGGATACTGTTGATAGCCGTTCATCCCAAAGGTGAACGGGTAAGGATAGGGACTCTCGCAACGTGTTTGCGAATTCCATGCAGATTTCGCCCCGCGGACCAATCGTGCCGTTCATATTCTTAGGCAGGCCGACCACAATCTCGCCGACCTCGTTGTCTTTGACGAGTGCGGCAATTCTGTCCAGCTCGCCTTCGTCGCGGCGGCGTTCGATAACTTCAACCCCTTGGGCCGTCCATCCGAACGCGTCGCTGATGGCAACACCGATTCTGCGGTCCCCGTAATCTAATCCCATGATCTTCTTCATCCCTGTGTGCTCCTAACGGTGACTGGCTAAGTAGAACCGGACCAGTTCTTCAATCAATTCATCTCGCTCTTTTTTCCGGATCAAACTTCTGGCATTATTGTGCCGAGGTATATAAGCGGGATCCCCGGACAAAAGATACCCTACGATTTGGTTAATCGGATTGTACTCCTTCTCTACCAGCGAATCGTATACCGAAAGTAGAATGTCCTGGGCGGAAACCTCCTTTTCATCACCTTTTACATTGAACTTGACTGTCTTATCCATGGAGTCCATGTGTGACACACCTCGCTTCTTCAAAGAACATGTTTACCATGCTTCGTCGAATAAATATTTACCAGCTTGATCTAGTTATATCATAACATAATCCTAAGTCTCTACGGAAATCCAAAGCGAAATATTTAGAGAGTGTTCCAAAAAATTCGGGATTGTGTACAGCAAATGCCGCTTCCCGCTTACGGCTGCCTGCCGTACACAATCTGGACAAATCATGTTTACACGCCTTGGGCTACGAGGTCCTCCGCATGCTGCAGCGCTTGGGCAAGTTTGGAAGCATCCTTGCCCCCGGCTTGGGCCATATCCGGACGGCCTCCGCCGCCCCCGCCGCATACCGATGCGACTTCCTTCACCAGCTTGCCGGCATGATAGCCCTGCTTCACCAGTTCCTGCGGAACCGCTACGACGAAATTCACCTTGTCGCCCGCTTTGGAGCCGAGCACAAGGATGGTCTCAGGCAGCTTGCCCTTCAATTCGTCAGCGATGCCGCGGAGTCCGTCCATGCTGCCGGCCTGTACTTCGGCTGCCAGCAGCGACGTGTTTCCGACCTGCTTCACTTTGTCGGTCAACTGGCTGGCTTCAATGGCTCCCAGCTTCCCTTGCAGGGACTCGTTCTCCCGGGCCAGATCCTTCACCTGTTGGTTCAGGCCTTCGATTCGCTTCGGCACGTCCGCAAGATTGCTCTTCAGCAAGCCGGCAGCCTGCTTGAGCAGGTCCATTTGGCCCTCCAGATGTTCATAAGCGTATCGTCCCGTTACGGCTTCAATGCGGCGAACGCCGGAGCCGATGCCGCTCTCGCCAAGCAGCTTGAAGATTCCGATCTGGGACGTGTTGTCCACATGGCATCCGCCGCACAGCTCGATGCTGTAATCCCCGACCTGAACGACACGGACAATATCGCCGTATTTCTCGCCGAACAAGGCCATGGCGCCCATCGCCTTCGCTTCATCAATGGCCTTACGCTCGATAACGACCGGAACGCTCTTCCATACCTGTTCATTCACGCGGCGCTCAATATCGGCCAGTTCCTCCTGCGTAATACTGCCGAAATGGGAGAAGTCGAAGCGCAGACGCTGCGGTTCAACAAGGGAACCTGCCTGATTGACATGATCACCAAGCACTTCCTTCAAGGCTTTATGCAAAAGATGAGTCGCTGTATGGTTCTTGACGATGTCATTGCGCATGGCCGAGTCGACCTGCGCCTTGACCGTATCGCCCACTTTGAGCTCGCCGAGCTCGACGGTTACGAAATGCACATGCTGTCCATGCGGAGCCTTGAAGAGGCCTTCCACTCGGGCACGCACGGATCCGCCTTCCAACATCCCCTGATCGCTGACCTGGCCGCCGCTTTCCGCATAGAACGGGGTAACGTCCAGAATGACCTGACAGGTCTCGCCTTCACTGACGCTGTCCGCAAAGCTGTCACCGGACACAATGGCGAGCACTTTCGCCTCGCTGACGGTGTCATTATATCCAACAAATTCACTTTTAACCGTATAATCGGAAAGAACGCCGCCTTGGACCTTCATGCTTTCCGTTTCATGACGGGCTGCGCGCGCACGGTCACGCTGTTCCTTCATCGCGGCATCAAAGCCTTCGCGGTCCACGGACAATCCGTGTTCGGACGCATAATCCTCCGTTAAATCAAACGGGAAGCCGTACGTATCATACAATTTGAACGCGTCGCTGCCGCTGATGACGGATTTGCCCTGCTTCTTCGCTTCGGCGCTGACGTCAGCCAGGATGTTCAAGCCGTCCGAGAGCGTTTTGTGGAACTGTTCTTCTTCCGTCGCAATGACCTTCTCGATAAAGGCGCGCTTCTCAACGACCTCTGGGTAGTATACTCCCATAATATCGCCTACGGTTCCGGTCAGAGTATACATGAACGGTTTGTCCAGTCCGAGCACCTTTCCGTAACGAACCGCGCGGCGGAGCAAACGACGGATGACATAGCCGCGGCCTTCGTTGGAAGGCAGCACGCCATCGCCTACCGCGAATGCAACCGTACGGATGTGGTCTGCAATGACTTTCAAAGCGATATCGTATTCCGTCTTCTCGTTGTATTTTACGCCGGCAAGCTCTGCCGTCTTCTGAATGATCGGCTGGAACAGGTCGGTATCGAAATTGGAGGCCACGTTTTGCAGAATGGAAGCAAAGCGCTCCAGACCCGCACCCGTATCGATGTTCTTGTTCGGAAGCGGTGTGTAGCTGCCGTCCTTGTTGTGGTTGAACTGGGAGAACACGAGGTTCCAAACTTCAAGCCAGCGTTCATTCTCGCCGCCGGGGAACATTTCGGATTCGGGTGCCTCCGTGTCGTATCCTTCGCCGCGGTCATAGAAAATCTCGGTGCAAGGTCCGCATGGTCCTTCGCCGATATCCCAGAAGTTATCCTGCAGCTTGATGATGCGCTCCTTCGGGAGACCGATTTTCTCGTTCCACAGTTTATAGGCCTCCTCGTCCTCCGGATACACGGTTACGGACAGCTTCTCCGGCTCGAAGCCGATCCACTTTTTGTCCGTCAGGAATTCCCAGGCCCAGGTGATCACTTCTTCTTTAAAATAGTCGCCGATGGAGAAGTTGCCCAGCATTTCGAAGAATGTATGGTGCCGGCGGGTCTTGCCGACATTCTCGATATCGTTGGTACGAATGCATTTCTGCGAGTTGGCAATTCTCGGATTTTCCGGCTTCACGCGCCCGTCGAAGTAAGGCTTGAGCGGAGCCATGCCTGCATTAATCCATAGCAGGGACGGGTCGTTATGCGGTACAAGCGATGCACTCGGCTCAATATTGTGGCCTTTCTCTGCAAAAAACTCTAGCCATTTGGAACGGATCTCACTAGCTTTCATCTCTACACTTCCTTCAGTCATAATATAGGGATACATCATTTGTATCCGAACACAAAAAACGCCCCTGAATTTAATTCAGGGACGAATGTTCTCGCGGTACCACCCTGGTTATCGTCCATTCATCCTCCAGCATGTCTTCCTGGGATAACGAATACGACGATCGCCTCGTAAGAGCTTGATAACGGGAGCTGCCCGGTGAATTTGAATCACACTCGAAAATTAGCATTCGGCTAGGGACGCTTCAAGGTTCTCGCAGCCAGCCGGAAATTCTCACGGCAGGAACCTGTTCTCTGGGCAAGGTGCACAAAGCCTACTCGATTTTGTCATCGATTTTACGGTTATAGGTTGATCATTTCAAGTATATATAGGGGGAATCCATCTGTCAATGCAGGAACATGCCTGGTTATCGACCGAAGGGGTCAACCGGATTTCTTCCTGACATAATAAGCGAACACATGCTGCAGAAGCACTTTGATGACGGCAAAGACCGGAACAGCCAGAATAAGGCCCACGGTTCCTGCCACCTGTCCGCCGACAAGGAGCGCAAATATGATCAGAAGCGGATGCATATGCAGCTTCTTGCCCACCACTTGCGGTGAGATGACATTGCTCTCCAGCGTCTGGCAGACCATATTGACCGCCGCCACCAGCAGCACCATCCTCCAGGAAATCGTGGATGCCATCACGAGCGCTGGAGCCGCCCCGAGAAATGGGCCTAGATACGGGATGATGTTAAACACCGCCACGATGCTGGCCAGCAGCAGCGCGTACGGCATGCCCACGATTATGTATCCCACGTAAGCGAGAACGCCGATGATCAGGCATACCAGAAATTGTCCGCGGACATAATTCCCGAGGGCCGTGTCGATCTCTTTCAGCAGCGTGACAATCGACTTGCGGCGGCTCCGCGGCAGATAGGATACGGCGGTTCGCTGGAACACCTCAAAATCTTTTAATATGTAGAAGATCAGGAACGGAACGATTAACACATTAAACAGGATGTTGATGGTGTTGCCGATATTGTCCATGAAATCCGAAATTCCACCGGCCAGCCTCGACTCCATCTGCAGGAACCAGCTGTTGACGCCTGTCCTTACTCCCGGGGGCAGCAGCCTGCTGTCCAGATTGGTCATCAAGCTTTGGGCGTTCATCGATAATTCAGGCAAGTGCTCGTTGAGCTCCTCCAACTGCCGGATCAGCATCGGAATCATATTGATCAGAATGACGGCCAGCGAAGTCAGGAAGACGGCATAAATGAGCAGCACTGCAATGCTCCGCGGAACTTTGCGGTCAGAGAGCGTGCATACAATCGGATTCAACACATACGATATGATCATGGCAACCAAAAATGGAGCCAGGACGGCCTTAAGAAAACGATAGACATCCAGAAACAGCGGGCGCAGCAGCCAGACAAAATAAAGGGAGATGAGTCCAAGCATCAACCAAACCAACAACCGAAACCATTTGTTCTCGGTCAGCTGTTCCACACAGGCACCCTCCTTTTTTCGAAAGCTACCCTGTAGTATATGTACAAGCTTCCAGAAATAAACTAACATTTCCGCCGGCCAACATGAAAAAGACTCCTGCCATTCAGCCGCACAGGCTTTAAGCAAGGAGTCGTTGAGCTTATGCTATGTACGCGTTCTTCAGGAAGACGCGTGCATCTGTGGAAAATCCGGCTGCATGTCATCGCCGAAGAACAAATCATCCAGCGAGCTGAGCGTGCCGTCCTCTTCTACCTGGTATACGGACATTTTCTCTCCGTTAACCGTCAATTCGATAAAGCAACCCCAGCAATAAAACTGGTGGGAGCCGATTTTTCCGATATCTTTGGAACTACAGTTTGGACATTTCATCCTACCTCACCCTATCCGTTCACAGAATTAATGGCTTTTTCCAGACGCTGTTCGCTCATCGGGGGTACCATGACGGCACTCTCGCCGATAGCCATTTCCGCTGTGCAAGGCAGCCATTTGCGACCTTCGATCAAATCCGAGACAAATCCATCGGATATTTCCAACCCTAGTATTGTATTGCCCTGTTCCTGCTCAAAATAAACATCCGATATACGACCGAGCAGGACACCATCCTCTGTCAGGACCTGCATCTCTTTCAATTTGCGCTTGCCCAAAAGGTACGTAAGCGGTATATCGTTGGCGCCCAATTTGCGGACAGCCTCTTGGCTCCGGATCATGACGGCATCTTCCCCGTAGGCTACGATATCTTCCCATGAGACGCTTTTCACATGCGAGGAAAACAAAGCCTTGCCTTCAAGCTCCAATCCGGTAATCAACCAGTTCTCATCTAGTATAAAATCGTGGATTTTGCCGATTTCCTTACCGTTCTCCACGTCGAATACAGCCAGTCCGATCATTTCTTGAAGTTTCATAACCGTGGACACCTCCTCATCCTTCATGGTTTGAAATCAACCGCGGTTCCCAAAAAACGCTGACCGACGGGCAATTTCCAAGGATGAAATGGACGAACGCATACCCCCTATTCCGTAGAAGGAGAAATCCCTTAACATCTATTTACGTAACCGATTAAGGATGGTTCCAATTTTTTGGGCAGTGTACTCCATTTCTTGAGTAGTATTACCCAAACCGAAACTAAAACGAATCGCGGAGCGCAAAACAGGGTCAGAAAGTTTCATTGCTCGGAGTACATGGGATATTTCCAGGGATCCCGACGTACAAGCCGAGCCGCTTGCCGCCGCAATTCCTTCCATATCGAGGTTCATCAGCATCGTCTCCGTATCGGCACCGGGAAAGCTGATATTCAGGATGTGAGGTAGGTAATGTTCCGGGTTTCCATTGATCACAAAAGAATTCTCGCCAATCTCCTGACGAAGCCCCTCAAGGAGGGTCGATCTCAGTTCGGAATAATGCTGGATTCGCGTCTCCATATTCTGCACGGTCCATTCCACTGCCGCCGCAAAACCGGCGATTCCGGCCATATTCTCTGTTCCGGCCCGGCGCTTCTTCTCCTGCAGCCCTCCGAACAGACGGGGAGAGACGCTGAGTCCCCTACGGACGACCAAAGCGCCAACGCCCTGCGGCCCGTTGATTTTGTGGGCGGAAAAGCTCCACATATCCACCGGCAGCTCGCGGCAGTTGATCGCCTCCGAGCCCAATGCCTGAACGGCATCGGTATGGAATACGATTCCGCGGCTCCGGCATAACTCGCCGATTTCGGCGATCGGCTGAACGGTGCCTACTTCATTGTTCCCGTACATGATGGTCACCAGCGCCGTGTTGTCCTGAATCGCGCCCGCAATGTCCTCTACAGAAACACGCCCTGTAGGGTCCACCGGGACATAGGTAACCTGGCAGCCCCGCCGTTCCAGCTCATGGCAAGTGTGGAGCACCGCATGGTGCTCCACCGCTGACGTAATCACATGTCTGCCGTCCACGCCCAAGGACCCCAGCAGCCCCAGAACAGCCAGGTTATCGCTCTCGGTCCCGCCTGCGGTAAACACCAGCTCGTCCGAATGGCATCCTAACCAAGAAGCTATCCGATCACGCGCCCCGTTCACGATCTTCTTCGCTTCCCGTCCAAAAGCATGGACGCTCGAAGCATTGCCGTATTGGCTCGTCATGACATTCATCATCCGCTTGGCAACCTCCGGATGAACCGGGGTTGATGCGGCATGATCCAAGTATACTGATTTCATCTCCGTCGTCACCCTTATTAAATATAAAACATATAGTTGTCTGCAGCAGACTGTTCATGGTAATTGATCAGATAGTCCAGCGTGGTGGAATCTAACACTTCAGCGATGCTGTCGCGGATCCGGAGCCAGAGATCACGCTTCGCCGGATCGTCCTCTTCCGTAAAATCGACGGGGGATATCGGCCCTTCCAGCACGCGGATGACGTCGCCTGCCGTGATGGATGCAGGGTCCCGGGAAAGGATGTATCCGCCATATGCACCGCGGATGCTCTTAACCAAGCCCGCATTCCGCAGCGGCGCGATCAGCTGCTCAAGATAATGTTCCGACAGCTGGTTCTTCTCGGCTATGCTCTTCAGCGAGGTCGGCCCTTCACCGAACTTGGCGGCCAGCTCCATCATAATCGTTAATCCGTATCTTCCTTTTGTTGATATCTTCAAAGGTGACACCTCTTTCGGCAATTTGTATATTATGTCCATCCTGTACATGAGTTGTAGGTGGCGGGCAAGCGATAAATACGTCGTAATCCATGAGTAAAGCAGCTTATCCTGTATTTTTCTCCGTATTCCGATCATTACCCTCAGCTTATCGTAACATATCCTGGACCCTAATGGGTAATATTCCAGCTGGAAACTCGAAAAATGTTCACCCTGAGTGGACAAAATGAAGCGTGTGAACCTTGTTCCAATATGTTAAAATACCTCCATGGGCACAATTCAATATGAAAATGGTGATAACGATGTCAAAAGAAAAACATAACACTCGTATCGTTGTCGGCATGTCGGGAGGAGTCGACTCCTCCGTAACAGCGCTCCTGCTCAAACAGCAGGGCTATGAAGTGATCGGCATCTTTATGAAAAACTGGGATGATACCGATGAGCTTGGCTACTGCACAGCCGAAGCGGACGCTGAAGACGTGCGCCGCGTGTGCGAGCAGCTCGACATTCCCTACTATACCGTCAATTTCGAGAAGGAATACTTCGATAAAGTATTTTCCTATTTCCTCGATGAATATAAAGCCGGGAGAACGCCGAACCCCGATGTCATGTGCAACCGCGAGATCAAATTCGGCGAATTTCTGAACAAGGCCATGGACCTGGGAGCCGACTACGTCGCTACAGGCCATTACGCCCGCGTCATCGAGGAGGACGGACAGTACCGGCTGCTGCGGGGTGTGGACAGCAACAAAGACCAAACCTACTTCCTCAATGCGCTGAGCCAAGAGCAGCTTTCCAAGGCGATGTTCCCGATCGGGCATCTGCCGAAACCGGAAGTCCGCCGACTAGCTGAGGAGGCCGGGCTATATACCGCTAAGAAAAAAGACAGCACCGGCGTTTGCTTCATCGGCGAGCGGAATTTCAAAGAGTTTCTCGGACAATATCTCCCCGCCCAATCCGGCGATATGGTGGACATTGTCACCGGTGAAGTAAAGGGCCGCCATGACGGCTTGATGTACTACACGCTGGGGCAACGCCAAGGCCTCGGGATCGGCGGATCCGGCTCCGGGGAGCCTTGGTTCGTAGCCGACAAAGATTTGACCAACAATATTTTGTACGTTGTTCAAGGCGATCATCCGAGCTTGTATTCGACCGGACTCGTTGCCTCCGGAATGAATTGGATTGCAGGACAAGACGCTATGCCCAAAGACGCCTACACCTGCACCGCCAAATTCCGCTACCGTCAGCCGGACCAGGAAGTAACCATAACCCCGCGCGAAGACGGAACCGTTCATGTCGCGTTTGCGAAGCCTCAAAAAGCGATCACGCCGGGACAAGCCGTCGTCTTCTATCAAGGGGACGAATGCCTTGGCGGGGGAACGATCGAAACGGCGGATAAAGTTCCTTATTAATCCGCTGAATGATACGCGAAGAGCACACACTTGATACGGAATGTTCCGTAAAGCGTGTGCTCTTTTTTTGCGTGCTAGCGAAGAATATACTCCACGGTCACTCCCTGCTCCATGCTGGCGGCTACATCGATGAAACGCTGATTCGAGCTGCCCCGGAAAGGAAGCGAGACATCCCTGCGCTCCAACTCGAATTTGCCGTCAACGATGACATCGCACAGCAGGGCCAATTTGTGCAGCTTCGGCTGCCTCATCAGCGCTTCGAAGGTGAACCCCGTGTAGGCCCATACGTTTTTGGCGGGACAGAGGGTCTTGAGCCTGCGTACGAATGCCGCACATTCTTCCGGGGAGAAGAAGGGGTCTCCACCGCATAAAGTCACGCCATCCAGCAAAGGGTTGTCTTGGATATCCTGCAGTATCGCCGCTGACATTTCTTCGGTAAAGGGCTCCCCGGCTTCAAAGTCCCAGGAATCCGTATTAAAACATCCGGCGCAGGCATGGCGGCAGCCGCTCACGAATAGAACCGCACGAAGTCCAGGGCCTTCATTGATGCTCTCGGGGATGTATCCGCACACATTCACAGATGTTTCACCCGATCCCGAACCTCGGCCTGCTTGGCGGAATTGAAGCGCTCCGTATAATTGCCCGTTAAATACCCCGTTACCCTCCGCAGCCGCTGGAAGTTTCCATCCGCCTCCAAGGCGCCGCATCCAGGGCACGCACTTCCGATAATGCCTTCGTAGTTGCATGCCGGGCACCGGTCGACGGGATGGTTAACGGAGAAATATCCGATGTTCTGCTGCAGGGCAAACTGCACGATGTCCCGGAAAGCAGCCGTATTCTGCCTTGCGTTGCCGTCCAGCTCCACATACGAAATCGCTCCGGCATTGCACAGCTCATGGAAAGGTGCTTCGGAACGGATTTTGCGGTAGGCGGCCATCGGATAGTACACGGGTATATGAAAAGAATTCGTGTAATATTCACGGTCCGTCACACCCTCGATCACCCCGAAGGTTTGCCGGTCCAGCTTCGTGAATTTTCCGGATAACCCTTCTGCCGGCGTGGCAAACAGCGTAATGTTCAGGTTATACCTTTCACCGGCTGCATCACAAAACCGGCGCATATGCCGGATGATCTCGATCCCCAGCCCACGGCTGTCCTCATCCTCGCCGTGATGCCGTCCGGTCATCGCCTTCAGGCATTCGGCCAGCCCGATAAATCCAAGCGCCAGGGTGCCGTGCTTGATCAGCTCGCGCACCTTGTCCTCCGGCGCCAGCGCCTCTCCGCCTTCCCACACGCCCTCCCGCATCATGAAATCGGACGCTTTGGCCGGTTGGTCGGCCTGCAGCTCGTAACGGTGAATCAAGCCCTCCACCGCAATTCTCATATAATGATCCAACTGTTGATAGAAACGGTTCAGGTCCGGCACTTCCCGCTTCCCTTGGACGATGCCATGTTCAATCCCGAGCCGGACCAAATTGATCGTATTAAAGGACAGGTTGCCCTTGCCGCTCAGGCGGTTTCGCCCAAAGCGATCCGAAATCGTGCGGGTCCTGCAGCCCATGGTGGCAATAATCGTGTCCGGATCCCCCGGGTTATAATAGACGAGATTAAACGACGCGTCCACGTTGACGAAATTCGGGTAGAGCCTGCGGCTGGAGCACTCGACGGCTTTCAGGAACAGATCGTAGTTCGGCTCGCCTTCCGCCTGGTTGACCCCCTGCTTGCACTGGAAAATATGCTGCGGAAATATCGGTGTCTCTCCCCCGCCGAGCCCCTTCATCGTGGCATCCAGCAGGGCGTGGGATACCAGCCTTCCTTCGGTTGACGTGCACATGCCGTAATTCAGCGAAGTGAAAGGAATTTGTCCGCCGGCCCGGCTGCTCATCGTATTCAAATTATGGATCAAGGATTCCGCGGCCTGTTTTGCTTCATTCACCGTTTCTTGATAGGCGTAATGATATACTCGCGGGTATATGTCCTTCAGCTGCTCATTGTCTATGTATATTTCGTGATCCTCAAGGGCTCGTTCATACGGCTGATCCTCTCCCAGCCCCGCTTCTCCGAAGTAGGCCAGCCCTTTGCGAAAATGCCGACGAAACGATTTGCCGACATACGGAGCGAGATCCCAATCGATTTTGCTGCCGGACACGCCGCCGAATTGGCTGTTCTGCTGGGATTGAAAGATGATGGCTACCAGCGCCATGGCGGTCATGATGCTCTGCGGCGGCCTGACCGATCCGTTACCGGTATTGAAGCCCTTGGCCAGCAGCCGGCCGAACGGGATGAAGATGCAGTTCGTGGTTCCCAGCGCATACTGGTCCAGATCATGAACGTATACATACCCATCCCTCACCGCTCTCGTGAGCTCTGTGGGGAGGATGAATTTGCTTGCCATCCATTTGGCGTATTCGGAGCCGATCCGGCTCATTTTTCCGCTGAAGGATTCCCCGTTCAGATTCGCGTTCTCCCGCAGCAGTTCCAGATTCGTTACCCCAATCACATCCCTGCTGATCTTGTAGAGCTCTCCCCGCCGCATCCGCTCCAGGTCACGGGCTTCCCTGTAATGTTGATAAGCTGCCGCGGCCTCTGCATAACCGGTGCTGCGCAAATGCTCCACAACGATATCTTGGATTTCCTCCACACTCACCTGCTCCATCCCCGCGGTGGCGCGGGCAACCGCCTCACCAATCTGCAGGGAAGCCTCCTTGTAGGACGCACCCTCAACCGCTATAAAAGCTTTATCCACTGCCTTCACAATCCGGCTTATCTCAAAATCCACCAAGCATCCATCTCTCTTCATCACTTTCACGAACTCGATCAGCTCCTTGTGATTTCATAAAACTATTTCACTATATATAGATTTATAATGTAAATTTATATCAATATATAGTGTTTATCTGTGAGAATAATCACAATTTAATAAATATTGCAGGACATATGGGGAGTTTGATCGAATCGTTATTTATGAATCTTAGAAAGGATGTAGATGCTGCTTGACAGAAACATTGGAATATGCCGTCGCTGCCTTTACCGACATGCATGACAGTTACATTGCCGATTGGAACGAGGCTATGATCTCAGGAGACACTTCAAAGCTAGAACGTATGGGTGTGAATTACTACGTTACTTTTTTCGGCAGTGCCAAGGACAAGCCTGTCTTCTACTCTAAAGACGAGGCCATTTCAGGAATGAAGCTATCGGTAGAACAATTGCTCGGCGCCCAGAAAAAATTTGAGAACCGGGTGATTAGGCTCAGAGATAATAAAAATGCAGTTGTGTTCTTCGAGTTAGTGATCGAGAAGGATGGGCAGGCGCTGGCCAGGCTATTCACCACGGAATATTGGGAACGAGTCGATAACCAGTGGCTGCTTGCCAGGGAAACGGAACAGCCCATTAGCTAACTCAGTACATAAAGGCAATGTTTGATCGAAAATTGAAAAGGGTATAGCTCAGGTTACCGAACAGTAACTTAAGCTATACCCTCTTCTCCATTCATATCAATGCTTAGCTCCCCACTGGCGGCATCGGAGTCGGTGTTGGCTTCGCATAATCCGTGCCGTACTTCTCATCAATCGCGGTCCGGATATCCGTTAAGCTCATGCCCTCGCTGCTCATTTTGGCAGATTCCACGGCAATGTCCAAACAAACCCCGCAGCGGGTGCCGTGATCGTCCCACACTACCGTGCCGTCCTCCTGAATCTCATCGATAAAACAGTTCAGGTTGCTCTCATGACCGGCGCTTTCCCCACAGCCGCAATAACAAGGAATGTATTTCAGGACATCACTCACCTGCGCGGACAAAGCATAAATCGTTTGGAGCTCGCTGGTCTGGCTCTTCAAAAAGGTCGGCAGCTCATCGATCGATGACGTCGCCTCCTGGATATCCCCGTTGGACAGCTGCGTCTGATGTCCGTGCTCATGCGCCGCCTCGGCTGCCTGTCCACTTGCGCCCTGCTCCTGGGCGCTTTTTCCCGAACAGCCGCTCAGCATAAGGCCGGCGGACAACAGCAGGATGACAAACAATTGTTTCCCTAATTTCATCATTCATTTCCTCCAATTAACTTAACTAAAGGCCTTGATGAACCCCGTTATCGCTAATTTCCTTATTCTTCGCGCCGCAATCGCTGGTTGTGTGCGATCTTGGCTTCGTTCCCCTGCTCCGTGGCCTGATAGAACACCCGGCGGGAAAGCTCCTTCGGCAAATACTCCTGTTTCACGTAATGGCCCGGATAATCGTGCGGGTACTTGTAGCCGACATGTCCCAGCTTCACCGCCCCCGAGTAATGCGCATCGCGCAGATGCAGCGGAACCTCCGCCGATTTCATCTCATCCATGGCGGACATCGCACGGGATATGGCGGATACAACGCCATCGGATTTCGGGCTCTCCACGGCGAACAGGATCGCCTGGGCGATGTTCAGCTTGGCTTCCGGCCAGCCGTTGTTCCGGTAGGCATCCAATGCGCTTACCGCCTGCACCATCGCTTGCGGATTGGCCAGCCCAATATCCTCGCTGCTGGCAGCAATCAGCCGGCGGATGAACACCATCGGGTCCATGCCCAGCTTTTCGACCGCATACAAAAACCAGAACAGCGCCGCATCGCTGGAGCCCCGAATGCTCTTGTGAAAGGCGGACAGCACATCGTACTGCGTAGACTCGTCCGCACGCACAGTAGGCCGGCGAATCGATTCCTCCGCCACCTCGAGCGTGATATGGACCGTACCGCTTGCGTCCGGCGGCGTCGTCATCGCTGCCAGCTCCAACGCATTGAGTGCACGCCGGATATCCCCGTTCGCCATGGCGGCAATGTGCTCCAGCGCTTCCTCATCGGCCTTGAGATCCATGAATCCAAGGCCTTTGTCTTGATCGGTCAGCGCGCGCCGCATCGCGATCATGGAGTGGTCCTTGGTCAGCGGCTGTAGCTGGAACAAAGTGGACCGGCTCATTAGAGCCCCGTTGACATAATGAAAGGGGTTCTCGGTCGTCGCGCCGATAAATATGATCGTGCCGTTCTCCACGGCAGGCAGCAGCGCATCCTGTCTGGAGCTGTTGAAGCGGTGCACCTCATCCAGGAACAGGATCGTTTTGGTGCCGTACAGGCTGCGGTTGCTCTGGGCTTGCTCAATGACTTCCCTAACGTCCTTGACCGTGGCTTCCACCGCGTTCAGCCGAACGAAATGCCCCTTCGTTTGCTGGGAGATGATATGCGCAAGCGTTGTTTTGCCGCATCCAGGCGGGCCGTACAATAAAATCGACGAGACCTGGTCTGCCTCTATGGCCCGCCGGAGCAATTTGCCCGGTCCGATAATATGCTCTTGTCCTATATATTCATCCAGCGACGAAGGGCGCATCCGATCGGCCAGCAGCCGGGAGTCCCGGTCCCCTTCACGCCCGATACTGAATAAATCCATGGCTACACTTCCTTGTCTGATATCGATGCAAAAATAAGTCGTTTCAATCCATCACGCTCTATCATATCATATTCGAATTCGCCGTGCCTGCGCTGCGGCAACTTCCTGTCCTACGCTTCAATCGTCCCACCGTTCGGATATTGCAGCTTATTTTGATCATATCCAACTTTTATCGAACCCAACGCGTTTTATATAATAGGGAAACGTTTGAAAAACCTGATCTGGGGAGAATGTTATGACGACTCGCAAAAAATCCGTACGCAAAATGTATAACGCGGTTATCCATATGACGTTCAGTATACTGGGGCTCTACCTTCATGCCAGTACCTATCATCTTTTACAAGAAACATTCGGCCCCGGTTACCTCGACGATGAGAGACTGGCGATGTACCTGCTGTATGCCGTTCTCATCCTGCAGTTCCTGCTCGGCTTGTACGTATTCATACGTTCAGCCATCATCCTTTACGAGTACAGGCAGGGAATCCGGAGCGAGGACGACGACGAGGTCTTGTTATGAAGGTGTCGCATAAACACTATGCACGAAGGGAGACTATGGAATTGAAAAAACGAAAGCCTAAGCGAAAAATGTCCCTCTACATCCTACTGGCAGCTGCCTGTTCCATCCTCGCTGTCTGGACTTTGATCCGGTTTATCGAAAATCTGGGCTCCTCCTACCAAATGCTTGGTTAAGCCCCTAGCAAGCCCCTGTGCCACAAAAAGTCCCGCAGAGGCTAACACATGCTGCCATGTGAATCCCTGCGGGACTTCCGTTTCTCTCTATTGACATTCCGGGAACCGACAGCAGCTGCGCAATCGAACGATTACTCCGCTGGCCAACCGCTAGCCATGATCTCTGAAGTCTCTGCCATGATATACGAAGGCAGCGGCTCCCCATGCAGCAGCCACAGCTCATGCAGTGCACGCGTACAGCCTACATACATTAACTTGGCATCCCAAGCTTTCTCCGCGTAATGAACCCGGTCCGCATCTGCCACCACAACGGCATCGAACTCAAGCCCTTTGGACAAGTACACGGGGAGCACGGAATATCCGCCCTGATACGTTCCCTTGCTGCCATCGATCAGATTCAGCATCGGCCAGGACGGGCTTAACTCCTCATGCAGCTCTTTCGCTTCCCGCAAGGTGCGGGTGAGAATGGCTACCGTCCGGTATTCCTTCGCAATGAGCGCACTCATGGCCCGCTCCAAATCCTTCCTTCTGTCGTTCCTGGCATCATAAGGAATGAGGCGAACGGCATCGCCGCTACGGAATACGGGCACGGCGAGCAGGTCGCTTGCGACCCCCTTCTCCAGTATCCCATTGGCAAATTCAATGATCTCCATCGTGGAACGGTAACTGCGCGTCAGCGCAAAATAAGCCGTTTCCTCTTCCTTGAACAGGGAGCTCATTTCTTCCCACGCATGCACGCCGCGATACGCATGAATGCCCTGCGACAGATCGCCTAGTATGGTGAAGGAATGTCCTCTTACGAACAGATCCAGCACAGCCACCTGAAACGGAGAAAAATCCTGGGCTTCATCGATGACGATGTGGTCAAACCGCTGCTCTGAGGAAATATCGTTCAGCAAGCAGTGGAAATACAGCAGGGCTGGCAGATCCTCTTCCCGGACCACATTCTTCTTCAGATCTTTACGCGTTGCCGCCAGTACCTCCGGCGGAATAAGTCCGGAGAGCTCTTCGACCCAGGAGCCGGCCGCCTTTACCGCTCCAAACAATTGCTTATATAGGGAAATCGGCTCAAATTTCGGCCAGCGATTGGCATAAGCCTTTTCGCGTTGTGCCGCTTTTTTCTTCCGTTCTTTCAGCACGGCCGGCGATGGCGATTTCTTCAGCTCCATCTCGACCCAGCGATGCAATCTGGCGAGCAGCCGTTCCTTCCGTTTCGCCAGCGGATAGGGCTTATATTCCTGGTAAAACCAATCCGCCATCGTCTCCTGCTTCAGCACGGCTCCATCCCATGGAGAGAAATCCCCGTCCGGTAGGGCCTCGGCTTCGATGGACTCCACGCAGCGCCGCACGATATCCATCAGCCTTAAGGAGCCTTTATAGCGTCCGCTTACATTATCGTTGATATCCGGCGTCCCTTGACCCGGTTCCGTCTCGAACCACTGATGAAGCGTCTGCGCATGATCCTCCGAGGACAGCTGAATATCAAGCAGCTTTGCCGCCCAATCGCCAAAGGTCCGCTGCTGAATATCACCAACTCCGAGCTCGGGCAGCACATCGGATATGTAATCCAGGAACATGAGGTTTGGCGCGAATATGATCATTTTCTCGGCCGTTACCTGCTCCTTGTACTGGTAGAGCAGATAAGCCAGCCGATGCAGCGCCACCGTCGTTTTTCCGCTTCCCGCCACCCCTTGGATGATGAGGGCGGTGTTCTTGGCCGCCCGGATGATTTTATCCTGCTCCGCTTGGATCGTGGACACGATATCCCGCAGCCGGTTATCCTTGTTCTCACCGAGACGGTAGACCAAAAACTCATCGGATACGGCAGGTCCGCCGCTTTCCCGATTGTACGTGTCCGATACCCGCTCCAAAATTTGCTTGCGGATCACGACGTTACGTTTTAAATACACAAGCCCCTCGATAATTCCTTCGGGCGCTTCGAATGAAGCCGGATCGGTACCGCCCGTAAAGGAGTAGAATAGACTCGCGACCGGAGCCCGCCAATCAATCACCATCGGGTGATCACCAGCGTCCGCCTTGTCGAAGCCTATCTTCCCGATATAGAGCGGTTTCTTTGCCCCCGTTCCGTTCTCTTGAAAATCCAGCCTTCCGAAATAAGGCTCCGGTAAGCTTTTGGCGAGGGCCTGCCGTTTCTCTTCCCTGCCTGCCTCAAGCACCTGCTCCGTAAAATCATGGCCCGTGTATACCGGAATACCGCGCAGCCGTTCAAGCTGACGGTCAATTTCAACGATAACCTCGTTTAGCCTTGACTCTTCTTCTTGATAGGCACTTTGAAAAGATTCTGACACTTTCAGTTACCTCCTAAGAACATATTTTTTCGTATCGAAAGTCTGGCTTTAGGGCCGTGACACAAAAAGGAGTTCCATTGTAGCACAACTCGCCGGGATATACTAGCAAAGCGCTGCCACAGGAAATTTTATTGTTTGGGTTTGCTGTTTCGAATCGCTTTGTCCACGGCAGCAAAAAACGCAGCGTCCTTTGCCGGACACTGCGTTTGGTTAACCACGCTCAACTTTGCCGAAAGACTATTCTTTCTGCCTTCCGTTTGTCTATCGTTTTCTCGATCCGGGTTTAAAATGGTCCGGACACTCCGTTACAACGAGACGCCGCCTTTTTCGAGCAGCTCTTTCACCGTCACGCTGACCATGATCAGGCCGGCCACAGGCGGCACGAATGCATTGCTTGCCGGCGGCTGCTTCGCCTTCCGGATTTCCGGAGCATTCTCGGGCACGATTTTCTCCGTTACGTCCTGGCGGGGCTTCATCGGCTCTTCCAGAGAGAACACGACCTTGACCCCTTTCTTGATGCCGTCCTTGCGCAGCTTGGTGCGCACGATTCGGGCAATCGGGTCCATGGAGGTTTTGGAGATGTCGGCCACCTGGAACTTCGTCGGGTCCATTTTGTTGGCCGCGCCCATGCTGGAGATGATCGGAATGCCCCGACGCAGGCACTCCTTGATTAAATGCACTTTATAAATAATCGTATCCGAGGCATCGATCACATAATCCAGCTCGTATTTAAACAGCTCTTCATACGTTTCTTCGGTGTAGAACATGTTTAGGGCGATCGCTTCACATTCCGGATTGATCAGTTTGACTCGGTCGACCATCAAATCCGCTTTCTTCTGACCCACCGTCGTCGTTAACGCGTGGATCTGCCGATTGATGTTCGTGATGTCCACCACGTCTTTGTCGATTAGAATGATGCGGCCTACTCCGGTTCGGGCGAGGGCCTCCACCGCAATGGAACCCACGCCGCCGATACCGAGCACCGCCACGGTGCTGTTCTTCATCACTTCAAGGCCTTCGGGACCGATGGCTAATTCCGTTCGGGAAAATTGGTGCAGCATAATTCAGGCAACCTCCTTTATCAAGAACAACAGGCTTATTTTTTCTCGTCGCCCGGCTTCTTGGCGAGTTTGATATGGAGCTGCTCCAGCTGTCCTCCGTCCACCTGGGAAGGAGCGTCCATCAACAGATCCGTTGCGCTTGCCGTTTTCGGGAACGCAATCGTTTCACGCAGATTGGTGCGTCCGGCAAGCAGCATGACCAAACGGTCCAACCCGAAGGCGATTCCTCCGTGCGGAGGCGTGCCGTACTCAAAGGCGTCCATAAGATAGCCGAATTTATCGTGCGCCACTTCCGGCGACATGCCTAGAGCCGCAAACATCTTTTCTTGGATCTCGCGTTTGTAAATCCGCATGGAACCGCCGCCTACTTCGTATCCATTCAGAACGATGTCGTAAGCTTCAGCGCGTACGGCAAGCGGATCCGTATCCATCAATTCCAGATCCTCGTCTTTTGGACGGGTGAACGGATGATGCTCGGCCACATAGCGCTTCGCCTCTTCGTCATAGCTGAACAGCGGGAAGTCCAGCACCCAAGCAAATTTGTATTCGTTGTCGTTGATCAGGCCAAGCTGGCGTCCGATTTTCAAACGGAGCGCGCCAAGCACGTCGGCAACCACTTTTTTGTTGTCTGCGGAGAACAGCAGCAGGTCGCCGTCTTCGGCTCCCGTGCGTTCTCTTACCGCTTCAATCTCCTGATCGCTGAAGAATTTCACGATTGGCCCTTTGAATTCGCCCTCTTTCACTTGAATCCAGGCAAGACCCTTCGCTCCGTAACGGGCTGCATACGGTCCCAGATCGTCAATTTCCTTACGGGTCCAGGTGCCGCAGCCTTTAGCGTTCAAACACTTCACTTCGCCGCCTTTTTCAATGACGGAAGAGAATACTTTGACGCCGCTGCTTGCAACGATGTCGTTCATTTCGATCAGTTCCATGCCGAAACGGAGATCCGGCTTATCGGAGCCGTATTTGCCCATGGCGTCGGCATAGCTAATACGCTGGAACGGCGTCGCCAGCTCAACGCCGATGGTTTCCTTGAACAGCTTCACCATCAGCTGCTCCATCATGTTCAACAGGTCTTCCCGATCCATGAAGGATGTCTCGATGTCGACCTGGGTAAACTCCGGCTGACGGTCGGCCCGCAAGTCTTCGTCACGGAAGCAGCGCGCAATTTGGTAGTAACGCTCAAGCCCGCTCACCATAAGGAGCTGCTTGTAGATTTGCGGGGATTGCGGAAGCGCAAAGAATTCGCCTGCGTGTACGCGGCTCGGCACGAGATAGTCGCGCGCGCCTTCCGGCGAGCTCTTGGTCAGAATTGGCGTCTCCACATCCACGAAGCCCTCATCATCGAGGAAGTCGCGGAATACTTTCGATGCTTTGGAGCGCAGCATCAGCGTTTTTTGCATCTCCGGACGGCGAAGGTCCAGATAACGGTACTTCAGGCGGAGCTGCTCATCCACTTCCACGCCGTCTTCGATAAAGAACGGAGGCGTTTTGGCTGCGTTCAGCACTTCGATGCTGGTTACTTGTACTTCGATTTCGCCTGTCGGCAGGTTCGGGTTGAACGTTTCCGGATCACGCTTTACGACTTTCCCGGATACGGCCACCACGAATTCGCTGCGGACTTTATCGGCAACGGCCAATGCCTCGCCGGAGAAATCCGGGTTAAATACGATTTGCATGATGCCGCTGCGATCGCGCAGATCGATGAACAGCACGCCGCCCAAGTCGCGGCGGGTTTGTACCCATCCGTTCAGTGTTACAGTTTCTCCAATGTTCGCGGTTGTCAGGTGACCGCAATGATGCGTCCTTTTCATCGGTTATCATTCCCCTTTAGTATAATTAAGCCGCTTTACGGCGATTAAACAAATTCCTGTACCAGGCTATCCAGCCTAACGGTTCGCTGCTCGCCGGTCTCCATCGACTTCAACGCGATTTCGCCGCGTTCCAGCTCGTCGTCGCCCAGAATGGCGGTATAACGGGCTTGCAGACGATCGGCCGATTTCATCTGGGCTTTCATTTTCCGGCCGAGATAATCGCGTTCCGCGGACACGCCTTTGCTGCGGAGATCGTAGATCAATTTCGCCATTTCCCGTTCGGCGGCTTCACCCAGCGCCACCAGATAAACGTCCAACGGTTTCGAGGCCGACAGATTGACGCCTTGATGCTCCAGAATCAATTGAATACGCTCAAGGCCGATGCCGAATCCGATGCCCGGCTGATCCGGTCCGCCGATCTGGCCGACGAGACCGTTGAAGCGTCCGCCGCCGCCTACCGTATCAATCGCGCCGATGCCCTGGGCCTTGAATTCGAAGGCGGTATGCGTGTAGTAGTCCAATCCCCGAACCAGTCTTGGATTGATTTCATACTCGATGCCCATGGCGTCCAGGTACCCTTTGACTTTCTCGAAATGCGTGCTGCACTCCTCGTCCAGGCTGTCCAGGATCGAAGGCGCATCACCGAACTTCCCTTGGTCCTTCTTACAATCCAGCACGCGGAGCGGGTTGCGTTCCATGCGCGACTGGCAGTCCGAGCAAAGGCTGTCTTTCATCGGTTCTAGGAAAGCAAGCAGCGCGCTGCGGTAAGCTGCCCTTACCTCGGACGTTCCCACGGAGTTAATCTCTGCTTTTACCCCGTTCAGTCCAAGTTCCTTGTAGAAGCTGTACCCCAGCGCAATGACCTCGGCGTCGATAGCCGGATCCGCGGTGCCGAACACCTCTACGCCGAACTGGTGGAACTGGCGGTATCGGCCCGCCTGCGGCCGCTCATAGCGGAACATGGGCCCCATATAGTACAGCTTCGTGACATCGGGCTCTCCATACAGCTTGTTTTGCACGTAAGCCCGAACGACGCCTGCCGTCCCTTCCGGACGAAGGGTCATGCTGCGATCCCCTTTGTCCTTGAACGTGTACATTTCCTTCTCTACGATATCCGTCGTTTCCCCGACTCCGCGTTCGAACAATTCGGTCTGTTCGAAGATCGGTGTGCGAATTTCGCGGTAATTGTACCTCCGGCATAGATCCCGTGCCTTCTCCTCGATAAACTGCCATTTCTCGACGGCTCCTGGCAGGATGTCCTGCGTGCCCGTCGGTTTCTCGAATTTCTCGTTTGCCATCTTCATCCCTCCGCGTCCTATGACATACTCACCTATTGAACATGTCCCTTGCCTAGATCTGTTTAACTATGGAAAAACTCCTAGGGAGTCATTTCTCAACAAGCCGTGAAACTAAAAAATCTCCCGTCCCGCTGTCCTAAGACAACAGGGACGAGAGATGTTTAATTTATCACCCGTGGTACCACCCACATTCCGGCGGCGACACATCCTAACGTGTGTTCAACCATCCGCTTCATCCGTATAACGCCCGGCTGCGCAGTACGGCTACTGTCTATCCCACCGGTTAACCGGTGCTTGCTTCGCCGTCTGTTCTCGGGGAGGTCATTCGTCCACTCATCAAGCGAATCCTTACAGCCAAGGGATTCTTCTCTGGTCTTGTGGGGATGGAGTACTTGTTCCCGTCATGAAATCCGTTATTCATAAATATAGTATACCCAAAACATTATATTTTTAGATTCTAATGAACCGCCGCACTAAAGTCAAGAAACTTTGTAGAAATTTCCCGAAAAAAGAAAAAGACCTACAAACCACTGTTGTAGGTCCAAAACATATATTATATAAAAAAGGGGGTCATGCTGTTATTATAAACAGGGAATATTAAAGAAACATTGAACAAACATTACAGTTATATTACAAGCAAGAAAGCGCTTTTATATCATGGAGTTGAAAAGGGCCGCTCCCCCAAAGGAACAGCCCTTTTTTTGCATTTCGTTGGGTAAGCCCTGAAAATGATAAGCTCCTTCTTGGCAGCTCATCGCCTGCCGCGTCTCTTTCGCTAATCAGACATTAATCAAATCGCTCCACATAAGCGTTATTCGCCCGCAAATCATGCACGATCTGATCGTAGTCCTCGTCCCTTACCTTAACGGACAGGGTATATCTGAGATCGTCATAATCCCCGTCGGTCACGTCCGCTTCGCGCCATCCGTCGCCGGGCAGATCATCGCTGTCCGGCCGATCCTGGGCGATGTCGCGGCTGGTATCCCTTGCGCCCACAATCACCCCGGGAGCCCCGACTACGCCGCCGGGGGCCCCCATCGTTGTGGCCCCTGCGGTAGCTCCGCCCGTGCCGGCATTGCCCCATGGCACCAGCGGCACCAGGATATTCCCTCCGCTTCGGACCGAATCCTGAAGCTGTCCTACCTCGAGCTGTTCCGTGTTGTACGTCAGCAGCCTCGTCCTTGCGCCTTCAGCGTCGTCTTCCGTCCTGAAATAAGCCTGAATTTGTCTAGACATGTCCATTCCTCCTTTTTTTCAACCCGTGTGTTTGAAAGATCGGTATTACATGGACAACCATACAGCTAATTTAGCGCCTACAGCGCTTTTAACAGCTCGCGCACGAAGGCCGGCTCGTCTTTCGGAGTCCGGGACGTAATGAAATTTCGATCCACGACGACTTCCTCATCCTTAAAGTTGGCGCCGGCGTTTACCATATCATCCTGAAGCGGAGGATAGGAAGTGATCGTGCGTCCCTTCAGCAGGTCGGCGCTTGCCAAAATTTGCGGCCCGTGGCATATCGAGGCAATCGGTTTGCCCGCCTTGTCCGCTGCTGCAACAAACTGCAATATATGGGAATCCAGTCGCAAGTTTTCCGGAGAAGAACCGCCTGGAATAACCACCGCATCATAATCGTTTATGTTGACGTCCGCAATGGCTTTATCGGTTGTGTAGGAAGCCTTGCCCTGTTTGCCCTTTACCTCTTGTCCTTGTTTCAATCCAATAATATCAGCCTGATGCCCCGCTTCCTTCACGGCATCGTAAGGAGTTTTCATCTCGGAATCTTCGAATTGGTCGGCTAGTAGAAATGCTACTTTACTCATCTGGCATGTCTCCTTCCTGAAATGTCCTCGATTTGTTATTACCCTGGAATCTCTTTTTTATAACAGTGGAATTTATGAAAAAGGCCTAAGAACGCGCTTGCCAGCAACAGATGTCTGTCCCGAAGGAAGCTTGGACGAACGCCAAAAAGGAGCCTAAGATCATCTCAGGCTCCGCCTATAAAAATCCGCTCTATGACACGCGACGCTGTGCTGAATCTACGATCGGGGCAGCTGTTTCCGCATATTTCCCTTGATGCTGATGAGCTGTGCCGATTCTTCCGGCGCCGAAACCATGCGTTCCGTGCTAGCTGCTTCCCTGACGCCTCCGGTCCCGACCGTCGCAGGCAAACTGCTCCATATCGAAAATTTGGGGGATTGACGCATATCGTACGGCTCCTTTGCTTGCGAATAACAACCTTCGATTATTCACTCAGGATGCCCCATCCCTCCAATTTGATGCATGCTGCCGTCCTTTATAGGCAGGTTAGGATCGGCTGTCGATAATTAGCGTCACCGGTCCCCAGTTGGTCAACGACACGTCCATCATCGCTCCGAACACCCCGGTCTCCACCTGCAATCCCTTCGCCGAAAGCTCGCGGTTAAACGACTCATACAATGCATTCGCTTCATCCGGTTTTGCGGCAGCCATAAAGTTCGGCCGCTTTCCTTTGCGGGTGTCTCCATAGAGGGTAAATTGGGACACCGACAGAATCGCTCCGCCCACGTCCTGGACGCTGAAATTCATTTTTCCCTCCTCATCCTCAAAAATCCGCAGCCCTGCTACCTTTTCGGCAAGGTATTTGGCATCCTTCTCTTCATCCTCATGCGTCACGCCGACCAGTACCATCAATCCCGCTTCAATCTTGCCGACGATTTCATGATCCACTGCGACTTGCGCATTCTTGCATCGTTGAATGACCACTCTCATAGGGTTAGCTCCTTCATCTTAAAAATAAAACGGCCTGTCTCCCGCAGGATAACAGACCGCATTCGTATCATCCACCGGGATCGTCATAAACCCCGGGACCATTCCCTTAGCGCATCATGCCGTCACTGCATGATCCGATGAACGGTGTACACATCCTTCACCCGCTTGATTCGTTCCACAACGGATTGGAGATGATCCGTATTGCGAATCAGGATGGTCATGTGGATCATGGCCATTTTGTTCTTGTCGGATCGACCCGTGACGGCGGAAATGTTCGTCTTGCTCTCGGAGACGGCCTGAAGGACTTCGTTCAACAATCCGTTTCGATCGTGTCCCGTCACTTCAATATCGACGCTGTAATTCGCCTCGACGGCCGTTTCCCATTCCACCTCAATTACGCGTGCCGCATCCTCGCCCTCATCCGTTGTCGGCAAATTCGCACAATCTGAACGATGGACCGATACGCCGCGGCCGCGGGTTACATAGCCTACAATATCATCGCCGGGTACGGGATTGCAGCATCTTGCGAAACGCACGAGCAGGTTATCAATCCCTTTGACGCGGACGCCGTTGGTCGGACGGCTGCGCTTCTCGGCCGGCTTGATTTCCTTCATCTCGGAGGTTAATTCAAGCTGGTTGGCTTCCTCCTGCTCCTTGCGCAGCTTCTCGGTCACCTTCGTACAGATCTGCGCGGCAGTGATCCCGCCAAAGCCGACCGCCGATAGCATATCCTCGATATCATTGAAAGCGAATTTCTTGGCCGCTTCCATTAATTTATCGTCCGTCGTCCACTCGGACACGTCAAGACCGAGGCGCTTGATTTCACGCTCCAGCATCTCGCGGCCCTTCTCGACATTCTCTTCGCGCTTCTCTTTCTTGAACCACTGCTTGATTTTACTTCGGGCATGCGAGGATTGGGCAATCTTCAGCCAGTCCTGGCTCGGACCGTAGGAATGCTTCGACGTCAATATTTCCACGATATCGCCGGTTTTGAGCTGATGATCCAGCGGAACGATTCTTCCGTTGACCTTGGCACCAATGGTGCGGTTTCCTACTTCGGTATGAATTCGGTAAGCAAAATCGAGGGGAACGGAGCCGGAAGGCAGCTCGATCACCTCGCCTTTTGGCGTAAACACAAACACCAAATCCGAGAAAAAGTCCATTTTCAAAGATTCTACAAATTCCGACGCATCCTTGGTTTCATGCTGCAGCTCCAATATCTCGCGGAAAAACGTCATCTTGTTGTCGAAGCTGCCCCCGTTGCCTGCGGAGCCTTCTTTATACGCCCAGTGTGCCGCGATACCGAACTCCGCCGTACGATGCATCTCCCAGGTGCGGATCTGAACCTCCGTCGGCTCCCCGTTAGGCCCTACCACCGTCGTGTGGAGGGACTGGTACATATTCGTTTTGGGCATGGCGATATAATCTTTGAAGCGGCCAGGCATCGGCTTCCACAGGGTGTGGATGATGCCGAGCGTGGCATAACAATCCTTGATATTGTCCACAATAATGCGGATTGCAAGGAGATCATAAATTTCGTTAAACTGCTTGTTTTTCACCGTCATTTTCTTGAACACGCTGTAGATATGCTTGGGTCGGCCCGACAAATCGGCTTGAATGCCCATCTCGTCAAGCTTCTCGCGGATGCAGACGATGACGTTGTCGATGTACTGCTCCCGCTCCGCACGCTTCTTGTGCATCAAATTCGCAATGCGGTAATACTGCTGCGGATTCAAGTAACGAAGCGCAATGTCCTCCATCTCCCATTTGATCGCGGAAATACCGAGACGATGGGCTATGGGACAAAAGATTTCCAAGGTTTCATAGGAAATGCGGCGCTGGCTCTCCTCGGACTGGTACTTAAGCGTGCGCATATTATGAAGCCGGTCCGCCAGCTTGATGACGATTACGCGGATATCCCGTGCCATGGCGATAAACATCTTGCGATAATTTTCGTTTTGCTGCTCTTCTTTGGATCGGAATTGGATGCGCTCCAACTTCGTTAAACCATCCACCAGCATTGCGCAGGTATCCCCGAAACGCTCGCGGATCTGCTCGAGCGATACGGTTGTATCCTCAACGACATCGTGAAGCAATGCAGCAATAATCGACAATGTGTCCATCTGCATGTTCACCACGATGTCTGCAACCGCAAGCGGATGAAGAATATAAGGTTCTCCCGATTTCCGCACTTGTCCGTGGTGGGCTTGCTCCGCAAATTCATAAGCTTCCTGGATGCGGAGAAGATCGGGTTCTTTTATATAGGCGCTGGCCTTTTCGAGTAATCGCTCTATGCCCATTTTGGAGTCCTTCTCTTCCCTTTCTATATAAAATGGAACCCGCCCTTGTCAAAACGTGCAGGTTCCCTCGTGATTGTTTTCCTATCATTATGACGCTTGCGGCGTTATACGTCAACATGTGGAGCGTTCGGTCACTTATAGTATGCCCTTTTCCTGCACGGGGACAACAAAACATGACATGAATTGGATATTTTGACGAACTGTAAAAATTATTGTTGAAAAAACGAACGATTGTATTTAATCTATTAAAGATCGTACGCGAACGGTCCTATATTTAAAGTCCTATAGAGGAGTGAAATGGTTTGCAACGTGAAATTCAAGTAGATGAGAAGCTTCCGTTTGGTCCCGGGTTCCTTCTGAGCCTGCAGCATTTGTTTGCCATGTTCGGAAGCACGGTGCTTGTACCAAACATATTCGGTGTGGATCCCGGCATGATCCTGCTGATGAACGGTATCGGCACGCTGCTCTACATTTTTTTATGTAAAGGAAAGATTCCGGCCTACCTCGGCTCCAGCTTCGCCTTTATCGCCCCGGTGCTGATCGTACTGGACGGCGACCCGGAAGCCAACTACGGCAAAGCCTTGGGCGCCTTTATCGTGACGGGGATCATCTTCTGTCTTGTGGCGCTCATCGTTAAATATGCGGGAACCAAATGGATCGACTTCGTATTCCCTCCTGCGGTTATGGGGGCCATCATTGCGATGATCGGGCTTGAGCTGGTTCCGGTTGCCGCAGGCATGGCTGGTTTTTTGCCGGAAGAAGGGCAATCTATCGATCCTAAAATCATTACCATCTCGCTCGTTACCCTCGGAGTTACGGTGTTGGGTTCCATCTTGTTCCGCGGCTTCGCCAAAATTATCCACATCCTGATCGGGATCGTTGTCGGATATGCGCTTTCCTTCGCGCTTGGGGTCGTGGACACGGAGAAAATTGCGAACGCAAAGTTCCTGTCGGCTCCGGAGCTGACAACCCCGGTTTTCGATAGCGGGGCGATCTGGACCATCATTCTGGTTTCGCTCGTAGTTATCGTCGAGCACATCGGCCACCTGCTGGTAACCAGCAATATCGTGGGCAAAGACCTTTCCAAGGACCCTGGCCTTCACCGCTCCCTGCTCGGCAACGGTATTTCCACCATCTTGTCCGGATTTGTTGGTTCCACGCCGAATACAACGTACGGTGAAAATATCGGGGTCATGGCTTTGACGAAGGTGTACTCCGTGTTTGTCATCGGAGGCGCCGCCATTATTGCCATCATTCTTTCCTTCTCAGGAACATTTTCCGCCGTTGTAGCGAACATTCCAACACCGGTTATGGGCGGCGTGTCTCTGTTGCTGTTCGGGGTAATCGCAGCTTCCGGCCTTCGGATCTTCGTGGAGCAGAAGGTGGATTTCTCCAAAGCAAGCAACATGATCTTGGCTACAATTGTACTGGTAACAGGAATCAGCGGCGTAACTTTGAAGATTAACACGGTCGAGCTGAAGGGTATGGCATTGGCGACCATCGTAGGTGTCATAATGGCTGTCCTCTTCAAACTCTTCGAAATTACCGGGCTCTCCAATGAAAAGAATGATGAGCCGCTCGTGGAAAAAACGCCGGATTGAACCGACAACTTTATGGCCAAACAGAAAAATGCCCTGAGCTGATTGCTTAGGGCATTTTATTATTTCCCGGGAAAATCAGGAAGAATAGTGTCGTTTACTCGTACTGCATCAGCGTAAATACATCGATTCCATCCAGCTTCGAGCGGCCGTTCAAATCCGTCAGCTCGATCATGAAAGCAGCGCCAACAACGTTCCCGCCCAATTGACGGATGAGGTTAACCGAAGTCGCAATCGTACCGCCTGTTGCAAGAAGATCATCCGCAATCAATACATTTTGCCCTTTCTCGATTGCATCGGTATGCATCGCCAAGCGATCTTTACCGTATTCGAGGTCATATCCCACTTCAATCGTTTCGTAAGGCAGCTTGCCGCTTTTGCGAATGGGCGCGAATCCCACGCCAAGCGCGTAAGCCAGCGGAGCACCCACGACAAATCCACGGGCTTCGGGACCAGCTATCACATCAATTTTGAGATCGGAAACCAAGACCTTCAGTTCCTCGATGGCTTTGCGATATACCTCACCGTTCTTCAGCAGTGTGGTAATATCCTTGAAGCTGATCCCCGCTTGCGGAAAATCGGGAATGACACGAATATAATCTTTAAAATCCAAAATAATCTCCTCCTGTATAGTTGCGGTTAAGATACGCCTTTTGCACGGGACGTCATCCACTGGGTTAACTGTTCGGTACTGGCATGCAGCAGATGCTGCTCCATATCCGCCAAGTCGCTTAATTCGCGGAAGTGACGGGAAGCGTCGAGCGGTTTTTTCTCCGGCTTCGGTACAAAGGTAATTTGTCCCTGGTCACGCTGAATGAATGCCAATTCCTCAAAGACATCCAGTACTTTGACCAGCATACGCGATGATAACGAAGTCTGCTTCTGTAGACGTGTTACGACCTCTTTCTCCGGCATGGGAGCGGAAGTCAGTCCAGCGAGTGATACGTACAGCTTCTTAAACTGTTCCCGGTCCGGAATTTGCAGCCGTTCGCGAAGGTTCCGGGTCGGATGTAACATAAATATATTGGGAACGGAATGGAAGGCTGACATGAATGCAGCGAGTTGCTCAGCCGTCTCCGGTACATCCAGTACGAACAAAACGGAAATATCTTCTTGATTGCCGCTCGCGGCGATTTCATTATCCGGCACGATGCCAGCATTCCTATCATATACCCAAAGGCACATATCATACAATTGACTTTTTATTTCCGGATGTGAATCTTTTGCGTACACCGCCGCGGAACGGACAGCCGGGCACTTCAGATGCGGCTCCAGTTCAGCTCTCCACCTCTGGATCTCCCGGATCGGCTCTTTGATCCCGCGGTAATCAAACACCTGCTGATATGGGGCGCAGATATCCTGAATCATGAGCTGCACTTTACGGCTCCCGTTCCATTCATTGACGGAAAGCTCGCCAAGGACATCCACAACCGAACCCACCGGCAGAATATCGGCAAGATGGCCCCAGCCGAATGAGATCGCATCGATAACCTCCCGCTTTTGCTGCAAACGAAGCTTCAGATGTTTCCCCTCTTTGCCGATCTTGCGGACGTCCTTGATGACAACGTCCCGAAAAACAATTTTCGGTACGGCATTCGCCATGCCGAACGGGCCTAACTGTTCCATCTGTTCCAGAATGGGTACAGATACCTCTGACAAGCTGGCTTCCAGGTCCGCTTCGCAAACGGCAATCAGATGCTCTGCTTCGAGCGCATCCTCCGCATATCGATGAAGCCCCTGTTCGAATGCCGCCAAGCGGTCTCGATGAAGGCTCATGCCGGCTGCCGAAGGATGGCCGCCAAAATGGTCCATGACGTCTTTGCAAGAAAGTAAAGCCGCATAGATATCGAATCCCGGAATCGAACGGGCAGAACCTTTACAGTTTCCCGTTTCGGGATCAATTCCGAGTATTACAACGGGGCGGTAAAAACGCTCCAGGATTTTGGAAGCCACGATGCCAACCACGCCGACATTCCAGCCCTCGCCCGCCAATACGATAACAGGCGGGATCTCCTGCCCTCCCCAGCGGTTTTGAACCATTCCCAGCGCTTCCTGGACGATGTTTTCAACCACTTGCTGCCGATCCTTGTTCAGCCCGTCCAGCTCCCAAGCAAGGCGCTCTGCCTCTTCCTTGTGTTCCGTAGTAAGCAGCGTAACGGCACGGCCTGCATGATCCAGACGGCCGCTGGCGTTAATCCGTGGAGCCATGGAGAAGGCCACGTTAACGGCCGTCACCTGCTCTACATGAATTCCCGATACCTCAAGCAAGCTGCGGATACCTTCATACCGCGTTTTTCGCATCGATTCGATCCCGTGCTTCACAAGCACCCGATTCTCTCCCGTAAGCGGCATCAAGTCAGCGATCGTTCCGATCGAAACGATCTGGAGCCATTCCTCCGGCGGTTCACCCACGAGAGCCTGTGCCAATTTGTACGCCACGCCTACGCCTGCCAGCCCCTTAAAGGGATACGGGCATGTCGGGATCTTCGGATTGATCAATGCATATGCCTCAGGCAGCACCTCAGGCGGCTCATGATGGTCGGTGACGATGACGTCGATGCCAAGGCCGTTGGCATACGCGATTTGCTCGACCGCACTAATCCCGGTATCTACGGTAATCACCAGACTGACCCCTTGCTGATGGGCCCAATCCAGCGCATGATTATGTAAGCCATAACCTTCATTGGATCGATGAGGGATATAAATATCATAAGATGCTCCCAAGTAACGCATCAGATGAATCATCAATGACGTGCTGGAAACCCCGTCCGCGTCATAATCGCCATAGATCAGAATATGCTCCCGATCCTCCAGCGCTTTGCGGATACGCGGCACGGCCTCCCGCATTCCCTGCATGAGATAAGGGTCGTGCGTCAGCTCAAACGTTCCATATAAAAATTTCCGGCCATCCTCGGCTGATTGTATCCCCCGGGATGCCATGAGTGAAGCCACGATGGGTGGCAGCGACAAATCGTGGGCCAGCCGTTCGGTGATCGTTGACGCTGCCTCTCGTATTCTCCATTCATATTTGGAATACAGCACAGGGGTTCACCTTCCTTTTCCTGCCTATTTCCTGCTGTCTTAAAAGCTCCGGCCCTTATTGCGGCAGTGTCGGCATATCGTTGTCCATCAAGTCATAGTTCGATTTATACGGGTAACCGGGTTCATAAGGCACAACGTGAACCTTGGCATCCGTAACCTGAATAAATCGATGGGTCAACAGCTTCCGGATTCGCTCGGCAATTTCCTGAGCTTCCAATACGGACGTTCTCGGGTTGACGGTGATTTTCACTTCGATGTGCACGTGTCGAATCTGTCCGTATTCCTGAACCTTCAGCTCCTCAATCGTGATCACGCCGTGCACCCGCTGAATTGTATCCATGAATTCGGCTTCGTGTTCATGGCGTTTCTCCTCCGCAAGTGTTCCGTAAACGGAATGAACGATGAGTATATACCCTTTCCGCACCACGAGACAAGCCACGATAAGAGCCGCTATGGAATCCATGTAGAATAGAGGCGACCATTCAAAATAGGAGCCAGCCATGGATAGCGACACGCCGATCAATACCGTTAGTGATGAATATAAGGCAAACCGATGATCAGCCAACAGCATTTCGTACCGGGGATCATGCAGTCTTTTCATCTGCCAGCTTTGATATTGGAATACCGCTTCGTTCACCGCCATCGATATGAAAATCGCAAGGAGCGCCGGTGTGGCCGGCGGCTCGAGGTTATCCGATGCCATGGTCTGGATTGCGGATACCGCAATTTGAATGCCCCCCATGATCAATAACACGGCAAACAAAATCGAAATGACGGGCTCTGTCGTACTCGAAACGTTCCGTTTGTCCCGCATCGGACTTTTCGTGCCGAATATGCCAAGGCTTGGCAACCGATCCATCAATAAAGTTACGGCATTCGCCGCAGAATGCAGGGCATCTCCGATGAGAGCCTTGCTGCCGGATAAGTAACCGGCTATCCCTTTGCACAAGGCTAATGCCAAATCCGTTACAATGCCTGTCCATAGGACAGTCTCCGTATGATTCAAGCGTTCATTGCTCACTTGAGGCCCCCCTCAATGTCACTGTCGATCCTGTACTCGTCATGCTGCCTGCTGCTAACTTTAGAAAGCCGCGTCGCCTGCGACGCGGCTTTCACTTGTATAGGATCTTCTGATATCTGGACTGCAAACGCCCTACAGCGGTTTAATTAAATTTCGATTTTATCTTTGCTTGGCTTCGGCGAGTTCGGCTTATTGCTCACATTGCGGCCTTTAAGAAGGAGCCACAACGGACTTGCGATAAAGATCGATGAATACGCGCCGAATGCCAAACCGATACAAATGGCCAGCGAGAACATCTGGATCGACTCGCCGCCCAAGAGAAGCATGAAGAATGCAGCGATGAATACGGACAAGGCCGTATAGATCGAGCGTCCGATCGTCTGCGACAAACTTTTGTTAACCAGATCCTTGAGATCCGAGACTCTTTTAATCTTCGTAAACCGCAGGTTCTCCCGGATCCTGTCAAAGATAACGATGGTATCGTTAATCGAATAACCAATGATGGTCAGGACGGCGATGATGAATGTCAGGTCTACCTCTAATCCAAGGATGGAGAAGATACTGATGACAACGAAGGCATCATGCAGGAGCGCTACGATCGCTGCAATCGCAAACCGCCATTCAAAGCGGATGCTGACATAAATGATAATCCCGATACAGGAAATCAATACGGCATAAATGGCGTTTCGTCCCAGCTCTTTGGCCATCTCGGGATCAACCGTATTAATTTCGAAGGTTGCCTTCTCGTCCAGCTTCTCGATGCCAGAACGAAGCTTCTGATCCTGATCTTCGGTCAGCACCTCGCTGAATCGGATGTTGACGCGGTCATTACCCGGTGTAACGCTCGCATCCTCCCCGATTCCGGCTTCCTCTAATACCGTATTGATTTGCTCCGTGGTCAACGGTTTGGAGAGTGAAATATCCACGTTCGAGCCGGATTGGAAATCAACTCCGTAGTTAAGTCCGCGAGTCAGGAGAAAAACCAAGCCCAAAATCGTAATTACAATGGATAGTACGTAGAAAATTCTGCTTTTGCCTACGAAATCGAAGTTCTTAAAGCTCACGAATGTCACGCTCCTTTACGCCATAATGGCTCGGTTTGCGGGCCCAACCGATATTCACAAGCAGATTGAGCAGGAAACGGGAGAAATAAACGTTCGTGGCAATACTAACGATGATCTCCAAAATCAATACAAGGGCAAAACCTTTTACCGCACCGGTACCGAATCCGAACATGACAGCGGCAACGAGAATCGTCGTCAAGTTGGAGTCCATAATGGCGCGCAGGGAGGATTTACCGCCTGATTTCACTGCAGATGGCACACTTTTGCCTGTCTTAATCTCTTCCCGGATGCGTTCATAGGTGATGATGTTGGCATCCACCGCCATACCAATACCTAATATAAATGCCGCAATACCTGGAAGCGTCAACGTAAAGTCAGCCCAAACGAAAATAAGGATCAGCAGCCATGTGTGCAAAATAAGTGCGAAACTTGCCAGCAAGCCCGGTACGCGATATCGGATAATCATGAACAGCAAAATCGCGATGGAAGCAATCAGACCAGCTTCTAAAGTTTTTGTAAGAGATTGCATGCCAAGCGTAGCGCCTACGCTTTGCGAATATTTCTCGACCAGTTTCAGCGGCAGGGCGCCGAGATTGATCGTATCCCGGATCTGCTTCGCTTCATCCAGCGAGTAGTTCCCCGTAATTTGCGCGGTACCGTCCGTTAATACGGCTCGTACCGTCGGAGCTGACAGCAATTGGTCGTCCATGAAGATAGCCAGCTCTTGACCGAGAAGACGTTCCGTAATTTCAGCAAACTTCCCTTTGTCCTTCACTTTAATATCTATCATAGGCTGATTAAGCTGGTCATAGGCTACCGATGCGCCGTTCTCGACGAAATCGTCGCCGCGGAGCTCTATTTTACAGAACTCCTCGCCTTCTTTACAGCCATCATTGCTTCGGAATGTGAGGTTCGCAGGTTCTTTCATTGTTTTTCGAACTTCGGCCTCATCCGTTACGCCCGCCACCTTCAAGCGAATCCGGTTCGCCCCTTCCGGCGTGACCTCTGGCTCCGATGTTCCCATCGCATCCGCACGCTTTTGCAAGCTCTTTGCGGTTTCCTGCAGCGCTTCTTTGGTAACCTGCTGCCCTTCCATCAACGGTTCTGCTTCATAAAGGATTTCGAATCCACCCTTTAGATCCAAACCTAGACGGACGTCTTTCAGCAAGCCTGGAGTTGTAACGGCCATTAAAATAGTGATCACGAGCACGGTTCCGACGAAACTGATAATTCTCTTCATGCCGTCCTTTGTTCCCCCTTTTTACTCAATATTCCTATTATAGCGATGTCATAAAACCCAGTCAATTTATCAAAATTTGTCGGGCTTATGGATGAACCCTTATATCCGCAAGGCAAAAGGGACCTCTTCGATTAATCGAAAGAAGATCCCTTATATGCTGATATTGTCATATAGTTCATTAAAGCTGTTGCTTTCAAGGACAGAATGTCGTTGACCAATTGGTGGAGGGATGGAATGCCTTCCTTTTGGTACTTGCTGCTGACACAGTTCCAAATATCGTCGCTCGTCACATACTCGTACCCAATCAAATGCATTTCCTCAACCTTGCTCAAGCATACCATCTCAATGGTGCTCATCAATTCTTCCTCGCTCATTTGCTCGAGTTCCATGCATATGGCCTCCTCACTGACTCCCTGTTGTCCCTAAGTTACATTCGACATGACATATGGCTTTCCTTCTATTCCTACCATGTCCAGAAAAAAAAGTAAAGTCATCAGATGGGACAGGTAGGGCATATCCATAAGAATAGCCATGTCGTGTCAACGTATTCAGCCTTAACCAGGGAGTGGGATGGACAGTGAACAAGCAATCGTTTATTAAAGGAACGCTGATTCTACTTGCAGCCGGCATATTAAACCGCCTACTCGGTTTTATTCCCCGGATCGCCCTCCCCCGGATCATCGGGCCCGAGGGTGTCGGAATTTACCAATTGGGGTACCCCTTCTTTATCGTGCTCGTGACCATCATCACGGGCGGTATTCCGCTAGCTATTGCCAAAATGGTCGCCGAAGCGGAAGGTGCCGGGAAGCCTGATGCTTCCAAGCAAATTCTGCATGTCAGCCTGATGCTGACAATTACGGCAGGAGCCCTCTTCACGGGACTCAGTCTGCTGCTTGCTCCTTGGGTAACCGGTGTCCTTTTGCCGGACGAGCGTGTATATCAAACCTTCATCAGCATGACGCCCATGATGATCATCATTGCCGTTTCGTCGGTGTACCGGGGATATTTCCAGGGCAAACAAAATATGATCCCCTCTGCAAGCTCCTCCGTTATCGAGACGATAGTCCGAATTATATGCATGTTGTGGTTTGCGCATCTCCTGATGCCCAAAGGCATCGCTTACGGGGCAGCCGGGGCCATGCTTGGAACAGCCGTGGGCGAGCTGATTGGCATGATCGCGCTGCTGCTGCAATATTCCGGCGAGGGCCGAAGAACGAACAAACTTTTGCCTAAACCACAAGAAGCCGTATCTGAAAAAAAAGCGCCGGAAGACGCTCCTTCGAATAAAGGCATCCTGAAGCGGTTATTCGGCATTGCATTGCCTGTAACGGGCGGAAAGATGGTGGGGTCCTTCTCCTACCTGCTGGAAACGATACTGACCAATCGCAGCCTCGCCATGGCAGGTATCGCAACCTCCGTGGCCACCGCCCAATACGGCGCTCTGCAAGGCATGATCATCCCGCTTCTGCTATTGCCCGGTGCTTTGACCGTTTCCCTTGCCATCTCCCTGGTGCCTTCCCTATCGGAGGCAGCGGCCCGCAACGACCGGCCTACCATCCATAAGCGAATGAATCAATCCCTTCGGCTGGCTCTTGTCTCGGGAGCTCCGTTTGCCATCATTATGTTTGTCCTGGCCGAGCCGCTGTGCCTGCTGCTTTACGACAACGCCGAGATTAGCGATTTGCTCAAAATCATGGCGCCCTTTGCCTTGTTTCTGTATGTGCAGTCCCCGCTTCAAGCTGCCTTGCAAGCATTGGACCGTCCGGGACGGGCTTTGTTGAATACCTTATTCGGTGCGGTCATCAAGATGAGCCTTATCGTTTATTTGGCATCCAATCCCGCCTTCGGCATCAAAGGGGCCGTCATTGCCATCATCGTTAACAGCATCGCGGTAACATTGCTTCACGGTTTCAGTCTCTCCAAGCTGATCGGCTTTCGGTTCCGCCTGCTCGATTATGTCAAAATCGCTGCCGTGATGATTATTATGGGTGCCTGCGTTCTTTACGGGTACAGACATCTTCCGTTCTCGACGACCCCCTGGCTGCAATTTTGGGCCTCTATCGTGGTTGGCATTCTGGTCTATTTCATCATGATTTTCATGACCAAGCTGGTAACGCCCCGGGATCTGGAACGCGTCCCTGTCGTCGGTACCTGGTTCAACAAGTTTAGTCGCCGCTAGTCCCTGTCTTTGCGGTCGATGTAAATTCGTCCTTTATGGTCGATGGAGCATAGGAAGATATCCTTAAAATCTTTGGCTCCGTGGTTTTGAATCTCGTTTTTTAGCCAGAACCGTGTTTTTTCAATTAGTTCAAGGTTCTCGTCCTGTACCTTTCCATCCAAAATAAGCGGAATGGGCAGTCCTTCATACGTAATTTTATCGTATGGAATATCAACAACGGTAGGGTTTCCTGTTTCGGATTTGGCCTTGGATAAAGTGCCTGAAGAATCAGCGGAGCTTGAGGCGTTGGAAGAACTGGATGAACTATTCGAGCGGTTCGAACCGTTATCCGCATCTTTTGGAATAACGGTGAGCTGGCCGGAAGTTTCGAGAATCGCAAATTCCACGTCCGCCAAACTGTCGATATCCTTCCCCCTTAATTGCTGCATCAGATCATCCAGATTGTAGCGAAGCTTTGACATCTCCTTGCGGTGAAGCTTGCCTCGGGATACCAGTACGCTGGGTTTTCCGTCCGCAAACAGCCGTATGCTTCGATTTTTCAGGCCGATAAAGGCAAGTCCTACCTGAATGGCAACCAACACGGCGATAGGAGCTAGTCCGTCCCAAATCGGTTTATGGACATCTTCGAGGACAAAAACGGCGATCTCTGCGATCATGACGGATATGACCAAATCGAAGATAGACAGCTTTCCGATTTCCCGTTTGCCCATGATTCTCATAGTAACAAAGATGACCACATACATCAGAACGGTCCGCAGAATCAGAATAGTCATATGAGACATAAACAATCCCTCCCTAGCTTGTCGAACATTCTCATGTACAGCTATTCTGGCCTGCCGCAGCTCTTCCCATTCGATTACAACTGATTAATTAATGGTAATCCTGCAAAACCCGATGCAAAATGTTCAGTTTGTACTATATGTACAGGCTTGGCCATACAATGAAATTATCAAGATTTGTTAAGGGGGATGATTCATGGAACCGATCCGGCGAGTATTCACCTTCAGGATCAACAATCCGATTCTTTCAGGACTATTGTATTCTTATTTCTGGATGTTTCTTGGCGCATTAGCGCTATCCCTGCTGCTATGGGGCAGCGGACTGGCCGAGGATGATTTATCGTTCTACACGTTTCTGGTACATGCCGTCGCGGCCTTTATTGGGGGCTGTGTGAGCGGTAAACGCGCAGGCAACAAAGGGTGGTATTATGGCTGCCTGACCGGGCTGGTATATGGGATTACGCTGCTCGTCATCGGCTTTCTAGCCTTGGATAGTTCCTTGTCTCTCGGAGATTTGACGCTGATAGCCACGGTTTTTGCTGCCGGCGCCATCGGTGGAATGTTTGGGGTTAACTTAAAAAAATAAAACCTTACAGCGAATACTCTTTGGTGCACTTCACGCCCATTGCTAAAAAAACAAAGGCCGGTTCCTAAAAGGAGTCGGCCTTTGTTTGTAGCGATGACTTTCCATATGTAGGTGAAACGAGATTATGCATCCGTATTCACGCTATGGCTTACCGAGTTGCGGTCGAACGTCAACTTCGTTACGTCGTTCACTTTCAATACCACGATGTCGTCGGTAATCTCCACGATCGTCCCGTGAAGGCCTCCGATCGTTACCACTTTATCGCCTTTGGACAAGGCGCTAAGCATTGCGTTTCTTGTTTTCTGTTTCTTCTGCTGTGGACGGATAAGCAGAAAATAAAAGATGACGAACATCAGAACGAAAGGCAAAATCAATCCCAAAATGCCTCCGCCCTGACCTTGCGCTGCTGCGAGTTCAAATGAACCAAACATTTCTTTCCCCCCTTTCACAAACTTATCATGATGGCCATGATCTTGCTTTAGAACCCTTTTTCATTATCATGTAGGCCGTACTTATCAAAAAACTCATCGCGGAAATCAAGCAGACGGTCATCCATAATACTCTGACGCACGTTACGCATCAAATTGAGCAGGAAATGAAGGTTATGATACGTTGTCAATCTTAATCCGAACGTTTCATCACTCTTGATCAAATGACGTAAATAAGCACGCGAGTAGTTACGGCAAGTGTAGCAGTCGCATTCCGGATCCAGCGGTCCGTAATCCCTGGCATATTGAGCATTTCGAACGACAAGACGGCCTTGACTTGTCATCGTTGTCCCGTTGCGGGCGATCCGCGTCGGAAGCACGCAATCGAACATATCCACACCACGAATCGAGCCCTCAATCAACGCATCCGGTGATCCGACTCCCATCAAATAGCGAGGCTTATTGTTCGGCAGCAGGGGCACCGTGTAATCCAGCACTTCATACATAAGCTGCTTCGATTCTCCCACACTAAGTCCACCAATAGCATAACCCGGGAAATCCATGGAAGTCAAATCACGGGCGCTCTGACGGCGAAGATCCTCATGCATGCCTCCCTGCACGATGCCGAACAGGGCTTGGTCCTCCGGTCTGGCATGACTCTTCAGGCAGCGTTCAGCCCAGCGGGAAGTCCGCTCGGTGGATTGTTTGACGTACTCATACTCCGCAGGAAAAGGCGGGCATTCATCAAAGGCCATCATAATATCAGATCCCAGCGCGTTCTGAATCTCCATTGCGACCTCCGGAGAGATGAACAGTTTATCTCCGTTCAAATGCGAACGGAAATGTACGCCCTCTTCCGATATTTTTCTCATTTCCGCCAAGCTGAATACCTGGAAACCGCCGCTATCGGTCAAAATCGGCCGATCCCAGTTCATGAATTTGTGCAGTCCGCCTGCTTCCTTCACAATATCATGTCCCGGTCGCAGGAAGAGGTGATAGGTGTTGCTCAAAATAATGTGGGCATCCATCGCTTTAAGCTCTTCCGGGCTCATCGTTTTTACGGTTGCCAACGTTCCTACAGGCATGAATGTCGGCGTATCGATTACCCCGTGGGGGGTGTGCACTCTGCCGAGCCTGGCGCCCGATTGTTTGCACGTTTTAATATGTTCATAAGTAACAGCTCCTGCCATTGTAATAACCAACCTCCGAAATTAATAGATAAACATCGCGTCGCCAAAGCTGAAGAAACGGTATTCTTTGTCAACGGCTTCCTTGTACGCATGCAGGATGTGATCGCGTCCGGCCAGCGCGCTGACCAGCATGACCAGCGTGGATTTCGGCAGATGAAAATTCGTAATCAGCGCATCCACCACGGTAAAAGAGTATCCCGGATAAATAAAAATGCTTGTCCAGCCGCTGCTCTCGCGCAGAGGCTCGCCCTTTAACTGTGAGCCTACCGTCTCCAGCGTTCTGCAGGAGGTCGTTCCTACGGCGATAATCCGGCCGCCGCGCCGTTTCGTTTCATTCAACAGGTCTGCCGTTTCTTGGGATAAGGAATAGTACTCTTCATGCATGACATGGTCCTCCACCTGGTCCACGGACATCGGGCGGAATGTTCCCAGTCCCACATGTAAAGTGATGAAGGCGATGTCCACTCCCTTGGCCCGGATTTGTTCCAGGAGAGCCTCCGTGAAATGAAGGCCGGCCGTCGGCGCTGCTGCGGATCCTTCATGCTTCGCGTATACGGTCTGATAACGATCGCGATCATCCAGCTTTTCCTTAATATAGGGCGGGAGCGGCATTTGGCCCAGTTCATCCAGGATTTCTTGGAAAATCCCCTTATACGAGAAGGACAAGGTGCGAGCACCCATTTCTCCTTCCTCCTCAATGACCGCCTTTAGTTTCCCATCGCCAAAGGAAATCACGTTTCCCTTTTTCAGCTTCTTGCCGGGTTTTACGAGTGCTTCCCAGCGGTCTTCTCCCATATTCTTCAGCAGAAGGACTTCGGCTTTCGCGCCGGTATCCTCCTTTTCGCCGAACAATCGGGCCGGGATCACCTTCGTGTCGTTTAATACGAGCGTGTCGCCCGGATTCAAGCTGTCTATGATATCCGCAAACGTCTGATGGCTAATCTGTCCGCTCTCTTTGTTCAGCGTGAGAAGCCTGGAAGAACTTCGATCCAGCAGCGGCGTCTGCGCAATTAAGTGTTCAGGTAATTCAAAATCATACAAATCCACATTCATGTCGGTCAGTCCTTCGTTATAGTCGTGTTGCGGTAATAGTGTTGGAGTATCTGCTTATAATCATACCCTTCGTCAGCCATTCCTTTGGCACCCCATTGCGACATGCCCAGTCCGTGGCCGAAGCCTTTACCGGTAAATTTAAAGCCCGGAGAGCTTTCGATTACGCGTGCTGTCCCCGTTCCATTCATCACGACGGTGCCGGAGCCTTTGACGTTACCGTTTCCGCTTCCGGAAATGACGGATACCGTTTGACCGCTCGAAATCGTTGATACCGCACCATTCGCGCTCAATACAGTATAACTTCCGGTCGATTCAATATCAAACAATGTGCTTGGAAGACCGTTAAAAGCCGACCGGAACATATCCGGATATTTTACGTCCAGCACTTGGCCGTTGGCTTTCACCGTAAGAGCCCGCCCCGATGGGCCTCGTTCCGTTACATCCAGCGAAGCAATGGAGGCCGGCAGGCTATTGGCGGTTTTTCCTTTTAAAGTGGCCAGCAATTGATCCGAAGTATAAGGGCCTCGAACCCACTCGAAGCTGTTGGATTCCGCGACTTTGTCCAGGACGACGGCCGTTTCTCCCGGATTCATCTTGCTTACGGGCTCAACGTTCGATTGGATCAGCGGCAGCGGGCGCACGTTGGTATCTTTCGCGGTAACAGTCATATAAGGAAGACCTGCCGATGTTGCATTGCCGGTTTCCTTTACATTATCCTCACGCACATAACCCGTAATGCCACTCGGAAGAAGCACATAATACCAAGCTTTAAGCGCGGCCTGCGACGAGGAGTCGCCAGGGCTTTCCACCGCGGCAAACAGATCGTTACGATTGCCCCAGACTTCGGTGGAGTCCGCCGTCATCCCGCCGCTGTTGGAGGAAAACACGGTTTCCACGATTTTACCGTCTTTCATGACGACTTCGCCATCGGTTGCATCCACTGCCTGAATAATGCTCGGATACTCATAAGCTGTCCCATAATAAGCCTGGCTCAGCGTGGTGTCCACGACATGAGCTACTTCGAACTTATTTCCTTGGAAGAGCGCATAGCTGCGCGCTGCCACGGCCTGTGCTTTTAGAGCCTCGGTTCCCCAAGAAGACGGCACCTCCGCCCCCACGACGGAGTATAAGTACTGTTGGAACGGCAATTCGTTGACGAGGTATAATTGACCGTTCTTTTGCCCGATCTCCAAAGCGCCTCGATATGAGCGATCGGATCGTTCCTTCACATTCGTTCCCGCACCAGATTTCCCGTCAACCCGCAGAACGGATTGATTACCTGACAGCATGTAATGCGCCACCCCTTGGGGAGCCGCCAGATTCAGGCTTACGTCACTTCTTATGATAAGCCCCGGCGTTTTGGCGTTCTGTTCAACCAGGCCGCCGGATACTTTGGCAGCTTCTGTCTTGACAGCGGCGAGATCGGCCGTGTTTGCCGCTTCGCCTACCCACACTTCATAAGCCGAAGTTCCCCCGGTCGGCACCATAACATTGAATGCATCCAGACCGGCATCGGCGTACGCCTTACGCACGGTCTCTGCCTCCGTCTCCGATCCGTACGATCCGGCAGACAAATGCAGGGCGCCTTTAACGGCTGGCGTTTGCCCATTCAGATATGCAGCCGCTGTCTTCGCTATCCGAGCAGCCGCATCCGCGGCCGCTTTTTCTGTACCGTACATCCCGGCGTACAGCTTGTACACCTTGCCATCCGCAAACAGCATCGGCTGGTCACTTGTCGCCTGCAGCTTTTTCGCTGCTTCCGAAGCGGCTTTCCAATCCGTTGTCTCAAGCACCTTAACGCGGTATGTATCCACGCTCATCCGGACCTGCTGGTTCGCAGGGATACTCATCAGGGTCTGATGAGTACCGGAAGCAAGCAGCGATGCGGTCAGTGCCTCGGCGGATTTCAGCGTCACGGCATTGGTCGTCGATTTATACTGGCTTCCCAGATCCAGGAACATCGCAACCCGTATCGTATCTAACGAAGGAGCGGCTGCTTGCACGGCGGGCGCGCTCCATATGCTTCCGGCAACAGCCAGCGACAAGAGTCCTTTGGTGGTCCAACCGAATAATGATTTCGTCCAGTTCCTATCCATGTATGTTTTCCTCCTGTAACTAATTGGATATGGTTTAAGGCATAAATGTCATGATTCCTTCAGCTAGCGGCGATCCTCCGGAAAGGGAATGCCTAAATGCTGATAAGCTGTAGGCGTTACGACGCGTCCCCGCGGCGTTCGCTGCAAATAACCGATCTGCAGAAGATACGGTTCATAAACATCCTCAATGGTTTGGCTTTCTTCCCCGATGGTTGCGGCAATGGTATCCAGTCCCACAGGTCCCCCGCGGAAGCTCTTGATCATGGCGTTCAGCATTTTGTGATCGATAAAATCCAGGCCCATCGGATCGATTTGGAGCATCTTCAGCGCTTCCTGCGCGATGCTTGGCGTAATCATGCCGTCGCCCCGAACCTGCGCATAATCGCGGACCCGTTTCAAGAGGCGGTTCGCAATGCGCGGGGTCCCCCGGGATCTTAGGGCAATCTCTTCTGCGGCCTCTCCCAATATCTCGATCCCCAAAAGATCGGCATTGCGTGACACAATGTAGCTCAGCTCATCTACCGTATAGAATTCCAGACGGCTTACCACACCGAAACGGTCCCTCAGCGGCGCTGAGAGCAAGCCAGCCCGGGTTGTGGCGCCAATCAGGGTGAACGGCGGGAGATCCAGGCGAACGGAGCGTGCGCTCGGTCCTTTCCCGATCATAATATCCAGGGCAAAATCCTCCATGGCCGGATACATCACTTCCTCTACCGTCCGGTGCAGCCGGTGGATCTCGTCAATAAACAGGACGTCTCCTTCCTGCAGATTGGTCAGAAGCGCCGCCAAATCGCCAGGTCGTTCGATGGCCGGGCCTGACGTCGTCCGCAGATTAACGCCAAGCTCATTGGCGATAATATTGGCCAGCGTCGTTTTGCCAAGTCCCGGAGGACCGTACAGCAGCACGTGGTCAAGCGCCTCGTTGCGCATTTTTGCAGCCTCGATATATACCTTCAAATTTTCCTTTACTTGATTCTGTCCTATATATTCAGCCAAATAACGCGGACGCAGACTAAGTTCGACAGCCTGTTCGTCCATCATCAGATTGGCGGAAATAATTCGATCGTCCATCTATATAACTCCTCTCTTGCAGCGATTCTCTATCTATCCAGCGAAAAGCTGCTGCAGTGCCCGTTTCATGAGCACATCGACGGATTCGCCGCTTGCGCCGGAATCCTTGATCTTCAGCCATACTTTGTCCAGCTCGCTATCCGTATAACCCAGCGCCTTCAAGCCCTCGCGGGCCTCGGACCATGCCGAGCCGCCATCATCCGATTCCGGCTCCTGGATGGCAAAAAGACCGGTCATCATGCTCGCATTCCCGAATCCTTCAAGCTTATCTTTAAGATCCAGAATCATGCGCTGCGCTGTTTTCTTGCCGATTCCCGGAAGTTTGATCAAGAAGGATATATTCTCTTGATAAATCGCGGAAACCACATGATCCGGGGAGCCTCCGCCGAGTATGCCGAGCGCCACGCGCGGGCCGATTCCCGAGACCTCGATCAGCTTACGGAACAGCTTCTGCTCTTCCCTTGTCGGGAACCCAAACAGCAGAATGGCATCCTCACGGACGTGATGATGGGTGAAGACCGTCACGGTTCCTTCCGTTTTGGCGAAAGCATACGGATTCGGACAAAACACCCGGTATCCTACGCCTTGAACATCCAGCACAATATATTCACTCTCTAAATGGACAACCTGTCCCCGTAAAAAATCGATCATTTTCGCAATACCTCATTTAATTTGGAATTAAGTGTGTAGGAATGGGCGTGGCAGATTGCCACGGCCAGAGCATCCGCCACATCATCGGGCTTGGGGATGCTCTGCAGCTTCAGGAACATCCTGACCATTTCCTGTACCTGCTTCTTCTCCGCCTTGCCATAACCGACGATGGCCTGCTTAACCTGCATAGGCGTATATTCTGCAATCGGGAGTCCGCGCTGGACCGCCGCCAATATGAGGACTCCTCTCGCCTGGGATACGGACATCGCGGTGGTGACGTTGCGGTTAAAAAACAATTTCTCGAACGCAACGGCCTCCGGCTCGTATTTATCGATAAGCTGCAGCATGCCTTCATACACGTGGTGCAGCCTCTCTTCATCCGGTGTATGAGCTTCCGTCTGGATGCAGCCATACTGGACCGGCGTAACTTTGCTTCCAACCTTATCGACAAACCCGAAACCCACAATCGCAATCCCCGGGTCGATTCCTAAAATGCGCAAACCAATCTCTCCTCTGATGAAGCGAACATATGTATCGTTCTCCCATTATAACAAAAGTTCGGCCTCAGTTGAGGAAAAACTTTGATCCCATAAGCCACAGTTCTATGTCCTCCATGACGGCACCGCCAATGGAACGGCGAAACACCAAAAAAAACCGCCCGGAAAAATTCCGGGCAGCTGCGACTTCGGTGATGAAGCGACAAGCATAGACGTTTCAAGGGCTAGGGCTCATGACATTTTCGGCCATATCCCGTGCATAGTCGCTAAAGGTTGACAGTACACTGTTGTACTCTTCCATGTCTTGAATCCGAATACCTTCTTCAAGCTGTTGAATCACGTCTTTAGGCAAAGAGGATTCCATCGAGCCGACATCCAGTTGGAAGAAGGTGCGCATGACCTTCTCTTCTTCCGGCGGGCCGTCAAACAACGTCAAGTTCCCGTTGGCATCGATGCTCATATAGGCTTGCCGCTTGCAGGCGGGTGAAAGGTCGGATACGGTTTGCTCGAGCCAGACATTTCCTCTATTATCCAATCGCCCCTGCCATAAAGGATTTTTATTCATCAGTTCATAAATGCCGTCCGCCGTGAGCTTTCCCATATCCTGCTCTTCAATGCCGCAGACATACGTGATGCGGACATGAACATGCTTCTTTCCCTTCGAGGTATTCAGCTTCTGCATGAATTCCCTCTGATCCTGCCTGCGTTCCTCCTGCTTATCATCCTCGATTTGCAAGTATTGCATCGTTTCCACAGCCAGCGGCGTTTCATCGAAAGGAGCGGTGAGCAGCCTCTTCATCTGATCGGTTATATTCTGGCCGGACCATACCATGACACCTACGAGCACTACGATCGAACTAGACCAAATCGCGCGTCTCCAACGTCTCCAACGTTTTCTGAACAGTTTCTTGAAGAAATGAAAAACACTCAAGGTTATCCCCTTCTATTCAATGTTTTTCATATTGTGACCGGGATGCTGTCAAAATATTCAGTTCCGCTCTTACCGTTGGTATCATTTTCTATCCATAACAAAGAAAGACCGCCTTCAGATATACTGAAAGCGATCTTTCGGTTCGAATCGGGATGACACGATTTGAACATGCGACCCCCTGGTCCCAAACCAGGTGCTCTACCAAGCTGAGCTACATCCCGTTAATTAATGCCGGTGAAGGGACTCGAACCCCCACGGTTTCCCTCACGATTTTGAGTCGCGCGCGTCTGCCAATTCCGCCACACCGGCACAAAGAAATTTCATAAGTTAAGCATATGTTTGTAAAAATGGCACGCCCTGAGAGATTCGAACTCCCGACCTTTTGATTCGTAGTCAAACGCTCTATCCAGCTGAGCTAAGGGCGCAAAATGGAGCGGACGACGGGAATCGAACCCGCGACCCTCGCCTTGGCAAGGCGATGCTCTACCGCTGAGCCACGTCCGCAAATATGATATGTATTCCAATTCCAGCTCTCTTGGTAAAGATGGTGAGCCATGAAGGACTCGAACCTTCGACACCCTGATTAAAAGTCAGGTGCTCTACCAACTGAGCTAATGGCTCTTATCACTAAGAGTTAAAGAATGGCGGAACTGACGGGATACTCTCTCTTCGTTCGAGACTGCGAAGTCTATGCTAACGAAGCTAAGCTCCGACGAACCCAATATGGATTCTCATCCCTGAAGCTAATAAGAATGGCGGAACTGACGGGATTCGAACCCGCGATCTCCTGCGTGACAGGCAGGCATGTTAGGCCTCTACACCACAGTTCCAAGAGGCATTATCGCTATTGCGATATAATTTGGTTGCGGGGGCAGGATTTGAACCTACGACCTTCGGGTTATGAGCCCGACGAGCTACCGAACTGCTCCACCCCGCGTCATTAAAAGGATTGCTTGTATGAGATCCCCGAAAAGTAATCGGAATTACCTGCGAAGCGTGAGCTTCACTTTATGGGGATGAATTATGGTGGAGGCTGAGGGGATCGAACCCCCGACCCTCTGCTTGTAAGGCAGATGCTCTCCCAGCTGAGCTAAGCCTCCATCTGGATTGTTACATGCATTAAAGAAAGTGGTGACCCGTAGGGGATACTCTCGCTTCGTTCGAGACTGCGAAGTCTATGCTTACGAAGTTATCCTCCGACGAACCGACGGGTTTCTCATCCCCTGATGCATGAAAGAAAGTGGTGACCCGTAGGGGATTCGAACCCCTGTTACCTCCGTGAAAGGGAGGTGTCTTAACCCCTTGACCAACGGGCCGTATATAAAGTCCTTGCTGGCGGAGAGAGAGGGATTCGAACCCTCGAGACGCTTTTGGCGCCTACACGATTTCCAATCGTGCTCCTTCGGCCAACTCGGACACCTCTCC
>NZ_FNZO01000005.1:0-481380 GCF_900109305.1 Paenibacillus sp. cl141a
TGCTCCGCCTTTCATTATCTCACAATGCTGCAAAATAAATTATCCGGTATTAGCTACCGTTTCCGGTAGTTATCCCAGTCTTGAGGGCAGGTTGCCTACGTGTTACTCACCCGTCCGCCGCTAACCTTCAGGAGTGCAAGCACTCCATCAAGTCCGCTCGACTTGCATGTATTAGGCACGCCGCCAGCGTTCGTCCTGAGCCAGGATCAAACTCTCCAATAAAGTTTGACTTGCTCATTTCTTAACTGACGAGAATTTGTTCAATTCTCTATTTCAACTCCCCACCGAAGTGGTTCGTTTTACTCACTCGTTGTTCAGTTTTCAAAGATCAACTTCTTCGTCGCCGGCGAATCTCGTTCGCATCAGCAACTCTTATAATATATCATGTTTGTTTCGATAATGCAAGAGGTTTTTTAGGAAGTTTTTAATGTTCTTCATCACTCTCGGCTGACCTCTGCTCCAGCGCAACCTTACGTTTCGCGACTGGATTTATAATTTATCATATTTATCGATTCGAAGGCAATACACAATTTATTCCAAGTGATCATTCTTTTATATTGCCTGCTAACGATGAAGAGATTCATAGACAATACATCATACAGTCAACAAAAATACAGTCAACAAAAAGAGACCGAAAATCGGTCCCCTCTTGTTAACTATAATCACAACATAAGGATTTAACCCCTAATCCAAGGATTGTCGCGCTTGGTTTTAGCAGAAGATTGCGGCCTGCGAGATTTCTTGGCTGCCGGTCCTGTTTTGGCTTGCTGACGATGGACTTTGGCTTTCGGCTTGTTATTCTCTTCAATGCCGGCCTCTCCGGATATGGATGGCCCCGTACCGTTTTCAAGTTCACTGCTAACCGTCACATTGCTTTGCTTCGCTTCGAAAGGAGCTGCAGCATTGAATTCGGAATCGATCGGCTGGTCATTTTGTCGATCATTCCAGTTCGGTTCATATGGATTTACAAATGAAGGATAGGCTCCATGTGTTCCCATAGGTGCAGACGGAGAGCCGTATGCGCCAGCACTGTAGTTCATTCCCCCCTGCCACGGTTGATACGGTGCCCCCATGTCAGGCGCGTACGGACGATGCCCATGTTGTGGGTACCCGAAATGCGGCATGTGATGGTGGGAACCCACTTCTCCCCCGTGGCATCCGCAAGGAGACGGAACATAACCATAGGTCATTGCGGTATGATGATGCTCAGGATATGGATGGTAGTCGGAAACCATATTCCCTGTATAAGATTCCGTGATCGAGAACTGGGAATATTCCATGCTCATCGGCTGTTCAGAAACGCCCGGATATCCTGAAACTGTACTTCCCCAGCCTTCATTGTAGGAAACCGGCATCGCTTCTTGCGGCATGTTGTGATACGGATGGACGGCATTCCCATAATCAGCGCCTGACCATTTCATAGGCTCATGACACCCGCTGGGGCCTTCATGAAGACCGAACGGAGGCATTGCAAATGCGGGTGCCTCTTTAAAAGGAAACTCCGGACACGGATGCGGCATCATTTGCATCGGCATCTGGGCAAATGGCGGACATGGTTCGGCTATGGGATGAACAGGATGCGGTAACGGCATGGTTTTGACAGGATACGTATACTCCGGCTCCATAGGTTTATATGGAGATATGAATTCGGGTTTAAACTCTGGTTTAAACTCTGGCTTGAACTCTGGCTTGAACTCCGGTTTGAATTCGGGTTTGATTTCGGGTTTGAACTCTGGCATGATTACGGGCATTTTAAATTCCGGCATCACTTCCGTTTTTTTCACCTCTGGCATAATCTCTGGTTTCTTGATTTCCGGCATGATGATCGGCTTCTTGATTTCAGGTAATATCTCCGGTTTGTATTCCGGTTCCATTTTCTTAGGCTCCTCGGGGAAAGGCGAAATTTCCGGAAGCTTCGGCAGAATCGGCGGCTCAGGCTCCTTAACCTCAGGAACGACCGGAGGCTGCTCGATCGGCGCTGTTATTTCTTCCTTAACTCCGGTGTAATCCTTGCTGCCGGGTTTCTTCTTGCCTGCAGCTGCACCGCTGCCACTGCTCATGGAAACCCCGTCATCAACGTCGGACTCCATAGAACCGCCTGATGAAGGGATGTTGACGACTTCTCCCACCAGCAGGGCATTCGGATTTTTAAGCTGCGGATTGGCATTGATGATTTCCTTCAGAGTGACTCCCCATGCCTTGGACAGTTTCCAGAGGGAATCTCCCTGCTTTACCGTATGCTTATGGATAATGGGTTGGCTGCCGTCAGGGACCTGAACGGGCTCGGTCGGAACTTTGATTTTGGCACCGACATCGAGCTTATTCGGATCCACCAGCTGTGGATTGGCATCGATGATTTTCGCTAAAGGTACGTCGTATTTTTTGGACAGCTCATATAGGGTGTCGCCTTCCTTGACGATGTGTATCTTCACGCCGCTAAAACCTCCTACACTCTTCTAGGCGTCATGTAATTCGCCCGCTTTCGTTACTACATCCTATGCACGGAATGGGCGATTGACATCCCTCTGGGCAAAAAAAATCCTTTCATCGACATGAAAGGATGGTTTAAGTCGTTTATTTAGTTGTCCTAAAACCCTAGGATTCCCATACTTTATAGCCGTCTTGATCCACAATTTTGCGGAATTCCTCCAGCAATTGCAGCGTAACGGGACCAGCCTGGCCTTTTCCGATGATCCGTCCGTCAATTTCGCGGGCCGCAATGACCTCAGCAGCCGTGCCCGTAAAAAAGACTTCGTCCGCAATATATACGTCATGCATGCTGAACGGCTCTTCCTTCAGTTTAATGCCGAGTTTCTCGCATAAGTCGATAATGGCTTGACGCGTAATGCCTTCAAGTGCGCCAAGATAGCACGGAGGCGTAGTGACCACGCCGTTTTTGACGATGAAAATGTTGTCCCCGGAGCCTTCCGTCACATATCCCTGCGCGTTCATCATAATAGCCTCATCCGCTCCCGCAAAGTTGGATTGGATCTTCACGAGGATATTGTTCAAATAGTTCAAGGATTTGATTTTCGGGTTAAGCGCATCCGGTATGTTGCGCCGCTGGGCAACGGAAACGGCCTTCAGGCCATTGAGATAAGCTTCTTCGGAATAAATCGCCAGCTGCTCCACAATGATCAACACGGTCGGTTTAGGGCAGCGGCGCGGATCCAGCCCCAAGTTGCCGGCACCGCGGGATACCACGATACGGATATACCCATTCCGCATGTCATTGCGTCGAATGGTTTCGGCCATAGCCTCCAGCAGTTCTTCATATGCCAGGGGGATGACTAAATCGATGGACTTGGCGGAATCATACAGCCGGTCCAAGTGCTCTTTGCACTTAAAGATGTTGCCGTTGTATATTCGAATGCCTTCGAATATGCCGTCTCCGTACAGAAACCCATGGTCAAAAACGGATACTTTAGCATTCTCTTTTGTAACATATTCTCCATCTAGATAGATCCATTGCTCCGACATTTACTTAACCTCCATTTTCTCACTCTCATAGGCATAGCCCGGATAAGAGCCCAGCACTCGAACCAGACATCCCAGCGCTTCAATCTCTCCCATGGCGGCGACCAGCAGAACGGAATCCGCTGCGGCCATGACATCGATATAAAAATAGTAATTACCGAGCTTCTTCTTCGTTGGACGGGATTCGATCCGCGACAGGTTCAGGCGGCGCCACGCAAAAGCGGAAAGCACCTGGTGCAGCGCTCCCGGCACGTCTTCTGGAAGCGTTACGAGAATGCTGGTCTTGATATGTTCCGGCGAACGGTTGACCAATATCGGCTCGCGTCCGATCAGCACGAACCGTGTGTAATTGTTATCATGGTCGGTAATACGCTCGGCAAGCACGTTTAATTCGTGGGTGGCCGCGCCTAGCGAAGTGCCGATTGCCGCCCATCCCCGGCCGGGATTCTCCTTTACGATCTTAACCCCTTCGGAGGTGCTGCCCACTTGCTCCAACTCAGCCTGCGGTGCAGCCTTCGCAAGGAACTGACGACACTGGGCGGTCGCAACTTGGTGGGACCAGATTTTTTTGATCTGACTGTAATCCATCGTTCCGTCACTTGAACGGAATTCGGCGGCATTACCGATCAGGTTCTGAATGGAGGGATAGACCCACTCCACCTGCATCGGCAGATCCACCTCATTGACCAGCCAATCCATATGAAGGCTCACGGAGCCTTCGATGGTGTTCTCGATCGGGATCACGCTGTAATCGCTTTTCCCTTCTACTGTTGACATAAATACATCAGAGATCAGTTTATGGTGGACAAATTCCACCGGCTCACCATTTAGGAGATAAAGTATCGCTTCATGAGATACCGATCCTGAGGGCAACAAGGCTATTTTTTTCATGCGGTAACTTCCCCTCTAATCATATCCAAAAAGGATCTATTGTTGATATCATCCAAGAGCTGGACGCCTTCCGCAACTGGATTCAATGGGTAGCACGAAGACCGGATTCCTTCCGCCTTCATCGTCTCCGTAAGAAAAGTGCTCAATTCTTCTGCACGCGGTTCGTTCCGGTCCACTAGTGCAATCATTGTCGGACCCGCTCCGCTCAGTGCGATGCCGAGTGCTCCGTGATCAGGCGCTTCGGCCAAAATCCTGGACATTCCCGGTACAAGCGGGGCACGATATGGTTGATGAATCCGGTCTTTCATCGCGGCACGAATCAAGTCCAGCCTGCCTGCCGAAAGAGCAGCGGCCATCAAGGAGGACCGACTAATATTATATACAGCATCCGCTAAACTGACCTGGGCGGGCAGCGCTTCCCTTGCTTTGGATGTCGCAAGCTCGAAATCGGGAATCACCACGAGCGTTCCGAGGTCCGCCGGAGGTTCAATGCGCATATAATCCGCATGGGATCCATCCCATACGGCCGCAATGATTCCTCCAAATAAAGAAGCCCCCACATTATCAGGATGCTTCTCAAGATTCGTCGCCATATCGAAAAGCTTGGAATCCGGCAGGGGTGACTCGATTAGAGCATTGGCTGCAGCCAGCGCGCCTACGATCGCCGATGCGCTGCTGCCAAGGCCGCGGGTGAGCGGAATTTCGGAATACATGGAAATCTCGAGATCAGGAACTGCCTGTCCCGCTTCTTCAAAAACCATTTGGGCCACCTTATAGATCAGGTTGCTCTTATCGGTCGGCAGACCGCCCATCTCATTGCCATGAAGATGGAACACGGTCTTCTCCGACGCTTTCATCTCGATCCAGGAATACAGGGACAATGCCATGCCGAGCGTATCGAATCCGGGTCCCAAATTAGCCGTGCTGGCCGGAACCTTCACCCGGACTCCTTGGGACAAACTCATACCCGAGCAGCTCCTTCAAGCTTAGCAATGGCATCCATTACGGCCGACTCCGTATCCGATACGACGAGCGGTTCGGCGTTCACGGTAGAAATCGCGATATTCGGATCTTTCAGCCCATGTCCTGTCAGCACACAGACAACGGATTCTCCACCTTTAAAATATCCCTCTCGCTTCATTTTATAAACGCCTGCGATGGAGGCAGCCGATCCTGGCTCGGCAAAAATCCCCTCACGCGATGCGATTTTGCGGTATGCTTCCAAGATTTCCTCGTCCGTGACGTAGTTAATTTGTCCACCGGATTCCTCAGCCGCCGCAACCGCGGTTTTCCAACTGGCCGGGTTCCCGATGCGGATGGCCGTCGCTACCGTTTCCGGATTCGGAATAGGCTCTCCCTTGACGATAGCCATGGCGCCTTCCGCCTCGAATCCAAGCATCTTCGGCAGGGAAGTGGATTTGCCCGCTGCGTGGTATTCTTTAAATCCTTTCCAGTAAGCGGAGATGTTCCCCGCATTACCGACCGGAATGGCCAGTACGTCCGGAGCTTTGCCCAACTGGTCAACAACTTCGAATGCAGCCGTCTTCTGGCCTTCGATTCGATAAGGATTCACGGAGTTTACCAGCGAAATCGGATGCTTGGCCGTGATCTCGCGTACGATTTCCAGCGCGCGGTCAAAGTTCCCTTCAATCGCGATCACTTTCGCTCCGTAAATCATCGCCTGCGCGAGCTTGCCCAGCGCGATATTGTTGTTCGGAATGATCACGATGCAGTTTAATCCGCCGCGAGCGGCATAAGCAGCAGCGGCTGCCGATGTATTGCCCGTAGAAGCGCACATGATGGTACGGCTTCCTTCTTCCATTGCTTTCGCAACGGCCATGACCATCCCGCGGTCTTTGAATGAACCTGTCGGGTTCAGCCCTTCGAATTTGAAATGCAAATCGATTCCGAGCTCTTCGGATAGATTCACGGCTTTGATGAGCGGGGTATTCCCTTCCTTAAGCGTTAGCAGCGGGGTACGCTCATTTACCGGCAAATATTCTCGGTAGGTTTGAAGCAATCCTTCATACGGCATCTCTCATGTTCTCCTTTTCTTATAAAAAAATTATATATGTTGATTTAATGTTTTCCAATCCTTATCCTTCAACGCGGTAAACACTTTTAATTCGGCGAATGACTTCCAGGCCTTCAAAGTGATTCAGCACTTCATCCATGCTGGCTTTGCTCGCATTGTGCGTAACGATAATAATCTCCGCGTCCGGGTTGTGCTCGTTCGGCTGCTGCACAACGGACTCCAAGCTGACGTTATATTGAGCGAACACCTGCGTAATTTGGGCAAGTACACCTGCTTTATCGTCGACATGAAGCAGGATGAAATTTTTGTACATGATCTGCTCATCGGTTTTGAGCTTCTTCGGTTTGTAAGGAACGATGGCTTTCAGACCGTTAACGCCAAGCTTCAGATTCTTGATGACCGCCACCAGGTCTGCCACAACGGATGTCGCGGTTGGCATCTCGCCCGCACCCGCTCCGTAGAACATCGTTTCGCCGACGGCCTCCCCGTATACATACACCGCGTTAAATACGCCGTTCACGGCGGCGATGGGATGACCTTTGCGAACCATCGTCGGCTGGACGCTGATGCTGAATTCATCGTCCTGACGCTCCGCGATACCGAGAAGCTTCATCTCGTAGCCCAGACGCTTGGCATAAGCGATATCTTCTTTCGTTACCTGCGAAATGCCCTTAACGGATACATCCTGGAGCTCAACGTTCGTGCGGAAGCCGAGGGTACCGAGTATTGCCATTTTGCGGGCCGCGTCCAAGCCTTCCACATCGGATGTCGGATCGGCTTCCGCGTATCCCAGCTCCTGAGCTTCTGCCAGGACATCCTCATAGGAGGCGCCTTCCTGGCTCATCTTGGTCAAGATAAAGTTGGTCGTACCGTTCACGATCCCCATGATTTTCATGATACGATCCGACGAGAAGCCTTCAATCAGCGTACGGATAATGGGAATGCCGCCGGCAACGCTTGCCTCGTAGAACACGTCGCACTGCTTCTCTTGCGCCTTGGCCAATATTTCGGCACCGTGCAGGGCCATCAGATCCTTATTGGCGGTTACGATGTGCTTGCCGCGCTCTAGCGCTTCGAGGATGTAGGTTTTCGTCTGCTCGATCCCGCCCATCACTTCAACGATGACATCAATCTCGGGATCGCGAATGACCGCCCAGGGATCTTCCGTTAATTTACTCTGATCCACATTGACGCTGCGGTACTTCTCCAAATGTTTGACGGCGATGCGCTCGATCGTAATCGGCGAACCGACCTGGCTGCTCAAATCCTCCTGGTGCCCCTCAACGATGCGGACTACCCCTGTTCCTACGGTTCCTAAGCCCAAAAGTCCTACTTTGACCGGTTTCATTAATACATTACCTCCTGTATCCCATCACATAGATATCTATTTATTCGTCGTTCCTACCCTAACCTTGCCCTATCATCTGCACTCTTCTGACTCCGGCTATCCGCCTCAATCCGTCAAGCAGATCATCCAGCTCCTCATTCAGCCGGGAAACTTCAACGGAAATAACGACATTGGCTATTCCTTGCAGCGGGATGCTCTGATGAATGGTTAGCACATTCCCGCCTTCACCCGCTACCAGCCCCAGCACCTCGGATAGCATGCCCGAGCGATGTTCCATATCGATGGAAATCGTTACGATTTCATCACGTTCCAATTGATTGATAGGGTGGATGCCGTCCTTGTACTTGTAAAAAGCACTGCGGCTAAGCCCTACCTGCTCGACGGCTTCATGAACCGTCCTCACGTCTCCCGACGCCAGCAGTTTTTTCACTTGCATCGTTTTAACTACAGCCTCGGGAAGGATGTCTTCCCGGACCAGATAGTAGCGTTCCTTCACAAACGTCCTCTCCTCAAAGACTACTGTATTCGTATAGTGGACATTATACTGGATATACCACGTAAGGGCAATACATAAGTGACCCATTTTTAGCGAACCCGATATTTCCGGGTCAACCCTATAGCCTATACTATATCGCAATTCGAAACGGAACTCATCGGTATTCACGTCAAATTTGCAAATGATGCGTTAAAAAACAGCCCCCGGTATTCCGGAGGCTGCCGATAACTTCAAGCTAACTGGTGTATCTCATGGTCAAGCCGCAGTACTCGCATGATACAGATTCATTTGGGTTTAAAATAGTGCTTTTTCCACAGCCAGCACACTCATGACTTTTCGGACCTAGTGACGCGGCTGATATTTGTGGTTCCTTGGTATAGGCATTCACCAGACTATGGGCATCTTCCATGGGAAAATTATTCAAAGGCTGTGTATAGACGTTTAGCTGTACTCTGCCATCTTTTATGATTCCGTTCGAAAAAGATTTATGATTGAGAAGGTACTGCAAATCTTTCAGTACCAAGGATGGCGGCTGATGAACTTCTGATGCAATGTCTTCAATGCTTTGATGGCCGCTTGAAACCAACGTTTCATACTCTTTTGCAAGTTTAAAAAACCTCTTATTTGCCTTTAACCTTAATACGTATAAGACCGCCACGATCAATAAAGCTATAACACCAACTAATAAAGCCAATTCAATAGCCTTATCTGCCCGTAGAGAAGGCTCGTACTCCCTATACGGAACTAAAAAGTAATACATTACAATAAATAAGTAACCCCCAATCAGGCAATTGGTTAATTGATAGTAGTTGTAGCCCTTCCTATAGTTCATAGATGTCGTTCTAATAATTTTCCATAGTACCGCTAGTAAAATAACGGGAAATAACACGAAACTTCCTAGTAGAATTAAAGCATCCAAACCGGTTGGCTGTGGCTCAAACTGTTGATCTTCCCTTACTTTTTTGTTCATTCTTTTCAATTCTCCTTCAGCGATATCATCTATTCATCAGTAAGCTTCCACAGTACTCACATTCCTTCGATTCCATATGGCTGAGCATGAACTTAGAACCACAGCCAGAGCACTCCACGCTTTTCGGTTGTGGAGATGTTGATTGTGTTTTGATGGTTGCCGGTACTTTTCCAAGATCACTCTCCTGAAGTCTTGGGGGACCCGCAACCTGAGTGGAGTGTTCAAACAAGAGATTCTCAGTTATATTCACATTCCTTTCAAACATCAACTTTCCGTTAACGATGGCTCCTCGGGGAAAATGCTTATTACCCATCAGATACTCTAAATCCTTCTCTACGCTCAACTCTCCTTGGCTTACTAGCTTTGCAATTTCTCTTATAAGATGAATCTGATGTGTAAATATCACTTGCCTATACCGATCCACCAATTTGAAAAAATGCTCATTTCGATTCGTGTAAAATCCAGTTGCGATTATCAATAAAACAAAGGATATAACAAATACTCCAACAATATAAGCAAATATAGAATTGAAGAAAAAACCATAGAGCAGGTAGGAGACAAAACTTACGATTAATTGAGATGAAATTAATTTAAAGGTAAATCCTTTCCGATAATTAAGATGCCGAGTGGAGACTGCCCTCCAGATAGCCAAGGGAATCAGTATATACGGCAAAAACAAGCTGCCACCTACCAGAAAGTTATCCAGTGCCTCAGGCTGCGGCTCATATTTAAAATGTTTCTGATCCTTTTTTTGCGTTGCCAATGAATGAACCTCCTTCGCGGGTTACTAAACAACATTCATCGTGCCGCAATACTCACCCTATTTTCCTCATGCCACAATCACGGTACCGCAATACTCGCATTCCTTCCCCTCCACATGCGTTACGACCGTTCTTGCTCCGCAGCCGGGGCACTCCACGGATTTAGGCGCCGGATCGGACGCAGGTTCGGTTCGGGATATGGGAGCCGGGCCTGCAGTTGTATCGCCGATTGAATACTGCACGCTGCGCGAAACGAATTCACCACGGAATGGTTCGGACTTTCTGTGCAAGGACGGAATGAGAACAACTCCGTTGTCGAGCTTTCCGTTAGGCAGCATACGCTCTTCAAACATGAACGTAATATCCCGGATCACGTGTGCAGGCGATTGTCTCGCCTCACGGGCAATATGTTCAACCTGGACGAGCCCACGATGCAGGATGGCATTCGAATAGAATTGCAGCAAACTGCCGAATTTCTTGTCTTCCTTATTGGCGATCACCAGCATGATCATGGCTGGAACCAGAATGATTACACCCCAAACGACGGTAGCCGAATAGAGGCTTTCGATATCTTTGTCATCAATCGTCGCAAGAATCATGAGCAATTCAATGATTCCATAGGTAATGGCGAGCACCCAGCCGAAAAGGCGGTTGTTCCTCCCCTTACAACGGTTGTGGCGATGGGTGACTAGCACCCGAACGGCTGCCAGCACGATGGCCAGCGGAAAAAAAAGCACGGCCAGCGCGATTATCGAATAATCCATTTTCGTGAACTTTAGTTTAAAACGCTTCAGATTAGAAGCTCCCATATGCTATCCCCTCTATCATATGCATTAGGTTGATCCCGCCTTTGCCTTCAGAAGCACCGTATTGCGATCCTGCACCGTTCGGAGAATATCGCGGATGATAGGAACGGTTTGCTCTGCCAGTTCCTTGCGCTGTTCAGCTTGCGCCTCGCCGATCAACGTTACTTGGTCCTCCAGCATCGCAATTTTTTGCTGAATCAACTGCTCCTCTTCATATAAGGAGGGATGTGATATGGGATCACTATAACGCAGCGTCTCTTCAAGCTCGGCGATCTGCCGTTCCAACGACGGCATGTTCTCTCCCTGCAGTTCGCTTAGCTTGCTGCGAATCTCCCCGATCCAGGCTACAGTCTCTCTCTTGACCGCGAGATGATCGCTTTCCTTCCGCTCCTGTGCGCCTGCATATTTTGCCGCCAGGAATACGAGCCCAAGAACTATGAAAAATCCAGAAAGCGTAATCAGATGAATCATGAAATACGAGGATACAGGCAGCTTAAATAAATATCCCAGCAAAATAACCTCCAGCACAACGAACACCGTATAGATACCAATAATGATGCCGGAAGCAATATAAAATGGGGTGCCTGACGAAGCTGCCTTCCCCCTGCCGATGACAGAGCCGATAAATAGGAGAACGGCCGCTTCGGCGCATCCGACGGCAATCCCCGATATCCAAGAATTCGGCTGAAACATCCCGCCGATCCATCCAAATAAGAGGATCGTGACAAACGGAAGCGCAATGGCTGCCAGCCATGCCCCGTTTCGATCCTTGGTTCTTGTATTCACGTGGTTCCCCCGCTTTCGCTTCACATCAATTTATGACCGCACTCCATGCAAAACTTCTGGCCCGGTTTGATCTCATGATCGCAGCCTGGACATGTAAGCGCGTGACTCGACCCGCAGTGCGGGCAAAACTTGGCTTCGGCATCCACCAATTCTCCACATGCCCTGCAAGGCATCGGCAGCGGTGCACCGCAATCCGGACATTCGGCTGCGCCTGCCGGGTGATCATGTCCGCACTTCGGGCATGCATGGTAAGGGTCGCCGCAATGAAGGCAGAACTTTGCATTCGGAGCCAGGGGCTGCCCACAATCGTTGCACAGGATGGCTTTCGCCGGCGCTTCCTCGGCCTGAGTCTGAAACGACTGGCCGCAGCCCGAACAGAACCGCGCTTCTTCCCCGTTCAGCATTCCGCACTTGGTGCACGCCTTCTGCTTGATTTGCATATCGTTCTTCTCTTGAGGTTTGGCATGGTCAAACATATGCCGGGCGGTCTCATACATCGGACCGACCATTCCGAGTCCCATGCCCAGCCCCGTTCCCATGACCGCTGCCGGGCTTCCGGGATTCTTCGCCGCTCCCTCAAGCGTATTAAAGGTTCTTTCCTGATGGTAGGTATAACCGATGATATCCATCTCCGCTTTTTTTGCCAACGCTTCCTTGATTCGGACAGCTGCAGGGTCATGCTCCGGTATGTTGATGGAATCCACATAAAAATTCAGCAGGGTAATCCCCATCTCTTCAAATGAAGGCGCAATCGCTTCCATGATGTGCTTGGAGATTTCCGCTATGTAAGCATTAATTTCCACAACGCTGATTTTTTTCCGAACGATATAGGAGGATATGATTTCCGTAATGTTGGACATCAGCACGCCGCGGTAATATTTGACCAGCGTTCCCTGATCAAAGGTTGGCAGGGTCCCGACCATGGTTCCCAGAAACTTTCGCGGATCGCTGATTTGAACGCCGAATTGGCCAAAGGCTCGGAGCGATACGATGATGTTGTATTTCGGATCCTGCAGCTGGATCGGCGAGCTGGTTCCCCATTTCACGTCCAGCGAACGAAGTTTGTTCACAAACCAGACTTCTGCCGTAAAGGGAGACTTCCCTCCGAATGGAAGATTGATGACATTGGATAAAATCGGGATGTTTGCCGTACTCAGCGTATGCCGCCCAGCCGGGAAAGAGTCCAGTGCCTGACCGCCTTTGTACAGGATCGCCTCCTGCGTCTCATGAACAATGAGCTGGGTCCAGGTGCCTAACTCCTGGTTCGGATAACGCCAGGCAAACACATCCGGCGGGCCTTCGTATTTTACGACTTCAATAATAGCCATAGTTCTACTCTCCTTTTTGCGCCGTTCCTTCCATCCTGAGATCTATGGAAAAGGTACTATTGTACTACTATTGTATACGATTTATCCGATAAGTGGATGCAAAATTTGGAAAGAATGATCCGGCATTTCGAGCCAGCCTCACAGCCACTGGACTATACGGCTGCGCACGCTTCATTTCGTAATAACGATTTATGGGAAGCACCTTCGTTCACGCAAAAAAAATACCGCCAAGCCTGCTGTACACAGACCTTGCGGTATTTTTGTTATACATATATTCAGCTGCACATCAATAGTAACTGCTGCCTTCAACAAATTCGAATTCGAAATCGCCGATTCGTACGATGGTGCCTTCCGTCGCGCCCCGTTTCCGAAGCTCTTCATCAATGCCCATATGACGCATCGTTCTGGCAAGCTTCAGGATCGCATCATGCGAATTCATCTGCATCCGTTTCAGCATTCGCTCAATTCGCTCACTGTGCACCACATACATTTCATTATCTCTGGTTACGGTGAAGGAATTGTCGTTCTGCGCTTTGAATTTATACACCTTGCGCTCGGAAACCTCGGATACTTCTTCAATCGCCGGCTCATCCGGAATGCTCTCCAGCACATCGATCGTGCGATAAAGAAGTTCCTGGATCCCCTGACGGGTCAGCGAGGAGATCGGCATCACCTCGATGTCAGGACGAATCTCCTTCACCTTCTCTTTGAAGTCCGCTAAGTACTCCTCTGCTTCCGGCATATCCATTTTATTGGCGGCTACGATTTGCGGCCGTTCGATCAGAACCGGGTTATAAAGCCTAATCTCATCGTTGATTTTCTGCCAATCCTCGAACGGATCCCGTCCTTCCGTGCCTGCCATATCCACGACGTGGATAATGACGCGGGTTCGTTCCACGTGCCGGAGAAATTCGTGGCCAAGTCCCACGCCTTCATGGGCACCCTCTATCAGGCCAGGCAGGTCAGCCATGACGAAATTGCGCCCGTCCCCGACCTCAACCATGCCTAAATTCGGCGTGATGGTCGTGAAATGGTATGCGCCGATCTTCGGCTGAGCCGCAGATACAACCGACAACAGGGTGGATTTGCCTACGCTCGGGAATCCGACGAGACCTACGTCGGCCATCACTTTAAGTTCCATGGTGACGTAGCGCTCTTCGCCTTCTTCACCATTCTCGGCAAGCTCGGGCGCCGGATTGTTCGGCGTGGCAAAACGGATGTTTCCGCGGCCCCCGCGGCCGCCTCTGGCAACAACAACCTGTTGACCGTGACGGGTCAAATCGCCAATCACCTCACCGGTATCGTCATCCGTTAAGATGGTACCCGGCGGAATACGGACAATCATGCTCTCTGCATTTGCCCCATGCTGGCTTTTATTGCGGCCCTTTTCCCCTCGCTTAGCCTTGAAATGCTTCTGGTAACGGAAATCCATCAACGTGCGCAGTCCTTCATCCACCCGGAAAATCACGTCGCCGCCCTTACCGCCGTCGCCGCCGGCAGGTCCGCCTTCAGGAACGTATTTCTCACGGCGAAACGCAATGAGTCCATCGCCGCCGTCGCCGCCTTTTACATATACTTTTGCCTTATCTACAAACATGAAATCACCTTCCTCAAGTCACAAACGGCAGATACAAGCGGTACGAGGTCTCCCCCGGCTCCGTCTGTTCCACCCGAATGCCTTCGCCTTTTACGGATTGTTCAATCTGAAGCTTCAAGCCCTCCGGGTCTCCAAAGGAACCTTCTCCTAGAGCCCATACGATCAGCTCTTGCTCCTGCTGCATAAATGTTAATGTTAACTGCCGGGTGTCTCCCCATGACGCCGTTCCGCTCAATTGAAAGGCTCTCACCGTTTGAATGATCGCTTCGGTAAAAGACTCTGCCGTTTGTGGCGATACTTTGTCTTCCAGCTGTACCTGGTCCACCACTTCAACGCAGAGCTGCAGATTGCTGCTGTACGTTCGGTATGAATGTAAATAAAAAACCAGTGAAGGAATGCCGAGCTTGGAGATCCTGCTCTCCGTCGCCATCCTGTCCTTTATTCTTTCCACAGAACCCACGGTTTTATCAAGCTTCCCCAGTTGAATGTAGCCGTACAAAATTTGAAGCTCATTCATCCAATCATGACGATGGTGATTCAACATCTGAATCGCCGTCTGCTCCATATTCCGAATGATGGCTTGCTGCCTGCGCTCGTCCGATTTACGGACAAGCCATGCTCCGCAGGCAGACGCGGCGACAGCCCAAGCCGTCAACACTGCTCCTGCAGCCAAGGATGGTTTCCATACCATCCATGCCACCGGTATTACGGAGGTTAACCCCGCCACAGCTGCTATCCATTTCCAGGATTTCATCGCTTCTCCTCGTCTTTCAACAGCAATTGGTTACATTCACCAAATCCCAGTATATCATAGACGTTCAGGACGGTTCATCCCCTGGATGATCATTCTTTGCGCAATTTACAAAAAAAGAAGCCCCGGCAACGATGCCGAAAGGCTTCTTCTGTATGCAGCATAAGAAACGATTAAGCTTCAACTGCAGCCGCTACTGGAGCGACATCAACCGGGTAGACGCTCACTTTCTTGCGATCACGACCCCAACGTTCAAATTTCACAACGCCGTCAACTTTCGCAAACAAAGTATCGTCTTTACCGATACCCACGTTCGTGCCTGGATGAATTTTCGTTCCGCGTTGACGAACCAAGATGCTGCCGCCAGTCACTGCTTGACCGTCTGCACGCTTCACACCAAGACGCTTCGATTCGCTATCGCGACCGTTCTTTGTGGAACCTACACCTTTTTTCGATGCGAATAACTGAAGATCCAATTTCAACATGTTGTCTACCTCCTTCTTCAAGTAGTCAATTCTTGTATTCTTATATACTTGCCGTACGAATCGGCAATTCCCTGTAACATAACAACCATGGATTCGAGAAGAAGTTGAACTTGGCCGGAGACGGAATCATCTGCCTTAGGCGGAAGATTTGCGCTAAGAAAGCCGCCCTTCATCCGGGTCTCCATAACGGTTCCGGTTAACGCTTCAATGGAATTCACCATTCCCACGGTAATGCTGGAAACTCCAGCACATACAATATCTTCCCCTGGATCGGCATATCCCGCGTGCCCCGTTACCTTGAAGCTATGGATCCGTCCATCTCCCCCACGCAGCACTTGTACAGTAATCAATTACCGCACCTACTTACGCTTGGATTTTCTCGATGGTTACTTTAGTGTAAGGTTGACGATGACCTTGCTTCTTGTGGTAGTTCTTCTTCGGCTTGTATTTGTATACAACGACCTTACGGCCTTTACCGTGCTTCTCTACCTTTGCAGTTACAGTCGCACCGGAAACAACCGGCGTACCTGCTACCAACCCGTCCTCTTTGGATACGGCCAGTACACGGTCGAAAGTCACGCTCTCGCCGTCACCTGCTGTCAGCTTCTCGATGAACAATACGTCGCCCTCTTGAACTTTGTATTGTTTACCGCCTGTTTCGATAATAGCGTACATTTGCTTGCACCTCCCTATGTCTCAGACTCGCCTAGTATAAAGGTGTCCGTCCCAAAAGGAACGTTCTTATGAACCCAACCGGAGCGGTTACAGCATGTGCAGCAATCCATCACTAGACACATACCCAATGATATTATCATATTCCCCGTTCACCGTCAACATCATTCTTCGATAACCACGCCCCGGCCTCCGCAGGTTCCGCAAGGCTTGGCAAAGGGGAGGGACGAGCTTTCCCTGGCTTTTTTGCGGGTCATTTCCAGCAGTCCCAGCTTGGTCCATCCGACCACAAAACTCTTCGTGCGGTCTTTGCGCATAACGGTCTCCATGACAGAAACCACCTGCTGCCGGTGCTCTTCATGATCCATATCGATGAAATCCACGATAATAATGCCCCCGATATCCCAGAGGCGAAGAATCCTTGCGATCTGCTGCGCAGCCAGGAGATTCGTCTTCAGTACCGTTTCCTCGAAATTATCCCCGCCGATATATTTGGCTGTGTTCACATCGATGATCGTCATGGCTTCGGTCTGGTCTATTACGACGGTCACACCCTCGGGAAGCGTGATTTTCCTTGCGAAGCTGGCTCTCATCTGCTCGTCCAACCCGTAAGCTTGAAAAATCGGGCTGCCTTCCGAGTAATATGTAACCTTGGGTTCCATTCCCGGAACGGTTTCCTTCAAATAACTCTTGGTTTCCTCGCCTTTCAGCTTGCTGTCGATCACAAGCTCGTCATGCAGCGGATCAAAGGCATCGCGGAGAAACCGCTGCAGCAGGCCTAAATCGCGATGCAGCAGTGCCGGAACGGACGCAGATTCCGCCTTGTCGATAATCCGGGCCCACTCTTTTCGCAGATACTCCAGATCACCCTTAATGAATTCCATGGGCTCGTCCTCCGACACCGTCCGGATGATGATTCCCTCTTCATCTGTGCGGAGCTGCTCGCCGATGCTCTTCAGCCGGGCCCTTTCCGCATCGCGTCCGATTTTCTTGGAGACGGCAACATAGTCCGCAGTCGGCATATACACCATGCATCTGCCCGGAAGCGAAAAATGCGTCGTCACCCTCGCTCCCTTGCCGCCTCTGGGTTCCTTCATGACCTGCACGATCAATTCCTGCCCCGCCGTCAGCAGCTGCGAGATCGAAGGCTTCTGCTTGGGCTGCTTCTCTAAATGCGGATGGAGCACATCATCGATATATAAGAACGCGTTCTTTTTCAGCCCGATATCTACAAAAGCCGCCTGCATCCCCGGCAGCACGTTCACGACCCTGCCTTTATAAAAGCTTCCGACAATACTTTGCTCACGACTCCGCTCAACGGCGAATTCGGCTAACCTCCCATCTTCGATGAGGGCCATCTGAATGGTCTCATGTTCACAATGAACTATCATTTGCCTCATGGCTTCACCTCTCAAATGGAAGACGATATTCTATTGTTTTATCCTAACACAATCTCTGATGACATGAATGGATAAAAAATCTTGGCCCGCCCCCCGTCTTCCTCATGATGTCTACGATTTACGCATACCAGGGCGGACCAGTTGATGCAAAATAAGAAGAGATCACATGCTGCTCCGGAACAACGGCAAGCAGGCTGCCGCGTCCGCTCATGACATAAATCAAATGATACTTCTCTCGTTTAAATAGACGCATGATATCATCCAAAGGTTTCGAAGAATCTGCAACGATTGGCTGGGCAGGACCGAGCCCGTCCAAATTCCGTTCATAAACCTCGCTCCGATTGACCAAAAATCTTAAAAAACGATAATGGACGTTCCGATAGTCTTCGAAATTGGAATACGCCAGGAAAAGGCCGATCATCAGCACATTTAAACGAATGCCGCCTCCGGAGAATAACGGCTGCAATCCGTAACCGATCATAATTAAACTGCACAAAATGCCTGCCCGGGAAGCCCACAGCAAGGTGGCATGATAAGGGGCGAGCAGGCTGATGACGGCCTGCAGCACTTTGCCGCCGTCCAGCGGCAGAATCGGAAGAAGGTTAAACAACGCGATGACGAGATTCCCCTGAATGATATAAGACAGCAGCTGCTCGTCACCCCACCCCGCCCATTGGCAGGCCAGGGTCATGCCAATCATGATGACATTTTGCAGCGGACCCGCAAGCGCAATGATGATTTCCTTCATTGCGGTCATCCTGCCGTCGTCTTCAATGACAGCAACGCCGCCGAACGGCAGCATCTGAATGGCTCGTACCTTGAACCCCATCGCTGCCGCGGCGGCGGCATGTCCCAATTCATGAATAAACACGATAATAAACAGGGTCAGCAACTCCAGGAAGCGACCGGTGAATACAGATGCCAGCATGACAATGACAAAGAGCGGATGCAGCGATAAGACTGTTCCCTTAAACTTAATCAAACGGAATCACTTCCGCCGGATCGACGTCACGATCCCCCTCTTTGAGTTCGAAATAAAGGGAGGGCGGGCTGCCTGTGCCTGAAGATGCCAAAGTCCCGATAATATCTCCGCCTTGAACCCAGTCATTCACCTTAAGCCCGGTTTCCGCCAGCCTGCTGTATGCCGCCGTTCGCTCTCCCGTATGCTGTATGCGTACCGTAATCCCGTTATCAGGATGTTCTTTAACCTCAAGAACGCGCCCGGTCTCTATACTTTTAACCGCCCGGTCCGCTAAAGAACCCCCTCCGGCTTCCAGAACGATGCCTTTCAGATCCACGGCAAAGGATTGAACCACCCTTCCCGAAAGCGGAGGAACCAAAGAGGTCCCGGCATTCACCTTCGTCGAATGCTCGTCGGTTTGTCCAAAAATCGGAATAAAGGACGGCGCGCTGCCAAAATGCTCCTCGTACCATACCTGGGCCGCCTGGAAATCCATCTCATGGCTCAGCCCTTCAATGATAAATGCCTGTGCGCGAAGGGCCCACGGCTGCTGAAACGAAAATACGCCCCATGCCAATCCAAACACCAGCGCACTGACGGCGACGCGGCGAATCAGGCCCGACAGGAACGAAGCTTTTCTTGGCGGTTCTCCCGGAGCACCGGGATCCAGCGTATCATACCAACCGCGATGCCCTTGCTTCCAAAGCCGTTCGGGATCCGGTTCATGCTCTGCGTAACGTGGGGACGGGTTCGCGATGTTGTCCTTGATGAAGCCTGTCTTTTGATTATGGGGATTAGCGGGTGTTCTATCGGGAAGCGCCGTCCAAGACGGCTTATCGTCCTGCGCCGTGGACTGCTCCCCTTCCAGCAGTTCGCGAATGCGGGCTTCTCTACGGTTCTTGACGGAAGTTTTGATGTCCATTGTTCTCTCCCCCTTGGGGCTTGTTTTCTTACTCTATCCTATGAGGAGATGAGAGAGATTTAGAACAAGCCTTGATGAAGAGGCGGACGGTTCTACGAAAGCCGCTTAGACCGCCGAAGGTGAAAAACAAAAAAACCGATGCCTCCCGGCACCGGTTCTTGGTCGAAACCCTTAACCCATTCCAAAAAACTTTTTGAATTTGGTGAACATTCCTTTTTTCTGATGGATTTGCATCAGCGGAACAGTGTCGCCAAGGATACGCCGGGCGATGTTTCTATAAGCGATGGCTGCCTGGGAATCCGGGTTCATCACCGTAGGCTCCCCGATGTTCGCCGCTTTAATGACCATTTCATCATCAGGCACGATCCCGATCAGATCGATATTCAGCACCTGCAGCACATCTTCGATTTCGAGCATGTCCCCGGATTTCACCATGTTCGGGCGAATCCGGTTCACCACGAGCTTCGGAGACTCGACATGCGAGCTCTCCAGCAGGCCGATAATCCGATCCGCGTCCCTTACGGCCGCATTCTCGGGCGTTGTGACAACAATCGCTTTGTCCGCGCCGGCGATGGCATTCTTGAATCCCTGCTCGATTCCGGCCGGACAATCGATAATGACGTATTCGAATTCCTTTTTCAATTCAAGTACGATATCTTTGACCTGCTCCGGAGAAACGGCATTCTTGTCCTTGGTCTGGGCTGCAGGAAGCATATACAGCTCATCGAAGCGCTTGTCCTTGATCAGCGCCTGGTTAAGTCGGCATCGCCCTTCCGCAACGTCGCACAAATCGTATATAATCCGGTTTTCCAGGCCCATCACGACATCCAAATTGCGAAGACCGATGTCCGTATCAACCAGACACACTTTTTTTCCGAGCAGTGCCAAAGCTGTGCCGATGTTCGCCGATGTCGTCGTTTTACCGACTCCGCCTTTACCTGAAGTTACGACGATTGCCTCTCCCATGTTCTACACCCCTTTAAACACATTAAAATCCCGACCCAAACGTGAGATGTTGCTGATCTTGTCGATCTCCATGCTTCCGTCCTTCAAATACGCAAACTCCATGACCGTTTCCCGCGTTTCCCATTCATCCGGCGGTCTGCTGATCATCTGGGAGATACGAAGCTGGGTAGGGGCAAAATACGAAGCCGCTATAATCGCTTCCTCGTTGCCCTCTACACCGGCGTGCGCGGTTCCGCGCAGAGCGCCCAATATGTAAATGTCGCCGGTGCACGTAATCGTCCCGCCTGGATTCACATCGCCGAGGAACAAGAGATCGCCGTCATGATGCAGCACCTGTCCGGAACGCACCATCCCCGTCTTAAGCGCAAGCTTTTCCTCCGGAACGAGCTCGGACGCAAGCGGCGGCGATTCCACATTGCGTATCAGCAAGTTGCCCTTTTGCTTCAATATGTCAAGAATCGTCTGCTTCTCTTCTTCGGAAATTTGCCGGGAACCCAGCTTCACATCCACATGAATGATGGGTCCGGTCAGAATATTCTGATGACTATGCTCCAGCTTATAGCGGAGCTCGCCAAGCAATTCCTCCAGCTCGCATTGATCGTCAAGCAGGAATACCAGGCCATCTTTGATGCCCTTAATCGTCACATGATTGGATTTTACAGCCATAAGCCTGTCCCTCCCATCCCTATACATTTCGCGCTCAAACCTACAAGTTCCTGCTAGTCTAGTAAAATGTCATATTGGAGAGGGTTCAGGTTGCCTTCCTTCTCTGATTCTTCGTTACCAGCTCAATCTGCTTGCGTAAGGGAACGTAAATTGCCAGAGCAAAGGCAAAATGAACAAGGAGATTGGGAAGCATATGATGAAGCAGTGACCAATTATAAGAAGTCGGGTTGAGTCGAAATACCTTATATATGCCAAAAAGCGTACTGTCAAACAACAAGCTTCCCAGAATAACAATGGTCATCATCATGGGCAGCGGCGCCCGCGGGGACTTGAAGACAAGCCCCACCAGATATGCGGATACGCCCATAGCAAACGAATAAGTGCCAATCATCTCGCCGTAATACACGATATCGTGAAGCATGCCGAATAGGAGTCCGAGCACGAGCCCCGTGTGGCGATGGTAATAAATCGATACAAAAAACAAACAAACCAACACGAAATTAGGATAAATCTGAAGCTGCAGCGAGCTTGGCGTTAACCAGAAAAACACCGTGCCCTGCAGAATGAACAGCACGAACAGCAGCAGAATCAGGATCTGTTTACGTGCCATCTTATTCCGGCTCCTCAGGCGTAAAGACAACGATCAGATACTTCCAGTCGTCAAACTTGGCCGCCGGTTCGATCGTAGCCGTTCTGCTCTGTCCGTATTGGCTTACCTGAACGCTTTTCACCTCACCGATAATCAAGCCTTGCGGTATAACGCCTCCGGCACCGGATGAGATAATTTTATCTTTGGGCTTAATCGGATCATCTTCTGTAATACGCGTCATGAGCAGCGTGTTGGTCTTCTCATCGTAGCTCTCGACCACGCCGAACGTCTTATCCTCTTTGCCGATGGCCGTGACCGAAATCGGCTGCGGATTCGGATCCTGGGCGTCCATCGTGGTCAGCAGTTTCACCGTGGAGGTGAAATTGCTCACGCTGCTGATGATGCCAACCATACCATCCACCGTGGTAACCGACATGTTTACTCTGACTCCATCACGTTCGCCCAGATCAATGACAAGCGTACGGTTGTTTGGATCCGAGTTGACGCTGAGAACCTGTGCCGTACGATATTCGTATTTGTCCCTATTTTTCTGGTTTTCGGTAAAATTAAGTTGATCCTTCAGCGCCTCGTAATTAGCTTTCATGTTGTTGTAACTGGCGCTCTCCCGGGAATATTGGGCTACCGCTCTCCGCAGTTCCTCATTCTCTTCATAGATTTCCTTCATATTCCGTACATCTTCAAAGAAACCCGCTATATAGGCAGCGGGCTTATAAAACACACTTTGCACAAAACCGACCGTATCTTTGACGAATTTTTCAGGCCAAGATAAAGAAGCTCTCGGGCCGAGCGTAAACCCCATAATAGCGATAAACGCTACCAGCCCGATGAGCATAATGAACAAACGCTTATTGCCTAGCAGCTTAAACAGTTGCAACACCCTCTAACTTACTGTTTTCTCTCCCAACATTAGGGGTTTACACTTTTATTTTGGTTCTACCGTTTGGAACGGACGGCAGAGCTGCTCCGGGATTTAAACAAGTGAATGTTCTCGAGCGCTTTACCTGTGCCAATGGCCACGCAATCCAGCGGATTCTCCGCAACGATGACCGGCATGCCGGTCTCTTCGGCAAGCAGCTTGTCCAGGTTGCGAAGCAATGCGCCGCCTCCCGTAAGCACGATGCCCCGGTCCATAATATCCGCAGCAAGCTCCGGAGGACATTTCTCAAGGGTAACCTTAACGGCTTCAACGATGGCATTAATGGTGTCTGCCAACGCTTCGCTGATCTCATCCGATGTAATCGTGATCGTCTTCGGCAGACCCGTCACCAAGTCACGGCCGCGAATTTCCATCGTTTCCACGGTCTCCAGCGGCATCGCGGAACCCACTTCCATCTTGAGCAGCTCGGATGTGCGCTCACCGATCATCAAGTTGTATTGGCGTTTAATATAAGAAATAATGGACTCGTCCATTTCATCGCCCGCAACGCGCACGGAGCGGCTGGTTACAATCCCGCCAAGGGAAATGACCGCAACTTCGGTCGTACCGCCGCCGATATCAACGACCATGCTGCCCGTAGGCTCCCACACGGGCAAGTCTGCACCGATTGCCGCTGCAAAAGGCTCCTCGATCGTGTAGGCTTCGCGTGCCCCCGCTTGCTTGGTCGCATCTTCAACCGCACGCTGCTCGACCGCCGTAATGCCGGAAGGTACGCATACCATCACGTTCGGATGGCGCGGGAAGATGGAACGCTGCTTCTGCGCTTGACGAATAAAGTATTTAATCATCGTAGCCGTTGTATCAAAATCGGCGATGACGCCGTCTTTCATCGGACGAATGGCACGAATGTTGCCTGGCGTCCGTCCAATCATTTTCTTAGCCGATTCCCCGACGGCTTCAATGCTCTTTGTATCTGTACGCAGAGCGACCACGGAAGGCTCTCTTACGACAATTCCTTTTCCACGAACATAAACCAGCGTATTTGCCGTCCCCAAATCGATTCCCAAATCTTTCGTAAAACCACCTAACATGATGTATCTCCCTTTCTTCGTCAATCTGAACTATTATATTACATCAAGCCCCGTTCCTTCAAACTTACAAACGATCCGTCCCCGATGATCAGATGATCCAGCACGTCGATCCCGACAATCTGTCCTGCCTCCACTAAGCGTGCAGTCAGCGAAATGTCCTCCGGGCTGGGCGTCGGATCTCCGCTCGGATGGTTATGCGCGCACACCAGGGATGCACTGCTGCATTTGATGGCCGCTCTGAACACCTCGCGGGGATGAACGATGGAGGCGTTAAGGCTCCCCATCGATAGCGTTTCCTGGGCAATGACATGATTTTTCGTATTTAAAAATACACAGACAAAATGCTCTTTCTGTAAATACCGCATCTGTTCACTGAGCAGTTCTGCCGCGTCATGCGGACTGCGGATAATAACCGGCTCTACATGTCTCGATGCGGCCAAGCGCCGTCCAAGCTCGATGCCAGCCTTCAGCTGAACAGCCTTGGCGGTTCCAATTCCTTTGATTTGCGTAATTTCCTCGATGCTAAGATCAACGAGCTGCCGGATGCCGCCTGCTTCCCCCAGCAGCCGCTGGGCTATATGTACGGCAGATTCCTGGCGGGTACCGGTCCGAAGCAGTATCGCCAGCAATTCTGCATGGCTTAAAGCGCTCGCCCCATATTGCATCATGCGCTCTCTTGGTCGTTCATCATGGGGGATGTCGCGCAGCAATAGCGTTGGCGACTCCATATATTCCCCTCTTTTCTAAGATTTAAATCAGCAGGTCACCGAAGCTTCCATTATTCCGTTGGCTTCGGATGCCGTGTTCTATATCTATGAATCGGTGAGTACATCCATCCCCATTTCAGACAGCATGTCCGAGAGCAGAGAAAGCGGCAGGCCGACAACGTTAAAGTAGTCGCCTTCGATTCCTTCCACGATGGTTGCACCCAGGCCTTGAATCGCATACGAGCCTGCTTTGTCGGCAGGTTCCCCGCTCTTTACGTAAGCCGCGATCGCATCATCACTTAACGATTTCATCTTTACGGTCGTCACGCGGTGAGATACCTTGGCGCGACCGGAACGCCGGTCGATGCAAGCCACTCCCGTGTAAACGAAGTGTGCCCGTCCTTGAAGCATGGACAACATCCTTGCAGCATCAGTTTGATCCTCCGGCTTTCCGAGGACATGATCATCTACGACCACAATCGTGTCGCTTCCCACAATGATACCATCTCCCGGATCATCCGTCAGCTTCCGGAGAACCGCTTCCGCTTTGCGCAGCGCCAGTGACTCCACAATTCGCTCTGGCGACCACCCTTGCGGTGTGTCCTCGTCAGCTTCACTTGGCATAATCTCGAATGGGAAACGAAGGGAGGCAATCAATTCCTGACGCCGAGGAGAGGTGGAAGCCAATATAATGCGGCGGTTTCTCTTCTCATTCAAGGGGGATAATCTCCTTTGTCATGTCTTAGAGCCTGCGGTATAACCAGACGGCAGCAATCATGCCGAGCAGACTGAGCAGGCAAAAGTTAAGTTCAAGGTTAATGTCATAACGAATAATGTCAAAATCAGCTGAAGGCGACCACTTGATCGGTGTAGTAGACGTCAGAAACGACAGAGCCTTGACCGGTTGAAGCGCCTTGGCAAGCCATGTTCCCGTCAGCCACCCCAGCAGCAAAAACAAGATGAGCATTCCTTTATTTTTCTTCATGCATCCTCTTCCCTCGCCATTTTTTGACACCCTAATTATTATACGGTGAATCGATAAGCAATACAAACAGAAATCCGGCATGGGGAACTATTTCCAGTTCCAAGCCGGATTTGACGTAAATTTGAATTTATAGGCCATCCAGGAGTTTCTTTTGGCCCATGACATAGTTCATCATGCCTGTTTGGATCTCCCACAAATGCCCCTTGGATTGATTTTTGTTGTATTCGGAGAGCGCGGTGATTGAACTGTTCATCGACTGCTCCATGGCCGGCAGCGCGGCCCCGGTCTCCGGACCCAAGCCTGCGGCCAGCTGCTTGACCGATTGGATCCATTGCTGATGCAGATTCGTGATGGTATTCATATGCTCCGACGTCGCCGCGCCGGGCTCCTGCATGCCCAGCAAGGAGGCCGATAGCTGGCTAAGCTCCGATACCAGCTCCCCGCTTATCGTAAAGTAGTTCGTCAGCGTCTGCTCCTCGCCAGCGAATGCCGCTGACTCTATGCCCGGCAGCGCAATCTCTCTTACGTATAATTCAACGCCTTCGGCCTTAAGCTGATTGCTGAGCAGCTTCGCCTGCTCACGGTCGGGCGAGATCCCCGCATACACGCGGTTCTCCTCGTCCAGATCGCCGCCTGCGGCAATACCGGATTGCTGCAGTTCCCCGATCGCCTGCGCTGCCCGTTCGGGCGTGCTGAACACGCCGTATTGAAGCAGATAAAAGTTTTGCCCCGGAATATGAACAGCCGATTCGGTCATATCAGGCGTCGGTGATGCCCCCGCTCCCCCGGATGGATCGGTCGGCGCTAAGTTCCCTGCATCACTGCTCTCGAGCTGCCCCGTTGCCGGGTTCTCGCCGGCGTCGCCGCCGTTAAACATGGACAGCACCATGTACCCGAACAGCAGGCCCGTGATGACGGCGGCGGTCACGGACACCGCCATCTTCCAGAAGGAGGTGGGTTTGCGTGAGCGATAATAACCGTAATCGCCGGCAGATGTCTCATATAGATCCGACTCGGGACCGAGATTCCAATGGGAGTCGTTCGCTTCGGGGGTCATTCTCCCGGAAAACGCATCATCATGGAGGTCGTAGAGTTCCTCGTGCACGTCGTGGTATGTATCCGAATGTTCAGGGGCATCGCCGTACGGCCAGCCGTTATCATGGTCCAGGCGCCGTCTTTCCTCAGCCAGCCGCGCCTTGGACCGATGATTGTGCGATGGTCTCCAGTCACGATCGTCCACGTCCCGGTTATCCCACTCCTCCCGGAGCGGCGGGACGACGCGCAAATGATCCTGCTGAACGCTCCTCTGAGGTTCGTATGAAGTATCCGTATCGGTAAACCGATTTGCTGCCGCCGTGTCATATTCGTCAAAGACGGAATGGTGGTCGTAGACCCGGGGGTTGCTGCCCGCTGGAACGCTTTGGTTCGTATCGTGTTCCTCCCGAGCCTGGTCCTTGTTCCTGCCCTTCGGCGGTTCATGATCGAAACGAATCGTCATCCGTGCTTTATTCATATCCACACACCTCACTTGTCCTTCTACACCTAGCTATATGATCAAGCTTGGCAACTTATGAGTATGCGAAAAAACAAAAGGGCTGACCAAGAAATGATCTTGATCAGCCCTTCGTATCGTTATCGATGCTGGCTTTGCCCCCTCACAAGAGGCCAAGCCCATGCAATCCCCTGCTGCAGCGAAGCAGCAAAGAACGCAGGCAGGCAACCTTTATTTCTTGCCCTTAATGAACTCCGCCAAAGCCGCTCCGACCTTCCAGATGTCGCCCGCTCCCATCGTGAGAACCAGGTCGCCTTCTTTTACGCGACCTTTGAGATCGTTCAGGACATCTTCCTTGGTAGGCAAATAGCGGGCACCGGCATTGCTGTTCTGAACGATCAGCTCCACCAGCTTACCCGAGCTGATGCCCTCGATCTGCTTCTCGCCGGCAGGGGAGTAAATATCGGTGATGATCACCTCATCCGCTTCCCCGAACGCGCGGCTAAACGCATCCAGCAGGAAGAAGGTTCTCGAATACCGCTGCGGCTGGAATACAGCAATGATCCGTTTGCCCGTAGCTTTAGCGGCACTGATCGTCGCCTCGATCTCGGTCGGATGATGCGCATAGTCGTCAATCACCAGAATGCCTTCAGCTTCGCCAAGCACCTGGAAGCGGCGCTTAGCCCCGTTGAACTTGACGATGGCCTCTACAATCGCCTCGAACGAGATGCCGCTCTTCAAGCAGCATATCACCGTGGCCATGGCGTTATAGACATTATGTTTGCCCGGTACGGACAACTCGACGGTGCCCAGCTCCATGCCGTTATGAAGCATCGTGAAGCTGACGTGACGGTCGCCCAGCACCAGATTGGTTGCCGTATACTCCGCATCCGCATGAATGCCGTATGTGGTCACATTGCATTTCAGGTCAGGCAAAATCGCCTGAATGTTGTTATCGTCGGCGCAAACCACGGCCGTACCGTCAGCCTTGATCTGGCTGAGGAATTGCACGTAGGCGGCCTTGAGACGATTGAAATCCCCTTCGTAATTCTCCAGGTGATCGGCTTCGATATTCAGAACGACGCCGAGCCATGGATGGTATTGCAGGAATGAACCGTCGCTCTCGTCGGCTTCGGCCACCACATGCTCGCCTTCACCCGCTTTGGCGTTCGTGCCCACGTTCATAATTTCCCCGCCGATGATAAATGTCGGATCGACTCCGCATTCTTCCATCACGAGCGCAATCATGGATGAAGTGGTTGTCTTGCCATGCGCTCCCGCTACGGCCACGCCTTTGCGTTCGTTCAAAAGACGTGCCAGCATCTGCGCACGGTGAAGGACAGGAATGTTCAGCTTCTCTGCCTCGACACGCTCCACGTTGTCTTTAGACAATGCCGTGGAGTACACCACAAGGTCCGCGCCTTGGACTTGCTCGGCGGTATGTCCAATGTATATTTTGGCGCCCTTGGCCGCCAGCTTTTCTGTCAATTCTTGCGATGCCACGTCAGAACCCGTGACTTTATAACCCATCTCCAGCATCACTCGCGCTATGGCGCTCATCCCGTAGCCGCCAATTCCTATAAAATGAACATGTTCTGATGTATTCAACAGATATCACCAACCTTTTTCAGAATCGGAAAGGCCCAGGAGGTTGGAACGCACGTCGGCAATCAGGTACAACGTGCCCGACACCACCCCAAGATCCTCCGCTTCCGTCCGTGACTTCAACTCTTCAAGTGCGTTTTTCCAATTTGGTTCTATGATGATTTGCAGTGTATGTTTGGCGTATTTCTCCCTTACCTGCTCTACGATGTCACCAAGCGCCTTGGCGTCCAGTTTCTTCCGGAAATCCGGTTCAGTCAGGATAAGCGTATCCACTATTGGCAGTATATGCTGCAAATATGATTCATGATGCTTATTTGCCAGCATTCCCATCATTAAGTTCAGTTTCCGATACTTATAGATCTGCGGCAAGCTTTTGGCCAAGGATTCAGCCCCTTCGGGGTTGTGCGCGCCATCGAGAACAATCCGAGGGGAGGTCTGCACTTGCTCCAGTCTTCCCGCCCAGAACGTATCCTTAAACCCGGCACGCAGTTCTTCTTCATCCACGATAAAAGCCATGTACTGGCGAAGCACCTCCAGCGTCATCATGGCAACCGCGGCATTGGCGCATTGATGCTCGCCCTGCATCGAAATATCCAGATCCATATCCCGGAACGGTCCCTTAAAACGGAAAGTCTGGCTTTCTTCGTCCCCGCGCAGCCGTTCATAAGAGAATTGTTCGTCTACGAGGTACAGACTTGTACGGTTTTTGGCGGCCGTTTCTTTCAGAATTTCGACAGCCTCAGGCTGAGTGACCGTGCTCACTACGGGCACTCCGGGCTTGATGATGCCGGCCTTCTCCATGGCGATCTCCTGAATGGTATCGCCCAGAACGTCGGTATGGTCCATGCCGATGTTCGTGATCACCGAAATGATGGGATGAACGATATTGGTCACGTCAAGACGACCGCCGAGTCCGGTCTCCCATACCACCACGTCCGGATAAGACACCTCGCCGTAATACAGGATAGCAAGGGCCGTGGACACCTCAAACATCGTGGGCGATCCAAGCCCGGAGCCCGCAACTTCGGCAACAAGCGGCTCTAGGCGATTCGCGAGTTCCAGCAGCGTCTCTTCTGGTATGTCTTCGCCGTTATACTGAAACCGATTGGTAAACTTCGTAATATAGGGGGACGTGTAGGTGCCTACCGTGAATCCCCCTTGAAGCAGAACCTTTGTTAAAAAAGCGCATGTGGAGCCTTTTCCGTTCGTTCCGGCCACGTGTATAAATTTTAATCGACGCTCCGGATGGCCGAGCAGCTCCATTAATCGCTGAATTCTATCCATGCCAGGGCGGATCCCAAACGGAATCAGCCCATTGATCCAAGCTACCGCTTCCTCATAGGTATGGAACGGAGCTGCCGCTACCGCTGCCGATTGATCAACCATCGTTCTCACCTTCTGGTCCAGATTCATCTTGCCCATTAGCCTCTCAATTCTTCGATGCGCGCAATCACTTTGCTGCGTTTGTCCGAGTAATCCGCGAGTTTCGCCCGTTCTTCCTCAATCACCTTCTCGGGTGCTTTCGAGACAAAACCAGGATTGTTCAGCTTCTTCTCCACACGCTCGACTTCGCTGTTCAAGTGCTGAATTTCCTTCTCCAGACGCGTGATCTCCTGAGCGATATCAATCAGTCCGGCAAGCGGCAGATACATCTCAACACCTGTCACCACGGCGGTCATCGCTTTATCCGGCGCCTCAAGCGCAAGGGAGGACTCATACTCCGACGTGTTGCAGAAGCGACGAATATAATCGGAATTGCGATCGATAATGCCGGCAATTTGCCCGCTTACCGGTTTCAATTGCAGTTCTACTTTTTTGCTCATCGGCACGTTCACTTCCGCCCGGATGTTGCGTACGGCACGGATCACATCCATCAGCAGGTTCATTTCGGTAACAGCTTCCGTATTCTCAAACGCCTCATCATAGGTCGGCCAAGAAGCCAGCATGACGGTCTCGCCTTCATGCGGCAAATGCTGCCAGATCTCTTCGGAGATGAACGGCATGAACGGGTGAATCAAGCGCATCGTGCGGTCCAGCACATAGGCAAGCACCGACTGCGTCTTTTTCTTGGCTGCTTGATCCTCGCCATACAGGGACAGCTTGGCAAATTCGATATACCAGTCACACAGATCATCCCAGATGAAATTGTAGAGCAGTCGACCGGTTTCGCCAAATTCGTAGGCATCAATTAGACGCGTAATGTCGCGGGAAGTTTCGTTCAAACGGTGCAAAATCCACCGGTCCGCGGTTCCCAGCTCTCCGGAAATGTCGATATCCGCCGCCGTGAAGCCCTCCAGATTCATGAGCGCAAACCGCGACGCATTCCAGATTTTGTTAGCGAAGTTACGCGCTTGCTCCACGCGTTCCCAGCGGAATCGAAGATCCTGACCCGGCGTGCTGCCGGTCGATATCATATAACGCATAGCGTCTGCGCCATACTGTTCAATAACCTCGAGCGGGTCAATGCCGTTGCCCAGCGACTTGGACATCTTGCGGCCTTCGCTATCCCGAACCAGGCCATGGATCAGCGTGTCCTTAAACGGCATTTGCCCTGTAAATTCAAGTCCTTGGAAAATCATCCGCGACACCCAGAACGGGATGATGTCGTAACCCGTTACGAGAACGCTGGTCGGATAATAACGTTTGAAATCCTCGCTGTCCTGGTCCGGCCAGCCCATGGTCGAGAACGGCCAGAGCGCGGAGCTGAACCAGGTATCCAGCACATCCTCGTCCTGTCTCAGATCATCCTTGCCCAGCTTCGCGCGGGCTTCCTCTTCATTCATGGCAACAACCACTTCGCCCGTGGATTCGGAATACCACGCCGGGATCCGGTGACCCCACCACAATTGACGGGAGATGCACCAATCGCGTACATTCTCCATCCAGTGCAGATAGGTTCGCTCGAATCGGTCAGGCACGAAGTTCACGCCCTTGCCGGATTTTTGCGCATCCACGGCTGCTTCCGCAAGCGGCTGCATCTTAACGAACCACTGCGTCGACAGGTAAGGCTCGACCACCGCGCCGGATCTTTCGCTATGGCCAACCTGATGGACATGGTCTTCGATGCGAAGCAATACGCCCGATTCCTTCATGTCGCTGACGATCTGCTTGCGGCATTCTGCACGGTCAAGGCCCTCGTATTTGCCGGCAAACTCATTCATCGTTCCGGATTCATCCATTACGGTAATTTGCGGCAGGTCATGTCTCAGCCCCATCTCGAAGTCGTTCGGATCATGCGCCGGCGTAATCTTAACCGCACCGCTGCCGAAGTCCTTCTCCACGTACTCATCGGCAATAACCGGAATCTCGCGGCCCACGATAGGCAGCACCAATGTCTTGCCGATCATGTCTTTATAGCGCTCGTCTTCCGGATGAACGGCGACCGCCGTATCGCCGAGCATGGTCTCCGGACGGGTGGTTGCCACGGTAATGGAGCCGCTGCCGTCCTTCAGCGGATATTGCAGGTGATACAAATGGCCGTTGACCTCTTTGTACTCCACTTCAATATCGGACAAAGCCGTGCGGGCAGCCGGGTCCCAGTTGATGATGCGTTTGCCGCGGTAGATGAGCCCTTTATCGTAAAGCTTGACGAATACTTCCCGTACGGCTTCGGACAATCCCTCGTCGAGCGTGAAACGTTCTCTGGAGTAATCGAGGGACAGGCCGATCTTGGACCACTGATCACGGATCGTGTTTGCGTACAGGTCCTTCCATTCCCACACCTTCTCCAGGAATTTCTCGCGTCCCAGATCGTAACGGGTAACGCCTTCTTCGCGAAGCTTCTGCTCTACCTTGGTTTGCGTGGCGATGCCCGCATGGTCGGAACCGGGGAGCCACAGCGCATCGTAGCCCTGCATCCGCTTCACGCGAATCAGGATGTCCTGCAGCGTAAAGTCAAGCGCATGGCCGATATGGAGCATGCCCGTAACGTTAGGAGGAGGAATAACAATCGTGTAAGGCTCCGCGTCCGGTCGCTTGCCGGCTTCAAAAAAGCCGCCTTCCTTCCAGTACGGATACCATTTTTGTTCGGCTGCCTTCGGATCATACGTCGTCGGCATTTCTAACTGGGATGGGTTTTGTCTTTGATCCATATTTTCGTACCTCCGATACTGTTAATCAGTTTTGCCAACCCGAAACGTTTTAGCCTCTGGGCGTGTTCGTGGGTATCATAGTTGGCGTGAAACAAAAAAAGCCCTTCGTCCTCAAAGGACGAAAGACTGTTCTCTCGCGGTACCACCTTTGTTTCGTGCTTACATGGTTCAGCAACCGTTGTCCTCCCATGAAGAACATGAAAGGCTTTCAGTCAAGCACGACACTTTACGCAGATAACGGCTGCGGCCGGCGAACTCTAACCAGGGTAGCAATCGATCCCTACTCTATCTCAAGTCCGCAACTCCGGGGCGACTTCGGCAAGCTGGTTCCTGCGGAATCTCACAGCGCTTGATAGCAATTCCGCTCTCTGAAGGCCATACCTTCCTACTCTTCCCGTTCAACGTTGTTCTAGCTTTTGGAATACCTGTACATATACTATTCAAATATAACGTGGTTGTTCCATATAGTCAATATTTCGAGTGTTTCCGAACGATTTAGACATCATACCTGCCGATTCAAATAAATCCTTGTTCGCTGTAACATACAATCCAAGCTCGCTCGGCTTCCTCTCCTCCAACCGATTCCCCATAGCACAAAAAACAGGCCAAGGCTGCCTGCCTTGGCCTGCTTCATTCTTGCCCATCACGACATCCCGATTACTGTGGAATATACAATACCTGGCCTTCTTCCACATTCTGCTCGGACATGCGGTTATACAACAACAGCTCTCGCGGCGTCAGCTGATAGCGCTCGGCAATAACGTCGAGAGTCTCCTCACGCTGAACAATGCACATCCGAACCTTGCGGAACGGCGTTTCCTCGCGGCGGTTGCCTAGGAACAGACTCTTCCATTCCACATCCTCGGCCGAAACGGAATCCACGGATTCATCAATGGCCTCTTCCTCGTCCCGGGCAGCTTGATCCTGATCCTGAACCGTTCTGCTCGATTGAAGCAATGAGGAGAAGCCTACGCCCGAAGCGGTGTTGGCGGTGCTGTTCTTCGCGTTGAAGGCAACCTTCAGCTCCGGTTTGGACGGAGCCTCTTCGGCTTGAACGGAAACCTCCTCCTCTATCTCCTCCAAGGGCTCGGCTTCCTCTTCAAAAACAGGCTGGGCTTCCTCCGTTTCCGGGGAATCCAATACCGGCAGGGCTTGAGCCTCTTCGCCTTTGCGCTCAGTAACGCCCGGGAAATCGGCTGCCGGTTCTTCCTGCTGCGGCTCCGGCTGGGCCGCAGCCCGTTCGAACTGCCATACACTCGGAGTCGACGGCTCAGCTGACTGAAATTCCGTCTCGTTATGTAAGGCATATTCGACCGTATCCTGGGCTTCAGGGGTACCGGAGATGCTTACCGTTCGGTCCGAGTCCTGCGTATCCTGAATTTGATTCTCGTATTCCGCCCAAGATGCCAGATACTGCTGCGTGCGTGCATCCGCCTCGGACTCTTGGACTCTAGGCTGAGCCTCGTTGAAATAAGAAGGCGAAGGCGTATTCGCTTCAGCGTTGGCTCCACCGCCTTGATACGGTTCATACGGGTTGGCTGCGAACTGCTGCTCTACGCCTGCATACATATCATTCGCTTCAGGAGCATGTACCACTGTGAATTCCTCATTGGCCCATACTTGGTCACGAGCTCCCGGAGCGGCAGCCTGGATTCCTTTGAGCGATAAAACCCCCGTTATGTTCAAGCTGCGCTTGGATAACAGATCCACGTCAAAATTCTCGATCTCGACCGCGATGTCATCCAATGACAATACCCGGTTCAGCGGGACCGTGATCTCGACCGGAATCCAATGTTCGAGCGGCTCGCTCTCTCCTGCTTCGGTATCCCCTTTATACAGGCCTGCTAGAAGCAAATGGCCCCGAAGCGTGGCCTGGTCCTGCTGGCTGATCACCTGAATGTGCGGGATCAACTCCGCCTCTTCCAATTCTTCGATTCCCGGCAAATCTTCCGTCAAATTAATACGCTCGTAAATATCGAACCGCAATCCGTAGGACTGGTCAAACACGGGAATGTCCTCCTTTTTGGCATATACTATCCGTGATCTGTCATCACGGCATGAGCCTAAGTTTTGCCACTCAATTTATCTATATGCCGAAAACAGGAGAGCATGACTTTTTTGCGAATTGCGCTTGGAAAGTTACCGGGCGTTCAGGGCCGCTGCAGCATCCCCTATCGGTTCGCTCCCTCTATGATTCGCTCTCGTAACTCCATCATATCCTGAGGCCACGGCGCCGGCACCTCAATGCTCTCGCCCGTAAAAGGATGACGGAACAACAGGCGTTCGCCATGCAGCGCTTGGCGTGCAAACGTCCCTGGTCCTCCGTACAAAACATCCCCCAGAAGCGGATGTCCCATATGGCTTAGATGGACCCGGATCTGATGCGTTCGGCCGGTTTCAAGGCGGATGTGCAGCAGACTGGCTTTCGGATACGCTTCGGCTGAGAGAATATGCGTGATCGCGGCCTGCCCCGTTAATGAAACCCTCCGGCGGCTTGCGTGATAGCGGTCCTTGCCGATTGGCAGATCAATTCGCTTCAGCTCCTGCGATACCCTTCCTTGAACGATAGCCACATACATTCGAACGATCTTCTTCTCGCGCATGGCCTCGTCAAGTTTCAGCTGCGCATATTCGTTCTTGGCATACAGCACGGGCCCCGTCGTATCTTTATCCAGCCGATGGATGTGACGGACTGCTGCGTGAATCCCCTCTGCTTCGTAATAGGCGGCCACGACATGATTCAGCGTTGTCTCCCGGCTTTCGTTGTCCGGATGGACCGCCAAACCGGCCGGTTTGTTCACGACCAGGCAGAAATCGTCCTCGTACAACACCTGAAGCTCCTGCCACTTCGGTTCGATGCCGTATTCCCGATAAGGAAAAAGGACCAGCCGAAGCCGGTCCCCTCTCCATTGTATCCCCTGCTCATGATGAAGCTTGCGATACAGCTTCTCGGGCATACCGACCGTTTCCAGAAGCCACTTGGCGGCGGCCTCGTCCCGATCCGGCTGGCCCAACAGCGCCTTGCCGGGCGTCATCTCGAGCCATTCGCCGCGCTTACTCCAGCTGCCCCCGTAGCTCATAGGCTTTTGAAGGCGTTGTAATTGGCTTCGATGGTAGCATCGATATCTTCTACCGTATGGGCCGCCGAGATGAACATGCCCTCGAATTGGGAAGGAGGCACGCTGACTCCCTCTTGCACCATCGCCGCAAAATAGCGGCGGAAACGGTCCAGGTCACTCGTCTTGGCCGTATCGAAATTCACGACCGGCGAATTCGTGAAGAATGGGCAGACCATGGAGCCGATCCGGTTGATCGTAAGCGGGATGCCGAATTCCTTGGCGCTCTGCTCGAATCCTGCCTGAAGGCGGGCCCCCCGTTCCTCCAGCTGCTCATAAACGGCAGGCGTCAACAGCTTCAGGGTGGTGTATCCGGCTGCCATGGCCAGCGGATTTCCGCTTAACGTTCCCGCCTGGTAGATCGGTCCTGCCGGAGCGATCTGATCCATCAGCTCACGCTTGCCTCCATATGCGCCGACCGGCAGCCCGCCGCCGATCACCTTGCCCAGGCATGTCAAGTCAGGCGTAACGCCGTAACGTCCCTGAGCGCAGTTGAGGTCCACCCGGAACCCGGTCATTACCTCGTCAAAAATAAGGATGCTCCCATAATCGGAAGTGACCTTGCGGAGGCCTTCCAGGAATCCAGGCTGCGGCGGAACCACGCCCATATTCCCTGCCACGGGCTCAACGATGACGGCCGCGATCTCTTCGCCGAAACGCTCGAAGGCAAGCTGTACCGATTCCAGGTCGTTATAAGGAACCGCAATAGTGTTGGACGCCACGCTTTCAGGCACGCCCGGGCTGTCAGGCAGGCCTAGCGTCGCGATGCCGGATCCCGCCTTGATCAGAAGGCTGTCCGCGTGACCGTGGTAGGAGCCCTCGAATTTGATGATTTTGCTGCGTCCGGTATAACCACGCGCCAAACGGATGGCACTCATGGTGGCTTCCGTACCGGAATTCACCATTCGCACCACCTCGATCGACGGCACGCGCTCGCACACGAGCTTCGCCATCTTCGTTTCGAGCAGGGTTGGTGCGCCGAAGCTGGTCCCTTTGGCAGTAGTCTCCTGAAGCGCTTCAACGACTTCAGGGTGAGCGTGGCCCATAATCAGCGGTCCCCAGGAACCTACATAATCGATAAAGCTGTTGCCGTCGATGTCGTATACCCAGCTGCCTTCTCCGCGATCGATATAAATCGGCGTGAGTCCTACAGATTTAAATGCACGTACCGGACTGTTGACGCCGCCCGGGATATATAACTTCGCTTCTTCGAAAGCAGAACGCGACAACTCTTCTTTTCGCAAATCTTGGCTCATTCTATGCACTCCTAACTCTTTAGTCGTTAATCGTTGCTAGCCGCGCATCCAGCGTGCCGCATCCTTCGAGAAATACGTAATGATAATGTCCGCACCGGCACGCTTCATCCCCGTCAGCAGCTCCATCACGATCGCCTGCTCACTGATCCATCCCTGCTGAGCCGCCGCTTTAATCATGGAATATTCCCCACTTACGTTGTAAGCGACGATCGGCAGATCAAACTGGTCTCTCAGCAATCGGACAACGTCAAGATAGGCCATTGCCGGTTTCACCATCAGCATATCGGCACCTTCGAGCACGTCCGTCTCCGCTTCGCGAAGCGCCTCTCTCACATTGGCCGGATCCATCTGATAGGTTTTGCGGTCGCCGAACTGTGGAGCAGAATCGGCAGCCTCACGGAAGGGTCCGTAAAAAGCCGAAGCATACTTAACCGAATACGACATGATCGGCACATTATAAAATCCGGCTTCATCGAGTCCGGAACGAATGGCTTGGACAAAGCCGTCCATCATGTTGGATGGTGCGATGATATCGGCTCCCGCTTTCGCCTGGGAGACCGCCGTGCGAACGAGCAGCTCCAGCGACTCGTCGTTTAATACGTCGCCGCAGGTGTGACCGTCACGCTCGAAGGTATGGACCATGCCGCAGTGGCCGTGGTCAGTGAATTCGCACAGACACGTGTCCGCAATGACCAGAAGATCGGGATACCACGACTTAATGAGGCGGGTGGCCTCTTGAACGATTCCGTCATCCGCGAAACCGGACGTGCCTACACTGTCTTTTGTCTCAGGAATCCCGAACAGGAGCACGGCCGGAATGCCTAGATTTACGATTTCGTCCACTTCTTCCTTCAAGGTATCCAGCGAAAAATGATATACGCCCGGCATCGAGGAAATTTCGGATTTCACACCGCTGCCATAGGTAACGAAGATCGGCTGAACCAGATCCTCCGTATGAAGCACGGTCTCCCGGACCATGCTGCGAATGCCAGCATTTTGACGCAGCCGGCGATGGCGTACGATTGGAAAACTCATGACGTTGTACCTCCATAAGATGTAATTTAAATCATGTATTTAAAAGATAAGGATATTATGGCGTCGTTATACGGCGTGGATCGCTCTCGTTCCAAACACACAAGGCCTTGACCAGACTGTCGACCGTCGCTTCTTCGGCGAGGAGCGATACGTGCAGTCCGGCTTCCTCCGCGGTTTGCGCGGTCAGCGGTCCGATGCAAGCAATCGTCGATTCCTTCAGTAGATCGGCAGGCTCTGCCACGCCCATCCCCTTCAGCACTTTCAGCAGATTGGTAACCGTAGAAGAACTGGTGAACGTAACCGCATGAATGCCGCCGTCTTGAAGCAGCTTCAGCAGCTCATCATCGTCCTCGCCGCACAGCATGTTCTCGTATATCACGGCTTCCGTCACATGCAGTCCCATTTCCATAAGCTTCTCCGGCAGCCATCGGCGCGCGAGATCGCCGCGAGGCAGCAGCACGCGCTGGCCCGGCTGAAGCTCCGGACCGTAAGCATCGATCAGGCCCTCCGCCTGGTAACGCTCCTTGATCACTTCGGCGGTTATACCGAAATTCCCAAGAGCATCGGCTGTTGCGGGACCTACCGCGACGATGCGCGCCGAGGCCAAGGAGCGAATATCGCGTCCATGCTCCTTCAGGTGGCGGAAGAAAAACTCGACGCCGTTTACGCTGGTGAAGAACACCCAATCATACGTACCCAGCTTGTCCAGTGCTTCTTGAATCCCGGCAAGCACCTCGCCCTTCGAGGGCGTCACCGTTTCAATGACGGGAAACTCATAAGGCTCCCCGCCAAGCTCCTCGATTTGGGATACCAATGAACTGGCTTGGCTTCGAGCCCTCGTGACCAGAATCCTTTTGCCAAACAGGGGCAGCCGTTCCGCCCACTTCAAGTGCTCCCGCTGAAGCACCACCTCGCCAACGACGATGACGGCAGGCGGCTGAAAATCCGCTGCCTTGACCTTGTCCTCGATGTCTCCCAGCGTTCCCGTCAGCGTATCCTGCTCCGCCCGGGTTCCCCATCTTATTAGAGCCACGGGCGTTTCCGGAGGCCTTCCATGCTTCATCAGCTGACGGCTGATATAACCGATCTTCGCCACGCCCATCATAAAAATCAAAGTCCCCGTCGCATGGGTCACCTTATCCCATTGAATCATGCGATCCAGCTTCTCAGGGCTTTCATGTCCTGTAATGATGGATAAGGATGAGGCATGATCGCGATGTGTCACCGGAATTCCTGCGTAAGCCGGCACGCTGATCGCCGAGGTGATCCCCGGGACGATCTCATACATGATGCCATGACGATATAGCAGCTCCGCTTCTTCGCCGACTCTTCCGAAAATCGTGGGATCGCCGCCCTTTAACCGGACCACCGTCTTGCCTTCCAAAGCATAATCCACCAGCAGTTGATTGATCTGTTCCTGTTTCATCGTATGCCGATCCGGAAGCTTGCCCACATAGACCTTCTCTGCTCCAGGTTTCATCCAGCGCAGCAGCCGAGGACTGGCTAATCGGTCATACACCACGACATCCGCTTTTTCAATGCATTCCTTGCCTTTGATCGTTATCAGGCGCGCATCGCCCGGACCTGCTCCCACGAGATAAACCTTGCCTGCCATCCCCTCAACCCCTAACTTGTGCCAGTATCTTCTCCGCTCCTTTAGCTTTCAGCTTTGCAGCCACTTCCACTCCGAGCGCTTCAGGGTCGGTTCCTTCGGCGCTTTCCTTCAAGACGATTTCGCCGTCAGGAGAACCTACCATTCCCGTTAATTGTATAACGTTTTGTTCGCCGCGGGAATCTCCTGCCTCCACATTCTTCATGACGGCGTAAGCCCCGATCGGGACCTGGCATCCGCCGTTCAGCTCGCTTAGAAACTTGCGTTCCGCGGCGACGGTCCGCGCGGTTACTTCATCGTTATAAAGAGATAGCAGATGCAGCAGCTCTTCATCGTTTTCACGGCACTCAATGCCGAGCGCGCCTTGGCCTACGGCTGGCAGACTGACTTCAACCGGCAGGTACGACGTGATCCGATCCTCCCAGCCCATGCGCTGCAAGCCGGCAGTTGCCAGAATGATGGCTTGAAACTCGCCTTCCTCCATTTTACGAATCCGGGAATCGATGTTTCCCCTGATCCAATCGATCTGCAGATCAGGCCGATAGGCCTTGAGCTGGCTGGACCGGCGCAGACTGCTTGTCCCTACCTTGGCACCTTGAGGAAGGTCATCCAGCGTTGTCCCTTCTTTGGAGATCAGGCAGTCGCGAGGATCTTTTCTTGCGGGCACCGCCCCGGAAACCAGTCCTTCAGGCAGAACGGAAGGCATGTCCTTCATGCTGTGAACCGCCATGTCAATTTCTCCGTCCAACATGGCCTGCTCGATTTCTTTGACAAACAATCCTTTGCCGCCTACTTTGGAAAGGGTAACATCCAGTATGCGGTCGCCCTTGGTGACGATTTTCTTAACCGCGAAGTCATATTCCAATCCGTGCTCCTTGGCCAAACGCTTCAAATCCTCGATAACCTGTCCAGTCTGTGTCAGTGCCAGAGCACTTTGCCTACTGCCAACTACGATTGTGCGCATCCTTCATTCCTCCTGATTCTTCTCAATCCATTGCTTGATTTCGTCCGGACTCCACGGCACATAACCTCCGCGGCGAATCTCCCCGAGCATGTCCATGCGGTATGCCTTTTGCAACAGCCGCCTGCGCGCGTCGGCGGACTTCACCTCATCCTTGATCATCGAACGCATCCTATATAAAAAATCCAGATAATCCTCATACTCCGGTCCGAACCGTTCTTCGAGCTCATCGCGTATATCGCGTGCGGCCATCGGCCCTGCTCCCGACGTGGACACGGCCAGCAGAAGCCTTCCCCGCCGCAGCACCGTCGGATTGATAAACGTACCGGCCTCGCCATCGCTGGCTACGTTAACCAGCACCCCAAGGCGATCGGCGTCCTCGGCTATCTTCAGGTTCAGCTTGGCGTCATCCGTTGCCGCATGGACCATAAACGCGCCTGCCGGATCGTCTGGCCGGTACTTCCGTTCCGTCCATTGAAGGGCCTTCTCTCCCGCCAAATGCCGGAGCGTCTCGCTTCTTAGTACAGGACTTACAATATGTACGCTTGCCCCGGCGTTCAGCAGGTTGAGCGCTTTGCGTTCCGCCACCTTGCCTCCGCCGACGATCAAGCATAAACGTCCCCTGCAATTCAGCAGGACGGGCACATAATGGTCATGCGTCATCAGTCGTCACACTCCTGACCAACTGTGGAAAGCGGACCACGTATTCAGAAAAAAATTCAATATAATGAATCCATACCCGATTAAAGCCCATATGGCGGCCTCCCTGCCGGACCTTCTCCACAGTCGGCGTTTGATGAAATACACCATATACATCGCTAGCGCCGTCAGCGTAGACAATACTTTGATATCCAAAAACAGGGTCCACCGCCCGGCCATGGCCACCGACATGACGGCCAAGACAAGCGACATGACCAGAATAATCGTACCGGCCATCAGCGCTTTATAAGAATACACATCCAGCTTCTCCAGACTCGGCAGCCTGCGGACCGTATCATTCCATTGCTTGTGCTTCAGCTTCCGATGGAGAAACATATAGATCGCCGCAAACACGGCCCCGACGGTCAAAGCGGCGAAGCTGATGCTCGCCAGGGCGATATGAATCAGCAAGAGACGGTGCTCCGTCTCCCAGCTGTACAATGCATTATCTCCTGCCGTGAACCACAAACGATTGACCAGCATCACGCAAAAACCGACGAGGTTGATGAGCAGGACGGCAAATTCCGAGCGTTTCATATACGCCAGGGCAATCGAAGTGATCGAAATGCAAAAGGCCAGCAGGAACAGGAAATCAAACAGCGTAAATACCGGGAAGTGGAAATGTCCGCCCTCCATGGCCCTGATGCCGATGCCCGCGAATTGCAGCAGCGCGGTAATGACAAGAAGCCCTGTGCCTATCCGCTTCGCCACCGAATTGCGTGAAATGCAATCCGAGATATAAAACAGAAGGCTCAGGGCATAGATACAAATGCCGGTGATATAAATTATGTTTAACAGCATGGGTTATACTCACCCTCCTCAAAGGGTGGCTGGGGCCAGAGACACCTTAAGCGGCTTCTCTTCTGCCTGCTGATCTACAGCATTCTTCGTCCGTCCAGCTTTAACGGGTGCAGTTGCTTTCTTGTTGCGGCCGCGGGCTTCCTGCTCATTCTCATGGATCAAGCTTTCCAGCGCAAAGATTTGTGAAAAATAATCCAATGCCTCGCCACCCTGCTTGCCGCCCGTCATCTCCTTGATCCGGTTGATCGGATCGTGCATCATCTGGTTGACGATGCTCTTGGTCAAACGACGGATGACTTTCCGTTGGCGTTCGTCCAGCTCTGGCAGCTTGTTGAACAAGCTTTCCATCGTTTCTTCATGAATAGCGTTCGATTTCTCCTGCAAGGCCCGAATCGCCGGTCTGACACCTAGCGTCTTCAGCCATGTATGGAATGCATCCATTTCTTCTTGAATCATCACTTCGATCTTCGCTGCCTCCACCCGGCGCATTTCCAGATTGGTTTCCACAATGCCTTCCAAATCATCGATATCGTACAGGAATACGTTGGAGAGTTCCCCGACCGCCGGATCAATGTCCCGCGGAACCGCGATATCAATCATGAACAACGGGCGGGACTGGCGTTTCTTCATGCTCTCTTTAACCCGCTCCGCATTCAGAACATATTCATTCGAGCCTGTGGAGCTAATCACAATGTCGACTTCATTCAACAAATTCTTAGCTTCGGCGATGGTGCACGGCGTACCTTTGAACTTGCTAGCCAGTTCCTCGGCACGGCCAAGCGTGCGGTTGGCCACGATCACTTCGGCCGCGCCATTGGCATAAAGATGCTTCACGGTAAGCTCGCTCATCTTGCCTGCACCGAGTATCATCACTTTTTTATCGTTAAATGCGCCAAAAATCCGTTTACCCAGTTCCACCGCAGCATAGCTAACCGAAACCGCACTCTCTCCGATCGAAGTTTCCGAATGCGCCCGCTTGCCGAGCGTAACAGCCTGCTTGAATAACATGTTGAACCAGGTTCCGGTGGCATCATGCTTCTGCGACGTCAAAAAAGCATTGCGCACCTGTCCCAGGATCTGCGTCTCTCCAATGACCATGGAATCCAAACCGCAGGTAACCTTAAACAGATGGGAAATGGCTTGTTCATCTTCATATATATAGAGGTGCTGCGTAAATTCTTCACGATTAATGCCGAACCACTGTTCCATAAAACTGCGGATAAAGTAGCCGCACATATGAAGGCGGTCTACCACAACATAAATCTCAGTACGGTTGCAGGTAGCGACAATGACGCCCTCCAATACGCTCTTGGTCGAATTAAGCTGCTCTAACGCCTTAGGCATGTCTTCTTCCGAGAATGTAAAGCGTTCTCTGACTTCCACGGGCGCCGTGCGATAGTTCAACCCAACAACGACGATGTGCATTGCATGTTCACCTGCCTATTTCTCCGAGTAGTTTTGCCGTTCACAACGGACTGCCTTGACCCTGTTCATTATATCACAGTATGCTGGGCAGCCTTGTCTATTTTATGAAATGTTTATGAAATCCCCATACTTCTTCATGCCATTCTTGAACATTCCTTCCTCTAGATCGCACCTTACTATTGTGGATATAGAACACCTCAGATATACGTATTATTTTCTACGAAATCTCATTTCAGAGAACGACGGCATGGAATGTTCATGAAACTTCCCATCTTCACAAAATAAATAACCATGGAAATATCCATGGTTATCAGAATACGCATTTTTTAAAGGCTGGATTAAACGAGCTCAGCCTGTTTCACCTCGGGCGTTTCCACGGTCATTTCGCCGAGTCCGCGCACGAGTTTCTTAGCATAGCATTTTTCAGGTTTCAAAGTGGATACCAGATAGTCAATAGCCAACTGCGGATCTACTGTCTCCCCGCAGGTATAACAGTCAATCGCAGCAAAACCTCTCTCAGGGTATGTGTGAATCGAGAGATGGCTTTCCGACAGCAACACCAGCACAGTCGCACCTTGTGGTTCAAACTGCTTGGATTGGACGGACAATACCGTTGCTCCACATGCTTCAGCGGCTTCCACCATCTGAGCTTGTAAAAATTCTGCACTGTTCAGTAGTTCAAAATCGACTCCCCAAGTATCAACAGCAACGTGTCTTCCGAAAGTTGAGTATTCCATCTTCCGGTTTCCCCCTTCCTAGGAATAAAATGTTTGAAAATTTCATCCGCTAGGACCTACGTCATTCACTTCCCGAGGGAATAATCTCTCGCAACATTACATGTCCTGAGTGAATCCTGGTTCCTATTTTCTTTTCAACGAGATTAAAAATAACATCTATGACGCTTAAATGCAACACCTTTTTCGAAAATAACCCATAAATATTTTACAGCTCAATATATGTGCGTTTGAACCACTTGGTGTCTCCGGCCCATGAAATAAATATCACCCGTTCTATGTTACATAAACATGCATGAAACCGAATTTTTAACGATAAATACACATAAAAAAGCCGCCCCTTGCGGGGCAGCCCTCCCTAAGCTTCAAGCACGAACAGGCGCTGATTAAACCGTCGCAGCCTTTCGTCTATCGTCTTCGTAATCAGTTTATCATTCCCTGCTGCAATCCGCTGGTCCAGAAGCACGTTGATATGATGCTGGATGGATTCGATCTCTTTCTCTGCTTCATTGCTGTTAAAGAGACGCTGCAGCTCGCCTGCCGTATTCTTGTACTCATAAATGACAATGCTGTCGTTCCCGGCGACTTGCGTAATTCGATGCACCGTTCCCGCATGGTAGTCGTAGCTCATCGTAAAGCCGCGATAAATCCGATTCACTTTACCTGATCCCTTAAAAGCCGCAAACAGTTTGCGTACGGCATTCGTCAGATGGGGAGTAACCAATCGGCATGACAGCTCACAGACGTACAAGCCATTCTTGCGTTCAAAGGGCAAATGAACTTCTTCCCCGCTTTCATCTTCGAGCACGAACTCCTGCTCTCCGCTATCCATGACTTTTACCCGGTTAGTGACCCGGAAAGCTTGGGTATATTGCAGAAATTGATCCATTTGAATATCCGTCATTTGCATTGTGGCATTAACATATTCTGTGGCTAACCGCTGAGCCATAAAAATCTCCCTCAATTCTTTTAACTTACTACCATTATACAGCAGATCCAAGCGGTCTTTCCTGCCGTTCGAATGAGAATATCCATCATATTTCATAAAAAAACGGAATTAGCCGGAATCAGAGCGATATTTCCCCCAAGATGCTCACTTTCCTGTAAAGAATGCACCGATTCCCTATAACACCCTTGAAAAAACATCAGAAACCTATCCGGATCAGACTTGCTCGCTGCTTTCATTCTCCGAACCCGGGTGCGGCTCTTCCTCATGATTCTTCGTGCCCATATGGGACTCCATAATGGCCCATAACTCATCTTTACCCAAACCCAGCTCGGATGAAAACATGACAAAGGAATGATAGGGCTTGAAACCGAGCGTTTCCTTCACGATCTTCACATGCTTCTGGCGGCGCGTTTTCGGAATTTTATCCGCCTTGGTCGCGACTACGCACACCGGCCGGTTGTAATGCTGCAGCCATTCATACATGCTGATGTCGTCCTTTGACGGCGGGTGGCGCATGTCCACAACCAGCAAAACAAGCTTCAGTTCTTCCCGGCTCAGCAAATACCTCTCAATCATTTCGCCAAATGCCGCACGTTGGGTCTTCGATACTTTAGCATAACCGTAACCGGGAAAATCGACCAAATACAGGTCGTCGTTCACCCGATAATAGTTGAGCTGCTGTGTCTTCCCCGGCGTGGCGCTTGTACGAGCCAGGTTCTTACGGGATATCATACGGTTAATCAGCGATGACTTGCCCACATTGGAACGCCCTGCCAGAGCAATCTCCGGCAAGGCGTCTTCAGGATATTGGGCAGGTACGACAGCGCTGATGACAAACTCGGCTTTCGTAACTTTCATAATGTAGACTTTCCTCTCTAGTGCACTCCCGCTTGTTCAACGAGCGCATGCTCCAGAACCTGATCCATATGGGATACCGGAACGAACTCCACGTCGTTCTTTACGCTGTCAGGAATATCACGCAGGTCGCGTTCGTTATCCTTAGGGAGCAATATTTTTTTGTAACCGGCACGGTGAGCTGCCAGCGACTTCTCTTTCAAGCCGCCAATCGGCAGTACGCGTCCACGAAGTGTAATTTCACCCGTCATGGCCACGTCACGGGCTACATGCCGTTTGGTTAAAGATGAGATAAGAGCCGTCGCAATCGTAATGCCGGCTGAAGGGCCATCCTTCGGTATGGCTCCCTCCGGGATATGGATATGGACATCAAGCTTCTCATGGAAATCCGGATCAATGCCAAGCTCTACCGCTTTCGAGCGGGTAAAACTGAAGGCGGCTTGAGCCGATTCCTTCATCACGTCACCAAGCTTGCCCGTCAGCGTCAGCTTGCCGGTACCAGGCACCACGGTTACCTCAATGGTCAGCGTTTCGCCGCCCACTTCCGTCCATGCGAGCCCCGTAACCGTACCCACTTGATCTTCAAGCTCGGCCATGCCATAACGGAACTTCGGAATGCCGAGATAATCCTTGATATCGGCAGCCTTGATCTCGATGGATTCCGATTGCTGGGTCACGATCTGCTTGGCGGCTTTGCGGCACAGCGCCGCCACTTGCTGCTCTAGATTCCGCACGCCGGATTCGCGGGTATATTCCCGGATCACCTTCATCAGCGCTTCCTCATCCAGAATCAGCTGCTCAGGCTCAAGCCCATGCTCGCTCTTCTGCTTGGGCAGCAAGTAACGGTTGGCGATTTGGAGCTTCTCCAGCTCCGTATACCCCGGAATGTTCAGCACTTCCATCCGGTCCAGGAGCGGTCTTGGAATGTTATGAAGCACGTTCGCCGTCGTGACAAACATAACGTTGGACAGATCAAAAGGAATTTCCACGAAATGATCGCTGAACGTATTGTTCTGCTCTGGATCGAGCACTTCAAGCAGTGCGGATGACGGGTCCCCGCGGAAATCGGATGCCATCTTGTCGATTTCATCCAGCAGGAACACGGGATTCATCGAGCCTGCTGTTTTCATGCCTTGAATGATACGGCCCGGCATAGCTCCGACATAAGTGCGCCGGTGACCGCGAATTTCCGCCTCATCCCTTACCCCGCCTAACGAGACGCGAACGAACTTGCGCTCCAGGGAACGGGCGATGGACCGGGCAAGCGATGTTTTACCGACGCCCGGAGGGCCGACCAGGCACAAAATAGGCCCCTTCATCTTCTTCACCAGCTTCTGGACCGCCAAATATTCCAACACGCGTTCTTTCGGCTTCTCGAGACCGTAATGATCCTCGTCCAGTACTTGCTCCGCTTTGACGATGTCCAGATCATCCTCGGTTTTGTTCGTCCACGGCAGCGCCAGCAGCCAATCCACATAGTTCCGGATAACGCCGCCTTCCGCAGAGCTCGCCGGCATTTTCTCGAGTCGGTCGATTTCCTTCTCTACCTTCTCCTGGACGCGTTCCGGCAGTTCAAGCTCCTGAAGCTGGCTTCGGAGTTCCTCTACTTCCCCGGCACGGCCTTCCTTGTCGCCAAGCTCTTTCTGGATGGCTTTCATCTGTTCGCGCAAATAGTATTCCTTCTGGGTCTTCTCCATTTGCTTCTTGACCCGCTGGTTGATCTTGCGCTCCAGCTCCAGCACTTCGCGCTCGTTATTCAGTATATCTAGAAGTTTCTCGAGCCGTTTGCGAACATCGATTGTTTCGAGAATTTCTTGCTTATCCTTGATCTTCAGCGACAAATGACTCGTAATGACGTCCGCCAGCCGTCCCGGCTCATCGATATCGGAAACGGCTGCCAGTGTCTCAGGCGTCACTTTCTTCGACAAATTGATATAATTCTCAAACTGAGACAGTACGGTTCGCATTAATGCGGAGACTTCAGGATCATGGTTCTCTTCTTCGGGAAGCTCCCGAGCGATGACCTCGTAATATTCCTCTTGATCCGTATATTCAATAACTTCCGCTCGTTCCATACCCTCCACTAGCACACGTATGGTACCGTTTGGAAGCTTAAGCATCTGGCGTACATTCGCAACTGTGCCAATCCGAAAAATATCATCCTGCGTCGGTTCTTCAATGTTCACTTCCGATTGAGAACATAGGAGAATCAAATTGTCTTCAACCATCGCCTTTTCTAAAGCCTTTACCGATTTCTCCCGGCCTACGTCCAAGTGAAGCACCATGCTTGGATAGACCAGGAGCCCTCTTAAAGGCAGTAAAGGAAAACGACGACCTTTGGATTTACTGGGTCCCATCGCTTTCGCACCTCCAATGGCTCTCAATGTTGACACTATTCCTATTTTATCAAATCTGCGTATAAAAAACCAACTATACGAGGCTTAACATCCTCCGGCATCCGTTATTTTTCCGTTGCGCGGAGGCGTGGCCTGCAGCAATGAAGCGGAAGAGGATGGAAATACCTCGTTTCCGGGAAGCTGTATCACCTCAGGAGCAAACGTACCGCCAAAGATATGCCCGAAAACTTCATCCACCGATTCCACCGGAATCACCCGCAACCCCCCGCTCAAATCCTGGAACAAGGTCTGCCAATTGTCCTTAGGGATGATCACGCGGGTCGCGCCTGCCTGGAATGCCGCCTCCACCTTGGCGATGACTCCGCCAATCGGCTTCACTTTTCCATGGATGCTTATCTCGCCGGTCATCGCTACCTTGTTATCGACTTCAACCCCTTTGATGGCCGACACGATGGCCGTGGCCATCGCAATGCCGGCGGAAGGGCCGTCGATCGGCGTTCCTCCGGGAAAATTGATATGCAGGTCATAGTTTTTGGGCGTAAAGCCCATTGAGCCCAGCACGGTCAGCACATTCTCGATCGAGCCTTTGGCCATGCTCTTGCGGCGCAGCTTGCGCGAGCCTCCGCCAAATTCCTCTTCATCCACTACCCCGGTGATATTGTAGGTACCCCGGCCCTCCTCGACAGGAACCGCAGATACTTCAATTTCTAGCAGAGCCCCCATATTCGGGCCATATACGGCCAATCCGTTAACTACCCCAATCTGCGGCTTCTCCGGTATTTTCCGGTCGGGCCTTGGCTGCAGCTGGCTGCTGCTGGCCACCCATTCCACATCCGCCGCGCGCAGGCCATCTCGCTTCTCGGTCAATGCCAGACCGGCCGCCAATTGAATCATATTGACCGCTTCCCGGCCGTTGGAGCAGTACTGCTTCACGACTTCTACCGCTTCCGGCGGAGCGTTCAGGCCAATCTTCTGAATGGCATCTTCCGCAATCTTACCGATCTCTTCAGGCAGAAGCGGACGGAAAAAAATCTCCATGCAGCGCGAGCGAAGTGCAGGAGCAATCTCTTCCGGCGAACGTGTCGTAGCACCTACCAGGCGGAAGTCAGCCGGAAGCCCATTTTGAAAAATATCATGAATATAAGCGGGCGTATTGGCATCCTCTGAATTATAATATGCGCTTTCCAGCAGCACCTTGCGGTCCTCCAGCACTTTTAAAAGCTTATTCATCTGGATTGGATGCAATTCCCCAATTTCGTCAATAAACAGGATTCCCCCATGGGCCTTGGTCACCGCGCCCGGCTTCGGCTGAGGGATGCCTGCCACCCCCATGGCACCGGCGCCTTGGTAAATCGGATCATGAACAGAACCGATGAGCGGATCGGCGATTCCACGTTCATCGAAACGTGCCGTCGTTGCGTCGATCTCCGTGAATTTCGCGTCATATTTAAACGGCGATTGCGGGTTCTTCTTGGCTTCCTCCATCACTACGCGGGCAGCAGCGGTCTTACCGACCCCCGGAGGACCGTATACGATGACATGCTGAGGATTCGCGCTGCATAGCGCGGCTTTTAAAGCGCGCAAGCCGTCCTTTTGCCCCACAATGTCATCCATGGTTTGCGGCCTTGTTTTCTCGGCGAGCGGTTTCGTTAACGATACCGACCGGAGTTTGCGGAGTTTATCGAGCTCCTTCCGCGATTCCCGATCCACCGCTGTTTTGCTTGTCTTCTGTCCGCGCAATAAATTCCAAAAATAAATGCCGATGATGACTGCAAAAAACAGCTGCACCAGCATAATCACGATACTTAAATTCACAAGTCATTCCTCCTGTACTCCATTATGTCTTCATCCAAACGTTAATACATGGTAGTATTGCCGATTCCTCGGATGGTAAAACGCTGGAGGCGGAACAAATTGTAAAAGAGGGGATGATTGAATCAGGTTGCTTTGACGAAGCCGTAAATTGAAATGGACTATGCTATGAGACGCTTCGGATAGACGCTCCGCGTACGTATCATTCCTCCGATCGCTGTTGTTTCCGAATTTCATGAATGAGGAGTACCAATGTAGAAATTCGGCAACAGCTTATCCTTCCGATGCGAGTTTTCCTGCGGAAAACTTTCAGCCGACCGCTTCGCTTCTCCGGAATCGATTCGTCCCAACAGAACGCCTCTTTGCAACTTTGTACTAATAAGTAGACCGCTCTTTTGTTTGACATTGTTATACCTTATTCCTTAAAAATACATTCAAACAAAAATGTAAGAAACAGACTTTGGACGTCCTTGGACCTTTTGTTTCCTAAAAAACAAACAAAACGGCAGTCTCAATTAGCCAGAGACTGCCGTTTCAATATGAGTGGTTATTACAATAACTTAGTTATCAAGCTCAGACCGTGGATTTGTGCTTGCGGCCCGGGATTTCGCCGGTCTCCTCGTACACCTTCACGATATGATCGATTTCTTTCTTTAGCTCTTCCACCATGGTGGCTTCCGGAACCTTGCGGATCATCTCTCCGTAACGGAAGAGCAAACCTTCGCCACGAGCGCCGGCAATGCCGATGTCAGCTTCTCTGGCCTCCCCGGGACCGTTCACGGCGCAGCCCAGGACGGAAACCTTGATCGGTACTTTGATCTTCGAGATGTACTCCTCCACCTCATTGGCGATGGAGAACAAATCGATATCCAGCCGTCCGCAAGTCGGGCAAGATACCAAGGTTGCCGCATCCGAGATTAGACCGAAGGATTTTAGAAGCTCCCGGCCAACCTTGATCTCTTCGACCGGATCGGCGCTCAAGGAAATACGCATCGTGCTGCCGATGCCTAGGGACAACAGCGCCCCAAGACCAGCCGCGCTCTTCACGGTGCCCGAGAAGAGGGTGCCTGCTTCGGTAATCCCCAGATGAAGCGGGTACGGAATCACTTCCGCCGCCTTGGTGTACGCCGCAATGGCCATCGGCACATCAGACGCTTTAAGCGAAACGATGATATCGTGGAAGTCCAGTTCTTCCAAGATGCCGATATGATACAGGGCGCTTTCTACCATGGCTTCCGGTGTCGGATACCCGTATTTTTCAAGAAGGTGATTCTCCAGGGAGCCGGCATTCACCCCGATCCGAATCGGAATCCCCTTCTCTTTGCATGCCTTGACGACGGCTTCGACCTTTTCGCGCTTACCGATGTTCCCCGGATTGATCCGGACTTTATCGATACCGTTCTCGATCGCCATCAGGGCGAGCTTATAGTTAAAATGAATATCCGCCACTAGCGGGATATGAATGCGTTTCTTGATTTCTTTGATGGCAGCAGCTGCTTCCTCATTGTTTACCGTTACCCGGACGATCTGGCATCCCGCTTCCTCCAGGCGCAGTATCTCGGCAACGGTTGCCTCCACGTCTGCTGTTTTGGTGGTGCACATGCTTTGAATAATGACTTCGTTCTTTCCCCCAATGGTAAGGTTCCCCACCTTGACGGGCCGTGTGTCTTGTCTCAAAAACATGGTACGATCTCTCCCATATAACGCCAAAGCTCCACTCCAGCAAAGCCCTTTTGGGCATAACTGGAAGTGGAGAATCAGCGTAGATTTATTCCACGTCTAAAACGCTATAACGCATTAGGCGCTTTCTTCTTGTTTCTTGTCGTCTTCGTTAGCTTTGGTTTGAAGCTCAGGAATCACTTTATCCCGAACGACCTGCTCCGTTATGACGCAATCCTTGATGTCATCTCTGGACGGCACTTCATACATCACGTCAAGCATGATGCTTTCGATGATGGAACGCAGTCCGCGTGCACCCGTGTTGCGCTTAATGGCTTCGCGGGCAATCGCTTCAAGTGCGCCCGGCTCAAACTTGAGGTTCACGTTGTCAAACTCAAGCAGCTTTTGATACTGTTTGGTCAGCGCGTTTTTAGGCTCGGACAGAATACGGACCAATGTCGCCTCATCCAGCGGCTCGAGCGTGGACACGACCGGCAGACGGCCGACGAATTCCGGAATCAATCCGAATTTCAACAGATCCTCCGGCAGAACCATCGTCAGGTATTCACCTGGTTTCAGATCCTTTTGGCTTTCTCCGGATGCATTGAAGCCGATGACCTTTTTGCCGATCCGGCGTTTGATGTACTGCTCCAAACCGTCAAACGCACCGCCGCATATGAACAGGATGTTCGTTGTATCGATCTGGATGAATTCCTGATGCGGATGCTTGCGCCCACCTTGCGGCGGAACGGAAGCAACGGTTCCCTCCAGAATTTTCAGGAGAGCCTGCTGAACCCCTTCACCGGAAACGTCACGCGTAATGGACGGATTCTCCGATTTGCGGGCTACTTTGTCGATCTCATCAATATAGATAATGCCGCGTTCTGCTTTTTCCACGTCATAATCCGCAGCTTGAATCAGCTTCAGCAGAATGTTCTCAACATCCTCACCCACATACCCGGCTTCGGTCAGCGAGGTTGCGTCTGCAATAGCAAACGGCACGTTCAAAATTTTGGCCATCGTTTGCGCAAGCAAGGTTTTACCGGAACCTGTAGGTCCGAGCAGCAGAATATTACTCTTTTGCAATTCGACGTCCTCGATCTTGCTCTGGGTGTTGATGCGCTTGTAGTGATTGTAAACGGCAACCGAGAGGGATTTCTTCGCTTGATCCTGTCCGATTACGTATTGATCCAGGATGTCGCGGATTTCACGCGGTTTCGGAATATCCTTCAGATCCACTTCTTCCTCGTGTCCGAGCTCTTCCTCTACGATCTCCGAACACAAGTCGATGCACTCGTCACATATATAAACACCGGGCCCCGCAACCAGCTTGCGGACCTGCTCCTGCGATTTGCCGCAGAAGGAGCACTTCAGCTGCCCTTTGTCATCGTTAAATTTAAACATGCATTTACCACCCCTTAAGATTTGGTCGGTGAAGACAGAACATCATCAATAATACCGTACGCCTTCGCTTCCTCCGCGCTCATGAAAAAGTCGCGGTCTGTATCGCGTTCGATTTTTTCAAGGGGCTGACCCGTGCGCTCCACATAGATTTGATTCAGTTTTTGTCTGGTCTTGATGATCCAATCTGCATGGATCTGGATATCGGATGCCTGACCTTGAATGCCTCCGAGCGGCTGATGAATCATCACTTCACTGTTCTCGAGAGCATAGCGTTTGCCTGGCGCTCCTGCAGTAAGCAACAATGATCCCATGCTGGCGGCCATGCCGACGCAAATCGTGGATACATCAGGCTTGATCAACTGCATCGTATCATATATACCCATCCCGGCCGTTACCGAACCGCCAGGGGAATTGATGTACAAAGAGATGTCTTTTTCCGGATCTTCCGCAGCCAGAAACAGAAGCTGGGCAATAACAAGATTGGCAACATCGTCATCGATCGCACTGCTGAGGAATATAATGCGATCCTTCAGTAATCTTGAGTAGATATCGTAAGATCTTTCGCCTCGACTGGTTTGTTCAACAACCATAGGTACAAGACTCATGCGACCAACCTCTTTTCCTTGAAAAATATACTACAGCGTTACAAAAGTTATTCTAACATGTTCAAAGCACGATGTCATTTTTTAACCCTCTTTACATTCTATGAACTTGCCAAGAATTATATCCTGCCAACTTGTCTCATTATGTATGTCGAAATTTATAACCAATTCATGTCACATTTAGTAGTAAATTGGCTATTCTTAGTTAAAAATAAGGCACGCATGAAATGTACGTGCCTTATCTAATGTGAGGGCAGCTTCGGCAGCTGCCTATTTATTATTCTTCAGTTGCTTCTTTTTTCTCAACAGGAGCGCCTTCTACGCTGTTTTCCAGCAAGAAGTCGATCGTTTTGCGAAGAAGAAGTTCTTCACGAAGGCTGTCGAGGGAACCGTTAGCACCGAGGATGCTGCGGATTTCATCAGCGGAACGCTTGTACGTATCAGCCATGTTTTCCAGCTCTTTGTTGATTTCTTCTTCGGTTACTTCGAGTTTCTCTTCCTTCGCGATTTGCTCCAGCACAAGGTTGTTGCGAACGCGTTTTTCAGCATCGTCCTTCATTTGGCCTTCCAGATCGGCATTGGTTTGGCCGGAGAAGCTCAGGAACATTTCCAGGTTCATGCCTTGCTGGCGAAGACGGTTGTCGAAATCGCGCATCATGTTTTGAACTTCGGATTGAATCATGGCTTCGGGAATTTCAACTTCAGCGTTTGCTGCTGCTTTTTCAACGGCTTCGTTCTCACGAACGCCTTGGGCTTCTTGCTCTTTGCGAGTCAGCAATTGCTTCTTCAAATCTTCCTTGTACTCATCAAGCGTATCGAATTCACTAACGTCTTTAGCGAATTCATCATCCAGCTCAGGAAGCTGTTTGCGTTTGATTTCGTGCACTTTCACTTTGAAGACGGCTTGTTTGTTAGCCAATTCTTCAGCATGGTAAGTTTCAGGGAAGGTCACTTCCACATCTTTGAAGTCTCCTGTAGCCATGCCGATGACTTGGTCTTCAAAGCCTGGAATGAACGTGTTGCTTCCAAGCTCAAGGGAATAACGCTCAGCTTGTCCACCTTCGAAAGGAACACCGTCAACGGAACCGTCGAAGTCGATTACAACGATATCGCCAGACTGGGAAGCACCTTCGTCGATAACGGTAAGCTCAGCATGACGTTGTTGCAGACGCTCAAGCTCTTCGTTCAGTTCCTCTTCGGAAACTTCTGCAGCAACTGCAGCTACTTCAATGCCTTTATATTCGCCAAGCGTAACTTCCGGCTTCACGGTTACTCTAGCTTTGAACTTGAAAGTTTCGCCTTTAGCGAACTGCTCGATGTCCACTTCCGGACGATCCACAGGGAAAATATCCGCTTGTTCTACAGCTTCGCTGTATACTTCCGGAAGAAGGATGTCGATTGCATCCTGGTACAGGCTCTCCACGCCAAAACGCGCTTCAAAGATCGGCCGAGGCACTTTACCTTTACGGAATCCAGGTACATTTGCTTTTTTAGCTACTTTATTAAAAGCCTTGTCGAGAGCGGATGCAACGCGCTCCGCATCAACCTCAACGTCAAGAACGCCAAGGTTCTTCTCTATTTTTTCCCAAGTTGCTTTCATTTATGCTTTCCCCTCCAAAATAATTCACGTGGTCGACGCAATAATGTATCACGTACCGAATAACCACTATAGTATAAACAACATTAAATCCTTTTTCAAGGGCGAACCCTTATGCCGCGACACCGTAAACGTTTTCCAGCTCTGGCTAATCTTCTCTGGCTAATCTTCCACGCCTGCAGCGACGAATTGCTTGAGAGATCGATAGGCTCCCTCATAGCGGAACCGCATGGTGTCCGTGATGCCGTAAAGCGGGCGGATTTCCTCCTCATTGCGAAACCCTTTCAGGCTCTCCGACACGATGTCATGCAGCGCTGCGGCCCATATATCGAGCGTGGCTTCTTCTTCGTCCAGCATGGAATGGTAGTCCTCCGTGCCGTAAATCGCCATGATGAACTGGGACCATAATTCCTGGGCAAAATAAAACAGCGTCGGCTCATGAACCTCGGTCTGATCCGCAACGCGCTCCAATATCTTCGTAATCGCGTCCGGAAATCCTCCCGGATCCAAGGGAACCGTATCGATCTCGATCTCGACGGCTTCCTGCCCGCGATGAAGGCTTACGTGCCCTTCCATCCCTCTTCTCCGGAGCGTTTGCAGCACCCGGAATTGCAGCAGGGGATGAAGCGGCGTATCATGCAGCCATTCGACCAAAATCGCGTCGATCTCCGGACGGTCCAGATAAGCGAGCTGTTCCAGCGCCAAAATCGTCTGCTCCGTCAGCGGTCCGGTCATGACCGAAGCCAGCAGCTTGTCGGCGTATCCGGCATCCTGGGCAACCTTGTCCCTGACCATCTGCCTCGCCATCTCGGACTCGTCCGGATCATCCTCGTCAGGCTCAGCATCGAAATCGACCGAACGGGGCGTGGCCTGTTCCGGAAATGCGGCTTCTAGCCATTCAAGGAGCGAGTTCCACTCTTCATAGTGCCGTTCGTTCTGACCGCCGCACTTCAGCAGAAAACGCAGCACTTCCATCGCTTCACCGTAACGTTCGTTCTCGAGCATAACCGTAAGCTGAATCTGGTAATAATCCAGCGTCTTCGGAAACAGGATGATGTTCTTATCCTCTTGTTCTTGGGAGTAAGAGTCCTTGATAAGGACACCTCCTTTCTGGTCCTGTTTTTCGTATTCGTTGATTATAGCATATGTACTGCCAAGTTTAAAAAAGGGCGTAACAGCTTGCGTGCATCATGCCCCTGGCAACATTAAGACGGCGATTCCGGGCATATATTATATCAATATAACCCGATATGATACTCCGATAATCTTGCAAATCCGAAAAACTTATATCATAAAAAATAATTGAATTTCTCCTTTGCATGTGATAATATATTTTTTGCTTGAAAATTTTCTATGTCCCAGTAGCTCAGCTGGATAGAGCAACGGCCTTCTAAGCCGTCGGTCAGGGGTTCGAATCCCTTCTGGGACGTAAAAGAAGACACCGTCACATGACGGTGTTTTTTTATGTCCCGTGAGGATGAGAACCCCTAAAAGGGGTTCGTCGGAGCCTACGCTTCGGTAGGATTGCTTCGCAGTCGGCCCGAAGGGCCGCCTCCCTACTAATGCACTATCGACATTCGACATATGAACCTCATGGCCGATTCCAATACGACATACACCCTAACACGACTTTTTTGCGGACCGTAGGTTCGCTATTTCATCAAAAACGGCCCGATTTAGAAATTAGCGGACACCACAGCCGTTATTTAGCTAATTCACAGTCAAATTACCCTCATTTTTCGTAATAACGGACTTCTGGTCCGGTACCATACCTGTAAGAGCGTTTTCCCCTCAATTAACGGCCCCTGGGTCCGTTAAGGCAGCGCAGCGCGGTGCATCACCCCATCCCATGACTCCCTCCACATTCCGCGAACAGTCCGGATCCTCTACCTCCAAGCACTAACCCGCTCCGATTTCTTCACGAATATGGAGGACAAAGCCCGCGTTCGCGCGGTCAGGAGCATTTTTCTGCCTTCCGGCATACGGGTGTAGACCAGCTCCGCCGGACCGATATGCTTGCGCCACAGCCGGGCAAAGCGTTCCGCATGCTCTTTTCGACGTCCGACTTTCTCCGGCACAGCATGGTAATCCCGCCTAGTCGCAAACCAGCCGCGCGAGTCGCGGTACAAAAGATAACGCGGGTTCTCGATCGGGTCCAGCACCTGCTGCAGCGAATTCAGGGAAAGCGTTTTTTCCTGGGTGGTTCCGTCCTTCAGCCAACACAAGACGGCTCCTCCTTCTTCCTCCGCTCTCAACCGGTGAAGGCTTGGCTCGGTTTCGACCAGCTCCATATCGTATAGCGACGTATACACGACCAGAGCCACTTCTCGAATGCTCCGCTCCAGCGATTGATGACGCATTACCATTTTAACGGCTGTAGATATCCATGGACTGGATACGATCAAGGCAATGGCGGCCGAGAACAGCAGGCTGAACCGGGCGGTGCCACCAGATGCAATTGACGATTCTTCAGATGATGGTCAAGCCCGTGGAGCACGCGCTTCTGATAGGAGCGCCAAGGATAGCGAAACGACAGGTTGCTCGGAAAAAGCTTCATTGGCTCCTCCAGTTTAGCTGCACTCCCTTTTTCATTGGATTGGTTAAAATGCTGTTCTTTCACCCAAAGATAGGCTGCTTTTCGAAAATATTATACTCGCGATTATCGCGGACTCAGCTGTGCCGATCCATGACATTACCGCAGCTGCATATGAATAAGCGGAAACGGCTTTCCGGAACCGTCGAGCTCCGAACGGCCGATCTGTACGAATCCGTATTTTTTATAAAAAGCGTGGGCCTTGGGATTCTGCTCATTCACATCCACTTGAAGTCCGGGCCCCTTCAGCCGTTCGGCATGCCGGATCAATTTCGTTCCCGTCCCTTGGCCGTGGTGCAGGGGATCCACAAACAGCATCTCGATTTTGGAGCCGTCCAGTCCGATAAATCCAATCGCTTCCTGTTCCGTATTCAAGCACATCCAGATCTCCACGGACCTCAGTGCCCCGCTTTGCATCATGCCATAATAGAACCGGATATCTTCCTCCGTCAGAAAATCATGCGTTTGGGATACGGCACGAAGCCATAATTCCACCAGCTGATCATGGTAAGCTTCTGTATAAGCCGCGATATGATGTGTCATTTTTCATCCAACCCTTTCCAAGTCGTTCAATCCTTTGAACACTCATGAGATCCTTCAAATTGCTCTATACTATTATAAAGGAATCCGGTACATTAATCAGAGACTTTATCTTGTCAAAAAGGAGAGGTACGCATGCCATTATGGCTTGTATACGCATTGCTGTCGGCAGTCACTGCGGCACTTGTGGCCATTTTTGGAAAAATAGGCCTGCAAAACATCGATGCCAATTCGGCAACGGCCATTCGCTCCGTCATTATGGCCCTGTTTCTGCTGGGGGTCGTAGGAGTTCAGGGGAAATTCTCGGAGCTCGGAGAAATTCTGGTTCAGAAAAAGGCACTCAGCTTTATTGTGCTCAGCGGTATCGCTGGCGCATTGTCCTGGCTATTTTATTTTCTTGCGTTAAAATACGGCAAAGTATCGCAGGTAGGTCCTATCGATAAACTGAGCGTGGTCATTGCCGTGATCCTGGCCTTTGTGTTTCTGGGTGAGAAAATATCCTGGATTAACGCAGCCGGCGTTGCACTCATTGCCGTTGGTGCGCTTCTTGTTGCCGTTAAATAGTCCTCTACATAAACCGCTGACACAGCGGCTTTTTGTTTTTCATCTTATTATCTAAAACTATAACTCTTATCAAGTTTATATATTTCTAATTATAAGCGGATCATGTCACAATGAGGATAAATCATGCGTGGAGGGGTGTTGTTATGTCAGAGCAAGTATGGAAACCTTACGATTACGATCGACAGTTATCGTTTGTATCTGCTTATGGAAAAGGAGCGGCAGAGCTGCTGTCGCCTCAACCGGGAGAACGGATTCTCGATCTGGGCTGCGGAACCGGCGACTTGACTCACGAAATTTCCAAATCGGGCGCACATGTAACCGGCATGGATTATGCCAGCGAGATGATTGAGCGGGCCAAAAGCAAATATCCTGGACTTCCGTTCCTAACCGGGGATGGCGAGAACTTCGAAACCGAAACGCCATACGATGCCGTCTTCTCAAACGCGGCCCTGCACTGGATGAAGGATGCTGAAAGCGTGATACGCTCCGTTCATCGAGCCCTTAAGCCCGGCGGCCGATTCGTTGCCGAGTTCGGAGGGAAAGGGAATATAGACGGCATCTACCAAGCCTTGAAAACCGTGTTCGCCGATCATTATGGAATCGATGCGGACGCCCGGAATCCGTGGTATTTTCCTAGTCTTGGGCAGTATGCCAGCCTGCTTGAAGCCCAAGGGTTCCGCGTGCATCTCGCCCATCATTTCGACCGTCCCACGCGATTGTCCGAAGGCAAGGACGGCATAAAGCATTGGCTGTTGCATTTTGGCGATTGCTTTTTTGCCGGATTCTCGGCTGAGGCGAAGGACGAAGCGATCGCTAGCATCAGCCAAGCTGCTCAATCGACGCTATGGCAAGAGGATGCTTTCTACGCGGATTACCGGCGCCTGCGAGTATTTGCAGAAAAGATTTAGCCATTGGGGGGTTGCTTTTCTAAATAGAATGGTTATAATATGAAAAAACTTGAGAATATTATTTTCGTTGATTGGGAGAGTAACTGCACTTGACTTTAGTCCAAGCGAGCCGGGAGGGTGGAAACCGGTACAAAGTCGGCCGTGAAGCGGACCCAGGAGATGGCCTTCCGAAGCAGCATGCTGTAGGGAGCCCCGGCTTACGCCGTTATCGTATGAAGGTGGTTAGACCCTTGCGGGGTTTAACAACAAGAGTGGTACCGCGAGCACAAGTCCTCGTCTCTTTAGGAGATGAGGGCTTTTTTGATTTTCTGAGTCGTTTTATTTTTAAAGGGGGATTTACCGTGTTAAGTCATCAGATTATTTCGAGCCTTCAACAAGCCGTGAACCAGGTCTGCGAAGCCTACGGCACCAAACTGCCGGAGTCCACTCCGATCCGGATCGAGCAGCCTGCCAACATGGAGCATGGGGATTACGCAACCAACGTTGCGATGCAGCTTGCTAAGGTGCTACGCAAGGCTCCCCTGCAAATCGCCGAGCTGATCCAAGCCGAGCTCGAGCAGGACGCATCCTACAAACAGCTCGTCCGCTCGACTGAGATTGTCGCTCCGGGCTTTATGAATCTGCGCATCGATTGGGAGTATTGGGCGAGCCACCATTTTGAACTCCCCCCGGCAGCTAACGAAAAGATCGTCATTGAGCACACGTCCATCAACCCGAATAAGTCCGCCCATATCGGCCATCTTCGAAATTCCTGTATTGGCGATACGCTTGTGAGATTGATGAGGAAGCTGGGTTACGAGGTCGAGGTGCATAATTATATCGACGACCTGGGCAATCAGCTGGCGGATACGGTGGTCGGCTTGCTCCACACGCCGCTGACGAAGGAGCATGCCCGGTTCGGCGATTACTGCTGGGACGTGTATTCAAGCACCAATAAAGCCTACGAAAGGGAACCGGGGCTGGTTCAGCATCGGACCGAGGTTCTGCACGCATTGGAAGAGGGCAATCAGAACCTTTCCTGGATTGGACTGCTCGTTGCCGAGCGAATCGTTAAGGAGCATCTTGAGGAGATGAAGCAGTTCGGCATTGAATACGATCTGCTTGTATGGGAGAGCAGCATTGTTAGGGAGGGGTTCTGGGCGTCGGCGTTCGAACTGTTGAAGAATACCCCGCTTTTCCATCAGGAAACCGAGGGTAAACTTGCAGGCTGCTGGGTGCTCAAGCAATCAGGAACCGAAGCCGGAGACGAGGCGGAGTCGGACCACAGCATCGATAAAGTGCTGGTGCGCTCCAATGGCATCCTGACATACACCGCCAAGGACATCGCCTACCACTTGTGGAAATACGGCGTGCTTTCCAATGATTTTGTATATAAAAAATTCACCGACGAGGTTTGGACGACGAGCTCGCACGGCGAGGAGCGTTCTTACGGCAAAGCGGACATGGTCATCAACGTCATTGATTACAGGCAGCAGTACCCGCAGGCGATGGTGAAGCAGGCTTTGGAAGGCCTGGGCTTCCAACAAGAGGCTGAGAAACTGCGCCATGTCAGTTACGGCGTCGTCTCGTTAAGCCCTTCCGCTGCAGCGGATCTCGGCATCGATACTTCCGACGGCAAGGCATCCTATGCGATGTCCGGACGTCAGGGAATCGGGATCAAAATCACCGAGCTTATTCATCAAGTAGCCAAGGTCATCGAGGACACCCGATCCGATAAAAACGGTTTGTCCAGCCATGCGATCGCAACCGCCTCCATCCGTTACTACCTGCTTCGCTTTGCACTGCAAACCGAGGTGGTGTTCGATCTGAAGCAGGCCACTGAAATATCGGGGAATACGGGGGTGTATTTGCTCTATTCCTACGCGCGTGCACTCAGCGTGCTTAATAAAGCTCAAGAAGCCGAGGTTACGCCGTCTGTGCCTGCCCGGTTCCCTGCTATGGAAAAAGCGGAACATGCGCTGCTGCGGCATATCAGCACCTGGCATGATACCTTATATGCCGCCGGACGGGATCTATCTCCTAGTGCCATTTGCAACTTCACCTATGAGCTGTGCTCCCTGTTCAACAATTTTTACTCGGCATGCCCGATTCTGAAGGCAGCGGAGGAAGTACTCCAATTCCGTGTATGGCTCACTTTCTTATTCAAGAACACCCTTGGCGAAGCGCTGGAGGTGCTGGGTTTGCCTACGCCGAGCCGGATGTAAATTCACTCTGAAGAACTCAGCGTTTCTTGCTTTATAAAAAAGCCACCGTACTATTGTGTTGATCAAGTACGGTGGCTATCTTATTTTATTGCAATCCTCTGACAGTCAATCTGACCTGTACGCCGTCTGCCGCCGGCTCTTCCTGAAGGGTCCAGTTGACAGCCAGCGCTTCCTTCAAGCGAGCCAACTGCTCCTCCTGGAGCTTCAATCCTTCGATAATGCCCTCGCCCACGCTAAAATCAGATTCCGAGCTGATGCGGAAGGCTTCCTCCAGCCAGATCTTCAACCCGTTGCGGGTATTAAACGTAATTTGATACCCCTCGCTAACGGCCTTCTCCAGATCTTCCCCATGCTCTTTTGCGTAAGAGAATAATTCCTCATAGTGAAAATGGCCGTTATTGGCGATTTGGAATCTTTCTGCCTCACCTGAGCGCACAGCCTCCAGCAGATCGGAAGAAGTCAGTCCCGATTTTCTGGCATGCTCCAATAGAATGGCGGTATTCTGTGATATTTTAGTAAGCTGCATGCTCGATGCCTCCTCGATAGGGTTCGTAAAATATTTTTTCTTCTATTATAAGACCAAATGGCTAGGATGTCAGACTCTTCTCAAAACATAAGCTGTATTCGCTCCCGATATATTCGCCAAACGGTTCAATCTGAGCATACCCCAGCTTCTTGTAAAAATGAACGGATTCCTTCTGCGGTTCGCCTGTTTCCAGGCGCGAGAAACGATAGCCCCGCGTCTTCGCTTGCTCTTCCAGAAAGAGCAGGATCCGGGAAGCTACTCCCCTATTTCGATACGGGACATCCACGAAAAACCGTTTAATTTCAACCGATTCTGCATCCAGCGGCCGGATGGCTCCGCAGCCGACAGGCTGGCCATCATGGTAAGCCACCACGAATAGCATTTCTCTTACTTTGGGATCGGCCAGATCCAGCCCGAATATGCCTTCCGCCGGGTATAACGTCGATAAGTAATCGTCCAGCTTCGCGATGAGCTCCTGAAGATCCTTGTGAGTCTCTCTTACCAATGTCATAGTGATATCATTCATCCCATGTATCCCTCCACTGTTCTAATCGTGTCACGAATACCTTTCGTTTGCAAGAGAACCTTCGGGCCGACTGCGAAGTATTCCTACCGAAGCGTATGCGCAGGCGAACCCCAACTCGGGGTTCTCATCCTCACGGGACGTTTTGTCCCAGTCGGGATACGGCCCTTCGGGCCGACTGCGATGTAATCCTACCGAAGCGTATGCTCCGACGAACCCCCAGTTGGGATTCTCATCCTCACGGGACGTAAAAAACACCGTCATATGACGGTGTCTTTTTTTACGTCCCAGAAGGGATTCGAACCCCTGACCGACGGCTTAGAAGGCCGTTGCTCTATCCAGCTGAGCTACTGGGACATATATGTATGAAAATGTTTTAAACAGTAACGAAGTATATTATATCGCATCTTTTGTATTTTTCAAAGCACTTTTTTTCGGGATGATCACCTAACCGAATCAGGAGCCTGCTTACTGGGTAATATGTAAACATGAGAATGACTTCAGGAGCGTGATACCATGAGACAGCTTTTATCCTCTTTATCGTATTTCAGCATCTTCTTTGCACCGTTCATCCTTCCTGTCCTTGTATGGATTCTGTCTCCGGACGCCTATGTGGCCAAGCACGCACGCCGCGCCCTGTTCTCCCATCTGTTCCCCGTTGTGGCAGCGATCCCGTTAATCTACATGGCCGTGACCTCGGGCTCCTTCGGTTCCGTCATCGGATACCTCATTCTGTTCGGCATCATCTACTTCGGGGCTTTTGTGTATAACGTGATCATGGGCATTCAAGTGCTGAGGGAACACGCTTATTGAACTTACCATGTAAAAAGGACCATGCGCTTACCGCATGGTCCTTTTCGCATTATTTGGTCGTAATCAATACCATTTTCTCATTGCCGTCCCATTTCACTTCACAGCCCAGCGCGGATGCCACGAAACGCAGCGGTACCATCGTGGTGCCCTTCACCATCCGTGGCGCCGAATCCAGCGTGACGGTCTTCCCGTTAACGACCGCTTGCTTGGAGCCCATCTTCAGCTTGATTTGGGTCGAGCCTTTGGAGGAAGATACGCTTTGCGTCTTTTGGTCCCATTTGACCGAAGCATCGAGGGATTCGAAGATCGGACGCATAGGCACCAGAACGCTTCCTCCGACCATCACCGGCGACTGCGCATAGGATTGGAGCTGGCCGTTGATTTTGATGCGGATCGGCGCTTCTCCGATTTCTCTGCCGGATTGGTCATAATATTTCAGCTTCACGCTTTTGACCCGAGTATCGTAATCAATGCGCAAGGTCGTCGTTTCATTGGCGGTCATGAACATGGAGTCCGTATCGGTCCCCAAGGAGCGTCCCTTCGCATCGTACGCCGTCGAGTTCACGGTAATCCGTTGCGACACATCCCCGTTCTCCACGCCGATCGTAACGACAAGCTTGTTGTTGATGGTCGTTCTGCCCTCGGCTATGATTTTAGGCGTCTGGCTGTTGCCTGTCAGGAACACCTTCAGGTCGCTGATGGCTTTGCCGCCTTCCAGCTCGGCCTGGAAATTCGCGATTTCGTTGGATGAAAGATACCCGGACGTCGTGTTGACCTCCAGAACCTTGCCGCTGGCGTTGCTGCCGACAACGATGACGCCGGCCTGCCCGCCTTTATTCCGGTTTTGAATCGAACCGGTAACGATAAGCTTTCCGTTCTCCAGGCGGCTGCCGGATTGCAGCAGCTTCACGGTATCCTCAACCGGATCAACGACCGATACCTTTACGCTCTTGATCAGCTTGGCTGCTTTAAGCTCTACGACGAAGGTGCCGACATCGCTGCTGCCAAAGTAGCTGTCCGCCGATGTCACTTCGACCGCTTTGCCGGAAGCATCATACCCTACGGCGAGCAAACCCACATTGTGCCCGACCGTAGAATTCTGCACGACGCCAGAAACGTTGACCACGCCATTGCCCGTATAGTATCCGGATGCCAGCAGCCGCGCCTGATCACCGGCCGGTCCTGCCGGGAGCACTTCCACCCGCTTGACGCTGCTGCCGCTGTCAAGGTCCACTTCATATGTACCGATTTCGTCGCTCATCATATATTCGGAATCACCGACTGCCTCAAGCGCTTGGCCGTTTGCATCGTAACCGACAACATAGAATCCCGCTTCCGCTCCGGTTCCTCCGTTGCGAATGTCCGCCGTCACGCGCATCTTGCCGTTCACGAGCTCATGAGATGATTCAAGAACCGTAACGTTCTGCGTTGCTTCGGCGCTTGCCGGCATCTGCACGGATCCCAAGGTAAGCGACAACGCCAGGAATCCCGCTCCCCATAGCTTGACGATATGTTTATTCCATCTGCCCAATTCCAATCTCCCCTTGTCCATTATGTTAGTAGATGACACTAATCCAACATTATAGGGAGGATTCTCCAGTAATCATATAGAGGAAAAGCCCTATTTGTATCCCTTTCGTAAACAAGGGTACCGGATGGTCCATACTCCCTACCGCAGCGAACTCGAAATCGGCAAGAAACCTATCTTTGTTCGACCTTTTTTGCAGAACTGCGTAAAAACCCCATGCAATCTTTCATAGTTGAACCTGCACATGCAAAAAGAGATCTGCCGATGGTATCCGGTCAGATCTCTTCGTTCGTCAAAGCTCTAGAAATATTGAGGGCCTTCGCTGAGCCGCTGGTTTAGCTGCTCATATAGCTGGCCTGTCGAAAGCAACTGCTGCTTGAATGCATCGCGGTCTTCCTCTGCCGTGGACTGAACGTTGTTCTCGAATGCTTCGTCCGTGGCATCCACAAAAGCATCATGCATGCTGTTGTCGAACCAGTCCACCTCCATGCTGGCGTTGCTGCGGACAATTTTCACCAGCTCGTAGCCTCCCAATGGGGAAGATGGCGTCAGATAAGCCAGCAACGCGCTTTCCCCTTCCGCTGCAGGATAGACCTCTACCTCTGCGCACGGGGCGCCGTTTACTTCCGTAATCCGGCGGATTTTTGCATCTCTGATTGCATACATCATACATTCTCCTTCATCAAGATGTACTGGGACAGCACGATCCTTCATATTTTCATGTCAAATCGGAGAGCAGCCGCAGCTCTTCCATTTGCTGGCGCGTAGCCGGCGTACCCAATTGATAAATGGTTCGATACACCTTGTCCAAGGAAGATTGAAACAGGGCGTTGGCGCTTTGTTGCGGCGTATCCGGCCAAGGAAACATGTAGCCTGTCGCTTCTTCGTCCTTCTCCTGCATTAAATCCAGCTCAATCCGAACTTGATCGGCCTCTTCGGGCGTTGCTTCGATCTCCCATTCATAAGCGCTCGCTCCCTGCTCGGTCAGCACGGACCGGCTCTGTACGGAAACATAATAGGTTGACTTCTCCATGGACGCATCTCTCCTTCTCTTTGATATTCGTCCTCTTTCTTAGTTTTCGTAAAAGGACAGACATTTTATGCCTTCCTTCGGCATATATCTGTATCACTTTGGCGACGTAGGATTAAAAAGAGTGGACAGCGTATGACAAAGACAAAGAGAGGATGAACCGTCATGTGCGGAATAACCGGTTTTATACAATGGAGCGGCGATTTGACGCAGGACTCGCAGCTGCTGGTAAAAATGACAGAAAGTTTGGCTCACCGCGGACCTGACGGATCCGGCACCTGGATTTCCAACCCGTGCGCATTCGGTCACCGAAGACTTAGCGTGATCGACCCCGAAAATGGCGCTCAGCCGATGATCATTCATCAGGAAGAGGAAGTCTATGCCATTGTATATAACGGGGAATTATATAATGCTGCGGAGCTTAAGGACGAATTGGTACGACGCGGTCATCGTTTCAATACGAAATGCGACACGGAAGTTTTGTTGGTCTCCTATATCGAATGGGGCCCCGAGTGTTTGGAGCGCCTCAATGGAATATTTGCTTTCGCGATTTGGGACAGCGTCCGGGAACAGGTATTTTTGGCTCGGGACCGGGTGGGTGTGAAACCCCTGTTCTACAGCTATATTGACGGAACGCTTGTATTCGGCTCGGAACCGAAAGCGTTGCTGCAGCATCCGAAGGTGGAGCCCGTCGTAGGGGCCGAAGGGCTTGCGGAAGTATTTATTATCGGCCCGGCGCGTACCCCGGGACATGGCGTCTACAAGGACATATCGGAGCTCCGGCCCGGCATGGCCATGATCTTTAACCGGGAAGGCTTGCGCAAGTATACTTATTGGAAGCTGGAAAGCAAGCCCCACGAGGATGATGCCGTCCAAACGGCAAGCTTCCTTCGCGAACTTCTCCGCGACACCGTGGAGCGTCAGCTGGTATCCGACGTACCGGTCTGCTCCCTGTTATCCGGCGGGCTCGATTCCAGCGCGCTTTCCTCGCTGGCCGTCGATTACTACAAGCGGACGGGCCAAGGACAAGTGCATACCTACTCCGTGGATTATGTGGACAACAACAAACACTTTAAGTCCCATTCCTTCCAGCCGGGAGCGGATGCGCCATGGATTAAACGGATGCACGAGGAGCTGGGCACGAACCACCATTGGATCGAATTCGACACGCCCGAACTGGTAGAAGCGCTGGATGTCTCCACGCAAAAACGGGATCTTCCGGGCATGGCCGACGTGGATGCTTCCTTGCTTCTCTTCTGCCGCGAGATTAAAAAAGGCGCAACCGTCGCCATATCCGGTGAAGCCGCTGATGAAATATTCGGCGGTTACCCTTGGTTCCACCGGGAAGAAATGCTCAATTCCGGTACCTTTCCGTGGTCCGTCGCGCCGGATATGAGAGCCGGGCTGCTGTCTGCCGAAATCCGGGACTGGATCAAGCCGCTGGAATACCTCGGAGACCGCTACTCCGATGCGGTAGCCGAAGTGCCTAAGCTGGACGGGGAAACCGGGCAGCAGGCCAAAATGCGGATCATGTCTTACCTCAATATCACCCGCTTCATGCCAACCCTGCTTGACCGCAAGGACCGGATGAGCATGGGCGTCGGACTGGAAGTCCGGGTACCCTATACCGATCACCGCCTCATCGATTACGTGTGGAACATCCCTTGGAGCATCAAAACGACAGGAGACCGGGAGAAGGGCATTCTGCGCAAGGCCCTTGAAGGCGTGCTGCCGGATGACGTCCTGTACCGCAAAAAAAGCCCGTATCCGAAAACCCATAATCCGAACTATCTGGCGGCCGTCAAAGCACAGGTGCTGTCCATTCTGGATGATTCTTCTTCGCCGCTCCTGCCGCTCATCGATACCGCCCGGATCCGGGAGCTGGCATCTTCGCCGGATGCTTCCTCCAATCTGCCTTGGTTCGGCCAATTGATGTCAGGTCCGCAGCTGTTTGCCTACCTGGCCCAGGTTCATTTCTGGCTCAAAGAATATAACGTATCCATCCGTTAAGTCCTTATGGACTGCGACAAATCAAAAAAAACCATACCGGCACATGCCGGTATGGTTTTTTCGCGAATGGTATATCAATTAAGCGCCTGCAGGTCCGCTACAAGCTTTCGCAGCGCTTTTCCCCTGTGGCTGATCTCTTGCTTCTCCTCCAGGGAAAGCTCGGCCATCGTCTTCTCATGGCTTGGCAAATAGAATAGCGGGTCATACCCAAAACCGCCCGCTCCGGCAGGATCCGAAGTGATCCAGCCTTCTACGCTCCCCTCCGCCTCGAGCTTTTCTCCCGAGACCGGATCATACAGCACCAGAACGCAGACGAACCGGGCCGGACTTAGCAGGGGCTGCTCGGTGTCCTCGCCGAGCCTTAACCGTTCGAGCTCGCCGAGCAGCTTCTCGTTATTGTCCTCGTCCGCGCCATGCTCACCCGCATACCTGGCGGAATAAACGCCGGGCGCGCCGTTCAGCGCATCCACGCACAATCCGGAATCATCGGCCAGCACAGGCAATCCCAGTGCGTCGCCGACTTCCTTGGCTTTTTTGAATGCATTGGCTGCAAAGGTTGCTCCATCCTCAACGACATCAGGCAGATCAGGGTAATCGTACATGCTCTTTACATCCGTGCCGAAAGCAGCAAAAGCATGCGCGAATTCCTTGACTTTCCCCTGATTGCGAGTAGCTACAATGAGTGTATCGCCAAGTGTCAGTTTCATGGGATCAGACTCCGGTGCTCGCATTCACGGAACCGATCTTGGCCGCAATCGGGCCAAGCGCCTCCTGCTGACGCTCGATAAGCTCGCGGATCCCCTGTTCTCCCAGCTCCAGGATCTGATCCAGCTCCTCGCGGGAAAACGGGCTCTCTTCGCCGGTTCCCTGAACCTCAACGAATTTGCCGCTTCCGGTCATGACCAGGTTCATGTCCACCTTCGCCTTGGAATCCTCTTCATAGTTCAGATCCAGCAGCGCCTGTCCGCCGGCAATGCCCACGCTAATGGATGCCAGGTAGTCCGTGATCGGGAATACCGCTAACTTATGTTGTTCTGCAATTTTATTTACCGCTATGGCTAAAGCCACAAATGCTCCTGTAATGGAGGTGGTCCGCGTTCCGCCATCCGCCTGGATTACATCGCAGTCCAGCGTAATCGTCCGCTCGCCAAGAGCATGCAGATTCACAACAGACCTGAGCGCTCTGCCGATCAGCCGCTGAATTTCCATCGTCCGGCCACTGAGTTTACCGCGATTGGCTTCCCGTTGGTTGCGGGATTGTGTTGCGCGCGGCAGCATTGAATATTCAGCCGTCACCCAGCCCTTTCCTTGTCCTTTCAGAAACGGGGGAACTTTCTCGTCCACGGTTGCCGTAATCAGCACCTTGGTGTCCCCCATCTCGATGTACACGGAGCCTTCCGCATATTTATTCACATGGGTCGATAAATTCATCGGTCGGAGCTCATCGCTCTTACGTCCGTTAGATCTCATGTTTTCTGCCTCCTACTTCTTATCGCAATCCTGATTAGCATTCCCTATTCTACCAAAGTGCAGGCACAAAAGCACCTTTTGCGGGGGAAATTCCCCAAAGATGGCGGAGAATCGGTCAGATCGAGATTTCGTTGATGAACTCCGGACGGCTGACGGGCTCGCTATAATTTCGGCTATCCGTTCCAACCACCTCCGTGAGGTCGTTCATCCGGATTTTCACTTTGGCATCATCCGCATTCTCGGCTACGGTAAGCACGACGGCCTGCAGCAGCTCGGTCGGAACCTGCTCTCCCTGTTCAAACATGCTGTCCTGAAGCGATACGGTTACGGCTCCGTCCTCCCCTTTTTCAACCGCCGCAACCGTGGTGTCATCCGGGATGACCTCAACCAGTCCGTCGCCATACTGCGGTCCGCGAATCAGCTCGTTTAAGGCCGCCTTCACCGCGTCTTGTCCGGTTGGAACAAGTCTTGTGACCGGCACGTAGTACTGAATGCCTTCCGGCGTCACCGATGAGAAATAGACCGTGACCGGTGAAGAGTTCGTGTACAAGGCATCATCCGCTTTTTGAAGATTGATTCCCATCGAACGTGAAAGCGGACGGTCCAGCGGCGTGTGATTGACCGGCATTTCCGTCAGTTTGACGCCGTCCACCCATACCTGCATCTGCTCGATGCCTTCATGTCCTGTCAGCGTCCACGTCAACGCCTCCAGGATTCTCCGTTCATCTGCCGCTTTATATTCCGCAAACGATTTATTGAATTCGACGACCGCCAATTTGCTCTCCGGATCGACTGTTACGTTATGGACCTGCGTACCGGCAGGCAATACCGCCTGGAAGCCCTGCGGAACATAGCCCGCGTAACGGCCTCCGTTCACCAGCACTTCAAGGGATTCCTTCACCACGCTGGCGCCCTCCACCTTCGGAATGCCCAAGGTTACAGGTGCCAGCATCCCCCGTGCATCCGCAAGATATACCGTTGTCTGCATGCCGATGTCTCCTTGAGCCGCCGTGGATCCGGCCGTGTTCAGCATCTGCTTCTCCACTTGCGCAGGCGGCGGGTCAATCGCTTCCGATTGCTTCCCGGATAACATGCCGCAGCCGGACATCACGATCGGAACAGCAAGCAGCCCGGCGGCGGAAAGCCTGCGAAGAGTACGTTGATTACGTTTCATGTATTGTTCCTCCCTAACATTTTTTTGTACAGGTTGTACTCCTATGTATACGAGCCCTTTCCAAAAAAATAACTCTCAGTTTTGCCCTTTCTGGACAAAGGGGTGCGGAAAAAGTACAATCGTCGTAAGCATCTTCATCAACCACGAAAATGAGGTGAGTTCCATCATGGCAGAAAACGATTCAAACATTCCATACAGCCTGAACAGCAAGAAGGTAGCGGAAGCGACACGGAGCCTGCTGCATAAGCGTGGAATCAAGTTGGAGGAAATCGCGGAGCTGGTGATGATCCTTCAGAAAAAATACTACCCGAATTTGACGATGGAAGAGTGCATCGAGAATGTGGATGCCGTACTCAGCAAACGTGAAGTGCAAAACGCGGTGTTAACCGGGATTCAATTGGACATTTTGGCCGAGGAAGGCAACCTTATATCCCCGCTTCAAGAAATGCTCGCCAATGACGAAGGGTTATACGGCGTGGATGAAGTCCTGGCATTTTCCATCGTTAACGTGTACGGAAGCATCGGCTTCACCAATTACGGGTATATCGACAAACTCAAACCCGGCATTCTTGAGCAATTGAATGATAAATCAAGCGGCCGTGTACATACCTTTCTCGACGACATCGTCGGCGCGGTAGCCGCCGCCGCCAGCAGCCGGATCGCCCATCGCAAGCAAGCCGACCGGGAGATCGAGCTGTACGGTACGACCGAAGAGCTTCCAAAAGAATAAACCACTTCAAAAAGGGAGATTCGCTCAGCATGCGAATCTCCCTTTTCCTGCCTGCCGGAAGAGTGAGGCTTATCCGCAACCGCAACCTGCCATTTTCGAACCGACGGGCTGATTTCAAAGAATCATAGACGATAGCAGGTAGAAACGAAGCCGGGATTCGGACCCGAAAGCTGAGTTTCTTCCTTTATAAGAAGACTGATCACCGCATGAAAAATCGGGCGGCCCCTTCACATCGGTAAATCTGTCTAGTCATTTTTACGAGTCTCGATCCTATGTTATGTTGAAGAACCACCCAGCACTTATGGAAAGCCCCGCCATTTCTATGACGGGGTTCTTTTTATGAGCATCGAATTCGTAGACTATCCCTTCAGTCCAACCTTCACAGGCGAAACATTCCAGATGTCGGATGCATAGCGGTGAATCGTATTATCGCTCGAGAAATGTCCCGAGTGCGCGATATTGACAATCGACTTCTCGGTCCAGGACCGGGCATTCAAATAAGCATCATCCATGGCCGACTGGGTTGCGACATAACTGGCAAAGTCCTCTAACACAAAAAACTCGTCATTATGATCCAGCAGGGACTGCAGGATCTGCCCGAACTCCAGCTCGTGGCAGCAGAACGGGCCTGAGGAAATCAACTGATTCAGCACGCGGGCGATTCTCGGGTCCTGCTCATACCGCTCCCTGGATACATAAGATCCCGTCCTGTAATGCTCTAACACGTCCTCCAGCTCCAATCCGAAGAGGAACATATTCTCTCTGCCGAGCAGCTCGAACATCTCCACGTTAGCCCCATCCAGCGTTCCGATGGTCAACGCGCCGTTCATCATGAACTTCATGTTTCCCGTGCCGGAGGCTTCCTTGCCGGCCGTGGAAATCTGCTCGCTTACATCGGCTGCCGGAATAATCTTCTCCGCGAGTGAGACCGAATAATTTTCAAGAAACAGCACCTGCAGTTTGTCATTGACCTGCGGATCCTTATTCACGACATCCGCAACGACGTTAATGAGTTTGATGATGCTTTTGGCCAGATAGTAGCCCGGCGCTGCTTTGGCGCCAAAAATAACGGTACGGGGAACGCGATCCATGCCCGGCTGATCCTTAATCTCGTTATACACATGCATGACGCGTAAAATATTCAGCAATTGCCGCTTATAGCCGTGCAGCCGCTTCACGTGCACATCGAATATGGAATCGGGATTGACCGCGATCCCTTGTTTATTTGCGATATAATCGGCAAGCCGCTCTTTATTGCTCCGTTTGATCCGCTGAATGCCCTGCTGGAAGGCGGAGTCGTTCTTCAGTCCCTTAAGCTGAATTAACTGACGCGGATCCGTTATCCATGAATCGCCGATACCATCGCAGATCCATTGACTCAGGCCGGGGTTGCTGTGCATCAGCCAGCGCCGATGGGTAATCCCGTTCGTTTTGTTGCTGAAACGCTCCGGATACAGCTCATAGAAGGGTTTCATGACCTGCGTCTTCAGCAGCTCCGTGTGCAGTGCGGCCACGCCGTTCACGTGATAGCTGCCCACAATCGCCAAATTGGCCATGCGGATCTGGTCGCTTTCCAAGATGGCGAGCTGCGAGATGCGCTCATGATCGCCAGGATAACGGTCCAGCAGCATGCCGCAGAAGCGCTTGTTGATCTCTTCGATGATCATGTAAATGCGCGGCAGCAGCTCACGGACCATGCCGGCAGGCCATTTCTCCAACGCTTCGCTAAGCAGTGTATGGTTCGTATACGATACGGTCCGGCTCGTAATGTCCCACGCCTCATCCCAGCCGAAGCCCTTGTCGTCGATCAGAATTCGCATCAGCTCCGGAATCACCAAGGTCGGGTGGGTATCATTGATATGAATCGCAACATGTTCGGGAAGCTCATGATAAGCCTTGCCCAGCTTGTCGAACGTTCTGAGAATGCTCTGAACGCCGGCCGAACAGAGGAAGTACTGCTGCTTGAGTCGAAGGAGCTTGCCTTCGTATGCCGAATCATCCGGGTACAAAAACTCCGATATCGATTCGACCGAACGGTTGTATTCCAAAAATTTATAATAGCTGTTATGATGATGGGCCGAACGGATTCTGGATATATCCGAGGCGGACTCGGCGCTCCACAGCCGCAGCGTGTTCACTTGTCCCTCGCCGTAACCGATGACCGGCACGTCATAAGGCACGGCCAGGACCCGTTCGTAGTCCGCCGTGCGAAACACGGTCCTCCCCTCCTGCACGTCCACCTCCACGCGGCCCCAGAAGCGAACTTCCACCGCCTTGTCTGCCCGACGTTCTTCCCAGACGTTCCCCCGCTGGAGCCAGTTGTCGGGCAGCTCCACTTGATGTCCGTCGATGATCTTCTGTTCGAACAGACCGTACTTATACCGGATGCCGCAGCCATGGCCTGCATAGCTAAGCGATGCCAACGAATCGAGAAAACACGCCGCAAGGCGTCCGAGCCCCCCGTTGCCGAGGCCCGCGTCCGGTTCCTGCTCCTCGATCTCATTCAAATTCCAGCCCAGTTCCAGAAGGCCGCTGCGGACCATATCCAGCACGCCCAGGTTCAGCAGATTGTTGCCCATCAGCCGGCCAATCAAAAATTCAAGCGAGAAATAATACACCTGTTTCTGCCCGGTATCCCGGTATATCCGGTTGGCATCGGCCCATTCCCGTCCGACATATTCCCGGATCATGCCGCCGATGATTTTGTATACATCCTCAGCCGTTGCTTCCTCAAGTCCCTTCCCCAACCGACTCACCAATTGCTCCGTAAAGACCTGCTTGAATGTTTCCTTGTTGTTAAACAAAAGAAAGTTCCTCCTGACGGATCGTTTTATTTTAGAATCAGATCGAAATGTCCTTGGCAATGACAAAAGGTTTGCGGAAATCGCCTTGGAGCTTATGATCGCGAGAGATGATCACATCTTTATCGAGTATGACGTTCTCGAGCCTGACGTTTTCGCCAATGACGCATTTTTGCATAATGATGGAGTTATGGATGCTTGCGCCCCGCTTCACCTGTACCCCGCGAAACAGAATGCTGTTCTTCACTTCCCCGTCGATCTGGCAGCCGTTGGCAACCAGCGCATTGCTTACATCGGCCGAATTCAGGTATTTGGCGGGAACCTCGTACTTGATCTTGGTGTGGACCGCCTGCTTGCGGAACAAGCTGTTATACGCCTTCGGATTCAGGAGGTTCATGCTCGTACGGTAATAGCTTTCCAGCGAGTTGATCACCGCGTGATATCCGAGATATTCATATCCCGCAATGTTCAGCTTGTGCCGGTTTTGCATGATCGCGTCCCGAAAAAAGTTGTTGCCGCCATGGGCGATGCAATGATCGGCCATCTCGAGAAAGCGCGATTTCTCCATCACGAACATCTCCATGTATACCGCATCATGCTTGTGTTCATAATGAATGTCCGTGACCATGCCGTCCTCGTCAACTTCCAGGCGGGCGCAGGAACGATGCTCCTCCCTCGGTGCATTCACTCTTGTATAAACGAGCGTAACGTCGGCGCCTTGCTCCAGATGGTACTCGTACACCTCGTTCAAATCCACCGTGCTGATGTGCTGGCTGCCGGAATGCACGATAAACTTCGCCGCCCCCCGCTCAAAAAAATCGAGATTGTTATAAATATGCCGCAGTTCGCCGGCGGACACATCCGTTTCATCGTTCCAATCCGGCGGAAGTATGAACAAGCCGCCCCGTTTGCGATGCATATCCCACGGCCGGCCCTCGCCCAGATGATCCATCAAGGAGCGGTATTTCCTGCGAACGAACAGGGCGATATCCTCAATGCCCGCGTGCATCATATTGGACATTACAAAGTCGATCAGACGGTATCTTCCCGCGAAAGGGACGGCGGCCCCGCACCGGTAATACGTCAATTCACTCAGCACATCCCGTTCATGCTCCAAATTTATAATACCCATGAGTTCTCTCATCTGCGCACCCGTCCTAACCTTGATTATTGTGGGACGAAGACGATTGAAGCAGCTTCAGGACGTCTTCATCATGACCGCTTACAAGCACAATCTGGGATGGATCTTCCGGCGGCGGACCGATCCGGGCATGATCTTGAATGACCATGTCCTCGGTCACAATCGCCCGGTGTATGCGAACATGGCTGCCGATGCGTACCTTGGGCATGATGACGGAATCGGTAATGACGCTGCCTTCCCCCACCTCCACGCCATAAAAGAGGACCGAATGCTCGACCTCGCCGCACACGGTGCAGCCTTCGTTGATCATGCTGTTCCGGACGATGCCGTTCGGAGAAATATACTCTGCCGGCTGATTCGGATTTCGGGTGTAAATCCGCCACAGCGGATCGTTCAGATCCAGCTTGGGCTGCTCGCTCAGCAGATCCATATTGGCTTCCCACAAGCTCTCGATGGTGCCGACGTCCTTCCAGTACCCTTCGAACGGATAAGCATACAGCGTTTTGCCGTCCGCGAGCATCCTCGGCAGAATGTCGTTGCCGAAATCATGGCTCGTATCCGGAAGGTCCGCATTCTGCAGTAAATAAGAACGCAGCAGCTTCCAGCGAAACAGATAAACGCCCATGGAAGCCGTTGTGCTCTTCGGATGCGCCGGCTTCTCCTCGAACTCGAAAATCCGGTAGTTCTCATCCGTGTTCACCATGCCGAACCGTTTCGCTTCGTCCAGGCTTACTTCGATGACGGAGATGGTGCAATCGGCATCTTTCTCCTTGTGGTAAGCCAGCATGCGGTCGTAATCCATCTTATAGATGTGATCACCCGACAGTATCAAAACGTGCTCGGGATCGTACTGGTCGATAAACTTGAGATTCCGGAAGATTGCATCCGCCGTCCCGCGGTACCAGGTCGTCCCGTCCTCGCGTTCATGCGGCGGGAGCACGAAAACGCCCCCATTCAGCCGATCCATATCCCAATCGCTTCCTACGCCGATGTAGGAATGCAGAACCAAAGGCTCATACTGGGTGAGTACCCCGACCGTGTCGATTCCCGAATGGGAGCAGTTACTCAGCGGAAAATCAATGATCCGGTATGTACCCCCAAAATAAACGGCCGGTTTGGCCAGCGTCTTGGTCAGGCCCTTCAGCCGTTTGCCTTGACCTCCTGCGAGCAGCATCGCGACTACTTCCTTTTTCTTCATGACAGATTCTCCTTTGAGGGGCTTAATGAGATACGAATCCTATAACATGAAAATTGCAGAGTGAACCAAGGGAACGCTTCGATACGAAAAATGGCGGGTGGATATCATGGTGATCAGTGTTAAAAAAAAGCGCTTGAGGGAATGCCTTGCCAAACAGCAAAGGTACATCAACTATATGCGGGGTAGAGAGAAACTCTGACTCGAATGAGGGAAGGCCCCCCATCTTAGGTATCACCTGCCTTCTCTTCTCTAAAAAAGGCTGTGGCGACACTTGCCAAGCATCCTAATCGCGGCCGTTACGCCAGCAGCCTAAGGGCCACTTCAAAATAACGGATGCTCCATTATGTAGCCTTCTGAATCTATTAAACAAAAAACCGCCCTTTCTACGCATGATGGAAGCAACGTACAATTAGACGGTTTTATTCATGTCTTGATTATATCAGGAATGCGGCGGTTTCCGTACAGAAAAATAGCACATTCCGTCCCCGGTTTCGATCATCGCGGCGTCTCCGCGCCGGGCCAGCTCGGCGAGATGCGCCAGCGCTTCGCACATGGCAAAGCGCAGCTGGTGAATGCCGAGCTTATCGCCGAAGAGGGCGGTGCAGACCTCGTAGGCGGTGAGCCTTCCGGCGCTCAGCATGCCGGCGGCGATGGTGGCCAGGCGCTCCTCGTGATGGAGGAGGAGCGCATCGATCCGTTCACGGAAATGCGTGAACGGGTGGCGGTGTCCGGGATACGCCGTCCGGACATGCAGTTGCTGCAGGCGGCGCAGACCTGCAAGGAAGAGCGCCAGCGGCTCGGCGTCGCTGCCGGGCACCAGGCTCACGTTGGGCGAGATTTGCGGCAGCACGGCATCGCCGCATAACAGGACGCCGCTGTCCGCATGGAAGAACGACAGATGCCCCGGCGCATGGCCGGCCGTTTGCACCGGCATCCAGATCCGGTTCCCCATCCGGAACGGCAGGTCCTCCCCGATGAACGAGATCTCCGGCTGCGGCGTGACTTGGGGAAAGAAGCTGTTCAAATGCTCCGGCAGCAGGGCAAGCTTGGTTTCCGGCATGCCATGCTGCCGGAAGAACGCGGGGAGCGCGCGATCCATCGAGGAATCCGCACCCCACATCAGCATCGCTTCCCAATGCGCCCGCTCTGACATCCACACCTTCGCGCCAGAGCGCTCCTGAAACCACCCGGCAAGCCCATAGTGGTCCGGATGATGATGGGTCAGCACGACGGAGACGATGTCGCTGAAATCCATCTCCAGCTGCTCCATCGCCCCCAGCCATTCCCGCTCCGAGGAAGCCGTGCGCGGCCCCGGATCGATAACGGTCACCCCGTCATCTCCCCGCAGCACATAGCTGTTCACCCATCGTAACGGGTTGGACAGTGCAATTTTTACCTGACTGAGCTGATGCTCTTCTATATAATGAATATCCGGGCTGGAGCCCTTCTCTTCCTGATTCATCGTAGATGCAACCTCCGTCCGCAGTATGACTTATTATCCGACTCCTTCATCATAAGCTTGTAAGCGGGATATGTATAGAAGGCTGGATGGTTTGTTTGCTCGCCTTGCCAAAGTGTCGGTTTTACGGAAAGGCAAGGTGTCAGCGGTAGTAGCAATGTTAGTGCAAGGATTCAATGATCGATGTGAGCGGGTTACTATGTCTCATTAAAGGACGCTGCGCGTACGTATGATTCCTCCAATCGCTGTTGCCCTCGGATTTTTCTTACTGTATATATCTATTGTAAAAATCCGATGGCAAAGGCGACCGCTCCGCTGCTTCGTGCTTGTTCATCATAAGGCGTTATCCATCTGGACGGCTCCTTATGGCTTATTAGCAAATGAACCATCTTCATTAAACGAAAAAGCATCCCCCTAACGTCATACAACCTTGGGGATGCCTTCTCCATTTACGGAAACTGTAGGTTCTCTTGAGCTAGCTGCGTATGCTCCATTATCGATCCTGTAAGTCGTTCTTATAGGCTTGAAAGATGTGCACCCTCTCTTTTCGATTCACGAAGTCCCTCTCAGGAAATTGCACGTTCAACAACTTCATGACCTTCCAGGTTCATCCTTCTCATCATCTCCAGCTTCATGAATCCTCGTCTCTTACTTAGAGGCCCTATGGCATTCACCTCAGCTGACGGGCTGCCTCCTCGCGTGAACGCTGGACCGCTTCCTCGGCAGGCAGACTGATCTTGATTCCATCCTCGCCCATCCATTCAACCTCCCCCGAAGCCGCACCGCGCCCGACGATGATGCGCAGCGGAGCGCCCGCAAGGTCGGCATCCTTAAACTTGACCCCGGCCCGTTCGTCCCGGTCGTCCAAAAGAGGCTCAAGACCAGCACCGCTCAGCTCGCGGTAGATGCGCTCGGCCAATTGCATCTGGGTCTCATCCTTCACTGCAACCGGGATGATGTGGACCTTGAACGGAGCGACGGACATCGGCCAGACCAAACGTCCATCCGAAACTCGCTGTTCGGCAATGGCCGCCATGACGCGGGAAACGCCGATACCGTAGCATCCCATGATCAGAGGTTTTTCCCGGCCGTCGGCATCCAGGTACTTGCCGTTCATGGCGTCACTATATTTGGTTCCCAGCTTAAAAACATGCCCGAGCTCAATCCCGCGATGAAACTGCAGCGGTGCTCCACAGCGCGGGCAAGGCTCTCCTTCCGCCACATTCCGGAAATCGCCGACGTAATCCAGCGCGAAATCAAGTCCCGGGCGGACCCCCTTCAGATGGGTGTCCTCCTGATTGGCACCGGTAATGCCCTCCGCCATGGCCGCCACTTCATGATCGACCATGATCTTTAGTTGTAAGCCGACCGGTCCCGCAAACCCGACAGGTGCCCCTGTCGCCTGTTTGACCTCTTCGGCACTCGCCATTTCCGCAGCTTCTGCTCCCAAGTAGGACTTCACCTTGGTCTCGTTCGCTTCCCTGTCGCCGCGGACAAGCACCGCAACCAGTTCACCGTCCACGCGGTAAATCAGCGTCTTCATCAATTGCTCCGCACCGAGCTGGAGGAAATCCGTCAGTTCCTGAATGCTCTTCACTCCAGGAGTTAATATGCGCTCCATAGCTGAGCTGCCGCCGGTTTTTACGGAATCCCGCATGGCATCAGGCTCTCCCGGAGCAGCAGACTCCGCACGTTCCAAATTCGCCGCATAACGGCAATCGCTGCAGGATACAACGGTATCCTCCCCTATGTCGGCCAGTGCCATGAACTCATGGGTCTCCCCTTGTCCGCCAATCGCCCCGGCATCGGCTTCCACCGCCCGGAACATCAGACCGCAGCGGCTAAAGATTCGCTCATACGCGTCATACATGTTCCGGTAGGAGGCGTCCAGTCCCTCCCAGTCCCGATCGAAGGAATATGCGTCCTTCATCAGGAACTCCCGGCCTCGGAGCAGGCCAAAACGAGGGCGTCGCTCATCCCGGTATTTGCTCTGAATCTGGTACAGATTGACCGGCAGCTTCCGATACGAGGAAATCTCCTGGCGTACGATGGACGTAATCACTTCTTCATGGGTTGGTCCAAGCACGAATTCACGGTCATGGCGGTCATGGAGCCTGATCAGCTCTGCGCCGTATACGTCGTATCTGCCCGATTCCTTCCACAGCTCGGCGGGCTGGACAGCGGGCATGAGAAGCTCCTGCCCGCCTGCAACGTCCATTTCCTGCCGGATGATCGCTTCGATCTTCCGCAAGACCCGCCAGCCCAGCGGCAGGTACGAATAGATTCCTGCCGCCGTTTGACGGATATATCCGCCGCGGAGCATCCATTGATGGCTCAGTGCTTCCGCCTCGGACGGCACATCGCGCATCGTGGTCATCAATAATTGGCTTTGCCGCATCTTCCTCATACTCCTTCTTCTACTATCCATGAACTAGCACCTGCCGTACGCAAAAAAAAGCACATTCGCCTCCTAGGGACGAATGTGCTCGTGGTACCACCCTGATTCCATCTTGCAGACCGCCTGGACGCTCCTAGCAACATGCTTCATGCGGCGGTAACGGGCCAGACCGGCGCCGCTTGGTTACGGCGGGCAACTACAAGGTAGGAAGAATGCAGCCTGGCGGGGAGAAGCCTTTCAGCCGGGGGCTTCCTCTCTGTCTCGCCGAATCTTGCATTCTCATGTCCTTGATGATGGTTATTCACGGAATTTTATTTTCCAATACATTACAGCCGTACGGCCGGAATGTCAAGTCTCCATAGGACTGGATGTTCTAATGAGCGATATGGTCCAGCACCTGCTGCAAAATCCCGATAACATGCTCATCTTCATACGTGTAATAATATATGTTTCCGTCCCTGCGGTATTTGACCAGTCTCAAACTGCGAAGATAGCCAAGCTGGTGGGATACCGCCGACTGACTCATGCCAAGCACCTCGGCAATATGACCGACAGGGCATTCTTCCTGTGAGAGCAAATGAAGAATCCGGATCCGCGTCGGATCCGAAATGGCCTTCAGGAGTCGTGACGCTTCCATGGCCTGGTCTTCGTGCAGCAGCTCATGGTGTTCTTTTTCCATAAACTTATCCCCTCTTCTCCATAATGGCTTGAACGATTTCGCGGGCATCCCGTGAAACTCCTGCCAGCAGCGCGGAGCCTCGATGCGTCTGCCAAGGCAAACCTACATAATACAGCCCCTTCACCGGACTGATGCCGCGTGCATGAATAAGTGCCTTCTTGCGATCCAACGCCTGCTCTATATGAAGCCAATCATAGCCGGCAGCAAAGCCGGTAGCCCAGACGATGTTCCGGACCTTGAGCGCCGTCCCATCCTCAAATCGCATGCCGGAAGCGCCGGCACCAACGGCTCTCGTTTTCAACACCACTTTACCGCACTTGACCGCTTGTTTCAATTCATATCCGAAAATCGGGTCCCCCCGGCCCCTCAGCTTGCGTCCCACCCAGGAGGAACTGCTGGCTGAGAGAACGCCGAGCTTGTCCAGCCACCAGAACATCCCCTTTCCCCAAAGAGTCATTGGCAAATACCGCGGCGGCGGCCCAAGCGCCAAATATGTCTCCCGGTCCCCGGACAATTCCACCGCGATTTGGGCCCCGCTGTTTCCGCCGCCAACGACAAGCACATCGCCCTCTTGAAGCTGGGAAGGCCTCTTGTACTCGGACGAGTGCAGCTGGAGAACATCCCCCGGAACAGATGCTGCAAACGCAGGTATTCTAGGCTGCTGAAACGGTCCGGTTGCAATAATAACCGCCTTGGTTTGGAAGCTTTTTCGATCGGTATCGACGATAAACATTCCACCTTCCTTGCGGACCGATGTTACATTCGTTGCGAACTGAATGGGCAGCCTAAACCGTGCTGCATAGGATTTCAAATAGGAAGCCACTTCATCTTTATACGGGAACCCGTGCGGATCCCCCTCAAAAGCCATCCCATACAGCGCGCTATGCGTTCTGGGCGTGAACAATTTCAGGGAATCATACCGTGTCTTCCAAACCTCCCCCGCCTCCGATCCCCGATCCAGCATCAGAAACTTCATCCCCGCCTGCTGCAGCCAATAACCGGATGCCAATCCCGCCTGTCCCGCTCCGATAACGATAACATCCCAAATCATATAAGAATCCCCCTTATTTATATGAATAATTGCTCATATATACATATTAAAAGCATCTTGCTTCCCTTACAAGCATAAAATGGAAGTACCAAGGAAAGCGGCCTGGGGACCATCCGCATGAAAATGGAATAAATATCTGATGAATCCAGTTGACAATACACGCATTCGGTCATACTATAGGCATAAAGTTGCTTCAAGGAAACAATATATGCTCGGCCCAATTTATTAGGGAGAGGTTAAACTTTATGGATGAGACAAAACATCGGCAACATCTGCATCAGGCAGCTATCGGAGAACGATTTTTGATAGAACAGGTGGATATCCGCGGCGAACATAAACGGCGGCTTCTGGACCTCGGTTTCGTTCCGGGTTCCGTCATCGAAGTGCTGAAGGCCAGTCCGCTCGGAGATCCTACCTCTTATAGAGTAGCAGGCACCGTCATTGCGTTAAGAAAAGAAGAGAGTCAGTTGATTTGGGGGAAGGTGATCTCATCATGAGAACGTATACCGTCGCGCTGGCGGGCAACCCAAACACGGGAAAAAGCACGCTTTTCAATGCCCTCACCGGCTTGAAGCAGCATACCGGCAACTGGTCCGGCAAAACGGTCAGTCTCGCGAGCGGCCATTACGAATACAAAGATGCCCGGTTCCAGTTCATCGATCTGCCCGGGACGTACTCCTTGTTCTCCAACTCGGCCGATGAAGAAGTGGCTCGCGATTATATTATTTTCGAAAAACCGGACGTCACCCTTCTGGTCCTGGATGCAACCGCACTGGAGCGCAGCCTTAACCTTGCCCTTCAAGTGCTGGAAATGACCGACCGCGTCATCGTTTGCCTGAATCTGATGGACGAAGCGAAGAAAAAGGGAATTCAGGTCAACGCGCGCAAGCTGGCGGATCAGCTCGGCGTTCCCGTCATTCCCATATCGGCCAGAAACAACGAGGGGCTGGACGTATTGTCCGAACAGCTGCTGCTGATGTCCACCGGACAGACTCCGACTAAGCCCTACCGGATGAAATACAACGAACAGCTGGAGGCGCAAATTTCGGGATTAGAGTCCCAATTACGAGACATTGTCGGAGACGAATATCCGGCCAGATGGCTGGCCATCCGCTTTCTCGACGGAGACCGCAAGCTGATTGCGACGTTGAAAGAGAGATTAAAGGCCGCGGATAAAGGAGGGATTTCACTTGGAACAGCTAAAGCGCTTGGAAGCTCTAACAGCGGCCATTCCTTCTGATCAGGTTGAGGATGTCCGGGAAGACATCGTGGGCGAATTATTCAAAAAATCCCGGGAGCTGTGCAGCGACGCCGTCACCGTGACCAACCGGGAGCTGCTGTACCGTTCCGAACGGCTGGACCGTATCTTCACCTCCAAGCTGTGGGGATTCCCGATCATGCTGGCCATGCTCGGCGTTATTTTTTACTTGACGATCGCCGGGGCAAACGTGCCCTCTTCCATGCTGGCCAGTTTCTTTGGCTGGGTTGAAGGATACCTGACCCTGGCTTTTCAGGCCATCCATGCTCCCGACTGGCTCCATGGCGTGCTGATACTCGGGTTGTTCCGGGGAACCGCCTGGGTTGTCAGCGTGATGCTGCCACCCATGGCCATCTTCTTCCCGGCCTTCGCGCTGCTCGAGAACTACGGCTATTTGCCGCGGGTCGCCTTTAACTTAGACCGACTATTCAAAAAAACGGGAGCGCACGGCAAGCAGTCTCTCACCATGGCGATGGGATTCGGCTGTAATGCGGCCGCCATTATGTCGACCCGGATTATCGAATCGCCGCGGGAGCGGATGCTGGCCATTCTGACCAACAACTTCGTGCCCTGCAACGGCCGTTGGCCGACCTTGATCCTGCTGGCCTCCTTGTTCATGGCGGCAGGGTTTTCGGGAGGAGCCCAGACGTTCGTGACCGCCTCCGTTGTCATGGGCATGGTGCTGATCGGCGTCGTTGTCACGCTTACGGTGTCATGGGGATTATCAAAGACGGCATTGAAAGGCGTCCCTTCCCACTACACGCTGGAGCTGCCGCCATACCGCAAACCGAAAATCCTGAATACCATACTGCGGTCTACGCTCGACAAAACGATTTATGTCCTGCGCAGAGCTATCATCGTCGCAGCGCCCGCAGGCGTGCTGACCTGGATTTTGGCCAATATCTACGTCGGGGATTCCAGCATCCTCATTCACTTTGTAAGCTTTCTTGATCCGTTTGCACGTGCGCTCGGACTTGACGGCTTCATTCTGATGGCCTTTATCATCGGGCTTCCCGCGAACGAGATCGTGCTGCCGATCCTGCTGATGGGATACTTGGCAACCGGCTCCCTGACGGAGGTGGAGGATATGTTTGCCCTCAAGCAAATCTTCCTGGACCAAGGCTGGACCTGGCTGACCGCACTGAACATGATGCTGTTCTCGCTGCTCCATTACCCCTGCGGAACCACGCTCGTCAACATCTGGAAGGAAACGAAAAGCGCGAAGTGGACGTTCCTGTCCTTTGCCATTCCGACGGCCATCGCCATCGGCGTGACCTTCCTGGTCGCCCAGGCGGCGCGGGCATTGGGATGGGTTTAAACGACAGGCTGCAGCAGGCAAAGGTTAGTTTCATCATATATGGGGCATCCGCAAGGTTAATCCAACCTTGGGATGCCTTTTTTATGGCAAGCGGCCCTGCAAGCCAATCATTATGCAATAGAAAACGAGCCGCTCCAAGAAATCCCTTGGAACGGCTCGATTTTTTTATCCAACGATGAGTTCTATGAAATTTAACCTTTAACAGAACCCGCCGCAATGCCCTCCACGATACGATCGCTGAGAAAAAGGAACATCAGCAGGATCGGCAAAATGCTGATCATCAGGGTTGCGCCGATAGCGCCCCAATCGGTCGTGTACTGACCGATAAAGTTCTGGACGCCGACGGTCAGCGTCTTGAACATATCCGAGCTGATGAACGTGTTCACGAAGATAAATTCGTTCCAGTTATAAATCATGTTAATGATGGCTGTCGTCGCCAGCACCGAGCCCGTCATCGGAAGCACGATCCGGAAGAAGACCCGGTGAACCGAACAGCCGTCCATGACCGCCGCCTCTTCCACTTCCTTCGGCAGCGTGTAATAGAATCCGAGCAGAATCATGATCGTGATCGGCATATTGAAAGCCACGTACGACAATATCAATGAAATCGGATGATCGGTCAAACCAACCTTGTTAAAAATGCTGAACAGCGGGATCAAGGTGGAGTGAACCGGAATCATCATGGCCACCATAAACAACCCGAGCACGAAAGAGCTGCCCTTCCATTTCATTCTCGTAATCGCGAAGGTGACGAGACTTCCCAGAATGACCGTAAGCGCAGTCGCAACAACGGTGATCCACACGCTGTTCAGAAAATAAACGCTGATGTTGCCGGCACTCCATACCTTCTCGTAATTTTCCCAGCGCGGATTCATCGGAAGGGACAGAGGCGGAAGATCGAATACTTCCTGATTGTTTTTCAAAGAGAACAGCAGCAGCCATACGAGCGGGAACAGCTGGAATACGGCTACGCCGATCAGCACGATGTACAACAGCGCGTACCCAATCTTGCCTCCCGCTCCGTTTCCGGAACGGGCGCGCCCTTCTTGGAGCTGTCCTGTGGCTCCAGATATCATGAAGCATCCCTCCTTATGAATATTGGATCGTTTCTTTCGATGCCGTTAATTTCCGAATGACCCACGTTACGATCAGACAGATCACAAGCAGGAAGAACCCGATCGCGCTGCCGTAACCGAAATCATAAGCGCGGAAAGCCGTATGATACATGTAGGACGCCATGACTTCACTCGCGCCGTTAGGCCCCCCGTCCGTCATGACGAAGATGAGGTCGAAGTATTTCAAGGAACCTACCACCGCCAGCACGATCGTCACCTTGATTACTTCCATGATGAGCGGAAGCTTGATTCGGAACGCAATTTGGAAGGAGGTTGCCCCATCGATTTTAGCTGCTTCAACCAGCGAAGCCGGAATATTCTTCAAGGCTGCATAATAGATCAAGATATAAAAACCGGCATATTGCCACAATATCGGAATAAACAATGCAAATAATACAAGCGACGGCTCGGCAAGCCATGCGGGCGGGTTCGTGATCCCGATGGACTCCAGGAAGCTGTTCACGATCCCGTTCGTCGGGTGATAGATGCGCAGCCAAAGCTGCGCGATGGCAACGGAGGACAGCAGCATCGGAATGAGATAGATTTTGCGGAACAGGTTGGCGCCTTTGATCTTGGAGGCCAGCACCATCGCCACGGCCAGGTAAATCATCAGGCTTGCAGCCGAGAATACGGCTAACAGCAAGGAGTGCCACGCACTGTCCCAGAACTTGCCGTCCGAGAGCAGGGCCTGGTAATTATCCAGCCCGATAAAGGTCATCGCACCGATCCCGTTCCATTCGTTCAGTCCGTAATAGGCGGTGAGCATGATCGGAATATACACGACAGCCATGATCACAAGCAGTGCAGGCAGAACATACAGCGCGATGATTTTTTTGTTGGACATCACTTTATCCAAAGTGTCCGACTCCTTTCTTCCTATGGTCTTGAGGAAAGATTTATCCGGCATCGCTGCCGGATAAATCGCATCCTGTTTCATCGTTGTCCGAAGTCTTAGTTCCCTTTGGAAATCGCTGCGTCATGCTCTTCGGAGAATTTATCCGGTGTGACGGCTTTGCCGAAGAGCGCTTGGATCATGTTCAGATGCGTTTCGGCGGCATTCGCCTGCATTTGAACATCCGCAAACAAGGTAATGCTGCTAGCTTTGTTCATTTCATCGAACAGATCGATGTACAACTGTGGAAGCTCAAGCGCCGAGGTATCCACCTTGGTTGCCGGGATGACGCCGGCACCCGTTACCGACTGCTCGCCCCACTTGGTCACGAAATACTCCACGAATTTCTTGGACTCTTCCTTCACCTTCGAGTTTTCCCCGATGAACAAACCGACGCCCGGTCCGCCTACCCAGCTGTTAATATCGCCCTTGCCGCCTTCGACGGTTGGGAATTTGAAGAATCCAACGCTGTCGCGGAATTCTTGCGGAATCTCTTCATTCGTCGTGAAGTTCGGCAGTTCCCAGGTACCCATCATGTACATGGCCGCTTTGCCGTTCAGGAATTCCGATTTCGCTTCCTCGTTGGACAAGCCGTTGAAGCCTTTGACAAACGCGTTGCCATCGACCAGCGATTGAACTTCGGCGGCTGCCTTGACAAGCGATTCGTCCTTAAAGGAGCCAGAGCCGCTGATTGCACCGGCTAGCTTTTCTTGTCCGCCGATCCGGTCTGCCAGGTACATGTACCAGAGCGAACCGGTCCAGCGATCCTTGTTGCCGAGCGCGATCGGAGCAATTCCGTTATCGGACAGCGTTTTCACGACCGTCTTGAATTCTTCGTAGGTTTGCGGAATCTCCAGGTTGTGTTGTTCGAATATCGCCTTGTTATAGTAAACCGGAGCGATATTGAACTCGAGTGGAAGCGCATACGTTTTGCCGTCAATCGCATAAGCCTCGGTCGTGCCCGCCACGAACTTGTCGTTCAGCTGTCCGTCCAGCAAATCGTCGACCGGTGCAAACAGGTTTCCTTCAACGTACGGCTTTAGGAATCCGGCTGCCCAGGTCACGCCTACGTCCGGAAGCTCGTTCGATGCGGAAAGCACCTTCAGTTTGTTTTTGTATTGCTCATTATCCAGAACTTCCTGTTTGATGGTCACGTTCGGATTCTCTTTTTGATATTCTTCGATGATCTGATTCACGATTTTGTTCTGTCCCGCGGAGACGCCCGCCGGCCACAAGTGCATGAAGTTTACCGTAACCTTATCGCCTTCGCTGCCGCCGCTGCCCGATTCTCCCGTGCTGCTGCTGTTCGATCCGCAGCCGGCTGCAACCAGAGCGAGACACAATGTCAAAAGCAGAACCGTCCATTTTTTATTGAACACGTTTACAACCCCTTTTCTAGTATGCTGTTCGCGTAATGAAACCGCTTTAATCAAATTTTATCAGTGAGGGGAAGATTGGATAAGGTCATAATGATTGGGACTAATTCCACTTTTATTAGATTTCCTCTCCGTTATCGGATACGCTTTGGCGATATTGGCTCGGGCTTACTTCTTCAAGGTCCCGGAACACTTTCACGAAATACTTCGCCGTCTGGTATCCGACCTTCTCCGCAATTTCCGAGATCGGCAGCGGCGTTCCCGCCAGCAGTTCCTTGGCCCGCTGCACCCTGCGGCGCGTCAGATACTCACTGAACGTGAGCCCGGTCTGCTCTTTGAACAGCACGCTGAAATAACTGGAATTCAGATGAAGCACCTCCGCCACTTCCTTCAGCGATACCGGCTCCTGAAGATGCTGATCCACGTACTTCAACGCTTCCTGCACCTGGACGCTGTATCCCTTATCCTGCTGCGCCGCCTCCAGCAACTTGGGGTCGACCAGTTTCTCCATCCGCTCAATCCGATCGATCTTTTCCCGCCGTTCCAGCGCCGATTCAACCGCGGTTACCAGTTTCCGCTTATCCAGCGGCTTCAGCAGATAATCCACGACCCCGTATTGCAGCGCTTTGCGGGCATAGTCGAACTCCGAGTAGCCGGATATGACGATAATGACAGGCGGATGCTCCAGTTCATGCAATCGCTCAATCAGCTCCAGCCCTCCGATTTCCGGCATGCGGATATCCGTTACCACCAGATGCGCCACCTGCTCCTGCAGCCACTCCAGCGCCTCTACGCCGCTTGCAGCCGTCACGATTTTGCATCTTCCGGACGACCATGCCTCCAGGGTCTTTCTTACCCCTTCCCTCGTTCTTGGTTCATCATCCACGATCAGTATCGTTTTCATGCTTTTCCCCCTCCCTGTCGATAGCCGGGAAATCGTTCGGTATTTGAAATGAAATGGTCGTCCCCTGACCGACCACGCTGTGAATGCGCAGGCCGGCCTGCTCGGAAGCGTAATACAGCCGGATTCTCTGCTCGACATTGGCTATGCCGACGCCGCTTTTTTTAGCGGATTCCGCATACCCTTTTTCCATGGATGAATATAACGAGGCTACGGTCTCCTCGTCCATCCCGGGTCCGTCGTCGGTTATCGAAACAACCGTGTAACCCGGTTGATCGGAGGCTTGCGCGCGCACAATGACAGTGCCTGGCCCCAGTCGCTGCTCCACGCCGTGCAGGATCGCATTTTCCACGATCGGCTGGATCAGCAGCTTCGGAATCGGCACGTTCTTGCTGGCCTCGTCCGCCTCGATTCTCCAGGATAACCGGTCGAGCATCCGCATTTTCATAATCATCAAATAACGTTCGGCATGATCCAGCTCGTCCCGCACCGATACCCATTCATCCTCGTCTTTGCGGTTGATGACGTAGCGGAATAATCCCGACATGGCGACCACGATCTGGGCCAGTTCCTCTTCGCCTTGATCGTCGAGCGCCCAGTAAAACGCTTCCAAAGTGTTAAAAAGAAAGTGCGGATTGATCTGCGCCTGCAGCGCTTTTAGCTCCGTCCGGCTCTGAATAATCTCCTTCTGATACACGACCTCGATTAATTCGTTCAGGGAATCCACCATCTGGTTATACGAATTGTTAAGCTCATTGATCTCCATCGTCTTCGAGGTGACGGCAATGGGCTTCAGCGTTCCCAGCCTCACGCCTCTCATGGCTCTGATCAAATTCAGGATCGGCCGGATGATCATCGTCGTCAGTATAAAGCTCAAGATCAGAAACAGCAGCGCACCGACCGCTCCGGATACGATAATCGCGGTCCGCAGCACCGATATCCCTTCGGTCGTATAGTCTACGGGCGTCAGGATGACCAAATTCCAGCCTGTTGCCGCTGACTGCCTCTGTACGGCGATATAGTCCTCGTCGCCGACCGTAACGGTCTCTCCTTCGCGGTGCAGAACCGCCTTCGAATCCACCGCCGTCGCAAAATCCGACGAGATTTCATGGCCCGACTGATCAAACAGCCCCATCGTTTCACGCGAATCGCCGCCCATGCCGCCGGCAGAATCCGTTAGCGCAAAATAGTCCTTCTCCAACTTCACGAGCAGATACCCGCCATGCGCAAAAGAATGGTCGATCAGCCGGATTCGGCGTACCGCTACCACCACGTCCGGATCCCGGGGATCCTGACCGAACCATACCAGCTTCCCCATGCCCTTGTCAGCCGCTATAATCCAATCGACCCCGACCCGGCTGGTCAAACTGCCTTCGTCGAGCGGGAACAGCCGCCGATAATCCGTTGTATACAATTCAAGCGACCGGATGCCCGTAGCGTATGCCTCATACTTGCGCACTTCCTGCTGCAGGGACTGCCGTTCTCCGAACGTAATCGGATGACCTGCGGTCTCTTGCGCAAGAAAACGCTGAACCGTTGCGTTCGTGGACACTTGGGCCGTCAGCGTATCCACCTGCTTCAGCAGCGCATCCAGTTTACCCGTGGCCTGCACGGCCGTCTGCTGAATATGCTTCTCGGCACTGTTGCGCAGAAGGGCGGAAACCTGGTCATATACAAAAACCCCGACTAATGCCAACACGGTGATCATCACCAGCATAAACCCGAGGAAGATTTGATTCCGCAGCGTATTCAGCCTGCCAAACCTGTTCACGTTCTTACCCTCCCTTTCGCTTGGAACTGTAATTCACTATACACAATCTTGAAGAAATTAGGGAGTCCTCGCTCATCTGCAGGGGCGGAAGCCATATGTACTTTATTACTATAAAAAAAGGAAGTGCGGGCAGGTTAGTTTCCCCTCGCACTTCCTCTTATATACCGCGGAAACTTCCGCTATACGGGATACAATTCCTGATGACGTCCCAGCTCCTTTTTGCAATCGGTGCACAGCCCTCTTACGGCACCGGAATCATCCGCATAAAAGGTCAGCGGGCGCTTGCGGCGGCATTTGCTGCAGGCTTGTCCACGCTGTCCGCTGCTCGAGCGCGTTTTGGATTTCAACTGGATGACATTGCCCTTGCTTCCGCTGCTTCGCTTGCGTCCAAACCCTATCAATACCAATAGAACCAGAACGGCTCCGGCCGTAATCCCGATCATCCATCCCATGTTTAATCCACCTCCGACATGTGCAGGCTATTTGTACAAAACAGCTACAAAACGATAAACAGGTTTGCCATTCCAAGCTTGTTCCAAACGATCGTCACTGCCTCCAATACCAACTGCGAACATTTTACCATATCTTCATTGTTAATAGAGGTTCCTGCTCATTATCCGTCACCATCGATAACCGGATTCTTGGAGCCGAAACACAAAAAAGCCTTCTCACTCCCATGCAAACGGGAAGGAAGGCTTTCGCTGTGCTTTCGTTCATGCAACCGGCATGGTGTCAGATCTTCAACTCACCGAGTTTTATCAACTCAACGACAGCTTGCGAACGGCCCTTGACGTTTAATTTCTGCATGACATTGGAGATGTGGTTACGCACCGTCTTTTCGCTAATAAACAACTGCCCGGCGATATCGCGAGTCGTTTTATCCTGCACAAGCAATTCAAACACTTCGCGTTCACGGTGGGTTAACAAGAACTTGCTGTTATGGTCGGTCCCCTTCAATGGTGTCACCCCTCCTTGCCCGGGTATGTGTGGTCTAACAAGGTTAAGGGATACAGTCAACTCATCTTATGTCAGATCAAGGGGGAAGGTGCGAAAGAGGCGAATAAAATGGGCGTTTGGCCCGTATTGGCGATTTTTATCCTTGCTTCCCACCGCTTGTTGGTCTATGATGGGGGTGTAAAAATTATTTTCTTTATTTTTTTTATATTTTTAAAAATAATTTTCAGGACGGAATCCCATTCGTTATGCCCAGGCAATAAGCTCACCGGGAACCTTGAAGGAGGCTTGTGATGACACCAATCTTGCATATCATATCTGTCGAAAAGGAAGGTCTGCCCCGTCAGGAACGACGGCTCGCAGAATTCATTTTGACAGCTCCATCCGAGATTGTGCATATGGGCATTAAGGATCTTGCCGATCAGTGCGAGGTCAGCGCTGCCACCGTGACCCGTTTTTGTAAGAATTTTCAGTGTAAGGGGTATCCTGATTTCAAGCTCAAGCTTGCGGCCGAGATCGCTCATGCCGAAATGGCCTCGCGCACGGGAAACACGCGCTATCAGGACATCGTGGCGGGCAACCCGCTGGCCGGGATCGTCGAGGCGATCGAATCCAATCATCTGACTTCCATCCGGGATACGACGCAGCTGCTTGATTTGGGTCAGCTGGAGCGTGCCGTGGATGCCCTGTGCCGCGCGAAACGCATTGATCTGTACGGCGTGGCGACCTCTTCCATCGTGGCGCAGGACTTTTACCAGAAGCTGATCCGTATCGGAAAAAACTGCACCGCTTTTGCGGATTCCCATATGCAGATCACGTCTGCCTCCACACTGACCTCAAGCGATGTGGCCGTTGCCGTTTCTTACTCCGGCGAAACGCCGGAGACCATCGATGCATTGGCCTGTGCCAAAGACGCCGGCGCCTTCACGATCAGCATCACCTCTTACCGGAGCAGCGCGATCTCCGCTCTTGCTGATATTACGCTGTACTCATCGTCGCTCGAGGAAGGAATGCGCCGGGGTGATATGGCTTCGCGCATCGCCCAGCTTCACATTATAGATATCCTGTTCATGGGTATGGCCAGCCGGGACTTCTCGACGTATGTCCCTCGTCTGGAGCAATCATATCTTAATGTTCAAAATTATCGCAAAAGCCGAGGAGGACAATAACCAATGAATATTTACACATTCCGGGACGAAGAACAGTTCGTGCAAACAGGCGCTAACCTGATTTCCAGCCTGCTGCACACCAATCCGCGCGCCACGCTGGGACTGGCTACGGGAAGCACGCCGGTCGGGCTCTATGCCAAGCTGATTGAAATGAACCGTCAGGGGCTGGTCAGCTTCGCCCAAACCACGACATATAATCTGGACGAATATGTAGGCCTTCCCGAGAATCATCCCGAGAGCTACCGCACGTTCATGAATGAGAAGTTCTTCAATCATGTCGACATCCAGATGGATCGCACCCATGTGCCGAATGGCAATGCTGCCGATCCGGAAGCAGAATGCCTGAATTACGACAAAATGCTCGAAGAATACGGCCCGGTTGATCTTCAGCTCCTCGGCCTTGGACATAACGGTCACATCGGTTTCAACGAGCCTGGCGAATCCTTAAGCGGCGGCACCCATGTGGTTGAGCTGCAAGAGAAAACACGTAATGCCAATGCAAGATTCTTCCCAACCCTGGACGATGTGCCGACCCACGCGATTACCATGGGCGTTGCCACCATCATGAAAGCCCGCCAAATTCTTCTGCTCGTTCGAGGAGAAGATAAAGCGGAGATCGTACACCGGGCATTGACGGGGCCGATTACCACAGAGTGTCCGGCATCGCTGCTTCAATGTCATCCGAACGTAGTCGTCCTTTTGGATCAAGGCGCAGGGAGACTGCTGGTATGAGCAGCGAACGCAAAGATTCGGTCCAATTGTTGTACGGTCAAGTCTTGACGCCAGACGGCTTCTGTGCAGACGGCGTGCTGGCGATCCAAGGAAAGGAGATTGCTTACGCCGGCGATGTTTCCGGGCTCCCCGCAGAGCTTAAGCAGGCTGCAGCGGAAGTGATCAACCAACCCGACGGCTACATTATTCCCGGATTTATTGATATCCACGTGCATGGCGGCAACGGCGAAGATTTCATGGATGCAAGTAAGGATGTCCTGGATAAAATCACGTCGTTCCACAGCTCCCAGGGAACCACATCCATGCTTGCCACCACGATGACGGCGCCGAAGGCAGCCATCGACCATGTGCTTCGGGAAGTTAACGAGTACCGCAGCCAAGGCATGCCTTATGCCAAACTGGTAGGCGCACATCTGGAAGGCCCTTTTATCAGTCCAAAATGGCCAGGTGCACAAAATCCGGAGCATATCGTCCATGCCAATATCGACTGGCTGGAAGAATGGGTGTCCACATACCCGGGTCTGATCCGCCAGGTGACCCTGGCACCGGAGCGCGAAGGAGCGCTGGAGGCCATCTCCTGGCTCAGCAGCCACGGGATCGTGGCCGCACTGGGTCATACGGATGCTACCTACGAGGAAGTGGAGGCTGCCGTTGAGGCAGGACTGAGCCATGGCGTGCATACGTTTAATGCGATGACAGGACTGCATCACCGCAAGCCTGGCGTGGTGGGCGCGATGCTGGGCGATGATCGCTTAAGCTGCGAAATCATCGCCGACGGCATCCATGTTCACCCGGCTGCTATTCGGATTCTGGCCCGCATGAAACAGGACGACAACCTGATTCTGATCACCGATGCAATGTCCGCTACCGGAATGGCTGACGGCGAATATACGCTTGGCGATTTGCCGGTCGTTGTCGAGAACGGCATCGCTACGCTCAAGAGCAACAGGGATAGCCTGGCTGGCAGTACGCTGACGATGATCAAAGGATTCCAACTGCTGGTCCGAGAGGTCGGTTTGAGCATTGAGCAGGCCTCCAGGGTTGGAAGCCTCAATCCCGCCAGAAAAATCGGCATCGATGACTGCACCGGATCCCTTGAGTCCGGCAAACTTGCCGACATACTGGCCCTCTCAAGCGACCTGGAGCTTCAAGGCGTCTGGATTCAAGGACAACGCAAACATTAATCTGATTGATCATGACCTGAAGCAAATATAGGAAAGGAGCTGCCTTTTTAGGATGATTTTCACTCCTAAAGGGCAGCTCCTTTGGGTATTGAGGTTTTACCGGCTGTTACGATTACCGCCAAACCAACCGTCATCTGTATCATTCTTCATCAGGTTGCCGCGGGTATCGTTCATTCTGTCACGACCGCCAACATGAAGCGGGAATACGCGGTTAATCCATGTGCCGAAATCGCGCGAAAGCGTACCAACCGTGTTCGCTGCATGACCATCCGTTCCAAAACGACGGGCATGCTGATAAAATCCTTCATCTGCGGAAACATATACTTGACTGATATGTGGAGCGGTTTTGCGAATCTTGTTCGTTATTTCATTATGAACATGCTGAGGAACCTCTTCACGCGTGCTCATCATACCCATGTTGTTATTGTTGTAAGTTCCATAAGGAACGCCATTGATCCCTGTTCCCATATAGGTGTTATTAGTCGTTCCCCTAGTTCCTGTAAGGCTGTTGGTTCGTAAACCGTCAGTACCCGTAAGTCCATCCGTGCGTGTACCCATTAGTCCATCCGTGCGAGTACCCATTAGTCCATCTGTACGTGTGCCGTTGGTACCCATAAGTCCATTCGTGCGTGTTCCGTTTAACGTATTATAATTGCTGCCGCCAAATCCGCCATGGGTTGTGGTTCCATTTACACCGAAGCCACGGTTATCAGCCGTGCGACCAAGCCCTGTTGTGTTTTCTACAGCACGCGTGGTATTTCCCACGACACGTTCTGTACCTCTAGCCATGTTGTTCAGCAGGCCTACGCTGCCCGTGCTCGAAGTTCCGAACGTACGGTTCCTAACATTTGTTCTGTTCATGCCTGTCGTCGTCGTCCGGCCTTCTGTATAACGGTGTGGAGTGCTCAAGCCTGTGACATGCCCGTCAATACTGTTGGTGTTTGCGCCATTTTTGGACAGCGAAACATAGGCAGTATGATTCGTCACGAAAACATGCGCAGGTCCCACGCCACTGATATCTGACACTTTTTTGGACAGCGTTTTGCTGTACTTCAGGTTCGTCAGATCATGCTGCTGCGTGTTTCGCACGTGCAGGTTATTATTGCGCACGGATTTCACACCGATACGGCCACCGTCCACATTTTTCGTACGTGTCGTGTTACCGTCATTGGCGTTACCGCATCCTGCTACTGCAGCCATGCTAAGCAGTAATGCCGCGGAGACGGTCAGGTTGAGGGCCTTGGATTTAATCATGATTCATCCTCCATCTCTATAATGAGTGTGTTAACATCGTATAGGATGACCTTGCGGCAGAAGTGGTATGCTGAAAGGTTTTAACATGGAGAATAATGCGCTACAGGCCATTTATGCACAAAAAACGCCGATGGAATCATCGGCGATCATTTCATTAACTACCCCATTCAATTTAAAGAAGCCCTTCCTAAAGACCGCTGTTGGCTGACTTTTCAAGCACTTGTTCCACCCAAGCCATGTTCTCCTGATACCATCGAATCGTCTCACGTATGCCGCTTTCGTAATGATATTGTGGAGCCCATCCGAGTTCCTTCCTTATCTTGTCTGCATTTATCGCATAACGGCGATCATGTCCGGGACGATCTTGGATATGCCGAATCAAGGTTTCGGGTTTGTTCAGTTCAGACAGGATCGTTCGAATAACCTGCAAATTATTCCGTTCATTATGTCCTCCGATATTATATATTTCGCCGTCGACACCCTGGCGCAAAACCAGGTCGACAGCTCGGCAATGATCTTCCACGTACAGCCAATCGCGAACGTTCAAACCGTCGCCGTATACCGGAAGGGGCTTGTTATGCAAAGCGTTGTAAATGATAAGCGGTATTAGCTTTTCAGGATACTGATATGGGCCGTAATTATTTGAACAGCGCGTGATATTGATCGGTAATCCAAACGTCTCATAATAAGCTCGAACAAGCAAATCGGCGCCGGCTTTGCTTGCAGAATACGGACTGTTGGGTTGAAGCGGTGATTCTTCGGTAAATAGGCCGGTGGCTCCCAGGGTTCCATAGACCTCGTCTGTAGAGACCTGGACAAACTTACCGACTCCATACTGCCTCGACAGGTCGAGGAGCGTCTGAGTTCCTGCCGCATTCGTCAAGACAAACAATTCAGGCTGCAAAATGCTGCGGTCGACATGGGATTCAGCCGCAAAATTAACGACCGCATCAACCCCTTCCTTAAAGAGAGGTTCTAAAGCTGCCCGGTCTCTGATATCCGCTTTTACAAAACGATATTTAGGATTTGTCCGCACTTCGCTCAGATTTTCTGAATTGCCGGCATACGTTAGTTTATCCACATTAATAAATTCGTCATTCGGATGTTGAGACAGCATATATCGTATAAAGTTACTGCCTATAAATCCCGCACCGCCTGTGACAACGATCTTCATGCGACCTCACCCCTCGTATATATAGTTATTTTCTGCCGATGCCAATCGAGGATGCTTTGAATCTTTGTCCGAGAGAACAGGTTTGTTCACAGGCCAATCGATATTGAGATCCGGATCGTCCCAAGCTATTCCCCGATCATGCTCTGGCGAATAGTAGGCATCGACCTTGTATATAACCTCCGTATCGTGAACAAGAGTACAAAAACCATGGGCAAACCCTTTGGGAACGAGAAGTTGAATGAAATTGGCTGCAGATAAGATAAAGCTTTGCCATTGTCCATAGGTAGGAGAGCCCGACCGAATATCAACGACCACATCATAGATCGCCCCGCTTACAACGCGGATCAATTTCGTCTGTCCCTCGGGAGACAGTTGGTAATGCAGCCCTCTAATAACACCTGCCTCACGTGACATCGAGTGATTGTCCTGAATAAAATGGTCGTTAATGCCGCATCCTTTAAGAACTCGATCATTGAAACTTTCCATAAAAAATCCCCGATGGTCTTGGTGAACGGCCGGTTCAATCCGTTTCACGCCTTGGAGCTTTGTATCCGTGATTTTCATCTGCTGCCTCCGGTACATGGATTTGAGAGAGCTTTACCGAAAACTTCGGTTCCCGCTCTCTCGATTATTTATATGTCTAATCCCCAAATAGGATATAGGCAATAACGCTCCCCCATGCAAAAATCCCGATCGCCGCTGCAGATCGGGATTTCGCAATGATATATATAAGTTCTAACCTAAATCGATTCTTATCTTCTCTTTAACTTCTTCCAGCAGGCTGAGCACTTCTTCCAAACGGTCCCCTTTCACGATGATCTGGCCGATTCGGTCAGTGCCAACCCTGAATTTATTTACTTTTTCACCTATATGATAATCAAATGATATTTGAATAATATTCTCATGCTGATCATTTCCGTTCTCAAGTCCCGTTATATCCCCATCTTTGTCGGAGATCAGTAGTTCACAAGCACAAGGCTGTGAATTCTGAGTGGGAAATGACGGATTCATGCGAAGAGCAGCCTTGATGATCTGCTCATAGTAATCGAATCCATAGAAGGTGGACACCAATTCGGGTAAGCATGTAGCTCCTGCTCTGCCTCCGATTTCAAGAACATACACATGCCCGTCTTTCAAAATAAAATCCGCATTGATTGCGCAATGATTTAATTCCAGCGCTTCGATACTTTGTTTCAACTGGGAAAACAGATCTTCCTGCACTTCTTCGGGCAATTCATAGGGGACATAATGACCAATGGGAACACCGGTATCGCCATAAAAGACGAAATCCCCGTGCGGCATGATGAATTGAATTTGGTTATCGTAGACGAATGCCTGTGCGCCAAACTCGGTTCCTTCAATAAACTCTTCAACGATGAAAAAATCCAGTTTCGTATCCTTTCGCACGGTTTTAAATGCGTATTCCACATGGGCCATATCGGCAACCTTCACAATACCCTTGCTTGCCCCCCCGTCCACTGCCTTAAAAATAAGCGGCGGTGACAATACTTCGAAAGCGCTGTAAGCTTCCTGCAAGGTATGAACTTTCAGAAACCGTGCCGTTCGTACGCCATGTTTCATAAAAGCCTGTTTCATCTTCCATTTATTTGAGGAGAGCAGAGCGGATTCATAACTCAATCCGCTTACTCCCAATTCATCCACGACTCTGCCGATCGACTTGACGGCCACGTCCGTACCCGTTGTACAGATTCCATGAATTCCTTCATGCCGAGCGATTTCGACAATCCTATCCATATGGGTCGTATCCTCGTAGTAAACCTTGTCTGCCTTGGCAAACCCGGGATAGTTTCCTTGGCGGCTCACCACAATAACGTATAATCCCATTCTTTTCGCGGTTTCAATTAATGGGAGCTGGGAGATTCCCGCACCTAGAACCAACAGTTTTCTCATGGCTTAAACTCCCTTATACGGGTTATGATCCGATCCAAGTCCTCCTCCGTAATGTTCGGATGAATAGGAAGGGTCAGAATTCGTTTCCAGATCTCCGAGGAGAGCGGCACGATCGCTTTTAGATGCAGGTAGCTCGGATGCAGATGGCACGGATAATAATGGACGCCCGTCGCGATATTGTGTTCCTGCAAGTGTCCAATCATACGGTCCCTCTGGCTTTCCTTGCTGAATTTAACCTGAAACAAATGCCAGGAGCTTTGAGCATACGGCTGTTCATGAGGAAGTTCCAGCCATTCCAAATCCTTCAGTTCGGATTGGTAACGGACCGCTATTTCTTTTCGTCTCCCGTTCAATTGGCTCAGCTTATTTAACTGAACGAGCCCGATGGCAGCCTGCATGTCGTTCATATGATATTTATATCCTACGTCGTCAACGAAATACTGCCATGCATACACCTTCTCATGTGACGACCGTATCCACGTATCGCGGGAAATGCCTACCCACCTCTTCTCACGCAGCTTACGGTTCATCCATTCGGTATTGCAGGTGATTGCGCCGCCTTCACCACTCGTCAGATTTTTGACGGCATGAAAGCTGAAGCAGGTAATATCGCTGATGGAGCCGATCTTTCTGCCTTTATATTCCGCGCCGCATGCATGCGCTGCATCTTCAACTACCTTGATTCCATTGGCATGCGCCAACGCATGGATGGTATCCATATCACAGGGATGCCCGCCCATGTGAACGACGATAATTGCCTTGGTTTTTTCTGTTATCTTCCGCTTGATATCTTCCGGCGATATGTTCATCGTATCGGGTTCAATATCCGCAAAAACCGGCGTTGCTCCCACATAGCTAACCGCATGGACTGTGGATATGAACGTGATGGAAGGCACGATGACCTCGTCACCCGGCCCAATACCCAAAATGTCCATGGCCAGATGGAGCGCGGCCGTACCAGAATTAAGCGCAACCGCGAAACGGCTGCCGACATACTTGGCAAATTCCTGCTCGAACTGTTCCGTTTTGGGGCCAAGTCCAAGCCATCCTGACCGTAAAACATCTGCCACAGCGTCGATCTCCTCTTGACCTATACTCGGTTGAAGAACGGGTATCAGCTTATGGTCCAAGTGAACCTCTCCTTTCATAATCCCTCGTCATTCCGACATTAGTATTTGTGAACGCCATCGTTCGGCGCAAGCTTCCACTGAAAAATTCGCCCATGCTACTTGTTCCGCATGCTCCGCGATGCTCTGCCGTAGTTCCGGCTGTTCGATCAGTTGGACCATGGCTTCATACCAATCATCGCTCTCACCGGATACAATCAGGCCGTTTTCCTTCCCGGCAACCCATTCCTCGTAAGCCGGAGAAGAAGAATATATGCCCGGAATTCTGCAAGCGGAATATTCGCGAAATTTATTGTTGCTTTTGCAATCATGCAGCAGCGTTCGCTCCAACGGCGCTAACCCGATATCCCAGTTGGACCGGTAAAGGCGCTTCAGAAAGTTTTTGTAGTTCTCATCATAGGATTCCGCAAACACCTGCGGCTTCTCCCTGAGTTCATCGGGAGCATACCCGCAGAACTCGATTCTGATTTTATCCCCGTATTTCCCAATAATTTTGTTTAATGCCCCGATAACAGGTTCAAAAGCCACTTGTTTTTTTCCGCCTTCATACCCGATTACGACTCTCCCTTCATCTTTACGGTTCTTTTTCAAACCGGAAAAAACGGAGAAATCAACGCTTCCCGGAAAATAGACTATTTTTTGGGGACTAAAATGCGTTTCAAGATGTTTGGCAAAAAAACTGGAAGCAACCTTTACGCTTTGAGCGTTTTTCAGAAATTTAACATACGTCTTTCTTCGTGAAGAATCATGATAATATCGTCCCATATCCGAACCCGGAGACATCGCGATAAAATGGTCGTCAATCACGTATACCGTTCTTTTTCCCATCTCCCGGGCCATCTCCAGATACTTATAAGCTTCGGGCTGAACCGTTCGGAAGAAGAGGACGATATCCGCTTCAGCCAGCCTTGATCTGTCCATCTCATCATCGGATCTGACGTCAAAGTCGCAAACTCCCATCTTCTCCAGATGGCGGAGGGGCTGCTCAATGCCGATTTTATAGGAAGCGATTTTTTCCGATCCGACGATGAGTACGTTTATATCCCCTCTTTTCCCTCTTTTCCCCATGTTCCCGCTCTCTCCCCCGATTTTACGTTTTGAATATATATCTCTTCCAATTATCAATGCACGTCTGAATCGAAAAATGCTGCCGGGCTGCCCTATGCGCATTCTCCTTGATTCTTTGCCGCATCGTCGGATCCTCAATCATGGCCTTGATTCCCTCATACCAATGCTGCTCGGTATGCTCAACCAAGTAGCCGGTTTCGCCCTGCTCGACCCAATGCGTATAAACAGGAGACTTCGAGTAAATGCCCGGAATGCCGCAGGCACCGTATTCACGGAATTTAGTATTCGTTTTTCCCTTGTTAAACGAATTGTTCGCAAGCGGCGCAATCCCGATGTTCCAATTGCTTTGATTTAGCTTTTTCAAAAATTCCTTGTATTCCATTCCCCCGCCTTCATATTTGACGCTTGGATGATCAGCCAGCGAAGGCGGAAGGTAGCCGTAAAATTCCAATCTCACGAATCCACCATAATAATCCAAAATTTTGTTCAACGCTGAAATGACGGGCACGAAATCTTCCTCTTTGTCCCCTCCTGCATAACCGATGACCACTTGCCCCTGATCCTTATCCGCCTTCTCGTTCTGGTCCAGCCACTCGAAATCGATGCTGGCCGGGAAGTAAATAACGTGTCTATTGTACCGCTCATGAATATAGGTGCCGAGATCGGGTGCATCGACTTTAATGATTTGCGTGTTTTTCAAAAACTTAATAAACGTCTCTCGACGGATCGGATCGTTATAATATTCGCCCACCGGCGTTGTTGGCTGAATCTCCAAGAAATTATCGTCAATAACATAGACCGTCCTTTTATTCAGCTGATGGGCAAGCTCTAGTAATGCATAGGCCGCCGGTTCCACATTGCGAACGAATACGATCGTGTTCGCTGCAGCAATCATTTCGTGGGTCACGTCGGTTTCCAGTTTCACGTCGAATTGCAGGTTCTCTTGTTTATTCAGCGTTTGGAGGGGCTGGATAACGCCGATTTCAAGCGACGGTATCATGCCTGCCGCGATAACCAGAACGTCCATCTTGGGCAGAGCCGTCTCGATAACGGCAACAGCGGTTTGAGACCTTTTCTGGGCATCGGCGCGCCCTTGAGCGAGCCCCTCCTCTTTTCCCCGCTGAAAACCGTCTAAACTGCCCTTTTGATATGCGCTAAGACGAACAGGATGGTGTTTTCGTTTTCCAGCTCGCTTACGAGGCCTGATTTTTTTTCTTAACGCCATCTTATCCTTCTCCTTTATAAGCTTCTTGATGACCGGCCTCCATACCCTCCGCATAACCAACGTTAAATCCTTCGTTGTACGCTTTATCAAACCCCTCATCATAGGATTGATTGTATTCGGCAGCCGTTTGTCGCGGAGCTATTCTTCCTGGACCTCTTCTTCTCTTTCCCCCAAAAACTCGATTCGCCCCCTTGCCTCTTATGCCACTTCCACGGATTCCTTTTCTCTTCAACGCAGCACCGCTATTTCTTTTCCTTGCTCTCATCCGTCTCACCCTTTTCCCTTTAATTAAATGTTATCCGCCTTAATCACCGGAGGAGAAATGATTGGAATTTCCTCCCCATATTGCTGGATTTCGTGCTCGTTCACTAGCAGCGGCTCGTAAAAATCAAGGCGCCAAGCCGCTAAGACGAGCCGATTCATGAATCGCTGCAGCCGATTCCCCTTGTACTGATAAACGCTGCCGTTCTTATGCTTGATCAGTTTGCCTTCTTGCTCCCAAGATTCCGTGGATGGAAAATACACCGTCCTCAGACGCCCTACGGCTTCCTCCGCAGCCATGGGATCCCCGAGCGCCCAGCAACGGAGATCAACCTGTGAAACCCGTACTGCCTGAATCCCGACGGCTCCATGAATCGGATGCCTGATTCCGTTCTCAATCCAATAGATTACCGAGTCTGCCCCTGTCACGAAGACACACGTCGGATACATATCAACGGTCCGCAGCTTCATGTCCCGGTTCAAGCTCCGCTGCCACTGCAGGGACAACATCTCATGAGGATCTTCCCACTTGCTGGAGTAGAAAGTAAGATTATTCGCATACACTTGTTCGAATCTGGAATTTAACGTCTTCATGCTGACGCTGCCGTAATGGTGAATAAACGTATCCTTGGCGATAATGAGCTGCATTCCAAGAAGACGGGCACGCAGCCCATAATCGTCATCTTCACAGTTGCCGATCTCAAAGCCCTCGTCAAAAAAACCCAATCGGTAAAAATCTTCACGCCGAATCAACATGCAAAAACCTGTCAATCGTTCTGTAACGGTCCAGCTATGCGTATTAGAGTGATTGTAAGATTTGGAGAATTGCTGCATTTCGGCGATATCGTGGTAGCTGACATGAATAAGTTGGTCTCCGCTGATATAGTTTGTTACCGGACCGACAATCCCGAACTGCGGGTCGCTGTGCAGACAGACGAGCAAATTCGAGAGCCAGTTGGTCGTTACAACGGAATCATTATTTAAGATCATCAACGTTGTTCCTTTGGCCATCATCAGTCCCTGGTTTACAGCCCCTGCAAAGCCTAAATTTTCTTCATTGATTCGAAAGCGGAGCCTTGGGGAAGATTTGAGGAATTCCGCAGTTCCGTCATCGGATGCATTATCAATAATAATGAGTTCATACGGCGTGTCGGTATATTGAGCGATACTTTCAATGCATTCTTTTAAATAAGGAAGCTGATTATAGGTCGGTATGATGATACTTGTACCCTCAAAAACATTCCTGAATTGGGATATTCCCATATGTCGCCCCCGGCTGTACCCATCCTTATAGCCAGAATGGAAGCCTTTGTTAAACCCGTCGTTGTAACCGTGCGTTTTATGATGGCTGATGCGGTTCATAAGGTTGCCTCCCCGCTTGCTAAGGAATCAGCCAAATGCCCGAAATCGACAGCGACCTTTCCGAGCTCGGAGGCAATTCGCTCTGTAATGATAACAGCCGGGATGCCGGCGCCCACCAGCGCGATGTCGAATGGATGGCCTCGAATTTCATCCATGATTCTGGGAATATCGTGGATGCCTTCCACGGGAGCAACCGTGCCCGCCACCTCGATTCCGCGGCCTGACAGCACCCGTGAAAGACCGGGAGCGGAATTGCCCACCACGAGAACTCGACGTCCTTCAAGGATCCCTCGCAGTAAACCTTCCAAATGCAATGCATAGTTGACCGTCGATAACGTTAGTTGCAGCTTTCGATAATCAATGCCATGGGCTCTAAAAACAGAAAAACCCAGAGGTTGAAAGTTTGGCAATCTTAGTTTGGGAATGCCCACAATATCGGCCTTTCTCACGGAGGCCGCCAACATATCTCTTGCTTTTAGATCAGGTAAACGAACACCGGCATAACTTAAAAAATGTCCTTCTTTACGCACTTCGTCCATGTTCAAAACCAACTCCTGCGCAAGCGTAAGCAGTTCCCCATCCCCCAAGCGGATAACGGACAACGGGGAGCTTGAATCCAAAGCTTCGTTAAGCCTCCTTGCAACCTCCGCCGCGCTTAGAAGACGATAATATTGAGAACTCATTTGCTCCATGCCAGCTTCGATAATCTGGCGGACCGAAATTTCAGGAAGAATCTCTAGCTCCGGGAGTATCGAGTCCACGATCCCTTCTCCTCCTTCATATAATCCCTTCGCGTACTCCTCTCCCGAGCTTGGTTTTGCCATCGTTTCGGGTTCCGAATGCTGCGACCTCATCATCGCCTGGTCGTAGCCGGTATCAAAGCCTTCATTAAACGAAGCTGCCGCTTGCTCCAGCAATTTCTGGGTGCAGTCGCTTGGCGTTTGGCCTTTTGTTCTCTGAAGAATAACTTTTCGCTTATGTCGCCTCTTTACCGGCCTGTGTCTTCTTTTCTCTAAGTGCTGCCGTATGATGATCACCCCGTCTTACGCACAATATATTCTTTGGAACTCATTAGGAAACGGGTATAACAATCCAATTTGGCTTGACTCAAGGAAAGATGGTACGAAGCATTGTACTCAATCGTTTATGGTAGGTATGATCCTTTCTTGTTCTCATCAAGCCGTTTAAAGCAATTCGCTGCCGCTCTTCCTCATGACGCAAGTAATAGTCGATTTTATCCATCAGTTCATCATAAGAGCCGTAGGTTTCGATTTCCGTTCCAGGGGAATATAACTGATCCATATCGTGGCGGATATCCGCTAACTGAAGCGTGGCGCAGCCGGATATTTCAAACGTGCGGGGATTGACGGAAAGCGCCTTTACCTTTCTGCTGTTGGCGTTGATTGTATCGTCGTCGGATGAACGGTGATGGTTGATTACGATCTTGGCTCCATTGTAGTATGTTGCCGTGTCCTCCGGCGTCATCCAATCGCCGAGCTTAATCTTGTCGGACAGTTGGGCGTAATGTTTCATCCGGTCCCACCACCATCCGGAAATGAGGACTTTTTTATTATTCAATATCGGGGCCAGACGATCCATTAACTCCACTCTGTTCCAATAAGCCGTTCCGATAAAACAAATATCGGTCTGATTGGAGGTCGGCACATGCTTCGGATGAAATACGTTCGGATTGACTGCAAAAGGCAAGTGATACACATGTTCACAACCTAAATCGCGATAAAATGATACGCAGTTGGATTCAAGCGTAAAGATATAATCGTAACGGGGTGCGATCGAAACCGTCCAGTCCGTATAGTACGGATCGTCCGTAAACCAAATGGCCGTTTTGAATCCGCTATCCCGGAGCGCTTTGAGCGTATCGGCTTCCAAAACGACACCGTTTAAAGCAAGTACGAGGTCCGGTTGGAATTCCTTAGCCAAATGGACGATATCTTCTGAAGGGCTCGCGACCGTGAGACTTCGAACCAGTCCCTTTAATGCGTCAGTCACCGCCTGATCCAGCGCAGGATACGGCACGCCAATGCCTGCCGTGACATAAAGAATACGGAGATCGCGGACCTGCTCCTCTTCCTTGGGTAAGGACCTTATTACCGCATCGGAAAAACCGAGCCGGTATCCCTCTCTTCGTCCCACTGAATAACCTTTTCTATATCCCTCCAACTGGGCGGATGGCTCTCCCCCCTGAAGCAGCAAATGCTCATTCATTGTTCTCATGCGGTCAGGCCTCCGGATTTATTCATTCCCGAAATAGGGTTCACCACAATCGGCCACTGGCTTGGTACAAGGACTGGAAGGTTCCGGCGTCCGTCCACCAGCCGTCTAATATGTCATAGGTAAGCTGCCCCTTCGATGCATACACATTGTTCACGTCGGTAATTTCCAATTCGCCTCGTGCCGATGGTTTTATGGTTCGGATCGTTTCAAACACCGTCGAATCATACATATAAATACCGGTTACGCAATAATCGGATTTAGGCTCCTCCGGCTTCTCTTCGATCAAAACGATGTTGTCTTTCTCCAAGACGGGAACACCGTATCTCTTCGGATCAAGAACTTTCTTCAGAAGTACGCGCGCCCCAGCGGCCTGTTTTTCAAAAGCTTGCACAAAAGTGATTAGATGGTCCTCAAACAGATTATCGCCAAGAAGCACAACGAATTTTTCGCCAGATGTTATGAACGGTTCGGCAAGGTATAATGCTTGGGCAATGCCCCCGGCTTCTTCCTGGATTTTAAATGTGACGCTAACCCCCCATTCTTTTCCGCTGCCGATCAAGTCTGTATACAGACCAGCCGATTGCTTGCCGATCACGATGAGAATTTCCTCGATGCCCGCTTTTTTGAATTTCTCAATTCCGTGACATATCATCGGAACCTTCCCGACAGGCAGCAGATGTTTATTTATGACTTTGGTCAGTGGATAAAGCCGGGTACCCGTACCTCCTGCCAGAATAACGCCCTTCATATAATCCTTCCTTTCGCAAAATAGATGATTATACATAGATCGTTGGATCGACGCCCCATTTATCCATGAATTTTTGTTTGTTGGTATCGATAAGTTGCTTCACTTGACTCATGTCCTGCTTGGCAAAGCTGGCACTCCCATGATGAAAAACGAAAACATCGCCCGCGATCCTGAACGTATACCCCGCATTCCTGGCCCGGTAACAATAGTCATCGTCTTCGAAATGACCTGGTGAATATCGTTCGTCCAACAATCCGATGCGATCCATCAATTCCCGTTTAAACAGGAAACATAGGCCTACGATTCGATCCACTTGAAGCCACTTACTGGCATCCGGCTCATTCAGCTGGTTCGACATCTCTTCTAAGCTGGTATAAGGCATATTGATCTGTTGTTTCCCGCTTGCATAGTTGGTAAGCGGCCCGACGATCCCGATATTGGTTTCGCTGTTTAAACAATTCAACATATTCTGCAACCAGTTCCGGGTAACGATGACATCATTATTCAGCAGGAGCAGCGTATCGCCGGTTGCAATTTTCAAACCCTTGTTGCAAGCAGCTGGAAAGCCGATGTTGTTTGCCAATGAAATGAAGGTAATCCCCTCTTGACGGCAGATGTCAACGGTACCGTCGGAGGAACCATTATCAACAACGATGATCTCGTAAGGCTCATTCGTATGGCGTTTAATGGAGTAAATGCAATCCTTTAGCAGCTCCCTGCCATTGAAAGTCGGAATAATGATGCTTGTTTTTTTCATAGCTACCACCTTCTAAACCTTGGTTAGCTGCCTTTGTCTGATCTGATCCATAAAAGATAGCCGCGGCCCCTTTATGTCGAATACCGTTTTGAGAGCTTCGATGTGGTCTCCGATAATCAAATCGGCAACTGCATTTTGTTGACCGACATTTCGAGCACGGAGCCGGTTTTTTGTAATAACGTCTACACTGGCCGGTGCATTTATTTTCAAACCCTTTTCCAGGGCGATGACTTGCGCTTTCGGTGGGACAGATAAATTGGCGTATCCGATGATTTGGGCAGCCTCCTTCCTCATCGCGTGAGGTACCGCGGTAAGCGAATTGGCTTCGAGATCCGCCCTGCCCATGGATCGGTTAATAAACTCCTTCACTATGGTTACGTAGTCTCTGTTGGAAAACATCCCGATCCATGGAGAGATATCATTTAAGGCAATATCGCTGCCCTGTTCAATGGCATCAATGAAAGGTACGAGGTGCTCTGCTAAAATCGGAACATCTCCATCAAGGAACAGCAGTATTTCAGAATCGGCTAGCTTCGCCCCAACCGCTCTCCCAACATCGTGTCCCAAAGCTTGTTTGTAGTGGACAATGATGGCTTTCGATTGGTTTCGGATCATTTCAAAGCTTTCATCGGTGGATCCGTTCACCACAAAAATGATTTCATGAAGCGGCAGCCGATGAAGCTGCTCCAGCAATTTTATAATCGTGTCTTTCTCGTTCATTACCAAGACGATCGCCGCTACCCTTTTGTCCGTCGGCAGGAGTACGGCATTTCCTAGATATATCCCGGAATGCTTACTGTGTCCTTCCACAAATTTGGACGCCGCTGCGTGGTAAACCGTCCATGGCAGTGGTTTGACTGAGTGGTACCAGCGATTCCAGCTCTCGTTCACTTTGATATGAGGGGGTATATCCGACGTTGTTGAAACTTCATGGGCCGCCTGCTGATAACCGGCAGCATAAGCTCTCTCTTTCCAATTGTCGACCACTTCGTTTGAAATCTGACGATTCTTGAAAATAAGAGCCCCCGATTGATGACCGCTCCGTTTTCTCTTGCTCCTTGCTCTTTTATTTGTAGGTTTCATTGCTCTCCTAAAAGAATTTGAGGCGGGTATCATTCCTCGTCTCCGCTGTCTTCGCACCATCTCATCACCACACGCTTTCTCTTTTTCGTGCGAGATCCGATCGATTTCCCCGCATGCCGGATTGAGAGATTAACCAATCCATTGCCTCCAAATGGTCCCCCACAATCAGGGTTTCAAGGGGATCATTGCCTCTGGTTCTACCCCTTCTGGGATTTCTTTTTCCTACATCCACGTAATGAATCCCCCGTACCTTCAAGCCATTATAAATGGCTATTGCTTGAGCTTTCGGAGGAACGGCCAAATTGTCGATACCAATCACATTTACCGCTTTTCGGCTCATTGCATGTGGAATGGTTGTAAGTGAAGCTCCTTTCAAATCGGGATTGGATACCAAAATGTTCAACGTATGCTTAGCGAGGATAACGCTGTGAACGTGATGCTTATCGGTCGGACCCAAATACTTGTTCAAAGCCACGTCCACCCCCTCTTCTACGGCTTTTGTTAAAGGGGTCAAATCACTTGCCCTGATTACGATGTCTGCATCGGTAAACAGCAAGATGTCTCCTCTAGCCGCTGCAGCGCCTATACTTCGTCCCACGTCGTGGCCGAGCGGAAAGGGCAGGCGGATCACCCTCGCTCCGATGCTCTGAGCAATTTCTGCCGTACCGTCCGTTGAACCATTGGCAACAACGATAACCTCTGTGTTGGCGTGCACTTGGTTGACTTGCCGAATGACTGCCGCAATGGTCTTCGCTTCGTTCATGGCAGGAATGATGACGGATACCTTCGGAAACTCGGCATTGATGATCGGGGACAGGGATTTTCTCCTCTTTTTCCTGTTAACGGGACTCGCAGGACTTCGTTTCGACATGTTTCTCACCTGCCAAGTTGGGATTAAGAACAGTTCCTCCTCATTTTATGTATAGGTTTATTTACTGTAACGGCGTTCGTACCTTACACCGAAATAAAATTGGGTTGAGCGGATGGACCAATAAACATACCAACTCTATCGAAATTGAATAAACTAGAACATTTAAATAGGAAGGATGTGATCCGTGAATTCGGGCGTAGCAATGCCTATGTGAACGTTCATACGTTCCAAAATCCGAATGGTGGAATTCGCGGGCAGGTCCGCCGATAAAATCACATCATCCTATTTGTATATACCTTATATGAGGAGAACCCTCCGCTGTGCATAGTGCGGAGGGTTTTACATTTGATCGGCCTTGGCAGCGGGAACATAGGTTTTAATCTATCTGTTCTTCCAACCTTTCGAAAATGTGCGTTTCATCTCATCCATCTGCCTTTACATTCATCTCTCCCATTGCATTAACTGTTACTAGATTAAGAATACAAAAACCTTAATCAATTCTATATGAGGAGGTAGATGTGATGGCCATTATTTCGGTCTTCCCTTCACCTACAGGGACGCCAATTGCAACCGCGGTAGCTTCAGCTGTCGCTGGTGACATCGTATTGGTTAATGATGGAACGTATCCTGAGCCGGCGGTGACTGTAGCGACTTCCAACGTAAAAGTTATAGCTAAAAATGAAGGTGCGGCGATACGCCAAGGACTCAACGCTGCCGCAAGTGCGTTCATTGTCACAGCAGCTACGGGGGTTGAAATTAACGGATTCTCCATTCAAAACTACACGGCCGATGCGATTGATGTTACCGCTGGTACCAATCACCGCATTATTGGCAATACCATTAACAACACGCTTGGTATTGGTATTGATTTAGCGGCCGGTACCGGACATGTAGCCTGGAGAAACAGTGTTCAAGATGCAGGCGGCGTTGCAGGAATCAACGTAGTAAGCACCGACAGCTGGATCGTACAGAATGTATTCTTCAGCAATACAAGTGTGGGTATTTTGTTGGCCGGCGCCAATAATGCGGCTATTGGTAATACTGTCTCTCAAAACGGCACAATCGGCATCTCGAGTACCGCAGCGAACAATCTGTTATTCGGCAACACGGTCACGCAAAACGGAATAAGCGGAATCACCGTTGCAGCAGCAAACAACGTGCTGATACGCAATATCGTGGAAAACAACACAGGTACCGGTGTTTCGATCGCAACCGGCGATAACGGATATCTTGGAGCCAACGATTCGAATCGTAACACTCAAACCGGTATCGCAATTGCCACCGATTTTAACAGTGTGGAATTCAACGAAATGGAGTTCAACCAGAATTTTGGACTCCTCATTTCCGGCGATGAAAACACCGCATTCGGAAATCGGTTCACCGGCAACACGCCAACTCAAATCTCCGTAACAGGTACAGATAATAACTTGTTCTAAATTCCTTGTGTATGTAAGGCTTTTACGCTTGCTCTCCTCGTGAGGGCAAGCACTATTTTTCAACTGAGTTACCCGCAAGGGCATCCCGTAAACATGATGGTTTGGAGGTCATTTGATGAGAAAAATTCTTGTGGTCGGCTCAGAGGAAACCGCATCATACCAAATCATTCTTCTTCCCCCTCTCCGTTATCTGGAAGGACAAGGATACTGCAGGTTCAAGATCCTTCCACATAAACAAGTAACCCGATCTATCATTTCTTCATATGATATTATTTTGTTTCTGAGAAGCATTGAGCCTGCAGCGCTCCAATGTTTAGAATGGGCACACCGTGAGGGAAAGAAGACCGTATACGTCATTGACGACCATTTTCTCGCGATTCCTCAAACCACCCGTCTTGGCCAAATATACTCAAAACCCGCTTATAAAGAAACCTATACTTACTTTCTAAAGAACGTACACACAGTCAAAGTAGAATCACCCATCTTTCGCGATGTGATTAAGATGCACTTCACTCCTAAAGTGGTCTATTTTCCAGGAAGCATTGATGTTACCTATACACAATTGTCCAACAGTCCGAAAAAGGAAGATCGACTCGTGATCGGATATGAAGGTGCCAAAAAGGAAAGTTCTTTCCGCCCGGTTATTCCTGCACTGCAGCGCATACTTAAGGAATACGGAGATTTTGTTAGGCTGGAGTTCTACGGGTACTGTCCTGAAGAATTGAAGGGACATCCGAATATCTCCCATTGGAAACATAATGAAAATTACAGCCAATTCATGAAGCAGCTGCATCGGGCCAATTGGGATATCGGTCTTGCACCCCTGGATGATGGTCTGTTCTACCACTGCAAAAGCAATGTGAAATTCCGCGACTATGCTGCATGCCGCATTCCCGGCATTTATTCATTATCCCCCATTTACCGTGATTGCGTATTCCACAAAAAAACGGGTTACTTTGTTCCTCAAACAGAGCAGGGGTGGTACGTCGGGATTCGAGAAATGATCGAGAATCCGAAACTTCGGGAAAAAATTAAACAAAAGGCCGCAAAGGCCGTGGCCAAGAACTTTACGGTTAAACAGTGTGCGAAAAATTGGAAGTCTCTTTTTCAAGGCCTGCTCGACGTTCCATAGAACCTGTAATAGATAATGACCTATTATCTGGAATGGAGAGTGATAGCATGCCTACTATTCAAGAGGCAGCGTTGGTTCTTAACCAGTATTATGGCATCAAAAAGCCGAAAATCGAATGGATTCAGAACGAGCCGGATAAGGCGGTGTGGAAGGTAATCGATAACAAAGAAACCTATATCCTTAAGTCGGATTACAGATCTAGTAAAAGCTTCACCCCTTCTATCACTCTACAATACGCACTATCCCAACAAGGGCTGAAGGTTCCTGAGGTTATCGCCACGAAGCAACGGAAACTATGTACGAAGCAAGGTGAGCATCGGTATTATTTGTCTAAATATATCTCTGGAGGGCCTGCATCGATAATTGACCGCGTAAGGATAATCGGGGATTATCATCAACACGCTACATGGCCAAGTTCACTCACATCCAATCAACAACCGAGCGCCTTGAAGAATGGAATAAACAGGTGGATATCTGAATATCAATTAAAATTAAAAGAATTGATGAAATGGAAAGACCAGTACTCCTTGCCGTATATTCAACCCTGTATACAGTTAGCTGAGAAATGTATAAGAGTTTCTTCCCGAAGGGCGCCCCTCCTCGCCGATCATCTCACATCCGTAAACAATAGGAGATGGCTTGTACATGGGGATTTAACCCATTTAAATGTAATAAAAACGCCATCAGGAGATTTATGGATCATTGATCTGGAGCATTCAAGAATTGACTCTCCCATCAAGGATATCCGTTATTTATTACCGAGGGTCGTGTTGTCTTCTTATTATAAAGAGTATTTTACGAGATTTCCTGAAGGGACGTCCTTTAAAGAACTCTATTATATAGATGCGATATTTCCTCATAGCCTCCACTTCTACCTCGGCGGATCGATCAGGCAAATGAAACTTCCGCTGAAGAGTTCCCAAGTACAAGAGATTGTATCAGACGAACTAGCGAAGGATGACATGATAAGCAAGGAGTTGGGCGGCATTAAATAAGGGAATACCGAAGGGGCCGTTGTACGACAACGGCCCCTAAGATACATATTAACGTTTCAATCTTTTCATGACCGGCTTCTTGTGGTGCTTGCTCCAATTAAAAAATTCATTATTACGGATATTGCCATTGATCGCGGTAAAAGGAACCTTATTCTTCCAGGCAACGTAATTAAAACTGATTTGGTCTCTTTTACTATAACTTATAATTTGTCTCCACCATGTGGTCATTGCTCCCGTAACGATAGGATCATTATGGCGCCTTAGGATCACGCCGGACTCAATCAGTCCGTTATCCCTCGGATATCCCGCATTCTTATACAAGGCTACTTGCTTTAATATGACTTCCTTGTTATCCTTCCCCAAGGCAATGCAAGCCTCAGCTTCTTTATAAATACAATTCCGATGTGAATGTTTGTAGAACACGAGCGGTGAGGCGCTATATTTTTCAATAAACCGATCGATATCTCCGACAATTCTGATATTCCCGTCAACCCAAACACTGTGTTTGTAGGTCGGGAATAATAAATGCGGCATCACTTTTACCCATCTAGCTTGACGGGCCGAATCAGCGAATATTTTATCTAACTTAATCATTTTCCAGGTTCCGGACTTTAATTTCGGATTATCCGTAAAACAATAGTAATCACAATGCTTGCTCATTAGTAAAGGATCCTGTAGCTTATCGTAATTGCCGGTTATCGCTGTGTATACTACGTTTTTTCGTTGATTACTTGTGGTGATTTGTCGTCTGCACGCTAAGAGCCACTTTAATTTTGCCCTTGTTTCTCTGAGCGATTGATGCACGGCCATTTTTTGTATCGATTGTTTAACCCTTTCCTCGCCATGCTTGCGATAGAGAGCAGCTTTTCCATTCTGCACTAATTTCTTTCTTCTATCGGTTCCGAAACTTGCCGACTTTTGATGATAGATATAACAATGGGTGGCTACCTTTAATTTAAAGTTGGCAGCCCGTGCGCGAAGGCAATAATCATCTTCTTCCCCGTAACCTACCGGAAAGTTCTTCTCATCGAAATATCCGATTTTGTCTAACACTTCTTTCTTGATCATTAAACAGAAGCCGTTCAAAAACATGACTCTCGGAAAAATCTTATCCGAGGCTTGATAGACAAGCTCGGCCATTTGTTCGATCGTCAAGTTGGACTCCAATCCATTACGGTTCCAGTCCCGATGGGGAATGGATTGCCAGCTGGCTGCATTTGACAGCGGACCGACGATACCGATCCTGCGATCGGATTCCATGGTTTCCGTCAGCCTTTCCAACCACTGACCGGTTACGATCGTATCGCTGTTGAGGAGGACGCAGTATCGTGATGTTGACTGTTTTAATCCTTGATTCGCAGAAGCCGTATAGCCTTGCGGTTTATCGTGTCGAATTAATTTATAGTGAAATTGTCGTGTGTACTGTTCCAGATATTGCTTTGTGGCTTGATCGCTTCCATCATCTATGATAATTAAATTAATTTTTTGTGTCGTATTATTTTGGATGGAGTTCAAGCATTGTTTTACTGCGTTCAAACCGTTATGCACACAAATGACAACATCAATCAATCCTTCCCTCCCTCCCTTCCCCGTTATCTTTGATCGACACAACCGGGGATGAGCTTTTCTCCAAACGCTTATGTCCGCCGAGCAATACGATGTTTCCTTTAATCGACCGAGTCACATTTTTCGTGTCATACAGCAAAGCGGCATGCTCAGCAATAAACTGGTAATCGATCGTACTATGATCAGTAGTAATAACGACCAGGTCGGCGGAGGCAATCAGATCCGGCAAAAGTTCTATGGAGGATATCCGGTGGCCGTTGTCCATAAACCATGGAATGAGCGGGTCATAATAGGTTACCGCAGCCCCCTTCTGCTGTAGAAGCCTGAACACTTCGAGTGCAGGCGATTCCCGCATATCGTTGACATCCTTTTTATAAGCCATGCCGATCAATATAATATTGGAGTTTTTTAGCGGCTTTTCATGGTCATTGAGTATGTCGGTAATCTGAGATACCACATAGCGGGGCATATTGCTGTTGATATCGCTGGTCAATTCAATAAATTTGTTATAGAAGCCGAACTTTTTAGCTCTCCATGACAGATAGGTCGGATCGATCGGGATGCAGTGGCCGCCGATCCCCGGCCCCGGGTAAAAGGGGATGTAACCAAACGGCTTGGTCGAAGCAGCGTCGATCACTTCCCAGATGTTAATCCCCATTCGGTCACACATGAGCGTCAGCTCGTTCACAAGCGCAATGTTAACGCTTCGAAACGTGTTCTCGAGCAGCTTAACCATCTCGGCCGCTGCCGTTGAGCTTACCGGAATCACGTTATCCAAAAAAGAACGGTAAAATTGAATGCCGAGGTGTGTACATTCCTCCGTGATTCCACCTAAGATTTTAGGTGTGTTTTTTACATTGAATTTATGGTTTCCAGGGTCCACTCTTTCCGGAGAATAACATACAAAAACATCCTTACCCACTTCCCATGGCGTATTGGCCTCAATCACATTCTTAATTAATTCTTCGGTCGTTCCGGGATAGGTGGTGCTTTCCAAAATAATGAGCGTATCTCTCGAAGCATACCGGATGATGGAATCAACCGCTGACCGAATCATGGAAACGTCAGGATCTCTGTTGATGTTAAGCGGGGTGGGCAAGCAAATAACGATGATATCTGCCTCAGCCAGCGCTGAAAACTCATGAACCGCATACAGACGCTGATGGATCAAAGAATCAATATCTTCATCCTTGATATCCGTAACATACGATTTTCCGCGTTGCAGCTGTTCCGTTTTATTCTTATCAATGTCAATTCCGTACACCCTGTAATTGGCTCTTGCCGCCTCCACTGCCACAGATAGTCCAACGTAACCAAGACCGATCACGGCCACCGTTGCCGTCTTGGTTTTTATTTTATGCAAGATTTCGCTCATCCTGGTTGTCCATCCTTTCTTGAAGAGTAAGTCCTTGTTCAGTAAACACCCATGATGAAATTACCGGGCGATCATGAATTCCCTTCTCCTGATAAAATATGAAAAATGCCTGAGAGTAGCAACGGCGAATTCACCAGACATATTACCCATGTCATTCCTGTTCGTCCGGTACATACAGAAAAGACAGCGAACGGTTTCGCTGTCGTAGTATACAAGCCATATTGTCTTGCCTCCCGAATGCATATTAATTACTTTCCGGAGTCTCCCCGAGCAAACGCTCCGCCAAAATGGCAGGCTTCTCTAAACGTTGTTGTACCGTTGGCCAGTTCTCCTTCGTAGCCGTATGAATAACCATATCGTAAGGGACCCCCCTGATCGTCAGGCCATTGCGTTCGATTCCGGTTCGCGGCAGCCCGCAGTGATCATGAAAAGAAACGACGCTCGCATTCTCGATAACCGTATTGGAAAACACACTGGACAAACCCAGAATATCGAATGCAACGTGAAAAATAAGCCATACGCTGGCAGGAGCGGCTGGGATCGAATCGGAAATGATCCATCTTCCCCAATTGCCGGCTTGACCCTCAATATCATAGATCGCGATGGTTCCGATCGGCACTCCCGAGAGAAGCTCAATGCAGAAGTAATAATCGCCTTCTCTATGAAAATATTCTTTCAACCATGCTTCATGCACAGCATAACGAGCGTCGATCTCTCCGATGTACTTCGATAACTCAGGGGACCTTCTTAGCTTGAAAATAAATTCGGCGTCGTCCATCGTAATCGGTCTTAATCGAATGCCGAAACGTTCAACGGTGATGTTGTGGTTCACGACTTCACCTCAATGATCCTGGCAATGTCATCCAAGCTTTGAATACCCGCTACTTCCCTGATGGAAAAGCGAACATCGAACTGCTCTTCAAGGCGAAGAATGAGCTCCATATGCTTTAATGAATCCCAATTCGGCAATTCTTCCCGCTTTGGATTACCATGAGGCGGTATCGGGGTATTCAACACCTCCGATAAGATGGACCCAATTTGTTTGCGTATTTCCGTCATCGATTTACCTCCACTCTGGCAGGATGGTTCCCGCAAGCAGCTTTTACACGTGTATAGAGTTCCTTAAGCGGCAGCTGTTCCGGCGAGCCCTCAACAAAACGCTTTATCCAGTCCAAGGCGGGGGCATTCCGCGGCCCCTGGGACATCTCAACGTGGATACGCTGCACTCCGCGATCCATCAATTTCTCCAAGATCCAGGCAAAGGCTACCGTTTCAATGTCACGTCCAAGCGCCCTGCAGCTAAAAAGCGTCTCGATGAGATGCGCTTGTTCGCCATCCAACCTGCATACAAAGGTGCCGATAATTCCGCTGTCTGACAGTATATCCGATAGGCCAACCGTAATCGTAACGTATTTTGAGGGGTCCATAACGTCATTTGCTTCATTTTCAGTCATACGCCTTAGAGCCAGGTTAAACTGATTCGTTTTATGACTTAAATCATACAGCCGCTTGACATGGGAAGCTTCATTCTCATAAATGGTAATGACCATGTTCAGGCTGTCTAAATAGGAATGGTAATCCGATGCTGTTTGCCTGATCTTCTCTCTTGCCTGATTGGCCTGGATATCCGTTGTACGGGATACGGCAATGTCATCCCTTTGAAGTTGATACAATCCGGGAAAATGACATAAACCCAGCATCGTTTCTTCACCGTTTCGTTTGGCACGGAGAAGGCGCACCTCCGGTAGTTCTGCAGCCATCTTCACCAATTCCGCCGGATTGTCATCCACAAACAAGAAAGCAGACGGATCGATATTCAGTATTTGAGAGAGTCGATTCAGATTTTCTGCTTTTGTCTGCCAATTTGCACGAACAGCGGCAAAATCGTCCCATTTCAGCGGAAAATCGGTACGCGCATCGAACAGTGTTTTGACATCTTCCTCCTCATTGCGGCTGCACAAGGTAAGCATAATTCCTGATTGTTTTAGTTGAAGCAGCAGCCTTTGCAATCGATGATGCCCTTCCGTTAGCGTTACCCCTTCAGCGCCTTCTTCTCCCAGGACTCCGTGATATAGCGTATCATCTAGATCCAGTGCAATCGCTTTAAGCCTCGGAACCAAGGAAGCGGGCAAGAGCTGGACGCCAAGGTGACGGGAAATAATCGTTGTTGCCTGATTGGAAATCGGGTAGTTGCTGATTTCCTCGTTCCGATAATCATAGAAGGATTCGGTGGTTTCATGGGCCAATTGGGCTAAATCGATCAGGACACAGCCCGTGTTGTTCTCAACCGCCCCCAACAAAAACGAATTTAGCTTCCGGAACCATCCACGGTCACTGGCACGGAAGCTGAGCACCCTATCGGCATCTTCCAAGGACTCCGGCCAGTTATTTATCCAAATCGGTTTATCCGTTACCATTCGCAGTTTAACGATCCGTTCATTCAGCCATTGTGCAGCTTCTTGTGCACTCATAGATCGGGCGTAAATCCGCCAATCTAACCAGATAATATATACATCCGCCTGAGCTTCCCCTCCAATACCGGACAGAGCACTATCATAATCTGAGTAATCAAAACAGACATCAGCCTCCCATAATCCGCAAAACGGAGACATCAAATTGGCAACAAACTCAAAGGGCATCGTTCTGTCAACTCGTATTCGGAAGGTTCGAATGCTTGGAAGCTTCGGGCTTCCTGCAATCCGACTCCTGGAGGGAAGGGAGCACAGCAGAGAATCCGCTAAATCTAATCGGGTTAACACATGATTCATTCCTATACCTCCCTCCTGTTTTCAGAGCTTTGACCTGGCCATCATGCCAATGTTTCTGATACTCCCGGATCCCTATCCCGCTAAAGCCATTGGCATTAATATAACCCGAGCTCCTTACCCCACACATTGATTCTTTCTAAATAATGATCCAATAAATGAACCGTCTTCAGATCCTCCACGCCCCAAAAAAGCTGCTGGAACAAGCTGCGTTCCAAAACGCGCTGCAAATAGGCCATTTTGTACAACGTAACCGGGTCCGTATCGAACCGAATTCCATATTTGAGCATTTCTGCGGCATATAAAGGCGCACAGCGTTCAATTACGGCATATTCGTCGCCTCTCCAGTCCTTGCGGTATGCAAAAAACACCCCCATTAAATTAAACATATCGAACCAGCAAGGTGAGAAACGTGCACCTTCCCAATCGATAAACTTAATGTTCCAGTTCTCTTCGGCAACATTATGGCAGCCGATATTCGGTGTTTGCAGATCATTGTGAATGATGCTTTTACCTGCCTGCAGAAGTTCGGGAAAATAAATAGGTCCCTTTTGTAACATGGTACGGACATTAGCGTAGCTAGACTCCAGCCTCGCCTTTAATTCGGGACGTTCCATTGCCTTATCCAGATATTCTAATGTCCTTTGATGCGTCTTCTGGCGTTCTTGCGTTGAGGCGGGGGAATCGTAAAGCGGGAGCCATTCCTCGAACGTTTCCCAATGACTATAAAAATTGTCGTTATAGGTTAGCGCGTGAAGTTTCGCCAAGGAAGGGATAATCCGGTCGAAATAATCAGGTGTAAAGATAACCTGACCCTTTACTTGAGGGACGAATTCCATGAACACCCATACATCCTCACCATTCATACCTTCCACGATCAGATAGATGTTAGGTATCAGATCCGATAAAATACGGGTTGCTTTTCGGTACATGTTTAACTCGATAAGTTTCTGTTCGTTCACGGGTGCTTTGAATATCTTTAAAATCATTGGATATTTTTGTCCGTTTGCCGTAATTTCGAGTTTCCAGATTGCACTCTTGAATGTTTCTTTCAAACACTCCATATTTCCGTCGTTCAAAACCACGGAAGATCCGAAATGGCTTGCAATCTGATCAGCGCATCCAAGCTCCCGCCACTTCAGACTTATATCGTTAAGAGGCGGGTTTGCCAATAAGGCTTGTGCATCCTCAAGCCCTTTATTATATCCATCTTCTCTTCCCTTTTTAAATCCATCCGCACGACCTTGCTCGAACCCTTCCGAATTTCCTGTTTTCACCATATCCGCGATCCTCCACTCCGTATTCCTTTTATATCCTATGTGGAGGACCTCCGACATGACATTAAAAAAACGCGATTTAACATTCCGTATACACGATTTTACATCCTGCAAATAATCGGATCTTTATGCGGATGGGCGCTGGATAAACATTGTAAAGCAACGCAAAATAACCCGCAGAACACACGGGCTATCCGAGCAGTCATCAACTTCGTATTCATAGGATTGAATATTTCTAGCGCTAATAAAGCTCCAACTGTTTTCCTAAAACCTTGATTTTTTCTAAATACGCCGGCAGCAGCTTCGCCTCTTTTTTTCCGGTAACAGCCCAATTCAGCTGCAGATACAGCCCTTTCTCGAGTATTCGTTTTAAAAATGCCATCTGATACAGTTTTAGTGGATCCGTATTAAAGATAACTCCGTGCTTTCTCATTTCACTCGAATACAATTGAACGCAGCGGCGGGTTATATCCTCTTCCTGATCCCCCCATTCTCGGCGGTATGCCAAGAAAACCCCGATCAAATTGACGAGATCAAACCAGCACGGGGCATATTTTGCGCCTTCCCAATCGATAAACTTGATTTTCCACGACTTCTCCTTAACATTGTTGGCCGCTATGTTTGCAGTGTGAAGATCTCCATGGATAATGCAGCAGCCTTCATGAACGACCTCCGGGAAATAATCCGGCCCTCTCTGCAGCAGGCCCTTCACGAGTGAGTAATATGGATTAATCATATCTTTCAACTTGCTGTTTTTCATCGCTTCATCTAAATAAAATAAGGTTAACTTATTTATGTTTTTTCTTTCTTGTCTCATAACATTGGAATTATATCGAGGCAGCCAATCACCGAATAGTCCCTCATATTGTATAAAGCGTTCATTTATCGTAGAGGAGTGGAGCTTCGCTAATGTCGGAATGATTTTGTCAAAATGATCCGGATTATACTGAACCCGCCCTTTAAGAGGCTCAATGTATTCCATGAACACCCACAAATCGCGTCCGTTCATATTTCGTTTGGTCTTATAGACCAGTGGCATGAACGGTTGAAGCACTTTTTTTCCTTTACGGTACATGTTTTTCTCAACCGTGCTTTCCGGCCGGTCTTTTTTGAGCGGTTTCGAAATTTTAAGAATAACGGGAACGCGCTTTTGGTTATGTTCAATTTCAAGTTTCCATATGCTGCTTTTGTAGGAGTCTTTTAAACATTCCATAGTTTGATGAACCCATCTCGCTTCGGTGCCAAAGGACTTGAATGATTTGGAGAAACCCATCTTACGGCATGTTCTTCGAATGAATCGCTTGTCTATTCTGCTGGTTCGACTCATTAGTCCTCACCCCATTTTTCGCTTTTAACCATCGTATGTCGAACATAGCGATACAAATCCATTCATTCGCCTACCAAACGGAAATGTGCTCAGGCTCAAATTGGTCCGCGGGGTTCTTCCATAATTTTGTTCTGTAAACGGGATCGTTCTTCAGCCTTAGTTATATAGAATGCTGCTGTATCGTCTAGACTAAGGTAACAGCCTGTCTCCCATCTTCATAACCTTTCGCAAATCCGGCTTTAAAATCTTCCATGTAGGAATGATCATACCCTTTGTCATGGATTGGGTGGGATAAAGGCCGGGATCTGCCGGCCTCTGATCTGGAGCTGTAGCGGCCGCCAGCCCGATGGCGCTTGCCTGGCTTGCCATAGCGGCGTTTGGTTGCCGATGACTTTTGGCTCCTCAGCCCTTTTGCGAATGACTTTTTCCGTGCCATGGGTGAAGCCTTACGATGATTCCTAACCGTTAATGCCGTGTTCATGCCGAATCCTCCTGCTAGGTTCAGTTCGTAGCTTCTAACCCGGCTTCGTTGTAAAATAGCTGGCATTCGGATGTTATCCAGGGCGATGCCGGACTGCCTAATTTGTACCGATTTAACGGAATGCCTGTCAACATTTCAGCCATCACGGATTGATAGCCGACAAGCAGCCGAATATTCTCCGCAAGCGTGCGCGCGGTTGTTTCGGAATGTGCCGTCACCTCTGCGATACTTTCCAAAATACTCGCCAGCGCTTGCTGGCTTCTAGCAATGGATGATACCATAGCAATCTTGGCCTCATGTTCCCGTTGTATGCGCGTGATCATGAGTCCGTATCTCCGAAATCGAATGCATCAAATCCCAGGGCATCATCTTGTTCAGCGTCCGTTCCGAGAATAATCCGCAGATTCCGGCACAGACCGGAGCCTATTTTCGTCAAGCCCTCGATTTGCTCGACAATTTGTTCGTGAATGGATAACGAATCCTTCAACTCTCCCTTGGAACGAGGATATTGAGTCAAGACCCATTGACAAACCTTTTCGGCTTCTACCGCTTTCCCTTGAAGAATGAGATAGGTATTATATTGAATAGTCACGGATGCATCGAGAATCCGCATGAACGATTCCTCTTTACTCACATACATTCCCCCTTAACCAACGAAGTCGGATCCCATTTATTCTTCGCCTTGCTCGGTCGCTCTAAGCTCTTTCATTACGATTTCCAAACTGTCTGCCGATGTTTGTTGCAGGTCAGCCATGGCGTTCAAATAAGCAGCAATGCTGCTATTGACTTGTTCCACCTGGGATCCTGACGACCGGCCTCCTAATAATTGCCCCCCTAACGATGGTCCTCCTAACGATGATCCTCCTCGTGAATTCGGTTCTTCGGAGGCTTGGATTTCATGATTGGGTAAGGAATGTATAATTTGAGCCATGCGGACTGCTGCGTGACGCTGAGCTTCTAGAATGCGCGCTAATTGCTGCTGGGAGTGCGATAGGTATTCGACCATATCATCTATTTTTTTCTCCACGACATAACTCTCCTTCGCTCATCATATTTTTCAACATATGCTTCGACAAGCTTCCTGGTGCCATGAATAATGCCGTCCTTCGAATCAGGTGAATAGATCCTTAGCCGACAGCATCGTTCTATATTGCTGCGGAACACGTCCTAACCATTCGCTTATGCTTTCCTGTAAGGATGGGAGCCCCTCATCCAGTCCTCCAACCTCCGTTAACAGCTCGGGACGGAACAGAGCACAGCACGCATTTAACCGATTATGGGTATCCGCTTCATCCCTGGGAAGTACGGGGGTTCCTGATTGGGCAAAACTCACGCAAACCGTTTTGATAGCGGGTGCATGTTCCAGCTCATCCATCAGACCGCCGATCCAGTTATCCATAACAGGTGTACAGCCATATAGAATAACTAACCTCTTCCCGTGTGCAGCACGAAGCGCCTTATTAAGAACAACCGCTGCGCCTTGACCACTTCTCTCCATAATGTGTCGTACCGCTCCGATCCGGCCGCGCACATATTGCCTGGTTCCTTCCGAGGAGCCGGCATCAGCTATGAGCAGCTCATATGGATGCGGCGTTAAGGCTTCGATTCTTCTGATCTTGCCAATGGCATCTTCGTTAGAATCATGAAGGGGGATGATGATGCTGATGCCCTCAAATGAGGCTTCTCCGTTTTTTTGTCCGTGTTGAACGCCATAAGAATAGCCAACGATAAATCCATCCTTCCGTCCTTCAACCGGATCAGCTTTGGGAAGAGTCGCCGATAAAGATGTCCGTAAGCGAGTGCCGCGTCTCTTCATCGTAAAAAGTCCTTCATATACATTCCGCCTCCCGTTTCTCATCACTGCGTGAGGACCGAATAATCATTTGGCAATTCATTTCTATTGTATGTTGACTTTCTCGCTTCGTGACGGCATCCACAGGGACCATTCCATTCTCTAAATCGTATGATCATCTTCCATATGTAAACAACACTTTCTTGAATTCCCTCTGTTACTAAAAAGGATGGGTGGAATCACGCTCCCCCATCCTTCTTATCCATTATGTTGCCGTCCGGCCTATTGAGATCCAGTACAGCCAGCCTTCTGAGATCATAGTGCCTGCCGGCCGTGTAATTCCGATGGCTACCTCCGCATGCTGCCGTTTTCGAATGCCAGCTTGAAACACCGGATCACTGCACGATGCCACCACTACATAATGTTCATCTTGATAGGAGGTCTGAAGCGGTATTGTAATTTCGATCGTTTCTTGTTCATCAGAAAAGATGAAGGGGAAACATCCAAACTGCTGAAGTAAAGGCATATCAGGAATCCCTTGAACCGGATTAAAGGAAAGATGACTCGGTTGAACCGATTCAAGGGCTAGTTTGGAAGAAATAATGGATTCGGATGACAGATGAATACTGTGTACGGCATAATCCTCAATCGCTTCACTTCTTACGCTGCGATGCTGCAGATGGGAAGCACTGATTACATCATCAGCCAACGCGTGATCCATCACGTCATTCTCTAAATCTGACCACTTGCCGGAAGTTCCTCTGATGGCTATCTTTTTATTATAGCCATCGTACCGCCGAAAGGGCCTTCCCCTTCTTATCCTGGTGATCCTTCTGGCTTTGTTCACTGTCAGCTCTCTCCTCTGCTTCTAATCGTTACCTTCATCCTATTCAAGAGAAAGGGCTACTGCCACAGTCGGTTAGATGGTTTGCATCAGGTTAGCCCATCGTTCTGCCGTATGATCCCATCTGAAACGCTGACGCACCGTTTCACGACCAGCCATCCCGATTCGGGTGCGCAGATTCTCGTCCTGAAGCAATCCGTTAATCCGTTCGGCAAGCCCGCCAGGAAAATCATCCCTTTGAACCAAGTAACCCGTCACACCGTTCTCCACGATCTCGGGGATACCGCCTGCATCCGCAGCGATGACGGGAACTCCTGCTGCCATGGCTTCCACGTTCACGAGCCCAAAGGCTTCCCTCGGCGCTGAGGGGACAACCACAATATCGGCAAGCGAATACCAGTCTGCAATTGCGGGATAAGGGATAAAGGGGCGGAAAAATACCCATTGGGCATAAGGTTCGGCCATTCTTTTCAATTCCCGTACATATGCGGTTTCCCGATCGGATCCGTAGGCCGCACTCCCGATAATAAGCAAAAGAACATCCGGATGCTTGTCAATGATATGAGGCAATGCGGCAATCAGATGGTGAACCCCTTTGTCAGGGATGAGCCGTCCCGCAAACAGGATGATTCGCCGTCCGCTCCATCCGTAATGAGCCAGCTTTGCCTCTCTAAGTGCCTTGGCAGCAGGACTGAATGCAGGAGTAAAATGATCAAGACTCACGCCAAGATGATTAATCGTGATCTTCTCCAGAAGCCCAGCATGTTTTGAAGTGATATCCTCCAGCAGGAAACGGCTGTTCACCACAATGCCGTCCATCCAGCGAGCAATGGTCCCAAAACGCTGCTCGCTCATACACGGGGGCGAAATAAATGTATTGGAGTGAAGATTCAATACGATTTTCACGTCCGGCAGATGCATTTTGAGGCGCTGCGCCAGCAGTGGCCGATTGTGAACTTCGATAATATCCGGTCTCCATTTCTGAAGCCTCCGCAGCAAGGAAGGATAATAATTCGTTCCAGATGGCAGGCGGTAGCACGGAACGCCGTTGATCGTGTCTTTTGAGGGGAGCCCTTTCCCCAGCACTCCGAATATGCGAACATCCATGGCACCCTGTGCTAATGGAATGGTCTGCTCTACTACCCGCTCGACGGAGCTGCTCCTCCCCGATGGAATGACAAACGATCCCGGCGTCACAACCGCCACCTTCCGCAAACCCATAACTCCACATCCTTCTCACATCTTATCTATATGAAAAACACCTACTGATATATCAAAGGTTCCCCCTTGACCCATAGTGTTTCGTTGCCATATCCAAAATGCGCATACCTGTTCATTTGTATGGTCAGATACCTTAACATATACCGGATCATGGCCTGTTGGTGACTAATTCCCGATAAATAATAGGCCAACCACGGGCGACACCCGTCCATCCGGGACAATCATCCTCACGCATACGATATGGTACAAAGACTACAGGATTATGGTGACAAGGAGGGTGACCATGCATCTGGAATATGTCGGCATTCTGCTCAACAACAATACGTATCGCAGAATTTCCAGCGGGAGAATCGGCACTGAATCACTGACCAACTACGAAGAAGCTGCTGCCATGAATGGGTTGGTTCCTTGTTTTTTTACAATCCATCATATTTCACTAGAGACTGGAAAGGTGACTGGTTTTGTTCCGGCTCCAGCTGGATATTCACAAGTGCATATTCCCATCCCACGCGTTATTCATATGCGGGCTATTTATCATAAAAAGCAGGAGCAGGCGCTGATTGACCAACTGATCAAGCGCGGGGTATTCGTTTATAACGGGCGTACGCGTTACGGTAAAAACGTTATACATCATATGCTGGAACAGGACCAGGGGATATTACCCTCCCTGCCTCATACGGTAGAAGCTACCCCTGCCTCGATTCGCTCCATGTTGAACCAGCACGGGGATCTCGTTCTAAAACCATGCAACGGAAGCATCGGGGTTGGGATTATGCGATTAAAAGGTAACTCTTTACGCAGTCAATTCACTTACTCCCGCTCATCCCCGTCGGCCAAGGGCTGGAGAACGGTTACCTTGCCGCCCGGAAAGCTCCATCCTCTGATCTATCAGCGGATTAGGCAAGCTCCATTCGTTGTACAACAGCGCATACCGCTTGCCGAATATGATGACCGCCCCTTTGATATCCGAGTTACCGTACAGCGCGGGGGAAGCGGGCGCTGGGAGGTCGCCGGGATGTTCGCCAAAACATCGGCTCCACGAACGTTTGTCTCCAACATAGCTCAAGGCGGCTCAGCCTATCGGGTCCCGGACATACTCGCCCGCTGCATGCCTGACTTGCCTGTAGGACTTACCATAGAACGAATTGCCGAGTTTTCCCTCCATGTCGCCAAGACGCTGTCCTTGTATATTCCGTACGCAGCTGATTTTGGAATGGATGTCGGCATTACCGAGAATGGAAAGATCTATTTCATTGAATGCAACGGCTGCGATCAACGTTATGGATTTCGGGAAGCCGGAATGGAGGAAGTTTGGAAATATTCGTACTACAATCCGATGGCTTTTGCCCGGTATCTTTATGATAATGGGGTCTGGCCGCATTATTGAATGGAAAAAACCAGCCTTCCCCTGTGAACGGGGAGAGGCTGGTTTATGACGATTTTAATGAGGCACCTGGGATTTGAAATCCCCTTTACTGGATTGATCCGCATGGTAAAATACGATATCCCCGTCCAGCAGCGTGAATCTCTTGCCATACGGATCGGTATAGGTTCGGCTGTACCCTTCAAGCTGCCACTGATTCATGAGCGGTGCGTGAATGTATTGCAGATGGGGCTTGGCCGTATTGCCCTCTCGGATCGTCTCGATGTTGAAATTGACCACGATATACCCCTTCTTGAGAAATACAGAGGACTTCTCGTCCAGTCGGTTACTTCGCCCATAAGCTGCCAGATCCGTTCCTTTCTTCACCACATAGACGTCGGCGGGAAGACTGTATTCACCGTACCAGCGCTGAACAGCGGCGTTGGCCCGCTCTCCGTCAACGGAGGTTGGCAGCCCCGACTTTGGCCCGATCAGCGTTCGAATGCCGGACGGCAGCAGCATCCAGTCGAGCCGGCCAACCCAGGTCTTACTCTTGCTGATCTTCTCCATATACTGCTTCGCGTAGGCTGCCGGGGAGATTCCCGCCGGCGCTCCACCGTAGTTGTATAGATACGAGGCGGTATCCTGCAGTTCCTCTTGGGGTACATTGCGCAGCCTTTCATTCAGAATGACGTAACGCTTCTCAGTATCCTGCGGGGAACCGATGCGAATGAACTTCCGGTCTCCACTGTGGTAATACAGATCGACAGGCTGACGTCCGCTGCCGTCTTTATTCACGAAATAAAAGCTCGGCGTAACCGAAATGCCGTCCTGCGCCCCGAACATATTGCCCTTCGTCTTCAAATCGAATTTGAAATGGTATCCTGTCTTCACGGCCGCATTCTTATACCCCTGCGCCGGATGCTTGCCCGGAGCGATGGGAAGCGTATAAGGCAGCGCGTTCCCCCGGGCCTCGCCGTCAATGCCGCGGAGTCCTGTCCAATAGGACGCCCCGCTTGGTGACGCATTCCCTTTTTGTTTGCGGAAGACCGTCTCCCAGTTATAATCGGCAATATCCGTGATATGAAAATCATATACGCGCCCGATCACTTCCACAGGTTCTATATCGGTAGCCACATGGTGGGATAAATTCGTGTTGGCATCGGGCTGCGTCGTATAGTCGGGCGGCGCGTTCTCCGCAATCGTACGGAAGTACACCTGGTAATCGCCCTCATCTACCCACACCGGCAGAAAAAACTCCGTGTCCAGCTGTGCCGTCGGGATCGTGATCCAGGTGTCTTTTGGATAGAAGGTGCGCTTGTCGCTGCTGTACACATCAAACGGAAAATAAACCTGCTTCGATCTTACATACTTCGTATAGTCCCGGTTTCCGTATCCCTGAATGTTCCGATGCTGGCCCGAGGTAGGGATGCGTACCGTAAACGGCCGATCCAAGATGAAGGCAGACCGATTCGGATTGGGGGTCGTCTTCTGGTTGTGGGCCTGATCATCCGTTACGGAGGAATAGTTGACGACCGGGGTGTGGACGGTGACGGTGTTTATGGCGTTGACCGGGAACGTTTGATGGGACCCGCCATTAATGTTGCCCGGGATGAGCTCGTAATCAATCGTACCGTTGCTCACCGTATTCGCTTTATTCAACAGCGTACTGCTGATAAGATAGTTTCTACCGTACAATACGTCTCTTTGAATCGTCGCAGCCGGAGGGATAATCCCTGGCGATGGCGCCGTTCCCTGTGCCCAGCTGTCACTCATGACGGTAGATCCGTTAAACAAGACTTTATCGTTTCTTACCTGGTTTTGGCCCACGGCCGACTCGGCTGCGGACGTAAAATCCGTTGTCGGCACCGCCGGTCTGCTTGAACCGCCTGAAACGGTTTCCGTGCCTAAATCCACTTCTTCGCATGAAGCAGGCTCCACATGATCGGCAAGACTCGCGCTGTGATCAGACGTAAGAACCGGAGGTGTGTAACCGGCTGGAGTAAGGCTCACCGAACCGCCTGGTAAAGCATAGTTGCTGACAGTCGTTTTGGAAAGCTTATAAACCTCCAGGTTATCGATTTGCCAGTAGGAGTACGGCCTCGTTATCGTCACCTGTTCTTCTACCGGAACCTCTTCTTCCATAGGTTCATCGGGCGTGCCGGGATCATCCGGTCCTGAGCTTGGCGTTCCCGGGATCGTCCAGGTGAGAAGATATGTTTTTTTGACGGGAACGGTGTAGGTGATCTCCCCCGTCATGTTCGCCCATTGGTTCTTGTACAGATAATTAAGGCCAAACACATTGACGTACAGGGATTCCGAAGTCGGTATCCCGTCCAGAACATCAAACTTTTCTGAATCCCGGTTATCCGCCTTAATAACGCCCGTTGCCACGGGGTCCATTACCGTGTGCGAAGTAACGGTTCCCTTTCTCGCAGCACCGATTTGGATCCCGCATGTGTTGGGCGGACCGCCTGAGCCTCCATCTCCACCGCCGCCTCCTCCTCCGTTATTACCGCACGATGCCCCTGTACCGACCTGAATCATGGCATCGTCGGTTTCGTCCAGGGCTTGGGCCGTGTCCTTAAAATGAGCCGTAATCGTCGCTTGCCCCGTCGTTGCCACGGCTGTAACCACACCGGAAGCGTTCACGGACATGATGCCGTTATCCGAGCTTCGCCAAGTCAACTTATCGTGTCTTTGCAGATTGTATGTACTTCCGTCTACCTTCGTTAATTTCGCTGTAAGTTGAATGGTACCGGCCGGTGGAACACAGGTCGGACCGGTAATGTCCAGGCTTGATGTTCCATCTGCAAAGGTGGCTCGGAGGAGTTTGTCTTTGTACACGTAGGTGTAAGATGTGAAATCTGCATAAAACTTGTTAAAATAAAACACCTGCTTGGCACCAGGATTTGCCCAATAATGATGATATTTATCATTGTTAAATGATTGACTAAAATTAATAGTTATTAAATTTAAATCAGTAACATTTACAAGTGCGCCTGACTTTGGCAAAGTACTTGCATCAGCATAGCCTGTATCAGTAGGAACACCCCCACTAACAATTAAAGAATTTCTATCAACCTTAACATTAGTAGCCTCAACCTCTTCTTTTGAAATCCCACCATCTCGAATCCATTGACTATAGAAAGGGGAGTTAGCGTCAATAACATAAAATGGTTTAGTTCGTGGGATTTTTGCTTCAAGTGCATCATCTGTGCAGTTTGGATACTTCGGAAGTAAGTTACCTTGAACATTTTCAGTTGCGGCTGAGTCATCACAACCTCTACTGTCTCTCTTACTTACAGCACCTCCCGATGCCCTCCAATGTTTCCCATACCAGTTACCTGCATCAAAAATGGACCAACGATCCCAATAATATACCCCTCCATAATTTGTGTTTTCTTCTGATCGGACCATTGTTTTACTACCACTTAAAGTATCAGTTTTATTTATCCATTTGTTTACGCCCGGGGTAAAGTCTACAAATGAACGTATAGTTGTCCCAGTACTTTTATCAACCCACTCTAATTTTTTAATTATTTTTCCTGGAGGAGCAGTAACAGAGATGGACTTTGTAGATAACTGCTTTTTATCCGAAAATAAATACCCCCCGTATTCATAATCATCAGGATCTTTGAGCATTTCATAATTGATACTCTCTGATATCTCCCCGGCCGCAACTATTTCAATTGGATCAAATATAATAATGTTAAATAACAAAATAAATGGCACCAATAATGAAAAAGCTCGCAACATCTTCAAAGTCCTCCTACTTTATCAATATTGATCTAGAAAGGACTTGACTTATGATCGGTGCCCCTGCTGAAATAGACTCTATTGAAACTCTGATAGATCCGTCTGTACTGAATTTCTCTTTTGGAATAACAAGTCCAAATATATTTTTGCTAGAATCATTCGATTGAATAACTGAAGGTACTATGAGACTATTTCCAGTAGGAACACCATTGTAACCATGAATTTGAAGATTTACACGATCTGAAATAGGGTAACCTTTTGGATTTTTATTAATTACTATACGAGCTTTAACAACAACAACATAACATTTGAGATCATCAGAAAATTTTACCCAATCCCCATTATAAGTTCTATATGAGAGTTTATTTTTTGATGGAAGTATGATTCTATTTGGATCTCTTGGGTCATTCCAATCAATTGCTAAAAGCTCTTCTACCTGTATTGTGGTACCATCTTTACCAGAGAATTTTAGATTCGAGACTTTCCAAGAATTTATTCCTGTTTTGTTATGATTATCTGGCCCATTAAAAATCTCCGGTGCCACCGAGAAAATATTCGTCTTGTGCCAATACACCTCAGCAGCAGCTACTGCATATTTATCCACGGGAAGCTCCTTGCCGCCTTTTACTTGAAGCAGTCGCTCAATGACCGCAATCGCTTGAGCTCTTGTGGTAGCGCCCGTTGGTGATATTACGCCCGGGGCGGTCCCGGATATGATGCCGTCCTTGGATGCAAGATACATCCACTGCTTGTCCTCCACATTTTTGTACCCCAGTGCTTTTACCGCCAGTTTGGACATCTCTTCACGCGTCATCCGTTGAGTCAGGTTACCGTCGGCATAATCGCCGGCTTTATAGATCCCTGCCGATTCTGCCGCCGTCACGTAAGGAGCATACCAGGAACCTGAACTTGTAGAAGCTGCCTCAAGCTTCAGGGCCGACACCGCCATTTTGATGAATTCCGCTCGGGATACCTGTTGGTTAGGCAGGAATCTTCTATCCGGGTACCCATCCACATAACCTCGTTGTACCGCATCTTGAATAGCTGCCTGGGCCCAGTGGCCCTGAATATCCGTAAACTGGACAGCCGCGGTCTCACGAGACTCCATCGCTTTGTCGACCGTATTGTCTTGGGCCGTCTCCGCCACGGCCGAATTCAAGCTTCCGACGATCACGGTTAGCACCGTTAATACACTGATCAAGATCTTCTTCATGCATATCCTCCTGAATATCGTTATAGATAAACCCTATGTCATTGCTTTATATCTCCTTTCTACGCCCTTGCTTAGGGACATCTACCGCCAACTCTCACAATTACACAACAATTACAGTTTTGTATGAATGAGAGAAATTGTAGTTATTTTATCATATAATCCACTATTTTGGTATAATATTCCTAACCTGATTCTAGTTGACTAGTTTATGGAATATCTCAATTCACGACTGCAGATGCACCCTAAACATGAGAAAACCTCGACGAGTAGTCACGTGAAATTGTGTCCATTCGTTCGAGGTTTAATTGTTACATGTAGTGGAAGTGCTTATAAACCGGTTGAGGATTCTTCCCGGTCCCCTGCCTGAATTTCAGCTTTCTCCGCGCTTTGCTTATATACAGCAGCCAACACCTTTTCATAAGCGCTTTCAAATTCATCCGGCAGGATCGGCTTGATTTTGTCCATTACATTCAGCAGTTTAAATAATGCCTGTACCTCCTCTTCCGTTAAACCAAGGGGGTACATTGCAAAATGTCCAATGAAGGTATAGCCGCGGCCGCGGCCTTGGTGAGTGATGGGGATATGCATGGCACTGAGGGCATCCATATCCCGATAAATGGTTCTTTCACTGGTTCCACAGCGTTCGGCAAGCTCCCGAGCAAGTATTCCTGGTCTTGCTTGTACAAGGGTAATGATTCTCATTAGTCGGATCAGTCGGTCTGTCATATGGCATTCTCCCTATCTTTCTAGTAAATTAGACATATTTTTGTTGACTGCTAAGTAGTACATTCGACCCTGATATCATTTTTCCTTTTTTATATAGGGATTCTTGTTTCCTGGTTATGACTTAAGTCTAAAGTCCCTTTTCCAGTTCGCATTTTCAGAATAAAACTGCTGATATGTAATCTTATATAGAACACTAAGTTTATAAAGGACCTCGGCCTCCTTTAAATATTCCGGATCTCGAAATCGGGTTGCGTATAAAAGCATCTCATCTGCCTGTCTACGAATCAGGTCTTCACCTTGAGTCCAATTCCCCTGTTCCAGTTCTTCTCTTGCCTGCTCCAGGATGAAAGCATTCTGGTATAATTTCAGCACTTTCTCTACCCGGTAATCTGCTTTTCGATATCTCAATGTCGTATGATTGCTGAATTGAAGCGGGATCGTTCGGGACGGCTGCAAAACCACCTTCTGCTTCAGAACATCCATGTAAGTCCATAAAGCAGTAACGATGGGATACACCCCCGATTGACGAGCACCAACACTCAGCTCAAGAACCAATTGCTTGGTTCTTCCTTCGGACAAAGAGCCTAATGACAACGAGATGTTGCGATCATTCAGAATCTCCCCTCGGCAGCCATACATCTGTTCCACTCGAACGCCTTCTCCTAATTGAAGGTGCAGCTGGACTTCTTCGGCTATTTGCCGACGAAGGCCTTTGGTCTGCGTTTTCTGCTTCTGGACACCAGCCCTCCACTCGATCAGCAGAAAGACTTGACTAGTGCCGCCAGCGAACACATGACTGTGGCTCCATGTATAATCCGAATACAAGCCTGACTGCAATACATCCACCTCTTTCCTCTTCTTCTAATAATGTACCAATAGAGAGGGACATCTTACTGTCACGGAACATATGTTCCTGTTCTAATTTCGACAAAAAAGACCACATCCCTATGAGCTGCGGTCTTTCGTGAATATGCTTTATGGCAGTTCGCGTACAAGGAAATCTGCGGCTAACCTCAGAATGTTCTTCCTTTACAATAATATGGTGTTGACGACGGCAAGCAGCACAACATATATCCCTAAAGCGATCCCAATGAATTTGACCAGCTGGGTTGAGCCGATCCGGTACAACTCGATTGCGGCGGCGCTGCTTGCTGCCAATCCGGTCATTAGAGCAAATACAAGGAGGAAGAAAGCCGGCTTTACCAACAAGAAGCTAAGCAGTCCACTAACGATAAGCACCGCTCCGAACGGCAGCTGGAACGAGCCCATTTTGGCTATGTAATCCTTCATGTCGAGCTTATGTTTGGTCATCATGTTCCCGGCAAGCCAGAACGAACCCAGCAGAATGACGGTTGAGAACAATCCCAGTAAAAGAAAACGGCCCCCCATGCCGAAATCGCTTAACAAGGCGGACATCATGCCTAGTCCGGAATAGAACATCCGCTTGACTCCAAGGCCGAACAACCAAAAACCGAGGATGCTGGATGCCATCCCGATCAGGCCGTAGATCATGCCTGTTTGATCCCCCCGCATATTCAGGGCACTCATCGGATTTTTCAATAGATTCAGCAGCACCTGACCATCGACTTGAACGGCCGATGAAGTTTTGGCATGCGAGCCTCCGGCCGATGCGGAATCGGGACGCCCATGTTCCGGCTCCGCCGCTGCCGCCGTGTATTTCACCGAGATGTCGTTAGTGCATTGATGTGCGACGCCATAAATGTATTATTTTGCAACTGTTTCTGCCATAAAACGTCATATTCAGACGATATTTTCCGTTTGTTTAGGATACTCCTATCCCACAGCAGAATGAAAACGACTTCGATCGATAAACGCCAACCAACGCAAAAAAACCCGGAGCGTTCTCCGGGTTTTAAAGGCTGCTTATTTGGAATATACGGGATCTGCTAACCAATTACCGCTGCCGAAGCGGACTTCGTATCTCCCATAAATCTTTCGGTGCGTTGAATGGGTGCGTACGTGACTTTATCGATCAATAAGCCGTTGCCTACGGGCTTTCCATTCACCGTTATCATAATTTTCTTCACGTTGTTATCTTTCATCATAATCGTAATCTCCTTTTATCTGCTAGTTCATTTTATGTTCATTTCGTATGGGATGGCCTCTATGCGCTTGCTTGAATACATTACCCGCCCCATTGGCAAGTTAAACAACCTAGCTGCGAATGGATTCACTTCCCATGCGAATGTGGGTAATATATATTAATAGAAACCTGTCGAAATCTGATTCGTATTTACTATAAATAATCGAATGGTGGTGACACCGCATGTTTAAGCCGTCAAAATCCAGGCTCATCCAACTTTCTCTGATTCTGCTGGTAGCAGGCATCGCGCTGCCGGCCGGAGGACGGACCGCCAATGCCAATTATTTCAACAATATGTACGATAATATCCAGCAGTTCACGGGACTCCCCGACGAAATAAACCAGCTTAAGAGCAACTATAACCAAGCCCTGCAAGAGCTTGATAAAGCCAAGATCGCTTCCGAACGGCTGCAGCAGCAAAATCTGACCCTCGCGGAGCAGAACTCCAATCTTGCAGAGCAGAACCAGCAATTAACCCAAATGGTAAGCCAGTTACAGGAGGCTGAAGCCGCACGAAAGCGCGGGGCGGAACGTTTAAAAACGGTAGCGATTACCGCCGTGGCGTTAGCTGCGGGATACTTTGTCATCATTCGCGTCCTGCGATTCGGCATGCGCCGAACGAACCGTTCGAGATAGGACAAGCTCTTATCCAGATCCATCCCATTCAACCAGGCAAAAGGAGGCGCGGCGATGATTATCCGAATGGAAGATGCGGCCGGCAGCGGAGCAGGTCAAGCGGTTACGTTCTCCTTGACGGAGGGGGACACGGCGCATGTCCTTCATCCCGAGCAGATCGTTGCCTATCGGGGACCCTCCTCCGGACGCAGCGATCGACTTATGAACGTGAAGGGCATCTACCGCAAAAAAAAGCTGATCCGTGCCGACATTACGGGACCCAGCCAATTTACGGCTGCGCTTCCCCCGGGCTTCAACATGCATGAAATACAGCTGGAAGGCGAGCAGGACATGCTCTATGATTTTCGTCATGTTTTCTTTTACACCCGGTTTGTTACGATGCAGACAAGAATACTGAAAATCAAAAACATGCTGGTCACGCGAGATGCCATTAAGATGAAGTTTTCCGGGAATGGCAGCATCGGCATTCTGACTCAAGGCCCGGTATGCAAAGTCAAGCTGCATCCTACCGAGCCGCTGTATGTGGACGCCGGAAGCATCATCGCCTACCCCGAAGCCGCTAAGCTGGATCTAACCGTATACGGCAATCATCTGGCCAGCCAGCACATGAACTATCACTGGAAGCTCACCGGCGACGGTTATGTGCTGTTTCAAGCGGGACGCCAGAATCAGCGGCTTGTGAACGATTTAAACGACGAAGGCATCATCAAGCGATTCCTGCGGGAAGCAATTCCCTTCGGCGGAGTGTTTATCAAATAATCCGGCCGTGTTATAATGGAGGGCGTAATCGGACCGCATGCCGTTTACGGCTCTCCATGCGGTCACAAGGACAACAGAAGACAATCCATGCGCCTGCATCGGTGCGTGGGAGAGGTTCGTGAACTCCCTCTATAAAAAACTATCGTGTCTTATTCGGTGTTACACCCTAAGAATAAGGCTTGTTTTTTTACGGATTCAGTTCAATGAACTTCTCTTTCTTCTACGGGATCGGCCCTTTCGGGCTGCTCTTAAATTATGAAGGATGAGAGGTTTTTTTATGCTTAAAAATGAAAAAGCAGTCGTTGTTTTCAGCGGGGGGCAAGACAGCACCACCTGCCTGTTCTGGGCGAAGGAACGCTTCGCCGAAGTGGAAACCGTAACATTCGATTATGGCCAACGCCATAAGCTTGAAATAGAATGCGCGGCACAGATTGCCAAGGAGCAAGGCGTGAAGCAGACGGTGCTTGATATGAGCCTGCTTAATCAGCTGGCGCCGAATGCATTAACGCGCAGCGATATCGAGATCGCCGAAGGCGACGGCTTGCCTACGACGTTTGTGGATGGCCGAAACCTGCTGTTCCTCAGCTTTGCAGCCGTGCTGGCCAAGGGCGTCGGAGCGAAACATTTGATCACGGGCGTATGCGAGACGGATTTCAGCGGTTATCCCGACTGTCGGGACAGCTTCATCAAATCGCTCAACGTTACGCTGAACCTGGCCATGGATTACCCGTTCGTCATTCATACCCCGCTCATGTGGCTCGACAAATCCGAAACCTGGGAGCTTGCCGACCAGATGAATGCGCTCGAATATGTTCGCGATCATACGTTAACCTGTTATAACGGCATCAAGGGAGACGGCTGCGGGGAATGTCCTGCTTGCAAGCTGAGAAAAGCAGGGCTCGACAAGTATATGCAGCGCCGCAGCGCCATCTCCGAGAGGGGGCGCCTGGTATGAGCCGCGAGCCCGGGGCTTTCCGCATCGTAGAGCATCTGCAGAAGATTGGCGAAGACATCGATGCCGGAAGCCTGCGTTACCATCGAAAGCGGGTGCTTGTTTCCAAAGAGTTTACCTTCGATGCTGCCCACCACCTGCATTGCTATGAGGGAAAATGCAAAAACCTCCATGGCCACACGTATAAAGTGGTTTTTGGTATCAGCGGAACTCCAAACGAGGTCGGCATTACCGTGGATTTTGGAGACATCAAGGATTGCTGGAAAACGAGTATCGAACCTTACCTGGATCACCGTTACCTGAACGAGACCTTGCCTCCGATGAATACGACGGCAGAGAACATGGTGGTCTGGTTGTTTGAGAAAATGGAGGAGGCCCTCCGCAGCAGAGAATCCTACGAGGAACAAGGCATGCGAACGGAATTCGTTCGCCTGTTTGAGACGCCGACCAGCTATGCCGAGGTCAGACGGGAGTGGATGATCCATGAATAATGTGCATGAAACGCCTGTAACGGATTCAAACCGGGGCTCCTCCCCTGCCATGACGGTGGACCGTCCGATTCCCGTAATGGAGATTTTCGGTCCTACCGTTCAAGGCGAAGGCATGGTCGTTGGCCGCAAGACGATGTTCGTTCGGACGGCGGGCTGCGACTATCGCTGTTCCTGGTGCGACTCCGCATTCACATGGGACGGTTCGGCTAAGGACTCCATCTCGCTGTTGACTGCTGATGAGATCTGGCAAGAGCTGTACCGGCTGGGCGGAGAACGCTTCGATCACGTCACCCTGTCCGGCGGCAATCCCGCTCTTCTTCCCCAGCTTGGAGCGCTTGTGGATGAGCTGCATCGGCACGGAATTACCGTTGCCGTGGAGACCCAAGGCTCACGCTGGCAGGACTGGCTGAATCATATCGATGAAGTCACCATTTCCCCTAAGCCGCCTAGCTCGGGCATGGATACGGACTGGGGGAAGCTCGACGATATCGTCTCGCGTTTATCCGCCCGTCCGCCCGGCAGAACCTTCAGCCTGAAGGTTGTGGTCTTTGACGATAAGGACTTGACCTACGCGGAAACGGTCCATGAACGATACCCGAACGTGCCATTTTACTTGCAGACCGGTAATCCCGATGTAGGCACAGGGGACACGACTTCGCTTGTCTCCCATCTGCTGGACCGGTACGAGTCGCTTGTTGATGCGGTCATGCAATCCGACCGGTTAAACGATGTGCGCGTCTTGCCGCAATTGCATACGCTCGTCTGGGGGAATAAACGTGGCGTATAGCACGGCATCAAGAAATTACCGACGATCTGATGGAGTTTGAATTATTATAAATGAAGGAGTTATCATATATGGCTGGAAGACAAAAAGAAGAAATGGAAGACGTTACCCTGCTCGGCAACCAAGGCACGAAATACACGTTCGAGTATGATCCGGGCATTCTGGAGAGCTTTGACAACAAGCATCCCTACCGCGACTATTTCGTCAAATTCAACTGTCCCGAATTTACAAGCTTATGCCCGATCACCGGCCAGCCGGACTTTGCGACCATCTACATCAGTTACATTCCGGATATTAAGATGGTGGAGAGCAAGTCCTTGAAGCTATACCTGTTCAGCTTCCGCAATCACGGGGACTTTCATGAGGATTGCGTCAATATCATCATGAATGACCTGATCAAGCTGATGGATCCGAGATATATCGAGGTATGGGGCAAATTCACCCCGCGCGGCGGCATTTCCATCGATCCGTACTGCAATTACGGTCGCCCGGGAACCAAATACGAGGAGATTGCCGCGAATCGTCTGATGAACCATGACCTGTACCCCGAAAAGGTGGATAATCGGTAAGAAACCACCTTTATGGTTGCATCATGATATTCTCCGATGTTGATTAAGTAAAGGGATGCCCGCGCATGGCGGGCATCCCTTTTGGTCTTGTCGATCCGTGTATCATCCTTGGCTACAGCGGATATTCCATGTTCCGAAGACGGTAATGAACACGCCGCTTCTTGTACAGCATTTTCCCGGCTTCGGCCACATCGCTTATGGTGCCTTTGTTGCTGATCGAGCCGAATACGATCCCGGCGATCGGAATCAGCTGAAACAGCTTTTTCATCCCGAAGTTATCGGTATACGACTGGACGACTTCACGCCAGCCCTGCAGCTGTGAGAAGACCTGCTCCGTCGCCTGGACGTCGTCAAAACTGGCAAGCTCCTCAAGCACCGCTTTCTTTCCGACGATGTCGGCAGATGCAAACTGCAGGCATTTCACGATAAACACCCGCTCCCGGGGATCGTTCGGATCGTACCCGTAACAAAGGGCCATCTCCTGAAGCACCTTGAGCGATTGACCGAGCACCATGGGCAGATCGGCCGCTATCGTAAATACGCCTCCGATTCCCGTTGCCGCCCCTTGGGCCGCCGCGAATTTGACCCGCTTTACCGTCAGCGTATCCGCTGCCGCATCCATGACCTGGAGCGGCAATTTCGCGGCTGCTGCCAGCGTAAGTCCGGAAGCCACCGCCTGCTCCTCTCCGTTCCCAGCCCCGCCCGACTCCGCCTCGCCGGATTTCGCGGAAGGGTCGTTCACCGCACCTGAACCTTCCAATCCAGCGGTCTGAGCCAGTACGTTCATGACCGACTTCTCGCGAACCAGATGCTTTCCGCCGCTTTGAATAAATCCGCCTACCTCGTTCAAGGCGCTCCCGATTTTCTCTTGAACAGCCTTGGGCGTAAGGCGGTCCAGCAGCATAAAGGGAATTCTTCCGAGCTTCTCCCAGAACATGACGTCCTTCTGCTCCTTCTCCCATTTCAAAATCTCTTGAAGCTGCGACTCCAGCTGTTGTCGTGATTCCATCTCTGCCATCCTCACTACTCCTCTATCCGAATTAAAACGATCTATGAAGGTTATACGCATAAAATGGAAGAAAGGCGCAATAAATTTCATTGAATCTTGTAACAGCATCACAAGGCGAATAAAAAAAGAGAACGACCATTATCTGGCCGTTCTCCCTTTGCTTTTGTTATCCATCATGAAACGGCAGCAACGGATATGAACGTTATTTGCCCAAAAATGCGTTCAGCATCCACGAATGCTTCTGCACATCGCTCACCATGCCGGTCAACAGATCGGCAGTCGCATCGTCGCCCTCTTGGTTTGCTGCCTCGATACCGGACTTGAGCTCTCCGGCCACTTTCTCGAAATCCGCAACCAGCTGTCCGACCATCTGCTCGGCCGTGTTTTCATTCGACACCTCCTGCAGCGTCGTCAGCTTCAAATATTGAGCCATGCTGGCGGCCGGTTTGCCGCCGATAGCCAGCATGCGCTCTGCCAGCTCATCCACATAACCAGCGGCCGTGTTGTACAACTCCTCGAATTTCTCGTGCAGCACGTAGAACTGAGGACCTTTCACATACCAATGATAATGGTGCAGCTTCACGCCAAGAACACTCCAGTTGGCTACCTGCGTATTTAGAATTTGTTGAAGTTCATCGGTCGTATTTCCTTGTGCTTGTTGGGTCAGGTTGCTCATCTATATCGTCTCCTTTGATATTATATTTAGACTTATTCTAAATCCTTGAATTAATCATATCAGATTTCTGTCTCTTTTGCAAAGGAAATCGAAACTTCTCGGATGAAGATAGGATGAAGAATTCACCTCCGATTTATACCTATCCTAAATTATTTTTAAGACCGTCTGCTGTGATGGGCATCATATAGCTTCAGCTGCAAAATCCTAGGATAACCCCAGTATCGTTTTCATTTCCTTCCGTTTTTGCTTCGGGTTCATCACGTACAACGTGTCCCCTGCCTCAATGACAGTGTTTCCTCTCGGCGTGATGATGCGCTTCTCCCGAATGATGGCCGTAAAGAGAATATCGTCTGGCAGATTCAGCTGCTGAATCTCCTTGCCGACGATGGGCAGATCCCCATCCACCAGCACGTGGTTGATCTCGGAATCCGTTTTTCCTAGAGCCATCAACTCCAATAAGGACGGAGCCTTTGCTTTATCCTTCTCCACCAGCGCAAGCCTTTGCGTGAGCGGAGAGATGGTGGTGCCCTGGATCACCGCCGAAGTCAAAACAACAAAGAACACGACATTAAAAAACAATTCCCCCTGCCTGATTCCCGCCAGTACGGGATATGTAGCCAATACGATCGGTACGGCCCCACGGAGGCCGGCCCATGAAATCAATATTTTCTCGCGGACGGCAAATTTGGCGAACAGCAGACTGCTGAACACGCCGATCGGCCTGGCGATGAAGATGAGAATCAAGGACAACAGGAGTCCTTGCCATATGACCTTCGACAGCTCGTTCGGGAAGACAAGAAGCCCGAGCAGGACAAACATCACGATCTGCATCATCCACGCAAAGCCTTGGTTGAATGCTTGAATCGTCTTGCGGTACGTCAGCTCGGTATTGCCGAGCAGCAAGGCCATAACGTATACGGCAAGCAAACCACTGGCTCCAAGCCATGCGGCGGCGGCATACGTCAGCACGGCGAATCCTAAAGCGGTCACGGGGTATAGCCCCGAAGAATCGAAGTTGATGCGATTGATCACATACACGGCCAGCATGCCGACAAGAATGCCGACAACCAGTCCCAATCCCATTTCCATGACAAAGGAAAAAATAAGCCCGAACAAATTTAGGCCCGGATGTTCTATCCATTCGATTAAGGACACGGTTAGAAACACCGCCATCGGGTCATTGCTTCCGGATTCGGCCTCAAGGGTCATGCGAAGCCTTTTCTTCAGATTCGTTCCGCCAAGAACCGAGAATACGGCTGCAGCGTCCGTCGAGCCAACGATAGCGCCGATTAACAGCCCTTCTTTCAAAGAAATATCAAGCACGAAAGAAGCGCATAGTCCGATTACAACGGTTGTCAGCAGGACGCCTATCGTGGCAAGCGAAATGGCCGGACCCAGAACCGGCTTGATTTCTTTGTAGTCGGTCTGCATCCCGCCCTGAAACAAAATGACGATCAGTGCGAAGATGCCGACCAGCTGCGTGAGCTCCGCATTATCGTAAAAAATGAACCGGCTGAGAATCATCCCGATCGCGATAAACAGCACCAGAGCGGGCATGCCGAAACGGGAAGAGAACTTGGTGGTCAATACGCCTGTCAGAAGCAAGGCGCCACACAGCAAAATCATGGAATCAACAAAACTTGGCAAGCTCATCCCTCCGGCGTCAGATTCGTTCATTTAGTATTACCCGAAAAACACCGCCTTTTCGTATACGCCTCAACCCGAGACGCTTCGCTGCAGGGCAGGCTAACTCCGCCAACCGGAAATTCCGGATAACCTTAGAAAACGTTTACTGGAAATTCCCCGCCCAATGACTTTATACTGGTAATAACAAACGACATACATAGGGGAGGCGTCAATCGAGTGAAGATTTCTATGATGAAAAGCGATCAATTGCAACAAGCCGTCGAGCTGTCCGACCGTATTTTTCTTAAGCAGCCGGAGCAGCCTTCAATGGGGGTATCCTTCCCTCCGATATTCTCGCCGGGTATCAGCCATTCCTACGGTGCCTGGGATCAGGACAAACTGGTGTCTTTCATGGGATTCGTGCCGTTCACCATCCAGACTCGCGGTGCCCGATTAAATATTTTCTCCATCGGCTCCGTCTGCACGGACCCGGATTACCGGGGTCAACGACTTGCAGGCAATCTCCTGGAACAGTGCATGCGGCATGGCGAGGCTTCCGGCGCATCCCTCATCCTTATTTCCGGCGGCAGATCCCTTTATACCCGGGCAGGCAGCCGTATATTCGGGCGGGCGTTCCGGTTCCGTCTATCTCCGGCCGACGTGGAGCCGCTGCGTGCTGCAACGGGAAAAAAAGTGAACATCCGGGCCATGCAGCCGCACGATCTGTTCCAGATCCAAAGACTGATGGAACAGCGGGAGGCCGGATATGTTACGACGGCTTCAGAGCTTAACAAGCTGCTGGATGCAAGCGCATATTCCAACGTGATCCGCCTTAAACAGCAGGTGCTTGTCGCCGAAGAAAACGGAGCGTTGACTGCTTATGCCATCATTGCCGTGCCCGGAGACAAGATGACGCCTTCCAGGGAGTCTACTCTCGTCGAGTGGGGTGGGAGCCCTGAAGCGGCCGCACTGGTTATAGCCGATGCCATCGCGTCCTTCCACCTTTCAGAGCTTACGGTTCCGCTGCCTTGGCAGGATAAGGAGCTTGCCGCTTTAATCCAATCTGCCGGCATCCTGCCTGAGTATATTCGCAACGAGGGAACCATTTATTTGGTAAGCGGCCCGCAGCTGCTTCGTCAGCTGGCTCCTCTGCTTCCAGAGGGGGTGATCCAGGCGGACGGCGAACATGGTCCGTACCGTCTTAGCCTGAACCATGGAACGTTGGAGCTGGATGACGAAGGTTTGCTTTCCATCCTGTTCGATCCGGAATCTCCGTATAGGGCTAACGGGAGCGTAACCTTCGATCCTGTCCCTCTCCCTTACGCAACCGGACTTCAATATATATAATGAAAGAACTAAAGGTGCATCTGATCCTTTCCCTAAGCAGGGGAGGTCATATGCACCTTTTTACTTTCGCTTGAGATCGAGTAACCTAGAACCTGTTCGTCCCAATAAAAAACCAGCGTCGATACTCGTGTCCCGAGGAGCGGCCGCCCGCCTATTTTTACCAGGATAAAGTGCCCTTCCTCTCCGCTTCCACATAGGATGGGATAACCGATCTGATAGAAAGAGGGTGCAAGGCCTTGAGTCATCAACCAAAAAGAGGGCTTCAAGCCCAAACAAGCCTCGGTATCCCGGGTCTCATCCCCGGATACCCTTACTATCCTTATCCATACTATCCACCGTTTTATCCGGTCTATCCGTTTCCTCCGTATTACCCGGGGTATCCCGGATTTCCCGGACATGGACATGGGCACGGTCCTTGGCATCCGGGTGGACCTGGACATGGCCCCGGTGGACCTGGCGGTCCTGGACATGGGCCGAGGGGTGCGAGAATGCAGCGCAACAAGCGTTAAACACAACTGCAAGCAAGCCCACGTGAAGCCGATTGTCGCCGCAAACAAACCGCCCGGAAGAATCCGGGCGGTTTGTTCATCGTTCATCATGCATATGAGAATAATCTTTATCGTCTCTTCGTGGTTTCTTCACGATCCGGGCTAACAATGTTAGGACTCACGGCGCCGCCATTGCCATCGCCATAGCCTTGATACAGGTTAGGGTCCGGCACGGCATCCTCAGTGGCAGCAGCCGCTTCAGAACGCGAATCTACCGGTGCTCCTGTACCGCTGTAGGTACCTTCTTCACGGTAATGATGTTCATTGAGCGCGCTGTTGCTGCGGAATATATCATATACCTGGCCACCGTTCGACTCATCGGCGTCCACCATGACCAGTATATGCCCTTCATCGACGTAGCCCCCATATTCCTCCGCTTGATCTTCCGGAATGCCAAGACCGATCAGGCCTCCCACCAACCCGCCTGCACCGGCACCCACGGCGGCGCCCGTCAGCGTTGCCGCGATCGGGCCCGCGGCAATGATCGGACCGATGCCCGGAATGGCCAATGCGCCAAGACCTGCGAGCAATCCGGTTACGCCGCCCAGCACGCCGCCGGTAGCCGCTCCGGAGGCTAATCCCTCGGGTGCTTTGGTTCCGGTCTCGTCCTGAATATGGGAAGATTCGCCGCGATCCTTGGCAATGACAGAGATTTCATCGGCTCTGAATCCTTGCTGCTTTAGTTCCTCAATGGCTCGGGTTGCTTCCTGCTCCGTCCGAAAAGCTCCTACAATTTTCTGAGTCATATGAATTCCTCCTATTTGGTCATTTTCGGTTATCGCTGTACATCCCTAAATTAAACGCCAGCCGCCATACTCAAACAAGGAAACCGAATCCGCTTGTAAAGAAAACCCGTCGCTGAGCCGAAACCTCCATATATAGCCATGGAATGGGAATGGTAATATTTAACTCCACCAATATTCATGTTAATATAGCAAGTAAGCACTTGTACCTTAAAAATTGAATAGGTTGGTGATTCCATGAACTGGTTCAAGCCTTTCGAGGACGATCTTGCCGCCGCTTTCTCGGCCTGCGAAGCGAGGCTTTCAGATTTCCCTGCTCCCCTGAACCAAATCGGTCTTTCATACCTCAGAAAGTTTGACGTCTTCGAGCAGGACAGTTCCAAAAATTACATCTGCTATCTGCTTCCCTTCTGGATGAAAGAACGGACCGCACTCCCTGCCAAGATATACCGTGATCTCTCCACGGCCAACATTATCGGCATGTTATACTACTTCATTCAAGACGACATTATGGACTCGCCTCATGACGGCCAGTCCTCTATCGATCCGAAACACCATCTCGCGCTTGCCAACCTGCTGTATTACGAATTTCTCACATCCTATCAACCCTACTTCCCGGCAAATTCAGAATTCTGGTCTTATCTCAAACACTATACGCACGAATGGTCGGAAGGCGTCCTCCATGAAACCCGGGAGGATTACTTCAAGCACGACAGGGCCATGGTTGCCAAAAAGGCGGCTCCCGTAAAGCTGGGAAGCACTGCCGCGCTGCTTCTATCGGATCAAGCAGACCTTATTCCACGCACGAACGATGTGATGAATCATGTGCTGCTTACCTTGCAGATGATGGACGATTGGACCGATTGGAAACAGGATCTTGCGGATGGCAGCTACAACTGCCTGCTCTCCCTCATTAAATCGGAACGAGGACAACCGCAAGGCGCTGTTCTAACGATATCCGAAGTACAGGAAGCCATCTTTATCAACAACATACTGAAGCCTTATGCAGAAATTGCCGCTGCCACCCATGCCCATCTCTTATCGGTAGATATCGAGGCTCCGCATCTGATTTCCTTCCATCAAACGATAGTGGATGAACTTCAGAACGAAGCAAATCATATCGAAAACAGCAAAAAAACCTTGTCTTTTGGCGGATTAAATTATCATTTGTCTATTCTAAACAAAAAATAATAGATTTTATATTTATTCCATGGTATTCTCTAAGAGTAAAAAATAACCAATTTATTTGAAAGGGTGATTCTTATGACGACAGAAGCCATCTTTCAAACACAATTGATTCAAAAAGCCTGGGAGGATCCTAGCTTTAAGGCAAAACTGCTCAGCGATCCAAAGTCCGCGATCAAGGAAGTTCTTGGTGTACGGATTCCCGACCACATCGAGATTCGAACGCTTGAAGAGAATCCGGGCGAGCTGTATCTGGTCATCCCTCCGAATCCGACTAGCGTGATCAAATCGGAAGCCAAGGAAAGAGCCATCTGGTAAAGACTACATAACAGCCTGGACATTTCATAAATAGATGATTAGGTAAAAAGAGTGGGGACGGTAACCGCCATCGCTGCCGCAGCTTAGCGAATCATTCGCAAGCTGAGGGAAGCGTAATGACGGCATCGGTCCCCACTCCTTGTTTACTCGTAAAATAAATGTCCCCATCCATGGCCTCGATAATTCGGAAGGTCACCATCAGGCCAAGGCCCGTACCCTTCGTTTTGTTAGAGAAATAGGGCTCTCCCAGACGTGCCAGCACATCTGGCCCCATCCCCTCTCCATTATCCACCACATGAATAAACACCTGGCCTTGCTGGCGATAGCAGCGGATATGAACCAGTCCCTCCTCGCCCAGCGCCTCAATGCTGTTCTTCACGATGTTAATGAAGGCCTGCTTGAATTTCGAGGAATTGCCCCGAATCGTAATATCCTCCGGAATATCGACGGTAATTCTGCCGCCTTGCAGATGGGCCAGCGGCCCGAGTATGCCTTCGATATGCTTGAACTCCTCGGATATCCTCAGCACCGTGTCTTTGCCGAATTCCGGTTTGGCAAAGGTTAAGAAATCCGTAATGATGCCCGAAGCACGATCCAGCTCTACCAAGGCCAGATTCAGATACTCCCGTTCGGTGGACTGGGCTTTTCCGGTGAGGAGCTGCAGGAATCCCCGCGTCACTTGCAGCGGGTTGCGAACCTCATGCGCGACCGATGCCGCAAGCTCACTGATGATCTCCATCTTCTCCGAACGCTGCAGTTCATTGTTGAACATCTCGAGCTCCTTGGAATATTGAAGCATCTGCTCGTGATTTTTGGCAAAATGCCTTCCGAGAATAACGATCAGCGCAATAATGAAGCTGACGATGCCCCATTTCCAGAGGAACAGATTGTAGCTGCCCCGAGTTAGGAAAAACTGCAGCAGCTCGCCCAAACCCAAAATGGCAAACACCGCAAAGCCGGCGTTGAAAATAATAGCATCCTTATTTCCCTTAACGGCATAGTACATCGAGCTTCCGACCAGCAGTACGAATTGAACAATCATGATAAAACCCAGGACCTGAACGGAGAAGAAGTAATACAGGTCGAACCATTGATTTGAGGCCCATTGATTGTAGATCAGAAACAGGCCGCAGAACAGCGAATAAAATACCTGGAATCTCCGAAGTTTGCGCAGCACGCCCCTCCAGCCGGGGCCGAAGATTTTTTCAAAAAAGAGACTGAACGAAGGAAGTAAAATAAATAACGAGATGTCATATAACTGAGTATATAAATTTCCATACTCATCAAAAATCGTATAAAGAAACGGAGAGTATGTAAATACTAGGATGCCAACGGATAAAATAATAAACGATAATGACAGGACCGTAATCAAATATTTTCTGTTCAGAAACACCGCGCAGATCAGCATCACCAATGCAATAAAAATAAAGGCGCTCCCGAGGATGATATCCACTAGATTCGACTTCACGAACTGGTTCAACAGATCATGATAGTTGCCGACCAGGATGTTCCCTTCCATCGTCACATGATCTCGCGCGGTTTCCAGCCAGATGTACAGATCCTTCCCGAGTAAGTCCTGATGAAGGGGAAGCAAAATGTAGTTCAGCTCATAATTGTACGTACGGGTTGATTCGTAAATCTTCTCATGGTCCGCAAACACCGCAACGTGCTGTCCGTGCAGCTTGTCAATTAAAATGCCGGGGGATGCCGATGATATTTCGGGAATCTTCATTTGAATCCATGCGGATGCCTTGGCATGCGGCTTGGAAGGCGTCGAAGCTCCGGTCGAAGTTACCAGCCAGTCATCCCTGTGGGCCGGTAAGCTGTCCGGTACCCCTCGGGTTTCGGACCAAAGGATTCTCCACTCCTTAATCGCTGCCCGAGCTGCTGTTTCTTCGGTAGCAAAGACAAGCCCAGGTAACCCCTGGCTAAAAGTTATAACGATGATCAGGAACACAGCGATTCTCCATCCAGACCTCATGGACGCACCTCAAACATTATAATGGGTGATTCTCTTACTCTGTTATTCGCTGCGGCAAAACCTTCCACCTTCTAATTTTCGGAAAAATGATAAAATTTTCTATAATTGATATAACAAAGAGAGATGCAGCGCGGCATCTCTCTTGATAGGAAGTCTAAACTTCCACGGAATCAGGAACGGACGGAAAGCGAATGATCACTTCGGTGCCACTTCCTTTTTCACTGATAAAATGAATCGTTCCTCGCATCGCTTCGATGATCCGGAAGGTGACCATCAGGCCAAGCCCCGTCCCTTTCGACTTATTCGAAAAATACGCCTCACCCAGCCTCTCCAGATCTCCAGCCTCCATTCCGATGCCGTCATCTTGGATGTGAATCACGACTTCATCTGATTTGGCGTAGGCCCAGATGCGAATCATGCCTTCTCCATCCAGTGCCTCAATGCTGTTCTTGACGATATTAATCATCGCTTGCTTCAGTTTGGATGAATTACCGGTGATGTATAATTCCTTGGCGTCATCCAGTTCGATCGTGCCCCCGCTCAGATTCGCAAGCGGCTGCAGAATGCCTTTCACATGCTTCAGCTCCTCATACACGTTCAGCCTGGTCTCATGCTCTAATTCAGGCTTGGCAAACGTGAGGAAATCCGTAATGATCCCGGAAGCCCGGTCCAGTTCTTTCAGCGCCAGGCCAAAATACTCCTTTTCCGTCTGCTTGGAGTTCTCCGCCAGAAGCTGCATGAAGCCGCGCGTCACTTGCAGCGGATTTCGGACCTCGTGCGCAACCGAAGCGGCCAGCTCACTGATGATCTCCATTTTCTCCGATCGCTGAAGTTCCTGATTAAACATCTCCAGCTCCCGGGAATATTGCAGCACTTGCTCATGGCTTCGGGCGAATTTACGGCCTAGCAATATGATCAGAGAGATGATCAGGCCGATCACGCCCCATTTCCACAGAAAGAGCTCATAATGCCCGTCATTGTAATAAAAGGCCAGCATATCTCCGAGCGTCGCTAACGCCATCATGCCGAAGCCGGCTGTAAAAATATAAGCGTCTTTGTTGCGCTTGGCAGCGTACAGAATCGTGGTACCGATCAGCAGCACCATCTGCAGGATAATCAGGATGCCTAGAATCTTCACGGAGAAGAAGTAGTACATATCATAAAACGAATGATGGCTCAGAACATGTACCGCAAGGAAGACCAGGCAGATCCCGGAGTAGGCCATCTGAATTCTTCGGCCGTAGCGAATGAGCCGGTAGGGACCGGGTCCGTAGATTTTCTCGAAATAGAAATACAGCGCAGGCAAAACGGTGAAAAGCGAAATATCAAATACCGAGACCCATACGCTGCCGAGATCGCCATAAAAGGTGTAGAGGAACGGCGAGTACGTAATTAGCAAGGCTCCGCTGGCCAGAATGATCAAGCTCAGGGACAACCAGCTGGATACCGTATGCTTCGGAAGGAACAAGCAGCAGAAGAACATGACCACCGCAATAAACAAAAAGGAGCTGCCTAATATAAAATCCTCCAGATCCTTCTTGATAAAACCTTTGCGCAGATCATCATACTCGCCGAGCATGATCTCGCTATCGATGCCTAGCGTCATATCGCTAGAACCGTTTGACCATATATAAACGGTTTTGCCGGCATCATCGGGATGAAAAGGAAGCAGCAGCGAATGATTCGTATACATATAGTCCCGCTTGGCCTCATATACCTGTTCGTCGTCCAAAAAAGCCAGAACATCCTGCCCCTTGATCCGATCAATCATAATGGCCGATTGTTTCCAAGGAAGGTCGGGCAGGGTGAAACGATTCCATGCTGAAGATACCCCATCTGACTTTGGGGATTCTTTGTTCTCTGGTGTCCCTGTCAGCCAACCGCTTGAATGCCGAATGCCGGCTGGCGAAACAATCTCCTGTTGTTCGTTATCCCACATAAACTGCCAATCAGGTATCACGGTATGAGCACGCTCAGCATCCGATTGTCCCGGCGATAAAATCGATATAATCAGCAGCAGCGGCACGACCAGCAGAAGCAGGAATATGGATTTGGGCATATCCTTCATCTAGTCAGCACCTCTAACCGTTATTGTCAATATTAATACGTCTTCTTCTCCATCCTTTGCCGATTCGACAAACTTCGTGTTCATTTACAATCAATATAACATGAAACGCCAGGTATCGTTTGTAAAAATTTTATTTACGTTCATAGCGATAACCGGCCGTAAGCAAGAAATGGCGGTTCAAGGATCATATCCTTGATCACCGCCGTTTCTTCGTTTGGCCTGTTTTTCATCTGACAAACCTTACCTCTATTGAGCACACCTGCTTACAGCGGAATGACTAATGCTTCTAATGCGTAGAGTTTGAAGCAAGGCCGACTTTATCGACCATCCGCTGGCTTTCGTCGTTTAATCCTATGAGCGTGAGGTCTTTCCCCGCTTCCTTGTACTTATGCCATACCTTCGAAATGGCATTCGTGGCTGACTGATCCCATACATGGGATTTGGAAAAATCTATCATGACATGTTCCGGATCATCGTTCACGTCAAACAGATTTACAAAATACATCATCGTTCCGAAAAACAGCTGACCCCGGATTTCATATACCTTGGTGCCGTTCGGCTGGATATGGGGCACGGCGTGAATTTTTGCCATCTTCCACCCGAAATTCAGGGCGCTTAAGATAATCCCGATCATGACCCCGATGGCCAGATTATGAGTCGCTACCACAATAATGACCGTTGCCAGCATGACGATGGCATCGCCTAACGGCACGCGGTGAAGCGTGCGAAGCGATCCCCATTCAAACGTGCCGATCGAAACCATAAACATGACCCCGACAAGCGCCGCCATCGGAATCTGTTTCACGACATCCCCGAGCACAATGATGAGGAACAGCAGAAACACGCCGGAAACCAAGGTGGATAACCGGGTACGCCCACCCGAGTTCACATTAATCACCGTCTGCCCGATCATGGCGCAGCCCGCCATGCCGCCAAAGAATCCGGTGATCACGTTGGAAACGCCTTGTCCGCGGATTTCCCGGTTCTTGTCGCTGCCCGTCTCGGTCATCTCATCCACGAGCGACGCGGTAAGCAGCGATTCCGTCATCCCGACGACAGCAAGAGCCAGGGAAATAGGCAATATCGTCATGATCATGTCCAGGCTCACGGTTACATTCGGAATGTGGAAGAACGGCAGTGCCTGGGTAATGTTGCCCATGTCCCCGACCGTTTGCACCGGGGCTTTGAACCAAACCGCAACGATCGTCATCACGATGATCGCAACGAGTGCCGAAGGAACCGCTTTGGTTGCCAGCGGCAATAAATAAATGATCAGCAGCGTGCCGATCACCATCAAGTACATCGGCCACGATTCGCCCTTAAAATTCGGAAGCTGGGCCAGAAAGATGATGATGGCCAGGGAATTCACGAAGCCGGTGATGACCGGCTGGGGAACAAACGTGATAAAACGTCCGAACTTGAGCGCTCCCATCAACCATTGGAAGATTCCCGTCAGAATCGTTGCCGCATACAAATACTCGATCCCGTACATAGCCACAAGCGGTCCCATCAATGACGCCATGGCTCCTGTTGCCGCCGAAATCATGCCGGGACGGCCGCCGAAAAACGAAATGCTGACGGCAATCACGAAGGACGCATAGAGTCCCACCATCGGATCAACGCCTGCCATGATGGAGAAGGCGATCGCTTCCGGAATGAGAGCGAACGCTACCGTCAGACCCGATAAAATATCTTTGCGCGAGTTGCCAAAGAAGCCTTGTCTAATCCATTGAAACAAAGTCCCGATCACTTCCTGTTCTATTGTTGGTTGTTGACAATCCACTCTCAGAATTGTCCGGTCCGATAGTCGCTTTTTCGATTATAGCGGGATCATTTTAAAATTTCATTGTTCAATTTAAGGGAAATAATTCACGAAATCATTCATTTTCTCTCATTTATCTTGTGTTTCGTCCATTTTCCTTATTTGAAAATTTTCATAATACGTCAACCGACAGGGAAAGATAAAGCCTGCTTGGTTTATCATAACCTGAATGTTTCGGGATTCATTCTTGATTCAGCGGGTAAAGTCGAAGTATAGAAACCTATTGCAATTGAAAACAAGGAAGGAGATGGACACCATGCGAGACGAAAACAATCGGAATACGCTGGCAGATTTGACATATTTGGAATTCGAGGCCAAACGGAAAGTCGAGGATACGGATTGGATTCCGCAAGACGATCTGAGAGACGTCAACACCTATACGGAGCAAAGCCTAAGCAGCGAAGACGCGGATCATATCGCGTACGATCAGAATGAAGCGGCTCCTGCGGATGCAAAACCGGAGGAGCGGATGAACCCCGATCACAGCGCCATCGATGCATGGGAAGCTGCCGGCGCCGATCCGGATCAACGGACCATTGCCGATGAGCGGTTAACCTTGTCATCCGATGCCGGAGAAGCCGACGAGGTGCGGCTGGACCGCACCGCCGACGAAACGGTTATTCGCGATGTGGCGGACGACGAAACGGACCGGGAATGGCGGGCCATCGAGGGTGAGCCCCCCACTCGTCCGGGTGACGAGGTCATCGCCGAGTACACGGGCGATACGGAGCGGAGAGTCGCTGCCGACGCAGCGTTGTCAGGCAGCGGAACCGCCTTTTTGAATCAGGACATTTTTATGAATTACCCTTCGGGTGAAGAGGAGTATACGCCGCTGGAGGATGTGCCGGACGCGGACGCTATTGCAGCCAACAGCCCGGTGGATCCCGCCGTGCCTCCGACGGAACAGATGCACGGAACCGATTTGCTGAACGGCAGCAATGGCGAGGACGACTAAACCAGCAAGACCCGCCTCTCTTTAGGAAGGCGGGTCTTATACTAGTATCTGTGCGTTCACTCTATTTTCCGAATATGATATCCAGCCAGCCGAGAAATGACATCCACAGCAGGATGCCGATCAGGGTACCCCATATGAGTGCCGTTAATATGTTGCCCTTTCTTTCCATGCCTACGCCTCCCATACAACCGTCTTTATAGTAAAACAGTATGGGTCAAGCTATCAGTTCTTATACCAGCCGTTCATTTCAAAGATTCGATTTCATAGGAGGAACAGCCGATGAAGAAACAACCTGACGAGAAGCACCGTTTAGTGACCGAACGCGACATCGATGAGGAATTCGGCCTGTTTGTGGAGGATTCCTATCCGGACAGCATTCCGATACCCGACAGCATCAAACACGAGAAGCCGGATGGCAGTGATACGAGCAACCGCGGAAATCCTCCGTCATCCTAAACAACGCCGGGAAGGAATCGTGAACCTCTTCTTTCACCCATGCCATACCTTCCAACATACACTACACCATACGACCCTGGAAGGATGATGCCTCATATGAAAGGATTGCCGATCCATCCCTGCAGACATAAGATCACCCTGCAGCAGCGACTGGCCTCATTGACCGGACATCTGGTGGAAATCAACGCGCCGAACACCGGGTTGGAACCCGGACGGCTGCAGCGGGTATTCCCGAAAAATTTCATCAAGGTGCAGGGCGAGCTTTTTGTGCCGTCCAGTCTCAACTCGGTTCGGGTATTCGATGTCAAGCCGCCGGGCAAAACGGTGCGGGTTGGGGTGCGGACCACCTTCCCGACCCGCGGCGCCTTCGACCGGATCCGGCTTGTCAGAATCGGAGCCGATTTCATCGAATTACTGGCCAAGGACAAGAACCGTTCGCGGATTCTGCTCCCTTTAAACAAAGTGGAGGGCATATTTCCTGCCAAGTAAAGACGTACAATGCTCTCCATTTCCTGAAGCTTCCGGACTTGCACAGGTTCGGAAGCTTATTTTCTTGCATTCTGAGCTTCTGGCCTTGATTCGTTAATCGCAAGGAAAACATCCTCTACACGCGGTCGGTCTTCTGTGACATTACGTCGATAACGTTTTCTTTTATATATACTCCGCTATTTCGATTTTCAGTACTTGTCCAACCTGTGATAAAATATGATACAGATTACATGCTTAAGACCTGATAAGGCAAAGCACAGGAGGAGTCAATGATGTTGAAACGCAGAACACGCTGGATGCCGGCCCTGCTCGTCATCCTTGCGCTGCTGTTCGTGATGACGGCATGCGGCCAGAATGACAAGGAAACTGAAAGCGGCGCAGGCGGCGGAACAGGTTCGACGAACGGCGCCACGGCGCCCGAAGCGGAACCGCCGAAGGAAACCGAGGTCAAACAGAACGTGCCGGACCCGAACGCCAGCCACCCCATCGTCACGATTGAAATGGAGAACGGCAAAACGATAAAGCTTGAGCTTTACCCGGAGGTAGCGCCGAATACGGTGAACAATTTCATCTCCCTGGTGGAACAAGGGTTTTACGACGGGACAGGCTTTCACCGAGTCATCCCCGGCTTCATGATTCAGGGAGGCGATCCTGACGGAAACGGAACGGGGGGACCCGGCTACGCAATCGCCGGAGAGTTTACGTCCAACGGGTTTCAGAATGACCTGAAGCATACGACAGGCGTATTATCCATGGCGCGCGCGCAGGATCCAAACTCCGCCGGGTCGCAATTCTTCATTATGGTCGCGGATGCGCCTTCGCTGGATGCCCAGTATGCCTCCTTCGGTAAGGTCATCGAAGGCATGGAAACGGCTGAGGAAATCGTGGGCTTGGAGCGGGATCAGATGGACAAGCCGCTGGAAGTGCCCGTCATGAAGAAAGTGACGGTCGATACGCTTGGGAAGGATTATCCGGATCCCGAAAAGCATGAATAGCTTTTTTGGGATAAGCGCTGTAAGCGAACCATTTTCCTTCCTCGCTTGTGAATGAGCACAGAATCCGGACGGCTTACCAAAACAACATGCGAAAGAGGACCGGCGCACGCTTGAAATAAGCTGCGTTCCGGTCCTCTTTTTTTCGTTACAGCAGGGTATGGCCTTTACGGACGGGCCGGCTTCTCGATCACGTAAAGGCAGGTGCTATCCGGCAAAGTTACCGCCTTCCCATCCTCATCCATGAACTCGATGCGGTCAGCCAATGCCTCGGCATATCCTTCCTGCAGATAATGCTGCTGCACGCGGATCAGCGCTTCGGGACCCAGCGTTCTGCGGATGCACTCCGCATACTGCGTAGGCGTGAAATATCCGAACTGCTCCTGCACTTCATGAACATACGCTTCGGCACCCCAAGTATAGGTATACAGAAACTCCATCGCATCGTTGACAGGCATGCGCACCTCCGCGTCTGCCAGCTGCTCGTAGGATATGACCCGGCCTTTGAAATCCGAAGCATACCGGATCAGCCATTCCATGCCGTCGGCCTCAAGGAAACGGATCCTTCTCCAGGTATCTTCGGGCTCGGTCATGATCCCGTCACGGATAATAATGCGGCCCCCGGGTGCGAGCACCTCATAGGCACTGAGCAAGGCTGCCTCCACGGTCGCCGTATTGAAGCGCGCACCGTCTGTTTCAATGTACGAATACAACTCATGCAGTATCGAGGAGAAAATGACCGTATCGACGCTTCCGGGCTTTACATAGTCCCTGAGATTCAGCGCGTCCCCCTTCAGGACCTCCCATGTTTTGTGCTCCAAACGTTTGCGTTTCTCCAGCGCTTCAATCACGTTCGAGGAGATATCGATTCCGACGGGGCGCGCGTGAGGCAGCCGTTCCTCGATCAGGTCAAGCAGCACGCCGCCTCCGGGACCGATATCCAGTACCGCCGTTCCCGTGATATAATCCAGAATCACTTTCTTGTAATCTCCCGTGCTGTTCATATCGTTTAAATAACTCTCTTCGTTATGAAACCGATCATAAGCATCCCGCCTCAGGCCGAACAAATCAAACAGCAGCAGTACCGCCTTCTCGTAGAGCGGGGATTTCTCCGCCTCGATGCAAAATTCAATTAATTTCTCCGCGGCCTGCGAGAATTCGAAGGTAAAGAATACCGTATCCGGCAGCTCCGGCTTTCGTTCGATGCGGTGGCGCAGATGCGGGTTGGCGCTCGCCTGCCCGCGAAGGCAGGCCTCCCAATCCGTCTGGCGCAAATATTGCTCGATCATTCTTTTCTTGTACACGTTCAGCTTCTTGACGCCTTTGTAATCGTAATACATATCGTTCATCAGCGGCTCAAAGCTCAGGTGGCTCACCGAATCCGAAGACCATTGATCCTCCGGGCCCTGCTTCTCCGGATGGAGGGCCAGCAGCAATACCTTCACGAACTCTTCCAACGAGAAATCCTGCAGGGCCGCTTCCACATACCAAAGCGTCATGTCCTGAAACCCATGCAGGGCAGCTGGCAGATCCGTCTGCTCCCGAATCTCCTGAAGCTGCCTGTCGAAATCTTCCCCCCGGGCAATGGAAGCGGTCCGAAGGCGGCGCAGCCTTTCCTCGTAAGTCCAACGATCCGGGACGCTCCCTTCGGCAAGCTTGCGAATCAGCTGTTTGATTTCCTCCTCAACGGAATGCCATAGATCCTCCGATACGGCAGCAATGATGCAGTGATTCAAGGGGATCAGCAGCCGGATCAGCTCATCTTCGGTCAGCCGTCCTTCCTCCATAAGCTTAATCAGCGGCAGGTTTTCCTCGAAGGCGACTTCCCCCCGGATGTGTTGCCCGAGCAGTCCATGGGTAAGTATGAGAGTATGTACCATCTCTTCGTGCGGTGACAGGGTTCCCCTGCCTTGCCGGATATGTCTTTCATACAGCTGCGCGGACCCGATATTATGCAGAAACAAATGGATGCCCAACTGCTGCCAGCGAAGGCGATCCCTCATCGTTCCGCCCTTGGCCGTTTCGGCCCACACCAGGACTTCTTCCAGCAGCTCCTTGATCCAATAGGAAACAGGCAGCGAATCCAGTATCTTCAAAGTGCGTTCTACATAATCCAGCACGGGGTTGGCATGGGCCAATTGCCCGATGGACGTGATCCGTTCCAGATTGACGATTCGTTCCTCGGCCGATATCAGCTTCATTAGCCATGGATGCGTTCCCGCAGCCGATTCATCCCCCTGACGAAACGCGGTTATGGTATTCAGCGCTTGCAGCATAGGTTGTTCCTCCACTTCCTGTAATAAAAATGAACAAGGTTATCTTGGTTTCGCTGCTACGATTATAACAAATTGTTAAGAGTGGATCGCGGGCATTTGGTAGTTGCGGATGGTACAGGGTATACTGGTCAACGAAACCATATTTTTTATCAATGTGAAGGAGTGAATGTACATGAGCCTGAAAAATAAAACAGCCCTCATTACGGGTGCAGGCAAAGGGATTGGACGCGCCCTGGCCATCGCACTTGCCAAGGAAGGCGTGCACGTTGGACTCGTTGCCCGTACGGCAGCAGACCTGGAGCCGCTGAGCGCCCTGGTTGCCGAGCAGTATGGTGTCAGAGCCGTCGCGGCGGTGGCCGACGTTTCCGTACAGAGCGAGGCAGAGGCTGCTTTTGCGGCGGTAAACATGGAGCTGGGCTCGGTGGACATTCTGATCAACAACGCGGGCATCGCCCAATTCGGCAACCTGCTGGAAATGGAACCCGAAGCCTGGAAGCGTATCGTCGACGTGAATCTAATGGGGACTTACTATATGACGCGCGCAGCGCTGCCCGGCATGATCGAGCATAACCAAGGAGACATCGTCAACATCTCTTCTACGGCCGGAGAACGCGGCTTCGCCACGGGCTCAGCCTATAACGCTTCGAAATTTGCCGTGATGGGACTGACCGAAGCCGTGCTGCAGGAGGTCCGCAAGCACAACATCCGCGTGACGGCGCTGACCCCGAGCACCGTGAACACGGATCTGGCCGTCAATGCCGGCCTGAAGATCGGGGACGAAGACCGGATGATGCAGCCGGAAGACGTAGCCGAGCTTGTGCTGGCGGCGCTCAAGCTGCCGCAGCGCGTATTCGTCAAATCCGCCGGGATTTGGACTACCAACCCGCAATAAGGGCGCGTCGACAGACGCTCCCATTGCAATAACCAATTCAAGGGTGTTCTTTGGTCAGGGGCCAAGGAACACCCTTTTTGCGCAGCCGGCGTGTAACGCGATGGTCTGCGCCAGCGAATCCTGCGCTACCGTTCCCCCAAGGCAAGGTTCCGATGAAATCAGGAACGTTCCGCTCTAAGGACCTGCAAGATGCGCGTGCCTTGTTCTTTTTTCCATGCGGAATCAAGTGTCAACCATCCGTTGTCATGATATAATGACATGGCGTCATATGCACAGCCAGACCATTACCAAGCTATACTCATGGAAAGAAGATGACAACAGCATGATCGCCGACATTTTACTTGAAGTGGTACTTCCCATCTTTGTCCTGATCGGCTTTGGCATTATTATGCAATATGCCTTTAAGCTCGATTTGTACACACTCGCCAAAATCAACTTTTACTACATTACGCCTGCAGCCGTATTCATGAGTATGTACGAATCCAAGATGTCACCGCAGCTTCTCGGCATGGTGGCGTTATTTTATGCGCTTTATATCGGCGTCCTCTACTTGATCAGCATGCTGGTTGCCAGACAGCGCAAGTTCAACCGGGGGATGAGAGCCGCATTTACCAACAGCCTCCTGCTGGATAATTCGGGAAACTACGGCCTGCCGATCAATGATCTGGCCTTCAAGGGAGATCCGATGGCCGGCTCGGTGCAAGCGCTGATCATGTCTTTTCAAAGCCTCCTTACGTTTACGTACGGAGTTATTTCCATTCAGGGAGCCAAGACGGAGGGATTATACAAACAGGCCATTATCGGATTTCTGAAAATGCCCGTCCCCTATGCCCTCGTCATCGGCATTGTGCTGCATGCCTTGGCCTTGCCGCTTCCGATCTTTATCTCACAGCCGCTGACCTATGCGGACCAGTCCATGGTGGCGATCGCCCTGCTAACGCTCGGGGCACAGATCATTAAATATCCGCTGCGCCTGCGCCGGCTCGATGTTTACCTCAGCGTCCTGCTGCGTCTTTTGGTCGCACCGGCTATCGGCATTCTGATCGTGCTGCTGCTCGGGCTAAAAGGCGTTCCGGCCCAAGCGCTCATCATCGCTTCCGGCATGCCCGTCGGCGTCAATTCGTCCATCCTGGCGGAAGAATATCAGAATGAGCCTGATTTTGCTGCACAAACCGTCCTTATATCGACCATACTAAACGTAATTACGATTACCGGCCTGATCACGCTGGCCAAATTCATAGCCTAAAGACTAACTCAACTCAGCTAGGAGGAATTACATATGAATTTTGATCTTGCGATTGACCGCACCTGCACCAACTGTCAGAAATGGGACAATGTCCCCACCGTCTTCGGCGTGCCGGACGCGCTTCCGATGTGGGTGGCCGACATGGATTTTGCCGCACCACCCGCCGTTGTAGAGGCGCTTCATAAACGGGTGGAGCATGGCGTATTCGGCTATACGTTCCCGTCCGACGCTTACCGTGAGGCGATTAGCAATTGGATGAAGAAACGCCACAGCTGGAGCATTCAGCAGGAGTGGATTCAATTCTGTCCGGGCGTCGTTCCGGCTCTCAGCCTTATCGTGGATGCGTTCACCGAGCCGGGCGATCAAGTCGTCATCCAGACGCCGGTCTATCCGCCGTTCTACAGCGTCGTTCAGGACCATGGCCGTGAGCTGGTGCATAATCCGCTTCTTCTTAGCGAAGAGGGGGATTACACGATGGATTTCGAGGACCTGGAGAAGAGCTTTTCTACCGGCCATGTCAAAATGATCATTCTGTGCAGTCCGCACAACCCGGTGGGCCGGGTGTGGAGCCGAGCGGAGCTGGATCGTCTGGCCTCCCTCTGCCAGCAATACGACGTGCTTGTCGTATCGGATGAAATCCATGCGGATCTGGTGTTTGAACCCGGCGCGCATACGCCGTTTGCCGCGCTGTCCGAGGATGCCGCCGAGCGTTCCATCATCTGTACCGCGCCTAGCAAGACGTTTAATATCGCCGGCCTGAACACGGCGAACATCATCATCCCAAATGCCCAGCTGCGCAGCAAGTTCCGCAAAATACTGAACCGTTACGCCATCGGCTCCATCACGCCGATGGGGGCGGCCGCCACCGAGGCTGCTTACCGTGAGGGCGAACCGTGGCTGGATGAGCTTCTGGTTTACATCCGCGGGAACATGGAGCTCGTTGCCCAATATGCACAGGAACATCTGCCCGAGCTGAAGGTGGTTATACCGGAAGCCACCTACCTGCTGTGGATTGATTTCCGCGGCATGGGCATGTCCCACGAAGAGCTAAACCGCTTTCTCGTTCAAGAGGCGAAGCTCGGATTGAACAGCGGCGCCGCCTTCGGCAAGGAAGGCGAAGGCTTCATGCGCATGAACCTGGCCTGCACGCGCGCCACCGTTCAGGAAGCGTTGTCCCGCCTGAGCAAAGCTGTCGGGGAATGGCGGAAGGCATAAGAACATACAAGATCCGGAATGAAATAATAAACGGAGTCAAGCCCATGGCTGACTCCGTTTATTTTTTATTTTACGATAACGGCTCCCTTCTTGTTCCCTTACTTAAGAAAACATTTCTCTACCCGCATTCTGTTCATCACTGGCGGGACGTTCATTGGAATCTGTTATTCTGATATGGTTCTGGATATCGCACGATTCCGGACAAGTCATGCTAACCTATGTCATAGGGAAAAAAGAAGGGTGAGCCAAGGCCCCTCCTTTGGCTTACCCTTCTTGTGCAACTCTTTCTCTTCCGCAGCCGTTTGTCGCTTCGGTCCTCCGAATCCTTCCAGGCATGCTTACATCATCGTTCCGCTGTCGTCCGTGCTTGAAGTCAGTTCCTCGATAGCCACTGCCCCGTTCAGGCCGCCGCCGGTCGTTTGCGCCCGCTCCATTCGGTACCCTGCGTCCAGCATCGAGCCATCCAGCTGATGCAGCTGCTGGCTGACTTGATCCATCTGTTTGAACAGCTGGCGATACTGATAGGCTTGCGCATACTCGCTCTGCTGCGCGGCCTCGTCCAGCTGCTCGAACATCGTTTTATTCTCGCCCAGCACCTGTCGGTACTGCTCCGCCGCAGCGGTTCGGATATCCTGCGCCGTCCCCATCATCCCATGCAGCACCATCCTGCAGTTCACCAGCTCCTGGCGCACGGCGGAAGAAGTTTCAGGCGTGACCGCAGCCTGCGCATTCTGAAGCTCGGTGTGGATCCCGCCGAGCTCATTCACGATCATCCCGACTTCGTCCATGCGGCCGTTCTGCCCTGCAGCAGCCAATTGGCTGGATAGCTGATTGAGTCTCATCGACATATTTTGAATATTGCTCATTCGTTATTCCCCATTCCGGACCAAGTCCTTTTTATGAACTAGGATGCGATAAACCATGGATTGCTATTCATTCCGGTATCTGGGCGTGATATCCGGTCTGCTGGAATGCGGGGCGGGATGCCGATATAATAGAGTAAGCCATCATATGAAAGTAGGTAGATTAAAGAGTCCGCATGATCAAACGCAAAAAAACGACGCTTTTCCTTGTTGTTGCCTTATTGCTCGCCATCTTCTACATGCAGTTGCAAACCGCCATACCGGGATTTATCAACGATCTTGATTTTGATTTTAATAACAAAGAAACCCCTGAAATCACCCAGCTCCACCCGTATGTACTGCAGCAAAAGAATGAGCTTGTCCGTCTCACCAAGAAAAAAGGGATTACGATTGTCATAACGGACGGTTACCGGAGCCACGAAGAGCAGACCCGCATCTACAATCAGGGCCGCAGCACCGAGGGCAACATCGTGACGAATGCCAAGGCCGGGGAATCTCTTCACAACTACGGGCTCGCCATTGATTTTGCGCTGAGGCTGAAGGATGGCAGCGTCATCTGGGATATGGAATACGACGGGAACGGAAACGGCAAGGCCGACTGGATGGAAGTCGTGGAGATTGCAAAAGATTTAGGCTTCCAGTGGGGCGGAGATTGGGCCAACTTTCCGGATTATCCGCATCTGCAAATCGATTTTGGATTATCGATCCGTGATTTAAAACGGGGAAAGCTCCCTCCCATGGAGGCTTCCGAGTATTCGGAAGCCAAATGATATGATATTGCTATTTGTTTTTATTAAATATCGAGGTTCCCATAGCATACTTTAGTTATACTCCAATATGACTGACGCATCAGTAAATAAATCAAGGCCGACCAGTTCCTTCTGGTCGGCCTTTTTTGACGATGTTCTCTGCTAAAGCGTTTCGATGGAGGTGTGATATTCAACCAAATGCTTGACATGCCGTTCACATTTTGGTTATATAGTCATATATATAAGCATATAACCTTAACAGAACAATGAAGGCAAGGTGGTGATTCTTATTGAGCGGTACCGTGCATCCAGATAATAGGCCCCTGTTCATCCAGATCAAGGAAAAGATCGAGGACCAAATCGTCAATGACCAATTGCTTGAAGGTGAACAGGTTCCTTCCACGACGCAGCTGTCCCAATTTTACAAAATCAATCACATTACGGTCTTGAAGGGCATCAACCTGCTGGTTGATACCGGACTCATCTATAAAAAGCGAGGTGTCGGCATGTTTGTTGCTGAGGGGGCCAAGGAAATGCTGCTCCGGACCCGAAAGAGTGCATTTGCGGAACATTATGTGGTGCCTATGGTACAGGAAGCGGACAAACTCGGTTTGTCCACGGATGAGCTTGTTCAAATCATAACCCAGTTAAAAGGAAGTGACACTCATGAATCTTGATGTACAGTTAGATCGGGTATCGGTGACATACGGCAGCGTCGAAGCCGTCCGCGATGTTTCCCTGCGCCTCCCGGCCGGCAAAATTTACGGTCTCCTCGGCCGAAACGGCGCAGGCAAAACCTCGCTCCTGTCGATCCTGGCTTCATTTCGCGAACCATCGTCGGGATCCGTTACGATTGGCGGCGAGCAGCCCTTCGAAAATGCCAAAATCATGAGGGAAGTTTCCTTCATCTACGATGTCGACTATAAAGAGGAGACGGACAAGGTCAAGGCCGCGATTGAATCCGTTGCCAGGTACCGGCCCCATTTTGATACGGCTTATGCCCTGGAGCTTGCCCGCAAATTCAATTTGCCCCTGGATAACCAGCTCAAGCAACTCTCCAAAGGCATGCAGTCCGCTTTTAACGTATGCATCGGACTCGCCAGCCGGTCGCCGGTTACCATTCTGGATGAAGCTTATCTCGGCATGGATGCGCCGTCACGCGAAATTTTTTACCGGGAATTGCTAAAAGACCAGGAGCGCCATCCACGTACGTTCATTCTTTCCACCCACTTGGTATCGGAGATGGATTATTTGTTTGAGGAAGTCATTATCATCCACAAAGGCCGTTTCCTTCTCCAAGATGATTATGAAAGCCTTACGTCCAAGGGAGTATCCATTACGGGCCCCGCGACCAAGGTGGACGAATTCATCCAGGGCATGAAGGTTTTGAACGTGCAGCAGCTCGGTTCCACTAAGGCCGTCATGGTCTACGGGGAGCTGGACGAGGCATCTCAATCAGCCGCATTGAAGGCAGGACTTGAGATCGGGCCGATCTCGCTTCAGGACTTGTTTATCCATCTGACGGGGGAGGAATATTCCGCATGAAAAAGACGTCATCGCCCATAAGCAAGGTATCGACGGAAATGTTTATTCAACAAGGCAGCTGGGCATTGGGTTTTCTAACGATTGTACTGCTGATCTATATTGGAGCCGGCATCGTCAACATCATTGGTTTCAATATTCGGGAAGAAATGTCGGATGAGGACTTCTTCTCCATCGCTTACCGCTCCACCAAAGGATTTATGCTTGTCGTCGGCATCATTTCAGCTTACGGTTTTCTTAGCTATTATGTAAGACACGGCATTACGCGACGAGATTTCTTCAGTGGTTCCGCTTTAGCCGCCGTCTATTTGTCCCTGGCATTTCCGGTTGCCACGGCTCTGATCCAATGGATTGTCCTGCTGTTTGCATCACAAGATGAGGGAAGCACCCGGCTGCTGCAGGCGTTCGACAACAGCTGGCTGTTGATGCTCGTTTCCTACGGTATCCAAATCTTCATCTTTTATCTGATGGGGTGGATGATCGGATCCGGATTTTACCGGTTTGGCTGGATTCGCGGCTTGGGATGGATCGCCGTTGCCCTCGTGTTGATCGGCTTCATGGATGCATTGTGGCAGTTCGAGCTGGCTTCCATATGGGAACAGTGGTTGCCGGTCACGACAGACTTTTCCGTCACGCTGCCGGTTTCGCTCGCAGGTTCTCTGGCCGTCATCCTGATTGCATTGATTCTGATTCGGCTGATCACCCGGAGAGTTACGATCAAAATGTAACCTAGACCCAAATAAATGGCTGATCCATGGGTAGTACCTTCTCCCCCGGAATCAGCCATTTTATGATATAACGCCACCGTATAGATTAAGCGGCACTGCCCTTCTTCTTATTGTAAATGTCGAAGGCTACCGCCGCGAGGAGAACCAGGCCCTTAATGCCTTGCTGCCAGTCGATGCCGAGACCTACGAGCGACATCCCGTTATTGAGGACGCCCATGACGAGACCGCCAATGATCGCGCCGAAGACCGTCCCGATCCCGCCGGTGGCCGAAGCGCCGCCGATGAAACTCGCCGCGATGGCATCCAGCTCGAAGTTCGTACCGGCTCTCGGCGTCGCCGCGTTCAAGCGGGCGGCAAAAATCAAACCGGAGATAGCGGCCATGACGCCCATATTGACGAATACCCAGAACGTGACCTTCTTGGTTTTCACGCCGGACAGCGCCGCCGCTTTTTCGTTGCCGCCAAGCGCATAAATATGACGGCCCATCACGGTTTTGTTCATCACGAAGGAATAGATGATAATGAGCACCAGCAGCAGAATCAGAATGTTCGGCAGGCCGGCGTAACTAGCCAGCATGAACGTAAAGGCATTGATCACGGCCGCGATGAGCACCAGCTTCAGGAGGAACAAGCCGCTTGGCAGAACGTCGAAGTTGTATTTTTTGTGGGCCTTTCGTTCCCGCAGCTCATTGATCAGGAAAATAACCGTAAAGATGATGCCGGCCAGAATCGCGATCAGATTGGTGCCGGTGTTCCCGAAGTCCGGAATGAAGCCGGAGCTTAGCTTCTGGAAGCCGCCCGGAAACGGCGCAATGGATTGGCCCTCCAGCACGATCATCGTCAGGCCGCGGAACAGGAGCATGCCGGCCAGGGTTACGATAAAGGCCGGTATCCTCACGTAAGCCACCCAGAATCCCTGCCATGCTCCGATCAGACCGCCGACGATCAAGGATACGATGACGGCAATGACCGGATGCAGCTGCATATCGACCATCATGATCGCAGCAACGGCGCCGACGAAGGCCGCTACCGAACCGACCGACAAATCAATATGACCCGTAATGATGACAAGCACCATGCCGATGGCCAGTACGAGAATATAGCTGTTCTGGAGAATCAGGTTCGTGATGTTGATCGGCTCCAGCAGCAGCCCTCCCGTAATGATTTGGAAAAAAATCATAATGACAACAAGGGCGATGATCATCCCGTATTGGCGGATGTTGTTTTTAAACATTTTTTTGAGCGTCTCCATGCTTAAGCCCCTCCATTCTTGGTCATGTATCTCATCAAGGTTTCCTGCGAAGCCTGCTCTCTGCCAACTTCTCCGGTCATCCGTCCCGCGCTCATGACATAAATCCGGTCGCAGATCCCTAAAATTTCAGGCAGCTCCGAGGAAATGACAAGCACCGCCTTCCCCTCATCCGCCAGCTGGTTGATGATCGCGTATATTTCGTATTTGGCCCCGACGTCAATCCCCCGCGTCGGCTCATCCAGAATCAGGATGTCCGGCTCAGCATAGATCCATTTACTCAGCACAACCTTCTGCTGATTCCCCCCGCTGAGGTTCCCCGTCTTCTGGAGAATGTTCGGCGTTTTGATCTTGAGCTTCTTCCGCATGTCTTCCGCCACGAGGATTTCTTCCCGATCATCAATGACCATCTTCTTTGCCAGCTTGGACAGTCCGGTCAGCGAGATGTTGCGTTTGATATCGTCCATGAGGATCAGCCCGTATTCCTTCCGGTCCTCGGTCACGTAAGCAAAGCCGTTCTCAATCGCCTCGTTGATGGACTGATTCCGGATTTCCCTGCCGTCTTTCCGAAGCGTACCCGTAATGTTCCGGCCGTAAGCCCTGCCGAAAATACTCATCGCAAGCTCGGTCCGGCCGGATCCCATCAGCCCGGCAATGCCCACGATCTCCCCCCGGCGGATATTCATGCTCACATTGTCAATTACTTTTCGCCCTGCTTGCAGCTCGTGGTATACCGTCCAATCCTTAACCTCCAGGATGACCTCCCCGATCCTCGGGCTCCGCTCCGGATAGCGGTTCGTCAAATCCCGCCCGACCATGCCGCGGATGATCCGGTCCTCGTTCACCTCGCCGCCTCTCATATCCAGTGTTTCAATGGTCTGGCCGTCGCGCAGAATCGTAATGGAATCCGATACCTTCGACACCTCGTTCAATTTATGGGAGATCAGGATGCAGGAGATTCCCTGCTTCTTGAATTCCAGCATCAGCGCAAGCAAATTCTCGCTGTCGTCCTCGTTGAGCGCCGCCGTCGGCTCGTCCAGAATCAGCAGCTTCACCTTCTTGGATAAGGCCTTCGCAATTTCGACCAACTGCTGCTTGCCGACGCCGATGCTGCCCACCTGCGTATTCGGGTTCTCACTGAGCCCCACCTTATCCAGCAGCTCTTTGGCCCCCATCATCGTTTCATTCCAGTTCATGATGCCCTTCTCGGCGCGCTCGTTCCCCAAATAAATGTTCTCGGCAATCGACAAATAAGGAATCAGCGCAAGCTCCTGATGGATGATGACGATGCCCAGGTCTTCGCTTTGCTTGATGTTTTTAAATTCACAGACGCTGCCTTTGAACAGAATATCCCCCTCATAGGTGCCGTAAGGATACACGCCGCTCAGCACTTTCATCAGCGTCGATTTGCCTGCTCCGTTCTCCCCGCACAGGGAGTGGATTTCACCCTCGCGAACCTTCAGATTCACCTGGTCCAGCGCCTTTACCCCGGGAAACGCTTTCGTAATGTTCCGCATTTCAAGAATGTACTCTGACATCTGGCTTCACCTTCCTATCCTTTCGTGTTCGCTTGCCTAAAGACTATTTCAATCCGATTTCTTCCTTGGAATAGTAGCCCGTCTCCACAACCTCTTTCTCCACGTTCGAAGCATCAACGGATACAGGGGGAAGCAAATAGGCAGGCACGACCATGATGCCGTTGTCGTACGATTCCGTATCGTTCACCTCGGCCTCTTCTCCCTTCAGCACGCTCTCCGCCATCTTCACCGCCTGCTCGGCGAGCTGGCGCGTGTCCTTGAACACCGTCTGGGTTTGCTCGCCGGCCACGATCGACTTAATGGAAGCAAGCTCCGCATCCTGACCCGTGATGATCGGCAGCGGCTTGCCGGCCGTCCCGTAGCCTACGCCTTTGAGCGAGGAGATGATGCCGATGCTGATCCCGTCGTAGGGCGACAGCACCGCGTCCAGATTCTCGCTGGAATAGTTGGCGCTGATCAGGTTATCCATCCGCGACTGCGCCAGGGCGCCGTCCCAGCGCAGGGTTGCAATCTGGGCCATCGTGGTCTGTTTGCTCCGAACGACAAGCTTGCCCGAGTCCATGTAAGGCTTGAGCACGGACATCGCGCCGTCATAGAAGAAGTAAGCATTGTTATCGTCCGGCGATCCGCCGAACAGCTCGATATTGAACGGCCCCTTCCCTTCCTTCAGGCCAAGCTTCTCTTCAATATAGGAGGCTTGCTGAACGCCGACCTGGAAATTGTCGAAGGTGGCATAATAACTCAAATGCTCGGTGTTGCGGATCAACCGGTCGTAGGCGATGACCTTGATTCCCTGATCATGGGCCTTCTTGATCACGTCGGTCAGCGTATTGCCGTCGATCGAAGCGATGACGATTACGTCGACCCCTTTCGTAATCATGTTCTCGATTTGGGAAATCTGGTTTTCAATCACGTCCTCGGCGAATTGCAGGTCGGTTTTATACCCTTTTTCCTGAAACAGCCGCTCCATGTTCTTCCCGTCAGCCACCCAGCGTTCGGATGATTTGGTGGGCATCGCAAGGCCGACGTAACCCTTCTCAGCATCGCCGGTTTGGCTTTCGGCGAGGTTGCAGGCCGTCAGGGCCAAGAGCAGCACCGCGATCAGCAATCCTGGCAATCCTCTCTTCATCGGTAGTTCCCCTTTCCGAAAAATGAAATCGAGAGCGCTTACAACCGTAGGTTCGAAAAGCCTCTCTGTACTCAAAAGGATACCTCCGTTCGGGTGGAGGGGTCTTTCCACGAAAACAACCTTTTTTATAATTTTCATACTTTTGTTTGTTGTTCGGCATTCTTGCGAGATGTGCGAGATGTGCAGGGCTGTGTACCGATGTGCTCCATGGGAACTGTCCGAATGCCTTTTTCGTCATCAAAAAGAGCCTCCGGTTCGTTGTATGCCAACGAACCGGAGGCTCTCTCCATGCTGCAGCGTAGATCAGCCCGCTACCACATGTTCTCTTTTCATGCTTCCATGGATTTAAAAAGGCCGGCGGGCACCAAGGCCCGCCGACCATATTGCGATCACATGCCCGATTGCAGCATTCTTGCCAGGATGGCCGCCGTTTCCGCGCGCGTAGCCGCCCGCTCCGGCGCCAGCCTGTTCGCTTGGTCGCCCGTCAACAGTCCTGCCTGCGAAAGCTGATCGACTGCCCCGCGAGCCCAGGATGCAAGCTTGTCATCGTCGGCATATTGCACCGGCGCTCCCTCGGCCTCCTTGCCAAGCCCCGCCGCTTCCATCGCCCTTGCGATCATGACGATCATTTCCTGCCGGGTCACGGCAGCATCCGGACGGAAGCTGCCGTCCGCATACCCTTGGATCAATTCCGCCTTATAAGCGGCTTGAACGTCGGCTGCAAACCATCGGCCCGCCACGTCGTTGAACGAAGCAGGAACCGCGGCAGCTCCGCTCGGATGGATCCCCAGCATCCTGACCAGCATGGCGGCAAGCTCCGCTCGCGTGATGGAGCGGCCGGGTTCAAAACGGCCGCCCTCCGTCCCCTGCACGATAAGCTTGTTCGCGAGCAGTTCGGCGTCTGCTTTAGCCCAATGCCCGCTCATGTCGGTGAATGCGCGGCGGCTCTCAAGAACGGTATAGGTTCCCGATGCCTTTAAAGTAAGAAGAGCATTTTCGGCCGAAGTGAAACGGGCCGGAACGTGCTTCCATTGTCCTGCGGCTTCATCAAGGTAAGCTGCCGTCAAATACCGGCCGTCGGCCAGTATTCGCCCTGAAGGCGAGAAGGTTGCGGATAATCGGCCATCTGCCAGCGGCTGCGCCGTTCCGTCCGGCTTCCATGCGTTCAGCGACACGGAGAACGGCTTAAGCCGCATACTCGCTCCCGTTTTCCGCGAGAGCTCCCCGAGTCTCGTCTCCGCCTCGTCATCGGCCGTTCTGATCGTGAGCCCGATGAAAGTCGCAGATAAATCCGATGGCAGCTCGCCAAGCTCAGCCAGCGAGAAGACAAATACGCCCTGCGGCGTGCGCCACTCCATCACCGCGCCCCTGGCAAGCTCCTGCAGCCGTTCCACGACGGCAGGCTTCATGCGCAGCGACCATTCGCTCGTTCCGCCCCTCGTTTCAATCACGATGCGGCCTGAACTCAGCTGTTCGGGCTCGAGCGTAATTGTCTGGCCGGTTTCCCCGTCGAGCACCAGATCGACGGTGAGATCGCGATCTGCCCCTGCGGGCGGTTTCACCCCGCCTGCATCGCCCGGCAGGCCGACGGCGTTGCCCGGGCTTCCGTCGGAACCAGGATCATCGCCTGAGTTTGCCGGCGGCAAAACGGCAACCTCGGCTGCGGTGCTGAGACCTTCGTAGGTCACGGTCATGGACGTTTTCCCTGACCGGATGCCGTGCAGCCGGCCTGCTGCATTCAGGGATGCATAACCTCTGTCTGCAAGTCGGTATGCAGCTTCCGCGGTCACATCGGAGGAGGTGCCGTCCGAGTAATGTGCAGTTACCCGGATCTGGCGATATTCGCCCTCCCTCACTTCATACCTGGAAGCATCCAGCGTCAATCCGGTCGGCACGGCATAAACCGTGACAGGGGCGGCGGCTGTCAGCCTGCCGGCATCAGCCTCATAGACGGCCTGCATGACGGTACGCCCGGCACGAAGCCCTGTGACATACCAGTAGCCGTCCTCGGCCCGCGCCACCCGGATCAGCCCATCATCATATTGGAAGCGGGCATCTGCGGTTACGTCCGAGGTAGCATCCTCGTAAGTCACCTCCACGACCGTGCGCACCGATTCGCCGATTTGAAGGCGGTACGAGGGCGGCGTAAACCATATGCCGTCGGCAAAGGTTACCTGCACGCCATCCCGAATCGGCTCTCCGCCGATCCAGGCGTGAATGTCAGCCACTCCCGGCTCGGTTGAACGGACTTCCGCGGTATACACGCCGTTCTCGCGATACGTGGCTTCCGTCACGGTGCCAAGCGTTGTTTCAAGCCGAATATCGGCCCCGTTCCCCGTGCTGTTGCCAAAAGCATCCCTTACCAAGACGGTAATCATCGAGGCAGCGGAGCCGTTGGCCGGGATTGCCCCGCTGTCGGCGGAAAGCTCCGATGCAGCGGCCGAAGCGGGCCCCGGCAGAAATTCGACCTCAGCCGTGTCTGCAAGCTCGCTATCGTCCACCGATGCCGTAATGATGGCAATGCCAGCCTCGGTGGAGATCAGCAAGGCCGTGTACCGTCCCTCGGCCTCATATACGGCCGCGGAAACGGTGCCGATCGAGGAATGAATCCGAATGTCCGCGGGCCCGCCGTCATCCGGAATCGTATTGCCGGCGGCGTCCTTCAGTTGCACCGTAATCCGCGCGGACTGCATGCCGTCGGCTGTCAGCCCGGTCCGGTCCGCATCCACCGTCGAGGCGAGCGCCGAAGGCTCGCCCGGCTCGAAGGATACCGTCACCGACGAGGCGATCCGAATGCCGTCCAAGGTTCCGGTAATAACGGCTGCTCCGGCCCTATTCGACGCAACGCCGGCCGTATAACGGCCTTCCGCTTCGTACTCCGGCTCCGTTAGCAGGCCAAGCGTCGACGCCAGCTTAAGCTGGAGCGATCCGGCATCGGAGCTGAGCTCGTTTCCATAAGCGTCCTTCAGCTGTACGGTCACGATTGAACGGCTTAGCCCGTCAGCGGTGACGACTGCCCGGTCGGCTGACAATACCGTTTGGTCCGCCGAAGCCGGGCCAGGCATGAACTGCACCGACGCCGTGTGCGCCAACGGTACATCGTTGACCGTTCCCGTGATGACGGCCTCGCCTGCCGCCGTGCCAGCCGTCAATATGGACGTGTACGTGCCGTCATGATGATCCGTCGTCAGACCCAGCGTTCCGGCCGTCGTCTGCAGCAAGACCTTGTCGCCCCCTGCGGTCAACGCATTGCCGAAGGCATCCTTCAACCGAATCGTGACAACCGTTGACGTGCTGCCGCCCACGGTGATTGCTTTGCTGTCCGTTTCGATGATCGATTCGGCCGCGGATGCCGCCCCGGTGAGAAGCTCCACCGATACGGGGTGCTCCAACGGCACACCGTTTACCGCACCCGATACGACGGCTGAACCGGAAACCGTACCGGCTGTCAGCATGGCTGAATACGTGCCGTCGCCATGGTCTTGAACGCTGCCCAACGTTCCGGAAGTCGTGGTGAACACGACCGTATCACCGCCTGTCTTCAATTCGTTGCCAAAGGCATCCTTCAGCTGCAGCGTCACGGTTGTTGTGCTGGCGCCGTCAGCCGGCATCGCCGGGGATGCTGCCGTCAGCAGCGATTCCCGTGCCGAAGCCGCTCCGGGCTCAAAATCAGCGGACGCGGTCTGCAATAGCTTCGCACCATTCACGGTCGCGGTGATCGTTGCCGGACCGGCAACCGTCGGTGCTGTAAGCACAGCCGAGTATGTGCCGTCGCCATGATCCGTTACCGCTCCGATCGAGCCGGCGGTCGCGCTCAGGCTCACCCTGTCGCCGCCGGACGTCAGGTTGTTGCCGTGGATGTCCTTCAGCTGCACGGTCAGCGCCATTGTGCTTGACCCGTCAGCCGGGAGCGCGGACGCCCCCGCCGTGAGGAGCGATGTCGCCGGAGAAGCGGCGCCCGCAACATACGCAATGTCCGCCGTCTGCGTGACGGTCTTGCCGTTCAACTCGGCCCGGATGACGGCCTTGCCGGCGGCCGTCGGCGCTTTAACGGTAGCCGTATAGATGCCGTTACCGCGGTCCGTGACAACGGAGAGCGTGCCTCCGCTTGTTTCGACGGATACCGCGTCGCCTCCTTGCGTCACCGGATTGCCGTAGGCATCCTTCGCTTGCACCGTAATGACGGCCGTACTGACGCCGTCTGCCGTAATCGAGGCCGGGTTGATCGAAAGGCTCGTCGCTGACGGCGATGCCGCTCCGGCAACGAAGTTCAAGCTTGCCTTGCCGGCAAGTGCCGAGCCGTTGACAAAACCCGACACCGTTGCGGTTCCGGCGGTCGTCGGCGCCGTCCAGGTCGCGCTGTACGTCCCGTCGCCGTGATCCGTTACCGCACTCAGGCTGCCTGCAGTAGCCGACAAGGTTACGGTACCGCTCGAAGCAGTTAAACGATTGCCATGCGTATCCTTCAGCTCCACGGTAACCCTGGTCGTGCCGGTTCCGTTAGCCGGAACGCTTGCGTTCGCAGCGCTGATCGTGGAGGCCGACAGAGACACAGGGCCGGGCACAATGCTAACGTTCGCCGTTTGCGCGAGCCTCACGCCATTAACCGAAGCGGACACAACCGATATGCCCGTTGCCGTCGGCGCCGTCAGCGTCGCGGTATACGTTCCGTTGCCTTGATCCGCCACGGTACCGATCGAGCCGATGCTGGCCTGCATCGTCACGGCATCGCCGCCAGTCACGAGATCATTGCCTCGCGCATCCTTCAATTTTACGGTTAACGTCGTGGCCCCCGATCCGGCCTGGAGACTGCCTGAAGCAGAGGCAAGGCTGGACTTGTCCGCGGAGGCAGCCCCCGGGACGAACGAGACCACGGCCGTTTGTTTGATCAAAGAACCGTTCAATCTGGCCGATACTTCAGCGGTGCCGGTCATAGAGGCCGAGGTCAGCGTTGCGGTATAGGTTCCGTTGCCTTTGTCGGACACGGCCCCGATGGTGCCGCCGCTTGTACTCATGGACACGGTACCTGCGGAGGCCGTCAACGCGTTGCCGTAGGCATCCCGGAGCCGTACCGTCAGCATCGTTTTACTGCTGCCGTCCGCAACGATCGAGACGGGAGCCGCTGACAGTTCCGAGGTTTGCGCGGACGCTCCCGCGGGAAGAATCTGAATCGCGGCCTTCTGCTGCATCGCCGCCCCGTTCACCGCGGCACTGACGGTCCCGCTGCCTGCGGCCGTGCCTGCCGTCAGCACAGCCGTATAGGTCCCGTCCCCATGGTCGGTTACCCTCCCGGCCGTGCCGTGTGAGGACTGGATCGTTACCATGTCGCCTCCGGACACCAGCAGATTGCCGTGCGAATCCTTTAATCGGACGGTCACCGCCGTGCTGCCGCTTCCGGCCGTGAGCGTGTTCTGCCCCAGGCTGATCGTGGATGCCGAAGCCGATGCGGCTCCTGGAATGAACGTGACCGCTGCCTTCTGCGCGAGCGGCGTTCCGCCCAGCTCCGCCGTTACGGTTGCCGTACCGACGGAAACGGGCGCTTTCAGCTGTGCCGTGTACGTCCCGTTCTTCCCGTCCGTCACGCCGGACAGCGTACCGGCGGTCGTCTTCATTTGCACGGCGCCGCCGCTCGCCGTCAACGGATTTCCGTTGCTATCCTTCAGCTGCACCGTCACGGTGGAGATACTGCTGCCGTCCGCCGGAATCGATGCCGGGCTCGCGGTGACCGTTGAAGTGAGGGCCGAAGCGCCAAGCGGATTGAACTTCACCGTGCCGCTTGCGCTCATGGGATAACCGTTAATGATGCCCGTAATCGTTGCGGTTCCGGTCGTCTTGGACGACGTCAGTTCAGCCGTATACGTCCCGTCCCCGTGATCGGTGACCGGACCGAGCGTGCCCGCTGTCGTGCTAAGCTGAACGGTCCCTTCGCTCCTGCCGATGTTATAGTTGCTTCCTTCCTTGAGCGTTACGGTGACCGTCGTCTTGCTCGCCCCGTCCGCATCGATGGAAGCGGGACTGGCGCTGATTTGCGTCCGGGCTGGATATACTTGCAGCGCAGTCGTGTAATATATTAAGGGACTGGCGTCCGATATGCCCAACTCTCCCCTGCTGGTCCAACCCGCACCCCAAACGGTGCCGTCCGTTTTGATCACAAGGGCATGATTGTCTCCGGCTGCCAATTGGCCTACGTCGCCGAGCAGCTTCGTTGCCACTTGCAGGTTCCGGTTTTGCATGCCCCACCACCACACGGTTCCGTCATGCTTAAGAGCCATGCTCAAACGGCCGCCGCCGGATATCCGGACCACGTCCGTAAGCGGTCCGGAACCCGTCTGCTGAACCTGAATCGCCGTGTTGGAAGAAGTCAGCCCCGGGTTGCCCAAGTTGAAATTCTCATTGTATCCCCAAGCCCAAACGGTGCCGTCTCCCTTCAAAGCCATGCCGCCAAATCGACTGCCTTGGATATCGGCTATGCCGGTTAACGGCTGTCCGGAGGAATCGATCACCTGTACCGGATACACGGAGTCGGCCGTTGACCCGTTGCCCAACCCTCCAAAGCCTCCGTAGCCCCAGGCCCATACCGTTCCGTCGTTCAGGAGCGCAACGGAATGGTAATCGCCTGCCCCTACGGCCTTCACGTCTTTGAGATAGGATCCGCTTGATGCCTTGATACGTACGGCCCGGGGGTTGCTGATGTCATAATAATCGGTAAGCATGCTGCTCGAATTGGATCCCCACCCCCAAGCCGATCCGTCTTCCTTGATGGCCAGAACATGGTCGTAAGCCGCGGCGATGCTGCGTACATTCGTTAGCGGCCCGCCGCCGGACTCCGTTACCTGCACGGCTCGATACTGATCGGCCGATGCACCATTGCCCAGCTTTCCGTAGGTTCCTTTGCCCCAGGACCATACGGTGCCGTCATTCAGCAGCGCGACCGAGAAATAGCCTCCTCCCGTCACGAACTTCGCGTTTCCCAGCGGCGTACCGTCGAATTTGGTCACCGGTACGGGACGGAATGCATTATCCGTTGTGCCGTTGCCCAGTGCTCCCGCACCGTTGTCCCCCATCGTCCAAACCGTGCCGTCTCCGGCAATCAGCAAGGAATGAAGGTATCCCGTTCCGATTCCTTTGATGCCGGCGGGCGCCGCGGATGCGGCATGTGCCGGCTGCGGCAGATTCGGCATGATCATCAGAAATGCGAGCAGAAGCATCGCGATTTTTTTCAATCTGCGCAATGAAACCTCCCCTTCTTGAAATAAATAGTGAACATTAAGGAATAAAGACTCTGTTGCATGTTGTCCATGATTCCTCGGTCCTGACCGCTATTCTAACAAAAAAGGACGTCAATAATAATTAACAAACGTTAACGATTCGACAAAAAATTCATCTCGGATATCCCCCTCGGATTGCAGGCAAAAAAGCGGAGATTGCCATGGAACGCAATCACCGCCTTTTATTGCTCCTGTCGTGGGCTCCGTCCTTCATCTCTTCTATTCTTCCAGAACCGCCGCCCCTTTCCGATACCGGTTCGGCGACACCCCCATCACCTTCTTAAAGGCCGTGCTGAAATAATGCTGGCTGTCATACCCCACCCGCTCCGCGATGTCCAGGATGCTCAGCTCGGTGGCGTTGAGCAGCTGGATCGCTTTCTGAATCCTCGTCTGGGTCATGAGCGTGATAAAGGACATGCCCAATTCTTTCTTTAGCGTCCGGCTCAGATAGACCGGCGATACCTGCAGGGCCTGGGCGAAAGATTCCAGCGTCAGCTCCCGAACGGCATACTGTTCCTGGATGAGCTGCCGGGCACGCCGCACCAGCGGAGACAGCTGCGCCTCCTTGAATACCCCTTCCCGGCAAGCCTCGTAGGCGGCCGCAACGGCGCCGTCCGTCCCTTCCGAAACCAGCTCCAAATGTACATTCACGACCAGCTTCAAGTACTTCTGGATCAATTGCTCGGCATCGGCCGCAATCTCCAAATCCGCTTCTCCCCAGCAGCAAATTCCGATCCAACCGGTATGGTCCCGGAACAAAACGCAGGGGGCGGGATGAAACAGCTCGGCGATTATATTTTCCATCGCGAACAGATACAGCTGGCGGTCGCTTTCCTTCATCAACGGCTGCGGAGCCGTCACCTCAGGCCATCTGGCGATGCCGATCCGGGTGGGACGGCAAGGCGGCAGTCCCAGGAACTCCAGCTGCTCGATCGCCTCCTCCTCATCCAGCAAGCCGTGCATCCATTCAAGGCAAAACCGTTCCCGCAGCAGCGGAATGTTCTTCTCGATTTGCTCGGACGCCTTCTTCAGGTAGCTTTCCTGAATTTGATGGTCGTTCAGCTCATCCCGAACGCCCCCCAACACCTGGATCAGGTGCTCCGCATTTACCGGCTTCAATATATAATCCTTAACCCCGAGCCTGATCGCTTCCTGCGCATAAGCAAATTCGTCATGGCCGGTAATAATGACGAACCGGCACGCGGGGCGTTCTTCCTTCAGTCGCTTCATGAGCCCGATGCCGTCCAGGAACGGCATATTCATATCGACCAGCATAATGTCAATCGGCCGGCTGAGCGCAAGCTCCAACGCTTCCTCGCCATCCTCCGCTTCGGCAGCCACTTCCATGCCGAGCGCCCCCCAATCGACCGCATCCCGAATCCCCTCGCGGATAATCGGCTCATCGTCGGCAATCAAGACTTGATACGCTTTCTTCATCGTGAGTCTCTCCTATCATGATCGGAGGACGAAGGAACGGCATGCAGCAGCGGATGCGTAATCCGTACCGTGGTTCCCTCGTTCTCTATACTGTCAATCATAATTCCGTACGTCTCCCCGAACGTTAGCTTGATACGTGCCTGTACATTCAGCATGCCGTAGCTTCGGCTTGCGCCCGGCCCTTCTTCCCGAGGCGCCTCCATGGCCGTTACCGGATCGGCAAGCTGCCTGCGAAGCGCGTCCAGCCGCTCCACAGGCATACCTGCCCCGTCATCACGTACGGTAAGCACCAGCACATTTTCCTCAACATCCGCTTGGATCCAGATTCGCCCCGGGCCTCTCCGGGCCTTAATGCCGTGGTATATCGCGTTCTCCACCATCGGCTGCAGGATGAGCTTCAGGACGTGCAGTCTCTCGGCTTCAGGGGAAAGCTCCATCTCAACCTGCAGCCTGTCGCGGTAACGCATCTTCTGGATCTGCAGGTAACTGCTGATATGCGTCCATTCGTCGGACATGGGAATGATATCTTCGCCTTTGCTGAGCCCGATCCGAAACAGCCGCGACAAGGATTCTACCAGATCCGATACGTCATCCGCCCCTTTCTTGCGGGCCATCCAATGGATCGTATCCAGCGTGTTGTACAGAAAATGCGGTTTAATATGCGCCTGCAGGCTGCGCAGCTCCGCTTCGCGCTTCTGCCTCTCCCGCAGCTCGCTCAGCTTCATCAGCTTGCGGATCTGCTGGAGCATGCGGTTAAAGCTGCGGCCGAGCATGCCCACCTCATCCTGCCGATTTCCCCAGTAGCGGATCGTCAAATCCCCGGATTCGGCTTTTTGCATGAAGGACATAAGCTGCCAGATCGGCCTGGATATGGACTGCGAAAGCGTGTAGGACGCCGTAACCCCAAACAAGCACACTATAAACAAGAAACAGATCATATAAAAACGAATCTCCCGCACTTCATACACCGATTCGCTGGTTGGAAATACGCCGATTGTCCGCCAGCCAGTAAAGGAGGAGGTGCCGTATATCAGTTGCAGCCGTTCCCCGTTTACCTCGCGGATCAAAGCGCCGCTCTCCTCTTCGGGAAACCACGATGGCGGAATGGACGGGATGATGGAATCCTCCGGGGTATAAATGCTGGAGCCGCCGGCCTCTGCCACCATCAAATATCCGCTTTTCCCGAGCGTGACATCCCGGACTGCCCTGGCGACCGCCCGCAGCTTCAAGTCGATCAATACCGCACCGGTCACTTCCCTCGTATCCGGATCCACAAACGAGCGTACGACCGACACCAGCTCCTCGTTGGCGTAATGAACGTGGGTGGTGACGTTACGGTCTGCCGGATGGCCGAGCACGGTAAAGATCCCTTCGTTTAAAACGGCCTCGCGGTACCATTCTTCCTCCGTCAAATTCGCCGGACTGCGCGCGTACATTTCGTTACTGATATAGGCTCCTTCGCGATTGACCAGAAGAATGGAGGCAATTTCCGGATACAGCGTCGTGAAGCCTTGAAGGTATCGCTTAATCTCGTAATTTTCCTCATTATCCTGCTTGACCGGGGACGTTTGCGGGCGATAGGTTCCCGAAGGAATATCGGCTCCTGCCGCCGGCTTATCCCCTTGAATGTCCCCTTGCAGAAACCGCTCCGTGCGAGGGTCGAAGCCGATCAAATACGTAATGTTCTGCAGATTCTCCATATCATTGTCCAGGGTCTGGTTGACCTTTCCGATCAGTTGAATGGTATTCGAGGTGACCTGCTGGTCCACAATGCGATTTACCGTCCAATTAACAAGAACGCCAAGGGCAATTGAGGGAAGGATCCCAACCATGAGGAACAGGATGACCAGCTTGTATCTCAGCGGCAAATCCCCGAACCGCAGCCAACGCCAAAAACCCTCGCGCCAGGATTCCACTCTGTTATTTCGCATAATAATCATTCACATTCTCTCGGGTCACAATCGAGATTCCGGTGTCCACCCTCGCGGGAAGCGGCGACACATCATTCCCAAGCGTCGGGGCCGGCACGGTAAGTCCGTGATGCAGGTGAAATAAATACTGCAAGGACCAGTAGCCCATATTCCAAGTACCCTGGGCGATCGTTGCCGCGATGGTTCCGTCGGAAATCCGGTCCAGCGTCCCTTTGTTCGTATCGAATCCAATGATGGTCACCCGGCCCGCCTTACCCGCGCCGATAACGGCATCCGCGACGCCCATTCCGCCGCTGGCCTCCGTCACGAAGATTCCTTTGAGATCCGGGTGCTTGCCCAGCATGTCCGCCGCAGCCTCTTTGGCAACGAGGGTGTCCCCTTTTCCTTCCCGGATCTCCACCACGGACATGGAAGGATATCTCTGTGCCAACGTGTCCCGGAAACCTTCCGAGCGGTCGTCATGGTTCTGCTGCCCGGGCTGGGTCACAATCCCGATCTCCCCTTCCCTGCCGAGTAGCTGCGCCATCTTGTCCGCGGCCGCAACCCCTGCATTGTAATTGTTGGTTGCAAGAAAAGAATACGCTTTGCTGTCAGGTGCATCCGCATCGAATAGGACGACCGGAATCCCGGCATCCACGGCCTTATTGATCGTGGACGTCAGCGCCTTCGAATCGATGGCCGACAAGGCGATGCCCGCCGGACGCTTCGCGATGACCTGCTCCAGGACGGTAATCTGTTCCTCCACGTCATATTGCGTGGACCCGCGATAATCGACGGTTACGCCGAGCGCATCCCCACCATCCTCGAATCCCTTCAATATATTTTTCCAATATTCCATCCCCGATTGAAATGTGACCATGACGTAATTCTCGCCCATGCTGCCGTGCAGCCCGCCTTCCCCCCAGGCCGAGGAACGCTTGTCTTCCAGCCTGTACATGAACACATAGGTGAGAAAAGCCAATATAAGGACGCCGTACACCAGCATCATCTTCTTCATGAATGAGTCCCCCGATTCTTGATCCTTCGTGTGCCATTCACCAGTTGCAACCGGTTACATATCGTATTATGAATATACTGCAATTCTCTGAAAAAGATCAAACCCTCGCTGGAATTTGGCAGCGGACAGCAGCAAAAAACAGGCTGTTCCAGGTCCCCCTTAACCATGTCACAGCCTGTTTCTATGATATCAAGCATCTGCATATCGTTCCTGCATGAACGAGGCAGGGGGGTGCCCGTACTGATCACTTAGCCGGATAGATGCTAATGCCGTGCATAAATAAACTCACCACGTGACGCGCAAGATCCTCAGGAGTCCGCTTGCGTGTCAACAGCTGCTGGGAAGTCAGCCTTTCGATGACGCCGACCAGGCACTCCGCAACGATGTGCATGTCGGACTCACGGTCAAAGTACCCGTCCCGCTGCTCTTCCTTCAGATTTTGCTCGATCATGGCTGCCATTTCAGCCTTTACGATGACGGAATCATCCCCGATGAAAAAACCGATTTGCGTCAAATCCGGGTCCTTGCCAAGAAACGTGAACAACCCCGTAAGCACGCCAAGCAAACGCCCGGTCACATGGGCCTCGTCGATTCCGCTCTCCAACCGGCTTCCCTCGATCAGGCCTTTAAGCTCCGAACGAAATTTCTCCATCAGCTCCCTGAAAATCGCCTCTTTGCTCTCAAAATACAAATAGAATGACGGCTGCGTCAATCCTGCCCGGGAAACGATGGTGCTGATCTTGGTCTGATGGTATCCTGACTTCGCAAATTCATTGGCGGCGACAATCAGTAGTCTCGCCCGGCTTTCTTGTCCGTTCGCACCCTTCTTCCGCAAAGCTATCCAACCTCCGAATCTACCCATGATGTATGTATGTTAGTTACCCTTCATTATACTCTATATCGGAAAGTTGCTGCTACACATAAAGTGTCCCGCCTGGACCGAAGACTTTACATCGCCCCCGGAACGTTATAACGTAAAAGGGATGAGATGCTTAACGTTTCAGCCAAAAAGGAGATTAATCACATGCAGAAACATACCCCATCCAACTCGGCAGATACAATCGGGTCATATAGCTCGGCCCCGCATTCCTTTAGGCGCGTGCTTATCGTCACGGCGGTTGATGCCGAAAAAGATGCCGTGTTGCGCGGGCTAAAGAATGCGTCCGGATTCGAGGTTATCGCGGGAGGAGTCGGTCCGGCGGCCACGGCGGCCGCGACGGCCCGCCGTTTGATGCAAGCCTCCTACGATTTCGTTGTCAGCGCAGGCATTGCCGGAGGTTTTGCCGGTCAGGCTGAGGTTGGCTCCATCGTCATTGCAGACCTCATCCTTGCGGCGGATCTCGGATCCGAAACCGAAGACGGCTTCAGCAGCGTTCAGGAGCTCGGCTTCGGAACGGATCGGATTCCGGTCGATGCTGCAGCTGCCGGCAAGCTTGCCGAGGCCTTGGAGGATGCCGGCGCCGCCGTGACCCTTGGTCCCGTGCTGACCGTATCCACCACGACGGGAACGGCGGCGACGGCCGCCAGCCTTCTCCGCCGGGTGCCGAACGCCTGCGCCGAAGCGATGGAAGGGTTCGGCGTAGCCACCGCTGCCGATGCAGCTGGGGTGCCCGTGCTTGAGATCCGTACCATATCCAATCAGGTCGGTCCGCGGGACCGCGGCGCATGGAAGATCAAGGAGGCGCTGCAGGCGCTTGAGACAGCAAGTTCATTACTACCGGAGGTGCTACGATGAAAATCGCTTTTTCCCCTTGCCCCAACGACACATTTGTCTTTCATGCCTGGGTTCACGGTCTTATTCCCGGTGCACCCGAGCTTGATGTATCCTATGCGGATATCGATATTACCAATCATTGGGCGGCTGAGGATCGGGAACACGATATCTTGAAAATATCCTATGCCGCGCTGCCCTGGGTGCTGGATGAATACGCCCTGCTGCCCTGCGGGGGAGCGCTCGGCCGCGGTTGCGGGCCTCTCGTTCTGACGGCGGACAAGCTGACGGACGGAAAGACCCCGGACAGTCCGGCTGCGCTGTCCGGACGGCGGGTAGCCGTTCCGAGCGAACGCTCCACGGCTTATCTGCTGTTTCGCCTGTGGGCCGCCCAAAACGTACCCGGGGGACTCGGCGAAATCGTGGTGATGCCGTTTGACCAGATCATGCCGGCTGTCCGCGACGGTGCCATCGATGCCGGGCTGGTCATTCACGAAGCGCGGTTCACGTACCCGTCCTACGGATTGAAGCTGATGACCGATCTCGGCAGCTGGTGGGAATCCGATACGAATCTGCCGATCCCGCTGGGAGCGATCGTGGCCCGCAGGTCGCTGGATCTGGCCAGCATCTCGAGCTGGATCCGCTCCTCGGTCGAATACGCCTGGGAACATCCCGGAGAATCCCGGGATTATGTCCTCCGGCACGCACAGGAAATGGACCCGGACGTCGCCGATGCCCACATTGACTTATATGTCAATCCATTTACCGCAGAGCTGGGCGAAGACGGCTATGCAGCAATTTCCGCCCTGCTGAACCGCGCAGCCGATGAAGGGCTCGTGCCGCGGATCGATCCCGCGCTGCTGAAACGTCCGGAATAGCCGGAAGATAACCGTCTAACGACATATTCTCTCGAAAGACCGACTATGGCAGCGGAAGTCTTTCCAGCGAGAGTAGGAGAGGCTCCCTCCGAAGTCAATACTGTACTTCTCTAAAAATAGAGGAATGCCCATGAGCCCGACCAACCGTGTCCGGCTTCTCTTTTGGCGTTCCTCTTTTTCCTGCCCGCGAATCGTTTCATCCGAACTTTCCAAATCAGAACTCGTTCCTCGATATCAAATCATGCAGCTGCCTGTAAATTCCGATAATTTCATCCATGGGCATCCTCACCAGCCCGCTGGACGATGGAGCTACAAACTCACGGACGCCGTCTACGACGGAGTCCGGCTGGATTCCCCAGTCCGACTTGGCCTTGCCGCTGTATTCGGTATACACGCCCTTGCCGACAAAACAGGCAACCTCCGGTCTGTATTCCTCCAGCTTCTTCCGCAGCGTCTCTCTTCCGAGCCTGTACTCTTCGCGGGTAATGTCTTCCGCGCCCCGGGTGGGCCTGGCTACAATATTGGTGAATCCATACCCCAGTTTAAGCAGTTCCCCGTCCTCTGCGGCTTCATACAAGCGTGGAGTCAAACCGGACTTATGCAGTATCCTCCAAAAATTGTTGCGCGGGTTTGCGTAATGGTGCCCCATTTCGCCCGATCGCAGACTCGGGTTAAAGCCGATAAATACAAGGGTTAATCCATAATCCAGATGATCGCTGACTTCGTCCATGCTTGATTCCTCCTCACCATCTAATCGGGGTTCCCTTAAGCTTAATGAGAGCTCGATGCGGCGGCGCTGTTGTTGCGTTTGCGTATTTGGTGAATGCCCATCACGACGGCAACGAGCTCCCAGTCATCGAGAACATCGCTCTCATTCTGCAGCTGATAGGCTCCGGCTTGGAGCCAGCCGCTAATGCGGGTAAATTGGGCGATGACCCTTCCGGTCCCATCCGTTATTTCATATTCATTGGAAAAGGCAGGCGAAGTGATCTCATACACACCTCGCGCCCTCGCATCGTATTCGAATTTTTTCGTAAAGAAACTCATCCGCATGCGCAGCAGACCCAGTTCTTCCCCATTGCCGCCCGTGATATTCCATTTGTTCGAGAAGAATCGGAACGAGCCGCTGCATACGGCATCTCCCCCGGCGTTATACACGTCCAGCGAGGAGCCGAAAGCGCTCTTCAAGTCCAAGCTTCCTATTACACGGCCTTCCCTATCCATAATATCTGTTATCCCCGAGCTAAAAAAGTTATCCTTAAAATACAAATGCATGCCCCTGCTCCCCTTCCTCGATTTCCTGCATCCCTGTTATTCATACAACGATTTGCAGGTTAAATTGTTTCAAATTTTTGCGGGAAATTCGGGAACCGATCCATGTTTCGATTGTCTAATATTCGAGGTGATGCTATTGGAGACCCTTAAATCTATGGTAGCCGTGAATGATCCAAGCACGCTGCTGAGCGGCTGGATGGAGTCCTTCGGCCAGGACGTGTGGAACTATGCGTTCTTCTTAACGAAACGAAAAGATGCGGCGGACGATATCAGTCAGGACGTGTTCCTTAGGGCTTATAAGCACTGGAATGATTTTGAGGGCCGAAGCTCGGTCAGAACGTGGCTGTTAACCATCACCCGCAATCTTTCCCTGAACTATCTCAAATCCTCCTTCATGACAAGGGTGTCTTTAACGGGTTGGATCACCTCCAAGCAGACCGAGTCTTCCGCGGAAAAAGAGTTCATGGATGCCGCGGCCGTCTCGCAGATCTGGAAATGCGTAATGGAGCTGCCGCCCAAATACCGGGAAGTGCTGATCCTGGAATTCCACTATCAGCTGCCGCGTAAAGAAATGGCCCGGCTGCTCGGCCTATCCGAAGGAACGATCAAGTCCAGACTGCACCGGGCGCGCGCCCGGATGGAAACGATGTTGAAAGGAGCGGATATCCGATGAAAACCGAACAAGAGCCGCAGCCGGATTGGATGCAGGAGCTTGCTTCCCCTCCGTTCAACGAGCCGATGTTCACCGCGAAGATGAAATCCGATGTATCGCAGAGCGCCGCAAACGGCGACATAAGCCGTGAAAGAAGAGCTCCAGCGCGTCTTATCAGCATGACCGCAGGCGTATTGGCGCTGCTTCTCATAGCGGCGGTATGGGGATGGCGCGAGTCCCCTGCGCTTCAACGGATGATCCCCATCCGGGGCTGGGGATACGCTGCCAAGTGGACTCCCCGAAGCGTATACACGGTGGATGGCGTGGATAAACTTCAGGTTTTTCCGGGCGGGGAAGCTGCCGCGGGCTCTCCGGCCGGAGCCTGGTGGAATTTATTAACCCCGATTCAAGAGCTTGAAGGGAAAACGATCAGCATATCCGCCGTTCACCGGGATACGGGAACTACCATCGAGGAGCTTGCCGAGACAAAGATTACCTCCGATATGGCTTACAATGACTTGACGCGAGTTTCTTCCCGTTTCGCTCTGCCGCTTTCCGGTTTATGGCGTTTCGACGTGACGGTGGATCATGAGAAATACGGCGATATCGTTATTGATGTGCCGGATAGCAGCTGGGAGCCGAGCCCGAGCTTCGTGTCCGGCAGTTATGCCATGACCGGCATCGAAGGGCGCTTGGGCTTTATACACCCGGGCCTTATCGCTGGCAAGCCGAACAAATACATGTGGCATTTCTGGGGGCTTGACGAAGAATTAACGGGGGATCTGGTCATCACCGCCGTGAAACAAAATTCGTCCGAAATCATCGATGTATTTAAATCTCGCGTCGCTCCTTATCCTCATAATGGTGCCGATGCCTCACTGCCGACAACGATGTTACTTCCTTCGCCTGGACTTTGGCGCATTATGGTCTCGATCGACGGTCAATTGTTCGGCAGCGTCATTGTCGAAGTTGCTAAACCTTAGATTTGGCGATGCCGCAAGATATGCATGAGCCGCGGCCGTTAACGCAAGCACGCCTCATGGCAAGCCTCCTCGTGCAATCATGGAGGAAGCCGTTGCCTTGACCCTGCCGTTGTAATGAAACGGATTCCATTAAATAAGGCTGCCCCGGTCCGTAGAACATCTACAGAGAACCGGGGCAGCCTTTTATTCAAGAGGAATATGACGGTTCATATTCCTCTTGTTCCATTACCCAAGGCGCATTATTTCGCTTCCAATGCTTCCTTCGGCACTTCGATCTTGCTGATTTCGTTATGCTTGGAGTAGGCGCTCTTCATTTTCATGTCCAAGGATACCTTCTGACCCTCGGCTTCCATTGCCATCACCATGTCCAAATCCGTTGTTACAGGCAGGTAAGATTCCTTCTGCACGCCATAAGTAATATGAATGCTCTTGATATCCATTTGGTCCATCATGGCTTCCATCTGCGGATCGTTGCCCGCTTGGCTCATCATGGACTTGGCAAGCTCCTTCAGGTTGTTGCCGGAGACATCCGCCGTCAGGACGTAAGCGTCTCCGTCCTCCGTTACTTTGAAGTCCTTAGCGAGGGTCTTGAATTGCTCTACCTGCTGCTCAGGACTCGCACTGCTCGGATCCAGGCTGTCGCGGATCTCCTGCTCCGATTCCTTCGGAACCTGCATCCATTGACCATCCATGAGCATGTAGATGCCGTCTTCCGTTATATACTGCTTCATCTCGACCTTGCCTTCCGGCGAATCCATCACGACGTTCTGCATCAACTCCACCGGCTCTAGCGTAAGCTCAGAATCGAGCGACATATCAACGTTTTGCTCCTGTTTCTCTGCGCCTTCAACAACGATGTGCTGCTTGACATCGGCTTTCATGGCAAAGCTCTTCAAGTTTTTCGAAGCTTCGGCCGATTTTTGAAGAAGCTCGTCAGCGGTCGGCAAAGCCTCCTCCTTCGGCTCTTCTTTAGCCGGCGGCGTCTCTGCCGGAGTCGTCGTCCCTTGTTCCGCTGCAGGCGGTGTTGCTGCGGCATCATCTGCTGCTTTGTTGTCTTTGCCGCATGCCGTCATGCTCATTACCAAAATTGCCCCTAGTAATACTGCTGTCCACTTCTTCAATCGAATTTCCTCCTAAAATATGTATTCCGGATTACTTACCCATTCTATACGATTTGTAACATCCGTTGATCAAAATTTCCGAAAAAGGTACACTAGACCTAATTCTGTTCAGGAGGCGTGCTCGATTGGAAAACATTCTGATTACCGGATATCGAGCCCATGAGCTCGGTATTTACAATAACAAGCATCAAGGCATTCCTTATATACGCAAAGCGATCGCCAATCGTCTGGTTCCCCTTCTGGAGGAAGGCCTCCAGTGGGTAATCACCCCCGGCCAATACGGCGTGGACCTGTGGGCCATTGAGGCGACAATAGAACTAAAGTCCCAATACCCTCACCTGAAATGCTCCATTTTGACGGCGTACCAGAATCCCGAAGAACAATGGAACGATGATAAAAAAGCTTATTTTCAGGAAGTCATGAAGGGGGTAGACTTCTATGCGCCGGTCAGCAAGAGTCCCTACCAGGGGCCATGGCAGTTCACGGCCAGAGACGATTTGCTCCTCCGTAAAACCGACGGCATTCTGCTCGTGTACGACGAAGACGGCGGTGAAGCCAGTCCCAGGTTCATCAAAGAACGCGCGCTGAAGAAGCAAGCCGCCGACGGCTACCGCTTCATCAGCATCGGTTCCGAGGAAATCCAGGCGGTTGCCGACGAAGAGAGCATGTCGCAGGATGATTACTAGGTCGGCTGCCCTCCGGTTACCACTTCGATCCGCCGGACGAGTTGTTATTGTCCCAGCTTGATCCGCCGGACGAATTTCCGGATGACGAATCCCCCCAGCCGGAACCGCCCGAGGAATGCGAGGAACCGGAGGAGCTTCCCCGGCTGGAGCTCGTTGACCGGCTGCTGCTCTGTGCTGCCGCTTTACGGGCGTCCGCCGCCGCTCTTCTCGCTTGATCGGCCGCTCTTTGGAGCTGCTGGGCCGCCCTGCGCTGCTGCTCCAGCATTTCCTGATGGCGAATCTCCCTTTCTACCCGATCGATATATTCCGCGATATTCAACAGTTCATGCGAGGCTTCCGCATACATCCCCTGCTCAAACAACGACTCGACCCGGAGTCGATAAGACTTGTAATTTTTCTTGAATCCCCTGCTGGCCCTCCGCGAAACTTGTTTGAAACGCTGCTCGACCTGCACGGATAATCGTTCAGCTTCCTCCTTCTGACGTACAATGTCTTGAACCCCGTAGGCAAAGTGCTCGGCATCCTGGGTGCAGCTCCTCGCTGCGCTCTCCAGATAATCCAGATCATACAACGGAGATGAGAGCGCAGCGCCCACGGTCTGTACATTTCTCCAAAATGAATCAGGCAGCCCTAACAGAAGGGAGTGGTTGCTCGTGACTACGTTATGAATCTGCAGAGTCTTCTGCTGACTGACAAACACTTCTTGAGCCGCTTCCAATTCATGGCGTACAGCCTGGAGCCGATCATCCAGGCCTTCAAGCGTTTCCTTCATTTCCCGTACCCATTGCAGCACGCGGGCCATCGTCATCGATTCGTTCTCGATGATCTCGCTCGCCTCTTCGAACTCCTGCACCTCGTCGTGCGTTAAGCGTTCGGCCTCCGGGAGTTTACCGTCCGCCATGCGGACCTCCTGCGATTCCTTCACCAAGGCCTGCTCCCAGCTTTGCCAATGCCTCGGCACATACTGGCCTCTGCAATGATTCAGCATCAATTGCAGCACGGAGCTTTCGTTATGAAATTGTTGTATGTGCTCATACAACCGGTCCAGACCGTTTCGATTCTGCCTTCTCAGCTCCGCCTGCCGTCTGGTCATGCCCAGCGCCTCTTTCAGCATAGCGTGCGCACGTTCGGAAGACTTGCGAACTTCACCCATATTCCCTTGACGGAGAAAATTTTCCAGTTGGTTCATCTGCTCCCTGGCATCATCCAGCCGCTCAAAAGGCCGGACCTTGATCCGATACAACTGGTGGGTCTCTATGATCTTAACAATCTCGGCGCGAATAGCCGCCGACTGATCCGAAAATTCATGAGCTTCCTTAACATAAACAGCCACGTCTTCGATGTTGCTCTTGCTCATGGGGTGCTTCTGCTCAGCTGCCTTTAGAACCTCCTGCGCCTCCAGCGGGTCAAACAGCTGAAGCTCGACGGCGCGCTGAATATCTTGTTCCAGCCCTTCAAGCTCTTGGTACAAGATCGGGAAGGGATATCCCCTATCGGCTGCTGCCCGGTCAAGGGTTTGCTTAAGCACCGTGTAATCCGCGTGCAGCTCCGTGGTTCTCCCTTTCGCCGTTTTATCGGCATGCTCGATGACGGTAATCCGGTTATCTTCAGCCTTGATCCCGCGATCCAGCCGATCGGCGATTTTCGAAAACCGCTGGATGGCTTCATCCATGGAAGAATAACGCAGGATGAAAATCCGGGTCTCCTGCAGCTGTGCTTTACTCTCTGCGGCAGCCACCATAAACTCGGACAAACGATCTGCGATTTCCTGCACCGCTCTGCCCGTCTTGCCTTGAGCAATTCCTTGATAGGCGCCTACCTTCTCGAGACCGGCATTGCATTTGACCAGCAATTCAGCGAACTGCTCCGATATCATGGACAGTTTGCGCTTCTTAAGGAAGCCCCTGGCCAGCATAAAGACTATCGCGATTCCCAGTCCTCCGGCACCAATTTCGATCCACGGAAGCTTCGGAAACTCGAGCTTCAGAGGAGCGGCGCTATCCGCCGTGGACGTTGACGGGGTGGTATCATCCGTGGATTTGACACTCCCCTTGTTCTCAGGTAGCGGTGATACCGCCTCGGCCCTATGATCATCTCCCTGAACGGGAACTTCACCGGCGGGCGGAGCTGCCAGGCGATGGACCTGGTGGATCATGCTCGCGCTGGCCTTCGAGAAACTTCCCTCCTTCGCATGCGGTATGAAATAAGCGTCCAGCATGGCGGTTATGGCGGAACTGCCGGTACCCTTCCCCTTACTCCTGCTCCATTCGTCGATGGCTTGCTGCAGCCGCGGGTTGTTAAAGTTGAATTCCACGCTCCGATCTCCCGAGGAGATCAGCAGCAAAACATCCGCCGTGCCCAGATTCCAAGCATCGTACGCTGCATTGGCATAATCCGTCGGACTTTGACCATCCAAACCTGGAACCGTCAATACAAAGACATGGATCTGCTCCCCTTTGGCGATTTTACTCAAATACTGCCGCTGCGACGAATCAAACAAGCCGGCCGTATCTCGCACCAGCCCTTGTTTGGACGGAATACCCGCAGCCCATACCGATGTGCCGGTCCCAATCATCAGAACCAGCATGACAATCAACCATCGCATACGTTTCATTTCAAGCCGTCTCCCCCATTCCTACAAACAAAACCCTTCTATATATATCGGATATCCAGGCCAACATAAAGAGCCATCTTTCAACTTTGCTCACGCCCGGCTAAATGGTTCGTCCCCAAGGTATACGCAATAAGCCCCGGTATCGTGTCAAATTTTTGAAAAATGGCTCTTTTCATTTTTTCACTATGCCAGCAGATAGTCGTCAATGCTGGTATGCGCATAACCATGAGCTGCCGCCACGGCTTCATAGGTCACTTTGCCTCCGATGACATTGATGCCCTTGGCCAGCGCCATGTCATGGCGGGCGGCAGACCGGATTCCTTTGCTTGCTATTTTCAACCCGTAGGGTGCCGTTACATTGGTCAATGCCATGGTGGAGGTACGGGCTACGGCGCCCGGCATATTGGCAACGGCATAGTGGATGACGCCATGTTTTTCATAGGTCGGATGATCATGGGTGGTGATCCGGTCGATTGTCTCAATCGAGCCTCCTTGATCAATCGCCACGTCCACGATGACCGATCCCGGGCTCATCTCTTTCACCATCTCTTCCGTGACGAGGCGCGGAGCCCTGGCGCCGGGAATCAACACCGCACCCACGACGAGATCGGCAGCCTTCACCGTTTCCGCAATGTGATACGGATCGGACATGATCGTTTTGACACGCCCTTGAAAGAGATCATCCAGCTGACGAAGCCGGACGGGATTAATATCAAGAATGCTGACGTCCGCACCGAGTCCCAGTGCAATTCGTGCCGCATTGGTGCCGACGATGCCGCCCCCGATAACGGCGACCTTGCCCGGAGCAACCCCCGGGACGCCGCTTAGCAGCACGCCTTTGCCGCCATGCGCCTTCTCGAGGAAGTGCGCCCCGATCTGAATGGACATTCTTCCCGCCACTTCGCTCATCGGGGTCAGCAGCGGCAAGCTGCCATCCGCCAGCTGTATCGTTTCATAAGCAACGGCGCTCACCTTACGGTCCACCAGCGCTTGGGTCAGCTCCGGTTCGGGGGCCAGGTGCAGGTAAGTGTATAGAATCATTTCCTCCTGGAAGTAATCATATTCCTCCTGCAAGGGTTCCTTCACCTTCACCACCATCTCGGCTTTCCAAGCCTCCGCAGCCGTTGCAACCACTTTGGCTCCGGCCGCCTCATAATCTCCATCGGTAAAACCGATCCCCAGACCCGCTCCGGATTGTACTAGCACTTCATGCCCCGCATTCCTGAAACTGATAACGGTGCCCGGCGTCATGCCGACGCGGTTTTCGTTATTTTTGATTTCTTTGGGAACCCCAATAATCATTGCCATGGCCTCCTTCGTAGTCAGCTTTGCCCATCTAATTGCATTGTACCCATTTTTACTCAAACTGCGCGCCTGACTCAGGTCAGGGATTGTCCATCCGAATATTTATTTATATATCCGTAGTATATGCCGGGACAAGAGGAACGGCATACAAAAAAATCACTCCCGGCAGACGGATTATAACGGATTTTTGTCCGTTATACCATCCTCTGTCAGAAGTGATACCATACTTGCGCATACATGAAAGACTTGCCTTGTCATCTCTCATTGCGTTCGCTGATGTGCAATCGGCTTACACTTTTTCGCGATCTTTCCCTTTATCGGATTCACCTGCGTTTTGATTCGCTTTCTCCCGGTCGAGCTGCATCTCCTCCACCGTTTTCACCTTGAGTCTGGCTGCGCCTTCATACGAGCGGGTCGGGATCAGATTGCCGGCCGCCAGGCGTTCCTTCGCCTCGGCGATCGAAGCCGAATATTGAGGAAGCCATGCTTCACCGGCTACCAGCATTTCATCGACCAGCTGCCAGATTTCCTTCGGATTGCATACTGCCCCGACCAGCGGATCCATCATAAACGCCTGCCGAAGCAGCTTGTCATCTCCATGAACCGCCGCTTCAACCGCCAGCCGTTGAACGGATATGCTTACGCTGCATACGGCAGCCGGGCCAAGAGGCAAATTCCCGACAAGCGGCATGGAAATGCCGTTGCGGTCAACGTATCCGGGCGCTTCGATGACGGCATCCTCCGGCAGGTTGGCGATAATGCCTTCATTCACCACATTAAAATGTCCCCGGTATACCCTGCCGGTCTCCAAGCCTTCAATGATGTAGGAGCCGTGCTCCTCTCCCCGGTGCTCCGGCTTGAATTTCATTGCCGGATCCTTCATCCAGTTCGGGAAATCGGTCTCGAACCAATTGCGCCCCTCGGTGCAGACTCGCAAATACCCGCCCGTCTCTCCGTTGATCCAGCTGCTGAGATCAATCCACTCCGGAATTTCCTCCGGCCGTTTGCGGTACCAAGGCACGTATTCGCTTAAATGACCGTTGGATTCGGTGCTGTAATATCCGAAACGCCGGAGCATATCGATGCGGACCTTCTCCGTCCTGCTGTATTCGGGATGGCGCTCGAACGCCTCCAGCAGCCCGGCCGTCAAGTCCTTGCCTTGATGCGAAGCTTGAATATACCAAGTTTGATGATTGATTCCGGCACAGACAATATCGACGTCCTGTTTCTTTAAACCGTAAACCTCGGCAATCTGGTGATGCCCATGCTGCACGCCATGGCATAAACCAACCGTCCGCACGCCTCCATACCGATTGCATGCCCATGTCAACATGGCCATCGGATTCGAGTAATTAAGCAGCAGGACATCGGACGCGCACACCTCGCGAATATCCCGGCAGATGTTCAGCATCTCGGGGATTCCCCGCTGGCCGTACATGATGCCTCCTGCGCAGAGTGTGTCGCCCACGCATTGATCGATGCCGTATTTCAGCGGAATGTCCACATCCGTGCGGAATGCCTCCAGACCGCCCACGCGGATGGTGCAAATGACGTATTTGGCATCCTGCAGTGCCTGCCTTCGATCCGTGGTGGACTGGATCGCAATCGACAGCCCATTCTCGTTAATGTCCCGCTGACATAATTCCGTGACCATCTCCAGGTTATGCCGGCTGATGTCGGTGAAAGCGACCTCGATATCCCGGAACTCCGGTACGGTCAGCAAATCGCGAAGAATCCCCCGGGTGAAGCCGATGCTTCCCGCTCCGATAAAAGCAACCTTAAATGACATTTTATCCTCTCCTAAGCTACTAATTAGATTGTACCCATTGTAGCAATGGAGGGGCGGTAAGCGTTATCAAAATCATGACCTCTTGGACCCTTCGGAGTCAAAAATCCTCACTTCTTATCTTCGGCATCGTCTTCACCGTAGTTCCAGGCATTCCGATCTTTCCGAAGACGATATTCCACCGGCGTGCTGCCCGTATACTTCTTGAATAACATATGAAAATACTGCCTGCTGCCCACACCCACATAATCCGATATTTCATGGATGGGGATGTCCGTCTGCTCCAGCAGCATCTTCGCCTTTTCCATTCGGATCGTTGTCAGGTACTCCGTTATCGTCCTGCCTGTCCCTCTGCGGAATACCCGATGCAAATAGCCGGGATGCAGATTCACTTCCGCGGCTACGTCCTTCACCTGAATCTGGCGGTCATAGTTCTGATGTAAGTAATCGACGCTGCGTTTAATATAGAAGTCGCTCTGCTGCATGTCGCTGCGCTCTCTTTCTTCATACAAACGAGCGATGCATACAAGCAGCTGTACAAACAGCGCATGCGTCATCATCCTGCTGTCGGTACCTCTCTGATCGAGCTCAAGCACGAGGCTTTTCAGCACCGGATATACCTCCTCCTGATCGGACAGCACCAAATAGCAGAACGGCCGCTTCAAGAGAAAGGAGACCTCTTCTTCTTCTCCGGCGATATGCCTTAAAGATGGTGCCTTCCCTTCACTTTCCATAAAACCGAATTCCACGTTCAGCATTCGGCATGAGGCGGCCTGATCCACGATTAACCGATGCGGGACACCGGCATCCAGAACCATGAACTCCCCTTTCTTCAAAATGACGCTCTTCTCCGTATCGCCTGCCCTCACGTCAATCCGGCATACCCCGGAAATCATGTACATGATTTCGGTTGAATCATGTTGATGGTAAGGCATTTCATAATTCATCCACTGTTTATAATAATAGGCATAAAAGCGCGGGACATAATCCCCCTCTTCCAGCATTTGCTGAAACAAGCTGCCGTTCACAACCACACCTCCTCCCCTCTGTCATAAGCAGAACAGCATTCGGTTTATAAAAACGCCCATCGGCGCCATAAACTTACAGAACTCGGTAACCACGGCTACGCGCATATAAAAAAAGCTTGGCCCTTAGGCCAAGCTTATCATCATTATGGTAATGGTGCTATGAGATTTTGAAAGCAGAGACGGTATGGTTCAACTCTTCGGCAAGCTCGGCAAGCGATTGTGCCGTTGCGGCCGATTCCTCGCTTGTAGCCGCCGTTTCCTCCGTGGAAGAAGAGATCGCCTCGATAGCCGTCGCCACCTCTTCAGCCTGGGCCGCCTGCTCCTCGCTGGCGGCGGCAATATCCATGACTTTGCCTGCCGACTCATTCACCATGCCAGTAATATGGGCAAAGGCTTCGCCGGCTTTTTCCGTATGGATGACGCCCTGATGCACCGCCTCCACGCTATCGGCCGTATTCTTCTGCATGCCTTTGATAATGTCGGCAATCTGCTTCGTGGCTCCTCCGCTTCGTTCGGCTAGTTTGCGCACCTCATCCGCCACCACGGCGAATCCTCTCCCTTGATCCCCTGCGCGTGCAGCCTCGATCGTGGCGTTGAGCGCAAGCAGATTCGTCTGCTTGGCGATATCGTCGATGACCTCGATGATTTCGCCGATCCGCTGGGAGTCTGTCTCTAGCTTGGCAACATGCTCTCGTATCCGATTCATGCCTTCCACCGACTTCTGGACGATTCCGCTGCCTTCCGCTGCAATCCCGGAAGTCTGGTTCACGAGCTCGGACGCTGCCGATGCATCGCTTGCAACGGAATTGATGGCATTGGACCATTCCTGGAACAATTCGCTGACCGTTTGCACGGATTCAGCTTGGCTGCTGCTGCCCACCGCAAGCTCCTCGGCACCGGCCGACAGCTGCTGCGAAGCGGCGGCAACCGAGGATGCATTCATATTCACCTTGCCGATCATTTCCCTCATGCTCTCCAGCAGCTGAGCAAATACCCGGGACAGCGTTCCGATTTCATCCGCCCTGCGAAGATAATCCGCGGGCACCTCCTGCGTGAAGTCTCCCATGGACATGGATTCGCCGATCGCTACGGAAACGCCCAGCGGTTTCACGATGGATCTCGTTAACAGGATCACGATAGCCGCCAAGGCTGCCAAGGTGATCACACCTGCCGCTATGATGGAGATGATCAAGGCATCCGAATCCGCCGTAATCTCGTCCATCGGGATGATGATGGCGGCCGACCATGGCGTTTCGGTCAACCCGGTCTTAATCGGCGTATACAGCTTGTACAGCGCGGAGTCTTCCTCGGTATAGACATCCCCTTCCCGAATAGCATCCAGTATGAGGGGAACCGTCTTGCCAGGATATGCTTCTTCCAGCTTCTGTCCCATCAATCCGTCCTCCGGCGACGTTACGATCACGCCGGTATTCGAATAAATATGCGCATACCCCGTATCAAATAACCGGAATTGCTCCATGACGCTTTGCAGATGTGCGAGGGATACATCGACGCCCACCACGCCGACGGTCTTGCCGTTATCGATAATCGGCACGACGAGCGACGTCATCATGACATCCTCGTTGCCTACTTTGAACTCGTACGGATCCATAATGATCTCTTTGCCGCTGTTCTTCGCCAGAAGATAGAAGTCGCCTTCCCCTTCCTGATCGTAATCCTCTATAATCGTACGCTCCAGACCCGCTTCCGTCCTTGCCCAGTAGGACATCATGCGGCCCGAATGGTCGCTGCCGAGTTTGTTGCGGTAATCGTTGTCCCGGCCGTCGAAAGCATCCGGCTCCCATAACGTCCAGATTCCTTTCCAGGACGGATTATCCTCCAGGTTTCTTCTCAATATTTCATTAACGGCTTGACGATTCGTTGTGTCGGTCTCTTTCATGCCAGCGAAGCTTACGGCCAAAGTACGTGCAGAGTTCATGACATCGTCAAGCTCGGCCTGAACCAGCGCGCCGATCTTCTCACTCGTCGTCACCGCAAGCGTCTTGGCCGAATCCAGAGCTTCTTCCGTTGTCGTCATGCTGATATAGGTCATCATGCTGCCTAAAAATATCGTGATTGCTCCCAAAATAATAAGCAGCATGCGACTTTGAAGTTTCATCGCAAACAGAGAATTCCATCGTTTCATTATGTGTCACCCTCGCTTCTTCCGGCTGTTAAATTCATTCCACTCTTCTTCAAGCTGCGCCAAAACTTCCTCAATCTCTTCCCGTGACAAGAGATCATCGGCGCCATATTCAAATAGGTCCTTTATCATGCCGAAAGTTACCACCCTTCCTACTTACAGACTATATCCATCCAGTAACATAAGCATATACACTTGCTTACCGTTCGTAACCGAAATTCTCTTGCGTGCTCACGCAAGAATTTTGCGGGATGCCTTGCGGTTTATTGTCGAATCTTTACGAAATGAATCGGAGTCATGTCGAAACATGCTTTTGATATCGTCTGAACTTATAGAAAAAGACCGAGGTTATCAGCTCATTTGGACAAAATCGGAATCCGACAGAATCCCCATTTGCTTTGCTTTCAGCGCAGCCTCTATGCGTGACTTCGCATTCAACTTTTGAAACAGGTTGGTTAAGCAGTACTCCAGTGACCGCTGGCTCATAATAACCGTCCCCGCAATTTCCTTATTGCTCTTTCCTCGAGCGATCTCCTTAAGAATGCTGTATTCTTTATCGGTTATAGACTGGGCTGCCGGCGTACCCGCCGTCCGTTCCGGGCCATTCGCGGTCACGCGGCGGAGCTGCTTCACGAGTGTCAACGGAAGAACCACTTCGCCTCGCAGTGCACATCGAACAGCCGTCACCAGCTGCTCTTTGCCTGACGTTTTCGAGACAAAACCAGCCAGTCCCGCCTCCATGATCAGGTTAAAATGATTGCTGACTTCAAAGCCCGTGTAGATCAGCATCACCGCGTTCGGGGCGATCCGGAGGATCTGCTTGGCCAAATCGATTCCGTTCATCCCCGGCATATGCATATCGATCAGCATCACGTCAAAGCGCTCCGTATTGACCAGTTCCAGCGCGCGCTCCGGCGTATTGGCAAGCTTGACGAACATATCCTTTTCCTGTTCGAGCAGCACCTTGGTTCCCTCCATCACCGAGGGATGGTCATCCACCAATAAAATATCGATCTTCATAACCCTCATGACTCCTTTAGTCTGGTATCTTGCTTGCTGCTTTGCCGGTACCCATGCTTACTTTGCCGTTATCGATATATAGACAGCCACCCCCCCGCTCTCCGATGAGTCGAACTGGATTATGCCGTTCATGCTTCTCACCCTTTCCTTCATGCCGCCGATACCCATACTGTTGAATTGATCCGGCTTCTGGCTGGGATCGATTCCGACTCCGTTATCTTCATAACTCAGATTGACCTCATCCGACTGGGTGGACAAACGAAGCTTTACCTCCGTCGCATTGGAATGCTTCGTGGCATTCGCCAGCAGCTCCTGAACGATCCTGTACAACCCGATCAAATGGTCGTCACTGATATCATCAACAAAGTTCGAGCAGTCGAACTGTATGGAGTAATTGGTGCGGAGCTGGGTGAATTCAAACAATGCCTCAAGCGAACGTTCCAGCCCCTCTTCCTTCAGCAGCGGTGGGCGAAGCTCATTGCACGTGATTCGGATCTGATAAATGACATCCAGAAGCCCCTGCTCAATCTCCTCCAGCTGTGGACGCAGATGTTCCGGCAGATCAAGATCCGATGTAATCTGATTCAATTTCCTGTACCAGATAATCTGTTCCTGGAGCGCGGCATCGTGAAGATCCTGGGACAGTCGCTTCCGCTCATTCTCGGAGAGATGCAGCATCAGCCGCAGCAGCCAAAGGGGCATGATCTGCTGTGAGGATCCCAGCTTCTCCAGCTCCCTCGTCAAGTCCTCAATCACGCGAAAATTATCGTACAGGACGCTTGCATAGCGGGTAATCGTCTCCAGCCATATTTTCTTGGCCTGAATCATGAGCAGCGGAGCCTCGCCTGCGATGCAGACGATGCTGCTGTCCCCGTTCATCTCCCCGATCTTGACGAAATATCCGTCGCACGTCTCAAACAGCTTGCAAAGCGGAATATGCTCGGGGCCGCATTTATGGATCACGTGAAGCACCCTTTGCGGCAGCTCTTTGCTGCCGCCTTGAATCTTGATATGCAGGCTGTGGTGGTTGATCCGAATCAGGCTCACCCGGTCCGTTCCCAGCACTTTCCTGATCTCCTGCACGATCCGGGCGTTCAATTCGCTGATCTTCACCATCCCGAACAGATCCGAGGAGAATTGGTCCAGGCTCATCTGAAGCCTGAAATACCGGTCCTCGCTCTCCCGGACAAGGCGCTCTGCCGCAATCCGCTCGCGTTCGGCCTGCTTCTGTTCCGTTACATCCCGAATAATGGTAAGCGCCGTATTATCGCTTATATAAGGGATCGGCGTCGTGATGGCCTCGATATCGATGATCGTTCCATCCAGCCGGACCAGCTTATTTCCCGCGAGCTCGGAGGTAGTCCCGCTTTCGTACACATGTTCAACCTCAGACGTCACGAACTCGAGTTGGTCGGAAGGAATCACGTCTTGGAAGGAGGTGCCGTCCAATTGCGCGATGTCCGTAATTCCCAATAAGGATAAGCCAGCGGGATTCGCGTAAATGTAAGAAAAATCGGAGTGCAGGAACATCGCGACCGGTGCGATATCCAGAATGTGGCGGTTAATTCGGTCGCTCTCCATTAAAGCCCGTTCCGCCGATTTGCGGGCAGTAATGTCCTCGAAAAAAATCTCAGTCGCATCCGATTCCGCATCAAATAGGGCGGTTGCGACAACATCGACCTGCTCGCCGTCAACCCGCCTTACAGATAGTTCCTCGGCGACAACTTCCCCTGCCCGAATAAGCCGCTTAAGCCGATTGCGCGCAGTTTCCTCATAAGGATTGATCACCCAATCCCAAGGATTGGTGCCCAGGATATTGTCAAGTCCGAAAGCCCCTAGGATCCGAAGTCCGGCTGGGTTCACATACATCAGCCTGTCGTCCTTGCAAACCGCAATGGCAATGGGGGATTGCTCCACCAGCCGTCGATACCGGTCCATGCTTTCCTTGAGGGCCTGCTCCATCTTCTTGCGTTGCGTGATATCATACAGCGCCTCCTCCATGCGGAAGCGCGAAGTAATGTCAACGGCAATGCCGTCCGTACGAATCAATTGCCCATACTCATTCATCGTCGGAATCATTTTCACCTGAACCCAGCGTACGTCGCCATCCGCATGGAGGATGCGGTATTCGGTATGGACCGCCTCGCCTTGCCGAAGCTTGTCAACCAAGGATCGGAACAATGCCATATCTTCGGGATGGATCATCGTTTCCCAGGAGAGCCCGTCCGAGAAATCGCGATGCGAGTAACCCGTGATTTTATGAAAAGCCAAGGATGTATTTTGTATGGTCCTGGTGCCGACATCGTATGACCAAATCCCGACATCCAGCGTAAGCAGCATATCGTCAAGCATGCGGAACCTGCTCTCGGCCATGTCCAAGGCCCGATGGCTTAACTTCCGCTGATAACCACATCTGTATAAGATAATCAAGAAAAGAAACGTCATGGCGGCCAACACCAAAACGGTTGCCCCCAAGAAGTAGCTGTGCATGATGTTTGATAGTCTCCTTATGAAGCATACACGCAAGCCACGACAGGGCTTTGCGTTATGCCGAATGCAGGCTGCGGGACGAACCCAATGGCAGCCATATCATTTATCGGCAGATCCTTCACAAATGCGAAGATCAAGGACTAAGAAATTTTATGTCACGTTTCTGAGTGTCATATCTGCGAAAATACAGGAAGCGCCAGCGGTCCTATGCATGTGCATGCCCTAAGCGAAAATGGTCGATCGACGTACATGCCAAGATGACAGACTACGTATCGAAGGGAGTTTTCTTGCGTGTCCAGGTGGGTAAGTCTATGGAGGTGCCCCCGTTCCTTGTCTCTTGCCAAAATAAAAGCTCGAAGCCGTTTCTCGCTTCGAGCCTTCCATAAGCTTTCCATAGCTAACCTTATGCCAAATCCCACTCGGAATGGATCTTGGGCACATCCGATATCAGCTGCTGCGTATACGGATGCCGCGGATTCAGGATAACCTCTTCCGCCGGTCCGCGCTCCACGACTTTCCCCTGTTCCATGATATACAGCGTATCGCTGACATAATAAGCAAGCCCTACGTCATGGGTTATAAAAATAATCGTCATGTTGTTCTCATCCCGCAGCTTCAAGAGCATATCAAGAATCGTGGACCGCGAGCACGCATCGACCATGGAGGTCGGTTCATCCGCAATAAGCAGCTTCGGATGAAGCATGAAAATCCGGGCGATCATCAGGCGCTGCATCTGCCCGCCGGACAATTCGAACGGATATTTATTATGCAGCTCTTCGAATTTTAGATTGACGAAGGAACATGCTTCCTTCATCTTGCGGAATTGCTCCTCCTTCGTCAGTTTATCTCCCTGCAGCTTGATGCAGTCGAGCAGCAGCTTCTCGACTTTGTAGAACAGGTTGAACGAAGAGAACGGGTCCTGGAAAATCGCCTGAATGTTCTTCCAATAGCGCTTGCGGTCTCCATGCCGCTTCAGCCGTCTCGGCTTGCCCATATATTCAATCGTCCCGCTGGTCTCTTTCAGCAAGCCCATAATCATTTTTGCCAGCGTCGTTTTGCCGCTTCCGCTCTCGCCGACAATCGATATGATTTCGCCTTCATGAAAGGTAAAGCTGACATCCTCTACGGCGGTTGTCTTCTGCTTCCCGTAACCGAACACCTTCGTGAGATGCTCTCCCCGAATCAGCACGTCATTCCCCTTCATTCGCATACCACTCCTTAAGCACATCAGGCTCCACGATGCACCGATAGATTCGATCCTCCACGGTCCGGCTCGTTATCTTGCCCTTCCGGCAGGCATCCTGCACATAGGAGCAGCGGTCGGCGAACCGGCAGCCCTCCGGCACGTTCTTCAGATTGGGCGGGGTCCCCGGAATGGCGGCAAGCTTATGGCCCTTCATGCCCTCCTCGGGCACGATGATGGAGCCCATCAGCTTTTTCGTATAAGGATGGATCGGGTCAAAAATCATTTGCTCTGCGGTTCCCCGCTCCACGATTTCCCCCGCATACATGACGATGATGTCATCCGTTACATGATAGAGCAGCGGCAGCTCGTGCGTGATGAAGACAAGGGATTGGATAAAGCCGCGGTCCAGCAGACTTTTAAGCAGTTTGATTACCGCTTTCTGCGAGGTTACGTCCAGGGCCGAGGTCGGTTCGTCCGCAATCAGCACTTTCGGATTCAGAATGGTGGAAATCGCGATGACCGTTCTCTGCTTCATTCCCCCCGACAGCTCATTCGGATAGGAGTTCAGCACCTTGGTCGACAAATTCAAGGTCTCGAACCGCTCCGCCGCCATATCCCACACCTGCTTCTTGTTCAGCTCGGGGCGGTGCTCCTTCATGATATCCTCGATGAATCGAATGATTTTGAGCGTAGGATTCAGGGCATTCATGGCCGCTTGCGGAATATACGATATCTCTCTTCCCGACACCCGGGAACGAAGCTGTTCCTTGCCGAGCTTCATAATGTCCGTGCCGTTGATGACAATCGAACCGCTGCCGAAATGCAGCGGCGGGAAATAGAATCCCATCAGGCTGAGGGCAAGGGTCGATTTGCCGCAGCCGGATTCGCCGGCAATGCCCAGCGTCTTCCCCTTCTCGAGCGAGAAGCTGACGCAGTCTACGGCATATACATGCTCCTTCAGCCGGGTACGGTAAAAGGTTTTCAATTCGTTAACTTCCAGTATATTTGTGCTCAAGGCCCCATCAGCTCCTAATCTTCGGATTGAATATTTCATCCATGCCGGTGTTCATCATGTACAAGGAGAAGGTGATGATGGCGATGGAAATCGCCGCCGGGATAAAAGCCCACCATGCCCCGGCAACCGGCGCTTCGAAGACGAGCGCCCAATTCATGATGATGCCGAGGGAAATCGTGTTGTAAGGGCCGAGCCCCAGCATCGAAATGGAAGCCTCGGAGAGAATGCCCGATGCCGTCTGCAGCACGAAAGCCATTACGACATAGGAGGCGATGTACGGCAAAATCTCCGAGACAATGATGCGCGGCGTGCTGTACCCGGATATTTTTGCGATGTTCACGTGATCCCGGTTTCGCAAAGAGGAGGTTTGCGCCCTTACGGCCCTGGCCGTCCAGGGCCAGCTGGTGATGCCGATGATGACCGCCGTGACAAACGAGCTTCGCGAATCGATGCTGACCGAGATCAAAATCAGGATGACAAAGGAAGGAATCACGATGAAAATGTTGGTGATCGCGGTCAGCAGGTTATCGATGATGCCTCCGATATAACCTGAGGCTAAACCGATTACAAGGCCGATAACGGTAGCAAATACGCCGGCAATCAGCCCCACCTGCAGGGAGGTCCGAATGCCGTAGATCAATTCAAGAAATAAATCCCTGCCGAAGTTATCCGACCCGAGCAGCAGCTTCGAGTCCGGCGGTTGATACGCCAGGGCGATCATTTCCAGCGGATCATTGCGGTTAAAGAGCGGGTAGATCAGCACCATGCCGATCATGGCCAGCAGCATGCAGGCTCCGAACATAAACTTTGGCGATTTGATCAATATGCGAAAGGAACTGTTCATATTATTGATCCTCCATCTGAGCGGCCTTGATTCTCGGATCGATCCAGCCGTAGATTAAGTCGATCGTAAAGTTAGCCAGCAGCACAGCCAGGGCGATCAAGAGGGTGCAGCCAGAAATTAACGGATAATCGAGCTGACGGATCGCCGTGAACATCCAGGTGCCGATTCCAGGATAACTGAACACGATCTCGCAAATCAGAGAGCCGCCTACCATCGTGCCGATGGATAACGCCAGTCCCGTTATCTGGGGCAGCATGGCATTCCGGAATACATATTTCGCGATCTTGGAATCCCGTATCCCAAGCAGCTTGCTGTACAGGACATAATCCGAATTCAGCTCATAGATGGACATCTCGCGCATGCCGATGGCTTGACCGCCGATGGTCACCAGGACGATCGACAGGAACGGAAGCGTGTGATGCCGAAGCACCGAAGCAAAGAATTCAAAGCTGAGCGTCGGCACCATCTGATAGTCGTAGCCGCCATGCAGCGGAAACCAGTTCAGGGACAGCGCAAACACGTACAGCATGATAATGGCCAGCGTGAAGAACGGAATGGAATTCACGAATAAAGCCACCGGAAAAATCACTTTATCGAACACGCCCTTGCGGTATGCCGCAACGGCGCCCAGCACGTTGCCGATGATCCAGCCAACCAGGATGGCCGGAAGCTGGAGACCGATCGTCCACGGCACTGCCGAGGCCAAAATCTCCGTGACCGGTTTCGGATACAGCCCGAACGAAGTGCCCAAATTGCCGGTCGCCAAATTTTTCAGATAGATGAAGAATTGTTCCCATAAAGGCTTGTCGATGCCGAACTCCACAAGAAAGGTCTCATAGACCCGCTTGATCGTATCGCTGTCGGTCATCCCCTGCGTCATCTCGGACACGATCATGCTGACCGGATTCCCCTCAATCATCCGGGGCAACAGAAAGTTCAGCGTAACGGCGATTACCAGCGTCAGAAAATACCAGAAGAACTTCTTGACGATATATTTTCCGTAAACACTCAAGCAGCTCACCCCCATGAATCGCACCTTCGAATTTGGTGGAAAAGAGACCTATATCAGGGGTGCTAATCCACCAATACAGGTCTTCGTTCATTGAGTTATATCCTCAGTTATGAATCTGATACAGCGACTTGATGCCGGCCCCATCCATTGAAATTTGAGGAGGAATGTTGCTGCCGTCCCCTTCGGTCGGGAAGCCCTTCCAGACCGATTCATTAACCGTATCGAATACCCATGGACGATACATGAGCGGAATCGACGGGATATCCTTCAACCAGATTTGGGTCAGTTCGGTGTAGAGGGCTTTCAATTCGGCTTCGTCCGAAATGGTAGGAATCTTCTCGATGATGGCATCCGCCTGATCGTTCTTGTATCGGCCCCAGTTGTAGAATGCCATTTCGCCCATTGGCGCAACGCCTTTGGAGTACATGATGGTCATGGCGCGGTTCCACGGCTGGCTCGGGCTGACTCCGCCCGCAGGCGTGTTCATGATAATGTCGAACTTGCCGGTCTGAAGATCATTGGTCCATACCGGCGCTTCCGGGAATTTGGTCCGAATCTCGATGCCGATCGCTTTCGCGTTCTGGGCGACGATCTCAAGCGCAGCGTTCCAATCCGACCAGCCGTACGGACATTCAATCTCAAACGGACCGAGTCGGGTACCGTTCAGAACGCGGATGCCGTCTTTCCCTTTCGCGGCGCCGATGGAATCGAGCAGCGCATTGGCCGCTTCCACGTCCGTTGTCCACTGGAGCGGTTGGATGGCCGCCTGGTCCACATATTTCGCTTCGGCTTCCGTATTGAGCGTCAACGACGGTTCCATCGGGGCGGAGTAGCCGCTGATAGCCAGCTCGGAGATTTTGCCGTAGTCAATTGCCATTGCAATCGCTCTGCGGACATCCGCATTGTCGAGCCCTTCCTTTGTCATATTGAAGAAAATCGACGGCATGGAGCCGGGCACATAATAAGGCGCTTCTTTGATATAGGTTTTGACCGGAGCCCCGCCTTCCCACATTTTCCATACCTGCGGAATAAACTGCTGCGATACGTCGACCTGGCCGCTCTTGAACGCCAGATCGCCCGCGGCATTATCTTTATAGATGACATGGGTGATGTACTTTGGAGCCGGCAGCTTGCCGAAGAGCGCCTGGCCCCAGTAGTTATCGTCCCGTATAATCGTGATTTTCTGGTCATTGTAAAAATACATTTTATAAGGCCCTGTTCCGATCGGGTCCTCGTTGACTTCCTTCCGAATGGTGGCAAGATCGTTATTGGCTTTCTTCTCGACCTCTTCCCAGACATGTTTGGGCAGCATCGGCATAATCTCAATGCTGTCGAGCACGGTCAACTTGTTCGGATTATCTTTATTGAGTGCAATGTTCACCGTTTGCGGTCCGTCCGCCGTTACGTCCTCGATGTACGTCCAGAAGCTGCTCCAGTTGATGTCATACTTTTTGCCAAGCTGGTAGGTATAGACGACATCGTCGGATGTGAACGGCTTGCCGTCGCTCCATTTGGCATCCTGATTCAGCTCGATCCGCAAGTTGAGATCGTCGATCCATTCGTACTTGGTCCCAAGCAGCGGCTCTAACTCGCCTGTGAGCTGGTTGACCATAAACAACGTTTCGTACACCAGTTCCCTCGAATTTCCGTAGTTGATCGGAAACGCCGGGTTTCCGCTAAGCAGGTTGAAATTCGTGGGCGCTCCCCATTGCAAGCCGTTCACGTAAAGCGTTTCGTTTCTCGGCGTTGCTTTCGCATCGCCTTGCGGTGCCGGTTCTTCGCTTCCTCCGGGCGTCTTAACTTCTTCATTAGGCGGCGGTGTTTCTGATGCTGTCGGCGGCGGCGTTACGCTTTGGCACCCGGCAACAAAAAAAGACGCGGCCAACAATAGAATGAACATGGGTCTCAGAACGGTTTTCAGCTTCACTTGTGAACCCTCCCCTTCATAGAAATGTGTTCTCACTTAAGTGCTGAGTATCCGAGTCGAACATCGGTTGTCTGCAAGCGCTTTCTTGATGGATTTATATGTACCTTGGTTCAATCTGAGTACGAATTATTTTTTTTGTCATTTTTATTCAAGCCTCAAGGATTTTTCCATTTGACGTCGAACTTGAATGGACATGGAAATCTAGCGGACGATCCGATACTCTTCAAAGGGGTGGGCCTACTGCCTGTGATCAAAGATGTTTTGCTGCAGCTGTTGTTTGCATTGATGCCTTTTGTTGCATACAACATCTATTACAGAAAACTGACAGTCAACTATTCCCGTAATTTCATCATGGTCATTTGTTCGCTGTGCATGCTGCTGTCCATGACCTTTGCTTCGTCTGTCCAAAGCGGGCTGATCTTTGACGTGCGGTATGTCATTATGTTCTTCGGCATGCTGTTCGGAGGGTTCCTGACAGGGGCAATTCTGCTCGTGGAATTTCTGATCTACAGGCTGTACATTGGCGGATCCGGCATGATCGACGCCATTATCATCTTGATCTTTACGTTCCCGCTGTCCGTTCTGCTGTCATTCCTGTATCACCGAAGCAAACACAAATTATGGATCATTTTTATAGCCGGCATCAGCTTCTCGGTTCTTCCGCTCCTGGTACTCTATATAACCAAACCCGACTACATCATGAATTACTTTGTTTTTAATATTTTTGCCATGCCGGTTCATAACTCGCTCGGGATATGGCTTCTCGTGACCCTGTTTAACAAGTCCGTATCCGACAAGGAGCTTTATCTGCGATATATCCAGAATGAAAAAGCCGAAGCCGTAAATCATGTCGCCGCCTCCCTTGCCCATGAGGTCCGCAATCCGCTGACCACCGTGCTGGGGTTCCTGCAATTGATCAAAAGCGGCACGTTCCCTCCGGAAAAAACCGAACGATTCCTAGAAATCAGCATGGAGGAAATTCGCCGAACCGAACAGATCTTGTCCGAATACCTCTCGATCAGCAAGCCTCACTTGCCGTTTCAGCAGCGAATCGAGCTAACCGCCCAAATCAAGTCCGTCGTTGAGCTTATGACTTCATATGCCAATATGAGTAACGTCACCCTCAGCACGGACTCTCCCGTGTCTAATCTCTATATTTCGGGGAGTCCCGCAGAGCTCAAGCAGCTGCTGGTCAACTTTATCAAGAATGCGATCGAGGCGTGCAAAGACGTCGCCAACGGCATGGTCAACATTACCGTCTTTGAAGAAACGGATCAGGTGGCCGTGGAAATCAAGGACAACGGGATCGGCATGACCCCCGAGCAGCTAAGCCGTCTCGGTTCGATCTACTATTCCACCAAAATGAGCGGCACCGGACTTGGGCTCACCTTCTCTTATCAAGCCATCCGCGCCATGAACGGAAGTGTCTCGGTACGAAGCTCGCCAAGATCGGGAACCGTGTTTCTCATCACGCTCCCGCGCGCGAAACTGAGCCCGTAAGCGATGACGCACGTGGTCCGTTTTACGAAAAAGAGAGACGTCTTTCGCAGCGAAAGACGTCTCTCTTTTATTGGGTTTGCAGCATAATTACTTTGGCCTCAAAACTTCTGTTGTTTTTGCTTATGTTCAAGGGCTTTTTTAACGTGATCCGGATAAGATCGCCTTCCTTTAGCTCATCCAGCGTGATAGCTTCTCCTCCATTTGCCTTCAGGGAAGTCGATTCGGTGACCAGCACCTCACAGTGGTACCCCTCGTCCGTATGATTCTTCCGGTTACGATTCACTTCGTTGGAGCAATCCACGGTAATCCTGTCGTCTCCCAGCGAATAAACCGCAGACTCGAACACCGTTACATCACGGGCACATCCTGCCGTAAACAGGAACAGCAGGCACATAAATAGCCTCTGGTTAAATAGCCTCAGCTTCATACCGCACCTCCATATATCTGCTTAAGCAGTTTACATAAAGTGACAGTCAAAACGAATCATCATTAGGTTTAGTGTAACATCGGCCTGTCCACTTGCGCTTCAAAAAAACGCAAGGAGCGGGGAGGATCCCCTGCTCCTTGCGTTACTTCGTTCATCCATTCTTCCTTACTGGTATTTAGGAAGCCAGTCTCCGTGCGCTTCGATCAAGTCGTCGCACAGGCTCTTGATGTCATCCATGGACAATTCGGCAGCCGTATGCGGATCCAGCATCGCCGCATGATAGATATGCTCCTTCTTGCCGGTTGCCGCGGCTTCCAGCGTCAGTAGTTGGGTGTTGATATTGGTGCGGTTCAGCGCGGCACACTGCGGAGGCAGATCGCCAACATAGGTTGGCGTCACGCCGCTGGCATCGACCAGACACGGAACCTCGACGCAGGCTTCCTTCGGAAGGTTCGTGATCAGTCCCGTATTCATCACATTGCCGCCGATTTTGAACGGCACATCGGTCTCGATTGCTTCCAAAATGTAGGAGGCATATTCATGGGAGCGGTTGTGCTTCAGATCCTGGTTGTTGACCAGATCCTCGCGCATCGCCTTCCAGCCCTCGATTTGGTTCACGCAGCGCCGCGGGTATTCATCCAGCGGGATGTTAAAGCGTTCGATCAGCTCCGGATAGTTGCGTTTGATGAAATACGGATGGTATTCGGCGTTATGCTCGGACGATTCGGTAATGTAGTAACCGAAGTTCAGCATCATCTCGAGACGGACCATATCATGGTGCTTCTCCTTCTGCTTCTCCGCCGCGCGCTTCTTGATTTCCGGATACAGGTCCACGCCGTCCTTCGTTACCTCAAGCAGCCATGCCATATGATTGATGCCGGCGATTTTGGCCTGCACGCCTTCCTTGTCTATTCCCAAATTATCGAACAGATGCGGGATGCATGCCTGAACGCTGTGGCACAGACCTACGGTTTGAACGCCGCCCAGCGTGTTCATGGCATTGGTCAGCACTGCCATTGGATTCGTATAGTTGAGGAATAAGGCGTTTGGACAAACCTCCCGCATATCAGCCGCGAAATCCAGCATCACCGGGATGGTACGGAGGTTGCGGAATATCCCGCCGATTCCCACGGTATCCGCTATCGTTTGTCTTAGCCCGTATTTCTTCGGAACCTCGAAGTCCGTGATCGTGCACGGGTCATAACCTCCAACCTGAATCGCGTTAATGACGTATTTTGCTCCGCGAAGCGCTTCCTTGCGGTCGCCGTATGATTTTACGACACAGGTGCTCCCGCTGGTCTTCTTTATATTATTCAGCATGTTCTCCGAGTCTTTCAAACGGACGGGGTCAATATCAAACAAAGCAAGTTCAAATCCCTGCAAAGCCGGCGTCTGCATGCAATCACCCAGGACGTTTTTGGCAAATACGGTACTTCCTGCTCCGATGAATGTAATCTTAGACATCAATAAATGCCCTCCTTAAACTCCATAAATTAATACGCTTTCACATGACTAACTATAAGATAATCGGCCTTTTTTGAATATGGAGCAAAACAAGTGCCATATGGACATTTGTCGTGCGATTATGTAATCTAACTCTAACCCATATCCTCATCATGAATCGATATCGCACACGTTTAAGGAGGAGCGAATAAAATGTCCATTTTGCCGGACCATACCCTTTACGCGATTGGCATGAACCCTTCGCCCGGCGGCCATGACCTGAACATTCTGTTCAGCGGCGAAGGCACGCCCGTACCCCGCCACAAAATCGGGCCCATCATCCATGATTACTGCCTTATTCACACCGTCCTGGCTGGCCAAGGCGTGTTCGAATGCGCTGGCAAGGTGCATCACTGCCGGGCAGGCGATACCTTCGTGATCCTTCCCGGCGTTCTGTTCAGCTATGAAGCGGACGACCGGAACCCCTGGCACTACAACTGGGTGGCTCTGCAGGAGAAAGGCACCAACCTGCTGCTGGCTGATATGGGCGTTACACCCGTCAGGCCGATTATCCGCTGCACGGAAGAAACCGAGCTGAACGCCCTGGCCGAGATGTACCGTCATCTGCGTCTCGGGTTTAACCAATCGGATCACCCTTGGCTGGAGGATCTTCAGGCTTCCGGGTGGCTCCGATTGCTGCTCCATAAGCTGGCGATGTTAAACCGCGAGTTTCTTCCGTCGAACTCCAATGACGTGCCGGATATTGAGCGGGGCGTGAGACAGACGGAGCGCTGGATTTCGACCCAATATCACCAGCAGCTGTCCATAGATCAGATGGCGAAGGCACTCGGCTATCACCGGGCCCACCTGTCCAAGATGTTCAAACAGCATACGGGCCTTTCGCCCATGCAGTACCTCATGAAGGTACGCATCGAGAAGGCCAAAGCACTCATGAGATCATCTTTCTCCATCCATGAAATTGCCTCCTCCGTCGGTTTCAACGACGCTCTCTATTTCTCCAAGCAGTTCCGCAAATGGACAGGCATGACCCCCAGCGAATATAAGTACAGCCTGGAAAAAAGCTCGAATACAACATGATCCTGCAAATGAAAAGAGCTCCCGGCATGCATGCCGGGAGCTCTTCTCTAAATAACACCAACTGCCTTTTAACTTAGGCCTGCGCCTCATACAGCTGCACAATCTCGATAATCGTCTGGACGGCCAGTACCATGTTGTCGGCGGACACGTATTCATATCGTCCGTGATAGTTCTCCCCGCCCGTAAAAATGTTCGGTGTCGGCAGGCCCATGTACGACAGTTGGGAACCGTCGGTTCCCCCGCGGATCGGTTCGATAATCGGCTTGATTCCCAGCTTCTCCATTGCGGTCTGCGCGATGTCGACCACTTCTTTGACCGGCTCGATTTTCTCCCGCATATTGTAATATTGGTCTTTCATCTGAAGCACGATCCGCTCGGCTCCATACTTGTCCTGAAGCACTTCGACGATGGAAGCCAGCTTGGCCTTCCTGCCTTCGAACAGCTCCCGGTCATGGTCGCGGATAATATAACGAAGCTCGGTCACCTCCACATCGCCTTCGATGGAAGTGAGATGAAAGAAGCCTTCATACCCCTCGGTATGTTCAGGCGCTTCTTCCGCAGGGAGCATGCCGTTCAGTTCCATAGCAATTTTCGCCGCGTTGACCATTTTGCCCTTGGCCGTTCCGGGGTGGACATTCTTGCCTTTGCAAGTCACGAGCGCGGCTGCCGCATTAAAGCTTTCATATTGCAGCTCTCCTAGCGGCCCCCCGTCCATCGTATACGCATATTTGGCGCCAAAGGCCTCCACGTCGAATTTATGCGGTCCTCTGCCGATCTCTTCGTCGGGCGTGAAGGCCACGCGGATTTTGCCGTGCTTCAGCTCCGGATGCTGGATCAGGTAATTCATTGCCGTCATGATCTCTGCAATGCCCGCTTTATCGTCGGCTCCCAGCAGCGTCGTGCCATCCGTTGTCACGAGCGTATGTCCTTTGTAACCGCTCAGCTCCGGAAAATCTTGCGGGGAGAGGATCACGTTCTGCGCTTGATTCAAAACGATGTCTTGTCCGTCATATTGTTCGACGATCCGCGGTTTGACGCCGGCACCCGTAAAATCGGTCGCCGTATCGATATGGGCCAAAAAGCCGATGGTCGGGATGGATTTATCCGTGTTAGCCGGAAGCGTGGCCATCACATAGCCGTTCTCATCCATGGTGACTTCCTGCATGCCGATGCCCTTCAGTTCGTCCACCAGCAGCCGGCCCAGCGTCAGCTGTCCGGGCGTAGAAGGACAAGTATGGCTGTTCTCATCGGATTGCGTATCCATCTGCGCATAGGTAATGAGTCTGTCGATTACTTCTTTTTTCATAAATTCTCAACTCCAATACGTATGGTATGTAAGATGCCCTCTCTCAAATCCATCAAGAGTATACCATATTTGCCTGCGCTCAAAAAAACAACCGCTCCCCGAAAATCAGGGGAACGGTCAGGCTATGGCCAAAATGAAACGTTGATTTATTCAAAAGCCGGCAACGCGATCTCGGAATAGTTCTCCTCGAAGAACTTCTTCACTTCGGGGCTGGTCATCGCCTGGGCGAGCTTTTGAATCGGTTCGGAATCCACGTTATCCTTGCGGGCCACCAGTGTAATCGTGAAATCGGAGTCGTTGCCTTCGGTTACCAGGGCATCCTTCTTAGGCGTCAGTCCCAGCGGTTTGGCATAGGCCGGCGTCATGGCCACCATATCGACGTCGTCGAGGGTACGGGCCAGCATCAGCAGATCCACCTCGGTGAACTTGTATTGATGCGGGTTCTCCACGATGTCGGCCTGCGTCGCTTTGATGCCGACGCCTTCCTTCAGCTTGATCAGACCGTTCTTCTCAAACATCACCAGAGATCGGCCGATGTTGGAAGGATCGTTAGGAATGGCTATCGTTGCGCCGTCCGGAAGCTCTTCGATGGTTTTGTATTTTTTGGAGTACGCACCGAAAACGGCATTATAGATCGGCGTGACCGGAACCAGTTCCGACCCGTTGTTCGCATTGTACTCTTCCATGTACGGTACATGCTGGAAGAAGTTCGCATCCACCTCTTTATGGGCAAGCGCATTGTTCGGCTGCACATTATCGGACAGAATCCGGATGTCCAGATTGATGCCTTCTTCCTTCAGCATCGGTTTCACCAGCTCAAGCACTTCCGTCATCGGCGGAATGAGCGTTGCAACCTTCAGCGTCACTTCTTCTTTCGCTTCGGGCACCACGCTCTCCGGGGCTTCGTCCTTGGCTGGCTGCTGCCCGCAGCCCGCAAGCGCAAGCATGAGGGTCAGCAGAAGCAGCGATAATTTTTTATTCATTTTAGGTTACCTCCAGGTAAAAAATAGAATCTGTGCAAGCACGTTCAAAACCGCAATTATACTTTTCTTTTGTCCAGCAGCCTGGAGGCCAGGTTCCCGGCGAACTGGATCGATTGTACCAGAATGATCATGATGATGATCGTAAACGTCATGATCTCTTCCTCGAATCGTTGGTACCCGTAGCGGATCGCGAAATCCCCGACGCCGCCCCCGCCCACGATCCCCATGACCGTGGAATACGAAATAAAACTGATCGTGGAGGTTGTCAGTCCGAGCGCAAGGCCCGACCTGGCCTCCACATACAGGAACTTGAATATCATCTGGATCGTGGAGGCCCCCATGGAAGCGGCGGCCTCCATCACTTCCTTCGGCACCTCCAGCAGGGATTGCTCAACCAATCTGGAGTAGTAGGCTACCGCTACGACGGATAGCGGCACGGCAGCGGCCACCGTTCCGAGCGATGTACCGACAATCCACCTTGTGACCGGAATCATGGCAACAACGAGCAGCAGAAACGGAAATGACCGTATAACGTTGACCAGAGCATTCAGAATGGAGAACAATAGCCGGTTCTCATACTGCTGTCCTTTTCGGCACAGAAATAGCAGTGTTCCGACCGGAAGACCCAGTATTATAGCAGCAGCGATCGAAATGCCCACCATAATGAACGTCTCGCCAATCGCCCGCCATATTTCATGCTGATACTGGAGGACATAGGCCAAATAATCGTTCACGTATTGAATAATGTCATTCATAGAAGCCCCAATCCTCCCGTTTCTCCAGCACCGTTAGTTGGAGTTCCGGTATCTTGAGGAACCACTCCATCCTGTTGGCTATTACGGTACGTTCGGGTCAAGCGGCCGTCCTCCATCACGGACACATGGTCGCAGATGCCGTTCACCACGTCCATTTCGTGTGAGACAATGACGATCGTAACCCCCAGCGTCCGGTTAATATGTCTTAACACATCCAGAATATCCGCCGTCGTCCGCGGATCCAGGGAAGACGTCGGCTCATCGCACAGCAAGACGGTCGGCGAATTGGCCAAAGCTCTGGCAATCGCTACCCGCTGCTTCTGGCCGCCGCTAAGCTGAGCAGGATATGACTTCGCTTTATCCTCCAGCCCGACAAAGCGCAGGACCTCCTGAACGCGCTCCGCACGGACGGCCTTCGGTACCTTTGCCAGCTCAAGCGGCAGGGACACGTTCCCCCATACCGTCCGGTTGCTGACCAGCTGGAACAGCTGAAAGATCATGCCGATGGACCTTCTTGCCTCCCGAAGCTCCCTGCCGCCAAGGGCGGTCAGCTCCCGCCCATTCACCGAGACTTTGCCGGCGTCCGGTCTCTCCAGTACGTTCATGATGCGCAGCAGCGTCGATTTACCGGCTCCGCTTGCGCCGATGATGCCGTGTATGCTGCCCTCTTCAATATCGAGAGAGACGGCATCGATTGCCAGGTAACGGTCCGTGCCGTTGCCAAAGTTTTTACTGACCTCTTGCAGCGAGATCATCCTATAATCCCCCTCCTTGCCACATGAAGAAAGCCCGCGTGGCGATACCGCCTGCGAGCACATGATGCTGCAACAACAATTGAATCATACCATAATTTTAGACAAAATGTGACACCCCTTGCTCACTGCCAGAAAGTGCATGCTCTCAAGATAGATAAAGCTGATGTCCATACATGCCCGTTAAGCGTTCAACCGCCTTATCCAGCAAACCTTCCTCAAAACCCTCCAGGCCTTCGATGGCTTGGATTTTCTCCGCAGCCGGCATCTCCTTCTGAAGATGCAAACTCCAGTTCACGATCGCCTGCACCGCATCTTCATGCTCTAACTGGCCGTAATAGATATGCGCTTTGTACAGATAGCTCTCGGCATGCTCGGGCACCACCTTCAGCACCTCGTCAAATGCAGCCAATGCCGCATCTTCGTCTTGATCCTTGTAATAAATCTGCCCCAGCCTGAAATATGCCCCGGGATGACCCGGCGAAAGCTCCAGCACTTGCAGCGTATCCTCCTTCGCGCGCGCGTAGTCTCCCATCGAATAATAAATTCCGCTTCGCAGGCTGTACAGGCTTCCCTGCCCCGGGTTCAAGCTGAGCCCCTGAGCGCAGTCCGCCAGTCCCCGCTCGAGCTGGCCGGTCTCCACGAAGCAAACGGCACGGAATTCATAGAATCGCGGATTGGACGGATGCGCTTGAATCGCCTGGGAATACGCATCGATGGCAAGATCCCACATGCCCATCTCCTTGTAAATATGACCGCTGGCCGCCAGGTACGTCGGGTGCTCGGAGAATGCTTCCTCCTGCTTAACCGCTTCCTGCAGCTCCAGTAGCGCTTCCTCGTTGCGTCCTTGAAGATAGAGCACGTAGCTGAGCTTGTTGCGGATCTCGGTCCCGTCCTGGAGCGCGGCCGCTTCCTTCAAAGCCTGCTCCGCAGACGGCAGATCGTTCATCTCCATATAAATATCGGCACGCTGCACATAATTGGGCGCGTCATCATGCTCAAGCTTAAGCAGCTTGTCATTGATCGCCAGCGCCTCCTCCTGGCGACCCAGCCGGTAGTAGCAGTCGGCCATCCAGTAGCAAGCCAGCGGGGAATCCGGCTGTCTCGCATACAGCTTCGAAATCAGCTCGAAGGCTTCCTCTTCCCGGGCATCCTCGCGGTAGATACGAGCCAAATCGAAATAAGCGCGGTAATCGTCCGGTTCCGCCTCGATCGCCCACTCCAAATCGGCTTTGGCCGCAGCTTTGCTGCCGGACCGGTTCAAGACCTCCGCCCTCTTTAAGTAAAGTTCGTACGCATCCGGATAGCGTTCAATGGCCTCCGACAGATAGTGCTCGGCCTGCCCCAAATCCCCCAGCTGAACGTACAGATCCGCCATGGGCTTCCGGAAGGAATACGCCTCGCGCACTTGCCGCTGAAACGTCTGGAATGCGCCATAGCTGTAGTTGGTGCTTCCCGCGAACAGCGCATATCCGCCATCCGCTTCCGCTTCATACCGGTCAGCCAGCTGGATTCCCTCCTGCAGGACTCCTACGGCTTCCTGCACATGATCCATCAGATCCAGCGACACCGACAGCATGTAGTAATACATCGGAATGGCGCGCTCCGGCTTCTGGATGCTTAAACGAAAATAGTGCGCCGCTTCCGCCGGGTTCCGGCTCTCGTAATAGGCCATGCCCAGCTCATAGTAGGTCGAAATTACCGTGCTGTCGTCCTCTCGCTTAATGCTTTCCTTCAGATCCCGGATCGCCTCGTCGTACTGGTTCAAATCCTTGTGCGCAATGCCCCGGGTATACCAATTCATATAATTGTCCGCATTCAATCGAATCGCTTCATCCAAATCCTCGATGGCCTCGCGCTCCCGGTTCAGCTCGCGCAGAATGTGGGCGCGCCGCTCGTACGCGCGATGGCTGCCGCTCGTTTCGATCACGCGTCCCAGATAAGCTACGGCCTCATCCGAATAGCCGCTGTTGTGCAGCAGTTCCGCATAGTGCAGCTTGTCATTAAAACTTGTAATGGCGCTCTCGCCTTTTCTCATATATTTAAGGGCTTGCTCAAAATCCCGCTTCTTCCTGTAATGGTTACCGATACGGAACCAGATCCGCTTCATCAACTTCATGGTGGCTCATCCTTTGTATGTAGATGTTATTCTTTCGGTTTCTTGGGCTCGTATGATTAGAGCCGGGGCAGCTTTCGCCTTATCTCTATATTATACTTCCTCTATGTCCATTTGCACCCAAATTAAAGAGGAACCTCCTGCAGGCTCCTCTTTCGGTGTATATCCTATTATATTGTATAAAGATACCAAAAATGTGCAATCCCAAATATTACTTCCGATTATTTAGTGACATGCTCTTCCATTCGGGCTTGCATCTTGGGCAGCGTGCATCGGGGCCCACTGAACGCGTTCACCTGGAGGTTATCCGAAGCAATCGAACCAGAACGCCTTAACAGCACCTGAGTGCACCAGCCAGCTCGTCGGGATGAAACGGCTTGGTCATGTAATCATCGGCAAAGGATGGCCCTTGCAGTTTATCCTCTATCGGCGTTCTGGCAGTCAGCATTAAAATCGGCACATCCGGACGGCGCTGCTTGAACCGCTGTCCAATCGTATAGCCATCCGATCCTGGGATCATGATGTCCAGTATGACCAGGCCGCTCCTTCCGAAAACTTCCATAACATCATGACCTGAAGTCCTCCAGATCGCCTTTATAGCCAAGTTCGATTAAAAAATCTACTGGTAGTTTAGCAATATTGGAGAGATACGAGGGCTCCTATTTGAAGCCCTCTCCTGTTTTTGTCAGTATACCTTATGAATCACGTCTTCAAAATCGGGATCTTCCATATCGATATCATCCAGCTCGCCCCAGCGGCCCAGCTCTTTAAAAATATCAAGCGTGTTCATCTCGCGGCGGTTCACCTCAATCGTGACGGTGTTATCCAGAGAACCTGTCACGCGGATCGGGACGGAAAGATTGCCTTCCCCTTGAAACTGCTCAGGGATAACAAAGGGTCCGCGGAAGGTCACGGTGATGACCGTAGGCAGCCCGATCGTCTCGCGCAGGGACTTCACCGTTCCATCATAAGAAAGCTCGCCGTTGTTAATGACCATCACGCGATTACAGAGCTGTTCGATATCATCCATGTCATGCGTCGTGAGCAGGATGGTCTTGCCGAACTGCTCGTTGATCAGCTTGAGAAAATGGCGGATGTTCCGCTTGGCGTTCACGTCCAGGCCGATCGTCGGCTCATCCAGGAACAGCACGTCCGGATCATGCAGCATCGCGGCCGCGAGGTCGGCGCGCATGCGCTGCCCGAGCGACAGCTTGCGCACAGGCGTTTCCCAGAACGCCCGTAAATCCAGAAGTTCTGCAAACTGTCCGAGTCTGCGCTCCTTGTCAGCCTGATCCACGCTGTACATTTTCGCCAAAATATCGTAGGAATCCTTCACCGGCAAGTCCCACCACAGCTGGCTGCGCTGACCGAATACGACGCCCAGATTGTTCACGACGCTGCGCCGTTCCTTGTGCGGATTCAAACCTCCGATCGAGACGCGGCCCGAGGTTGGGTGGAGAATGCCGGTCAGCATTTTGATGGTTGTGGATTTGCCGGCGCCGTTCGGACCGATGTAACCGACGAATTCCCCCGGCTCTACATGAAAGCTGATCCCCTTTACGGCTTCCTTCGTCCGGTATTCTCTCGTAAACAGGGTTCGCAGCCCGGAGAAGCGCCCCTCCTTCACGACCGGCGTTTTGAACTCCTTGCGTATGTTGCTCACTTCAATCATGGACGCATTCCTCCTTTAGCTCCCTGTACTTTGATATTTCGTCAAACCAAACTGCCAGAATTTCAGACTTAAGATGAGACATAACAGGGCCGCTCCAGCCAATGCAGGCAGCACCAAGGCTCCGAGCTCGCCCCGAAGTATGTATAGCGACGGGACATAATTGACCAAACCCACCGGGACCACGATCAGCAGGATCGACGACATCCATTTGGGATACAGCGTGAGCGGGTACTGGGCCGCCGTCCGGGCCGCATCCTCCGTCAGGTTCTGAAGCTCGGTGATCCGGGTCGTCCAAAAACCGAAGGTTGCGGTCGCAAGGCCGATCGAGAACAGGATGACGGCACCCGTGACGATAATGTACAGCGATTGCGGCACCGCGCTCCATCCCACCTGACCTGCCGCCATCATGCCATGCAGCGACCACCAGAGCAGAAATCCGCCCTGCAGCACTTCGCCCAGCATGATCCGGAATTTCTGCGGCATGAGCGCCAGCAGCACCGGCATGGGGCGGGTCAGCAGCTGGTCAAGCTCCCCGTTGACCAGATATCTCTCAAGATGATGCACTTCATCCGCAAGCGTCCGGTAGAGCGTCTTCGACAGCGTCATGACGGCAAACAAATACCCGATTTCATGCATGGACCAGCCCTGAATGGCTCCGAACTTGTAGAGGACGATGGCGACCATGAGAAACTCGGAAATTTGGATCAATGCGGCAAGAAACGAAGCCAGGATGAAATTGAATTTGTACTGCATGCGGCTTTTGATGCTCGTACGGATCAGCAGCGCATACAGGGATAGCCAGGATCTCACGGTCATCCTCCCTGCACCTCCACTTTCCGCCTTAGGAAGCCGGTAGCCAGCAGGCTTGCCAGCGACAGCAGCACGCACCATGACAACGTGCCCCACAGATGGGAAACGTCATCGAAGCCCAGATAGATCCGGGTCGGCACATAGAGCAGGTACGGATACGGCGACCACCAGGCAATCGTCTGAAGCCAGCCCGGCAGCCATTCGATGGGAATGAAGAAACCGGCTAGGAGATTGATCATCGCGTGGTTGCCCCAATACAACCAAGACGACTCCGTTGTCCATAATGCCGATGCGCCGATGAGATAGTTGATGCAAATCGATAAGTAGGCGGCGCCTGCGAGCGCAATGGCAACGTAGAGAAAGGTGACTGCTTTTCCAGGCAGCTGCAGCGAGAAGGCAACATAATACACCAGGTAGATCGGGATGGATTTGTAAACGAATTGGTAGGCGATTTGCCCCCACTCCTTGGCCATCAAATGACTGAACAAATGAACGGGACGCATCAAATCCAGGGAAATATGGCCGGTTCGCACGGCTTGGGGAATGCCGAGGCCATTCGTGACGAAACTGGAAACCCAGAGCGCGGCTTGCGTAAAGGCGATGTAGCCGACCATTCCCTGCGTTCCGTAATCTCCGAGCGCGTAATCGGCGCCGAGACCGAGCCAGATACAGGCATACATGAAGCCGAACATCGCACTGGCGACATTGTGCACCATGTGGGCGCCGCGGTACTGCAAATTGCGGGCATAGGCTTTGGAAGCCAATGTGAAATAAACCATGAAGCACCTCCGATAAGCATTTTAGATGGCGGACCCATCCACTTCAGACAAGGCAAAAATGAGAGAAGGACAATAGCATACCAGAACGTTCCATTTCAGGCAAGGATTTTTTCGCAAGGAACAGCGGGTGAATATCGGGCCGAAAATCCGGCATGCAAAAAAGCCTTCTTCTCCCTAGGCCGGTTGAGAACAACCGGCAAGGGCGTGCGAAGACTTCGTTGTCATGAAGAGTAACCAACGGGCGTGGCCATCCACTTCTCCCTGTTCATTGGTCTATAAAACGGTATGAAGGGGATGCTCGGCTTATGTAGAAGGGAGGCGGCCGGGACAGAAAAAAGACGTGATCTGTCAGATCACGTCTTTATGCTTCATCGGCTCCTGAAACTCGCCGAAATAGTCTACCAGGAATGACTGGAACTCCGTTGCGGCCTTGGACAAGTAGCGCCGCTCCAGCCAGGCTACGGTGAAGGTGCGGTAGCAGGAAGGCTTCTCGATGCGCACCATCGCGTACGGGGGCATGTCGTCCCCTTTGCATCCGGGTACAAATGCGGCTCCAAGCCCGGCCGATACGAGGCTCGACAATGCGGCCGGCTCATCGACTTCACACACGACTTCCCGGCTGATCCCCGCCAATCGGCAAAACTCCTCGTTCATTTTCCGAAACGGATGGCCTGCCTTGTACTCGATGAAGGCCTCCCCCGCCACCTCCTGAAGGGAAATGCGGGACCGTCCCGCCAATCGATGGCCGTGAGGCACCGCCAGAAACACCTCCGCATGGAGGACCGGAATCTCCCGAATGTGGTCTTCGTCCAGGGCTGCCGCGGTAAAGCAAAGATCGACTTCTCCGTTTTCCAGCATCTGCACCATCTCCATCGTGGAGTCGGGCGGAATCTGAATGATGCGGAAATTCACGTCAGGATATCGCGCGCGGAAAGCGCCCAGGGCTTTGGACAGCCGGGGCAACGCCGTCGTTGCTATGCGGATGCTCCCCCGCTCCATGCCTGCCAAATCGGAGACTTCCCTCCTGCCTTCCTCTAGGGCCGATAACGCTGTATCGACGCTTTTCAGAAAAGCCTTTCCGAATGAATTGAGCTTGATTTGCCGGCTCTGCCGATCAAACAGAGGCACCCCCAAATCTTCTTCCAAGCGGGCAATCGTCTTGCTTAGCGCTGGCTGGGCAATACGAAGTTCCTTCGCGGCCTTGGTCATGTGCTCCATTCGGGCCACCGTCTGAAAATAATGCAGCTGAAGCAGTTCCATGCGGTTCTTCCTCCTTAATTGATATCCTTGAGTATATGAATGCATGTCATAATATATATTTTTATTTATCAACTATCGATTGTAGAATAAATCGTAACCAAAGGAAAGGGGGAAATCACATGAACGAACATCAGCAACCGCAACAGCCGTCGGCTGAAAAATTAATACGCATTCTGGCGTTTACGATGATTCTCTCGTCGATGAGCGCAACCATGTTTAATATCGTGCTTCCGGAAATCAGCCAGGAATTCCGGCTTTCCTTCGCCCAGGTCAGCTGGGTATCGTCGATTTACATGCTCATCTATGCCATAGGCTCCGTCCTGTACGGAAAATTGGCCGACACCTATAAACTCAAAAATCTGGTCACCTTCGGATTGCTTCTCTTCTTTGTCGGTTCCATCACGGGCTTGGCCGCACAGGCCTACTGGATGGTGCTGCTGGGACGGATCCTTCAGGCAGCGGGGGCAGCCGTCATTCCGGCAATCGCCATGATCATTCCTGTCCGTTACTTCCCTGCGGAAAACCGGGGCCGCGCACTCGGCATAACGGCGACCGGGCTCGCCATCGGCAACGCGATCGGGCCGGTGGTTTCCGCATTGGTCGTTAGCACGTTCCATTGGAGATGGCTCTTCTTTATTCCGCTGCTCATCCTGGTCACCCTCCCTCTCTATCGCAAATATCTGGGCAATGAACAGGGCCGGGGCGCACGGATTGATTGGCTTGGCGGCGGCCTTCTGGCCGGAACGGTCGCGCTGCTGCTCCTGGCGGTGACCCAAGGCGGCTGGATATTCGGTTTAAGCAGCCTGATCCTGTTCCTTGCGTTCCTTCTGCGCATTCGTTCGGCTAAAGCGCCTTTTGTCCAGCCCCGTTTGTTCCGCAACCCAAGCTACACGGTCGGACTTGTCCTCGGCATGTTCATCATGAGCGTCGGCTATGCGCTGCCTTTTCTTACTCCGCAGCTGCTGTCGGATTTGAACGGTCTGGCTCCGGGATGGATCGGATTTGTCATGGTGCCCGGAGCCGTCGTCACGGCCATGCTGGGCGGAAGAGGCGGCAAGCTCGCGGATACCAAGGGAACCCGCTATTTATTCTATGCGGCTTCCACCCTGCTGCTGCTGTGCTTTGCCCTGTTGTCCACCTTTGCTGGCGTATCGCCGCTCCTGATTGCACTGTTCCTGATCTTCGGCAATGTCGGTATCATGTTTATGCAAATCTCGCTCTCCAAGACGATATCCTTATCGCTGCCCAAAGAGCAAACCGGCGTTGGCATGGGACTGTTCTCGCTGCTTAACTTCCTGTCCGGCGCGATTGCCACCGGGGTTTACGGCAAAGCCGTCGACCTTGGCGCAGGCACCCGCTGGAACCCGCTGAACATGGTACAGGGAGCTTCGACCTACAGCAACATCTATATCGTCTTGGTGGCGTTGCAAGCAGGGATTCTTCTGCTGTTCGTACTGCAATTTGGCAGAACGGCACAGCGTAAGCTGCAGGTTCAAACCACCGGTTCCAAATAAGGTACGACAGCCCATGCAGAGTCGTTAAGATGAAAACATGCCTGCCCATCCGACTATGATCCGGGGCTCGCATACAGGCTGCGCTGCTTCTGAATCCGCGCATGCCAAACAAAAACCACCGGAGCAACGCTTGGCTGTAAGCCGCTCCGGTGGTTTTGATGATGTCCTGATGCCTCTAATTTGTTAAATGCGATAACGATGCTGCGGATACTAGGGTACCTGCCTATACCTGGTCCAACCAAATACGACCAATCGCGGCTGCGGGCAGAGAAGAACATGCGCTTCTTCCTCTTGGTGCCGACTCTAAGGTTACATGGCGGCTCGTTTCAACTGTCCATGATATAAGTCGCTGTAGAACCCTCCCTGCTTCAGCAGCTCCTCATGGGAGCCCTGCTCCAGCAGGCGTCCGTCTTTCAGCACCAGGATGCGGTCGGCGGAGCGGATGGTATTCAGACGATGGGCAATCACGAAGCTCGTCCTCCCCTTCATCAACCGCTGCAGCCCCTCCTGGATCTTGATCTCCGTTACGGTATCGATGCTGCTTGTCGCTTCATCCAGCACCAGCATGGAGGGGTTGGCCAGAATCGCCCTTGCGATCGCAAGCAGCTGCTTCTGCCCTTGGCTGATGCCGCTGCCGTCAGGCTTGAGCATTTTGTCATAACCGTCCTTCATGCGCACGATGAACGAGTGGGCGTTAGCCAATTTTGCGGCTTCCTCCACTTCTGCATCGGTCGCATCCAGCCGGCCAAAACGGATATTCTCACGAATGGTGCCCTGAAACAGGAACGAATCCTGAAGCACGAAAGCCATCTGCGAACGCAGGCTTTCCCTGCGGATCGAAGAAATGTCCCGGCCGTCCAGGGTAATGCTTCCGCTGTCCGGATCGTAGAACCTGGAGAGAAGCTGGATCAAGGTGGTTTTTCCCGCACCGGTCGGACCGACCAGCGCAATCATCTCGCCGGGCTTCGCTTCAAAGCTGATGCCTTCCAGGGTGTCCCCCTCTTTATCGTAAGAGAACGAGACGTTGTCGAACTTGACCGCCCCCTCCACGCTCTTCAGCGTGACGGCCGCTCCTTCATCCTTCGCTTCAACCTCTTCGTCCAGCACTTCGAATACGCGTTCCGCTCCCGCAATGGCGGACAGCAGCGTATTCCATTGGTTCGCCAGGTCGTTCAGCGGTCTCGTAAACTGCCGCGCATAACTTTCGAATATAATGATGACGCCGATCGTAATATGCCCCTGAATCGCCAGAATGCCGCCAATGCCCGCCACGATCGCAAAGCTCAAGTTATTGAGCCCGTTCATCAGCTTCGGAATGAAGCCCGATATGCTCTGCGCCCAGAAGCCCGATAGACGAATCCGTTGATTGCGGTCATCGAATTCGCGGACCACCCGTTCCTCCTGGGAGAAAGCCTTGATGATCCGCTGCCCGGACAGCGTTTCTTCAATGTAACCGTTCAGGTCCCCCAGATTGCGCTGACGCTCTTTAAACAGCGGGCCGGTCCGGCGGGTAATCCAGCGCATCCCCATCATCATCAGGGGCACGACCAGGAACGTCAGCAGCGTAAGCAGCGGGCTAAGCCATAACATGACGGTTAACGTGCCGATTAAAGTCAGCACGCTCGAGAAGATTTGAATGGCCGAGCTGTTGAGCGTCGAGCTCACGTTCTCGATGTCATTCGTCAGACGGCTCATGATTTCGCCCTGCTGGCGCTTGCCGTAGAACGGAATCGGCAGCCGGTGCAGGTGCGTGAAGAGATCCATCCGCATACGGTACACGGTCTCTTGAGCGATGCCGATCATCCAGACATTGTGCAGCCAGGTGGTTAAAGCCTGAAGGACATATACGACGGCCAGGCCAACCAGAAAGTACAGCCAGGCGGAATCGATGGAGCTGTCGGGATTTCTTACATCATCCAGAAATTTGTCCACTCCGACGCCGAGCAGGTAGGGACCCAGCAGCGCCAGGCCCGAGCTGAACATCACCATCAGCAGCACGAGCGCGAGTTTCCCTTTGCGCCGGGCAAGATAGGTCCATATCCTGGAGAGGGTGCCCGACCAGTTTTTGGCCTTGGCTTTCGGCTTGCCGCCACGGCTGCCGCCATCCTTGTTCTTGTCAAGATCGAGCTTCGGTCTTGGGTGACGAAACGGTTCAGTGAATGCCTTGAGCATGATGCTGCGCCTCCTCTCCATACTGGGATTCATAGATGCCCCGATACAGAGCGGAGCTTTCCATCAAAGCGTCATGGTTCCCTTTTCCGATCAAACGCCCGTCATCCAGCAGCAGAATCAAATCCGCCGAAGTGGTCGAGCTGATCTTCTGCGTAATCAAAAACGTCGTGCAGGATAGATCCTTGAGGGCATCCAGCAGGGCGCCTTCCGTTCGGACGTCAAGAGCGCTGGTGCTGTCGTCCAGGATGAGGATGGCGGGCTTTCGCACGAGCGCCCGCGCAATCGACAGGCGCTGCTTCTGTCCGCCGGACAAATTGACCCCGCGCTGTCCCAGCATCGTGTCATACCCGTTAGGCAGATGCTCAATGGTATCATGAATTTGAGCTCGGCGAGCCGCCTCCTGAATTTCATCCATCGTTGCATCCTCGCGTCCCCAAGCAATATTCTCCCGCACCGTCCCCGAGAAGAGCAGCACTTCCTGCGGCACATAGCCGATGCTGCTGCGCAGGTTCACCTCTTCGATCGACGCGGCGTCCACGCCGTCTACGAACACGGTCCCCTTCTCTTCCTCGTAAAGCCGCGGAATCAGCTGGACCAGCGAGGATTTGCCGGAACCCGTGGCTCCCATGATGGCGATGCGCTCACCGGGCTTCGCTTCAAAGGAAATATCCGTCAGGACGTCGATGTCGCTGCCCGGATAACTGAAGCTCACTTGCTCGAATTTGACGCCCCCTTGAATATCCACTTTCCCGGCTAGGTCCTTGTTTGCGCCTGCCGCCGCATCCTCCGTGCCCAGCACCTCCTGCGCACGCTGGGCGGAAGCCCGTCCGCGGGAAAAGGCAACGACGACCCAAGACAGGGCGGACATGGCGCCGATGCAGCGCAGGGAATAGTTGACGACGGCGACCACCTCGCCGACGCTGGCACTGCCGGACGCAATATCTTTGCGGCCGAACCACAGGACCGCCATGATTCCGGCGTTCATAACGAGAAGAATGAACGGCATCGTTGTCTCCGTTAATCGCAAGGTCGAGACGGTGGTGCTCATCAGCTTGCCGGAGGTACGGGCAAAGCGCTCAATCTCATGGCCCATGCGCACGAATACGCGGATCAAGCGAATCCCGGTCAGATTCTCCTGGATGACGCCGTTCACCGCATCCAGCCGCTGCTGGACGCTGCGGAACGCATCGGCAGCCCGCTTCATGATCCAAGCGATGAAAATAAACAATACGGGCACGGTCAGCACAAGCAGCAAGCCCAGCTTCACATTCACGACCAGTGCCATGATAATGCTGCCGAGCACCACCAGCGGGACGCGCGTCATGAACCGCAGGCCCATGAACACCGTGTCCTGAATCTGGGTAACGTCACCCGTAAGCCTGGTAATCAACGATGAGGTGGCGAACCGGTTAAATATCGAATAAGAGAAAGACTGGACCTTGTCATACAATTGATCGCGAAGATCATAACCGAGCCCCTGACTCGTATGCGCCGCAAAAAAAGAGCTGGATATCCCGGCGATGAAGGCTATAATAGCGCTTCCAGTCAAAACGGCTCCCCACATCCATACGACGGACATGTCCTGCTTCTGTATGCCGTCGTCGATGATTTTGGAGATAAGCAGCGGCTGAATCAGCTCGACGGTGAGCTCGATCAGCATCATGGCAAGTGCCGCAATCGCTGCAACGCGGTACTTTTTCAAGATCGAGAAGACGATTCCCATATGCATTCCTCCGAGTGTCGAAGACCGTTATCCTATTTCTTACATCATTTACCCACAGGTCTTCATGTAGTAGCAATATTAGTTCGTACAATGGCTGGATATGTCTATTATAATATATTTTCTCCTAGATCTTGCCGGCGGATGAAAATTATCGCGGGAAATCGCATTCCATTACCTCTTCACGCATGGCGCGCAACATAAAAACCAGGATGAACAGGCAGCGAAAAAGAGAGCCCGTTCACAAGGATCGTCTCCCGCGAAAATGGCTCTCTTGCCGAGCTATATGTTATTCCACGGACTTCAGCGCTTCGATCATGTCGATCCGCTTCAGCTTGTAATGCATGGAAGCCATGACGATGGCCGAGAACAGCAGCGTCAGCAGCGCCGCGTAGCCATAACTGATTTCATGGATGGTGGGACTGAACATCATCGCATCCACTTCTGCGGTCAGGAGCACGAACCGATGCAGGAAAATGCCTGCCAGATTGCCCGCTATGATCCCGAGCACGGTCAGGATCATGTTTTCCCGATAAATGTACATGGTTACTTCCTTGTCATAGAAGCCAAGCACCTTGATCGTCGATAGCTCGCGTATCCGTTCGGATACGTTGATATTCGTCAGATTGTACAGCACGACAAACGCGAGAGCCGCAGCGGACACAATGAGGACGACCACCACGACGTTCATGCTGTCCATCGTATCGCTGAAGGCGTCGCTCACGCCGCTCGTGAAACTCACCATGGCGACCCGTTCGCTTGCGGTTAACGATTCCCCGAGCCGATCCTCCCACTCCGGATCGTTTCGGTCATAAGTCAGCAGCTGGCTGTTTACTTCGGGCGCTGCGTCAAAAATGTCTTCGTAGTACTTCGGCGTCATGTACACGTAGTGCAAGGCATAGTTCTCCGTGATCCCCGCCACGCGTATTTCAAAGGGTTCATTATCGCTGTTCTGGACGGTGAATGTGCTGCCAATGCCGAGATCGAACAGCTTGGCCAGCTTCTCGGTAATGATCGCGCCGTCATCCGTCAAAGACAGCGTCTGCCCCTGTTCGCGGGGCTTCAGCACGATAAACGAATCGGTCTTCTCCGGCGATTGCGGCACGAACAAATTCACATCCTGGCCGTTCACGCCGGGGGCCGCCGCGGTCATCGCCTCCTGGGTCACGTTCAGGATTCCAGTAATCTCCGGAACTCCCGCTAGGCGCTTGTTATAGTCCTCCAGCCCGCCGCTCTCGCCGTTATCTTCTTGGAATACCACGGTCGCCTGGTGCTGCATGATTTTGCCGTATTGCATCGGCGCGATATCCCCGATGGAGTCCTTAAGACCGAAACCGGTCAGAATGAGGGCCGTGCACCCGGCCACGCCGCAGACCGTCATGAACATCCGCTGCTTGTAGCGGAAGAGATTTCGCGCGGTTACTTTTCCAATAAAGCCGAGCCGATTCCACACCCATGGCACTCGCTCCAGCCATATGCGGGATCCGTTCTTGGGCGCCCTTGGACGCATCAGGACCGAGGCGTTGCTTCGAAGCTCCACCCGCACGGCCACATAAGCCGTCATGGTGGTACAGAGCACAGCCACGACAACCGAGACGACGCTATAGCTGAGATAGAAGCTGGTTCTTACATCGGGCAGATTATATAAAGCGCCGTAAGCATCATAGATGATGGCGGGAAACAGGGTAAAGCCGACGGCCAGTCCGGCAGCCGATGCGGCAACGCTCGCCAGCGTCGAGTAGACCAGAAACTTCTTCATCACGTCCCGGTTGCTGTATCCGAGGGCTTTCAGGGTTCCGATCTGCAGCCGCTGCTCCTCAACCATACGGGTCATTGTTGTCAGGCTGACGAGGGCCGCAATCAGGAAAAAGAATACCGGGAACGCCGTGGCAATGGATGATAAGCGGTCCGCGTTATCGCTGTACTCCGTATATCCCGGGTTGACGCTGCGGTCCATGACATAGACCTTAGGAAGCTCTAGCTGATCCAGCTCCTTCCGGCCCTCGGCCACTTCCTTCTCGCCGTCGGCGATCTCCCGCATAGCCCTTGCTTTCTCCTCTTGAAATTTCTCCTGACCTTCCCGGTAGTCCGCCTGTCCTTGGGCAAGTTCCGCTTTCGCATTCGCGAGTTTGGCTTCCCCCTCCCGTCTGGCGGCTGCAAGCTCTTCCGCTCCTTGCTTCAACGAAGCCTCTCCCTGCGCGAGCTGACGCTCGGCTTCCCGAAGCTTAGTCTGCCCGTCCTTGAGCTCTGCTTCGCTTGCATCCAGCTTCTGTTGAGCCTGATCCAGCTGCAGTGATGCCTCGTCCAGGCCACGCTGGAAAGCGGAAGCCGCCTGTCGCAAAGCAGCGCCGTCCAATGCTCCGTCCATGAAACCTGCGGCGGCGACCGCTAGTTTCGGATCGGCTGACTGAGCTGCCGAGAGCAGCTCTTGCCTCTGCTCGTCCGGGATGACCTCCGGGTCCAAGCCGGAGATTTGCTGCAGCGCCTTGGCCAGTTGCTGTCCTTGTGCCAGCTTCGGCGCAAACTCCGCCTTTTGCTGATCCAATTGGCTCTGACCCGTCTTGAGCTGATTCCGGCCCTGTTCCAGCTTCTGCCGATTGCGTTTCAGTTCTGCTCTGCCTTGCGAAAGTTCTTTTTCCGCCGCATTCAGTTTAGCCTGCCCTTGGGCCAGCTCGGTTTGAAGCTTGTTCACCCCATCGCGGTACGCTTGCTCGCCTTCATTCAGTTTGAGCCTGGCATCCGTTAACTCCTGCTCCGTATCGGCAAGCTGCCTCTTGGCATCCTCTATTTTGTCCGTTGCCTCGTTCAGCTTCTTCTGCCCTTCTGCACGGATTTCAGCCAGCCGCTCCTGCGGCATGGCCTGCAGCGCCAGTTCAACCGCTTCTTTGTGCCGGCTGATTTTCTCGTCATACTCGGCTGTATAAGGAGCAGGTTCCGCCGTGTCTTGAAAGGTCAAGTAGACTTCCGTATAAACAGGCAGTTTAAAATCCTTCTCCGGAATAACGGCAAACACATCCGCCGTCCCTTTGCCGATGCCGCTCGTTCCCCGGCTCATGCTGCTTATGAACAGCGGGCTTTTCGCTCTTCCCACGACTGTATACGTCAGATGATCAAACGTTTCCCCTAAATCCACTTCCTGATCCGGATTGGTAAAGGTGACCTGATCCCCTATTTTAAATTCGTTTCCTCTCTCTCCTGCATCGATGACGATGTCGCCTGCTGCCTCTGGCATCCGCCCCTCTGTAAGCACATATTGATTCAGATTATTTCCTGGGTCATAGGAGTGCACCTTCGCGATCCGCCCGCTGTCGCCGAGAAATACGTCCGCGCTGTACCCCGGTTGAACCGCATCCACGCCGGCAACCCGTTTCAGCTTTTCAGTATCGCTTGGTTCAAGACCCAAGGTCGATTGAACCTTAAGGTCCATCAGTTTTAAATCCTTATAATAGTGATCCGCCGTATCCAGCATATCAGGCCCGGTGGCCTTGATCCCCGCGAAAAAGCCGACGCCGAGCATAATAATCGCAAAAATGGACAGAAACCGTGCCTTCGTCCGCGATATTTCCCGGAAAATATCAGTCCATAACGCTTTCTTCTTCATCATCTATGTCTCCCTACCACTCAATGCTGTCTACGGAAACGGGATTCGGATTCACCACCGTCTTCCGAACCTTGGCATTGTTGATCTCGATGATGCGATCGGCCATCGGTGCCAGGGCAGAATTATGCGTAATGACGATAACGGTCGTTCCCGTGTAGCGGCAGGTATCCTGGAGCAGCTTGAGCACCTGCTTCCCGGTATGGTAATCAAGCGCACCCGTGGGTTCATCGCAGAGAAGCAGCTTCGGCTGCTTTGCAAGCGCCCTGGCAATCGCCACCCGCTGCTGTTCGCCGCCGGACAGCTGTGCCGGAAAATTGTTCAGGCGCTGCTCCAGGCCGACATCCCGCAGCACTTGTTCCGCATCCAGAGCTCGGGGCAAAATCTGCGAGGCTAATTCCACGTTTTCTTTTGTCGTCAGATTGGGAACCAGGTTGTAAAATTGGAACACAAATCCGACGTCATTGCGCCGATATCCCGTCAGCTCCTTGCTGTTGAACTTGGCTATGTCCGTTCCATCCACCACCACTTGCCCCTCATCGGCGGTGTCCATGCCGCCCAATATGTTCAGCACCGTGGATTTTCCTGCCCCGCTGGGACCGACGATAATCGCGAACTCGCCCTTTTCGATCTCCAGGTTGATTCCGTCGTTGGCTACAATGGTGGTCTCGCCCATCCGATAGCGCTTATATCCATCCTTAATGCTCACAAAAGCCATGTCACTCCACTCCCAACTCATCGTTGCCGTTTCGGCCTGGAACGTTATGTAGAAAATTAGGTAACCCAAGCGGTCTATAAGCGCGTCAGCTGCAGGATGGTTAATGTCTATACGGATACGTACTGCGGCGTCTGCCTAAACCTGTTCAGCGGACTATTCTATTTGCGTGTTCTTCGTTGTTAGATTCACTTGTTTCGCTTGTCCTGATCCGTGAATCCATCCTTAAAACCAGTGTAGCATAAACAAATCCGCCAATGAAAACGCTGAACCGCCCCAGACGGCTAAGTCACAGAATGTTCCAAATTCGGCATGCACGAACGGCACAAAAAACGCTCCTTCACCCGGAAGAAGCGCTCATAATAAAGCCATGATCAACATCCTATGATTTCCAGAAGATCGCCCGGTCCTCCGCACGAAGCTTCGTTACGAAACCGGAAGGGTCCTGAGCCGTGTACCCGATCGAATCCACGATCCATCTGCCCCCCGCGTGCTTGTATTGAATCGTTGCCAATCCGGTATCCCGGAGACGATGCTCGCTGGTTCCCGTCTCATGGGTCGCGTCGGTCATGAGCTTAAAATAGGGATCGATCCGTTTGACATCTTGAGCATGGGCTTCTCCTGGAACCAAAACTTCAAACTCGCTCCGTTCCGGGAGTCGGCTAAGCCGCCATTGATCCGTGAGATGTCCGCCTCGGGGATAAAAGAACGAAACCAGCTTGCTGCCATCCGCCATTTCGTGAATTTCATACGTATAGTCCCGTTCTTTTCTTACGATATCCGGTTTGCCGTATTGGCTTTCTACTGTATATGAATCCGGGGCATACGACATTAGCAATCGATATAAAAAAGGAATGTTGATCTCGTTATGAAGCGTCATATCTTCATCGGCTTTTCCCGCACAAAGCAACAGGAGGACTAACAACACCGCGATTGCACCCATGCGCAATCCTGCTGCCCGAGCTTTAAACACGCTGTCCGTCCTGATATCCATCGATATGTCCCGTCAACGCCGCTTCGGGGATATCTTGGCCCCGGATCCACTCCCTGAACGAAAAATCAAGCACGCCGCCCTGAGCAAGCGAGGTCATGACCCTTCCATCTTCGAAGGCGTACGAAAAGGTATGCAGCGTTCCGAACAAATCGTCATAATCCGTAAAAAACAACGGGGATTTTGGATCCTTAAACAAACCGAAAGCCTCGGTTTGGGTTAACCGTTCCGCATCCAGGCTGTCGAGGTAACGTTTACGCCGCAGGGAATGCTCGATGGCAGGCCTGTTTTTGCCCGTCAACGCCTCATAATGGTTAACGCAGGCAATTGCCGCCTCCCCGCCCGCACGGGAAATCACTTGGTCCGGGCTTGCCTCGACAACGGCCATGTTGCCCTGTGCATCTCCTATTGAAAAGTTATAACAAGCCGCATGGGGAATATGGCGCAGCATATAAGACGCTTCTTCTGCCGTTCCGCACGATTCCAGTATCATCCGAACGCCGACCCAAGGCGACAGTCCCGTCCGGTATCCGTCAAAGCTGACAAAATGCAGCCCGGCGGCAAGCCCTTGCTCATTCACCCCGTCATGCCTGCCTATGGCCTGCAAATTATAGCCCGCGGTCGCCAGGCCTTGATCGGCTTGAGCCACAGTAAAATAACCATCGTACAACGCAGGCGTAAAATCGTAATTTCTTACGTAATACGAAGCCGTGATCATCGCCGAGCAGCCCATGGCCGCGATTTTCGGGACGTCGTATCCGCCCAGAAGCGCCGCGGTTTTGGGAAAGGACATTTCCAAACCTTCTGCCAGTCCTTCAAGCTCCGTTAGCAGCTGCGGGGCAAACTCGTTATAGATGCTCTTCAGCTGCTCCATGTCGATCTCCGGTTTGGTGGCCGCTTCGAAAGCTTTCAATATGGGCTGATTTCGCAGGCTGCGGCCCAGCCTAAGCCCGTTATGATAGTTATCTTCTCTAAGCTGCAAGATGTTTACCTTGTAATCCGGCATTTTGATCCCTCCACCCAGACGGTAGTCCATATGGGAATATATCCCTCACCCGATTATAGATGGAATTTATCCTTCTTCCAATAAAAAAAGCTCCAACCCCGCATGTTTGCATGCTGGAAAGGAGCAAAATTTATGCTCGGGGCAATTGTTCAAATACGTGAACGTATTGCTCGTATTTTTCGGACCAGGCGTCTTTGCGCGATTCAAGCGTCCTGCCATCCAGCAGTGCCTCCATGACGTCCAGGCATACGTCCCAACCGGCAATATCCTTCGGCGTATGATCCGTGATGTTCGTTATCGTCTCGATCAACACCAGACGGCAACCTTCGGCTTCGGGATGCAGCTCAAAACGCACCCGGTCCTCTCCCCACGTATACTCCAGTACCGATAACTCCCGATAGTCCGTAATCTCAAACTCTTCGAACGTTCCGTCCTGCATGTCAAAGGTAATTCTCCCGCCTTGGCGCAAATCCTCCACCTTCAGCTCCGAAAACCACTGCTTCAGCTTGTCATTATCCGTTAGATAGGACCACACCTTCTCAACCGAATGTTTCAGGCGGCGTTCATATCGGACGGTCGTTCCGAACTCGTCTTGCTGTACAACAGCCAGCATCACTCATCCTCCTCATGGAATGTTGATTCAAAAATGGTTCATCCAATCTGGCGCCTTAGGATGATTACGGAGCTTCATCCTCATCCAGCAGCCTCTCCAGATCATCCAGCTTGTTCGTCCAGAACTGCCGATAAGGCTCCAGCCAGTCGTGGATCTCCTCCAGAGGCTTGGCATTCAGGCTGTACACATGCCTCTGTGCTTCTTTGCGCAGCGAGACAAGGCCTGCATCCCGCAAAATACGCAGATGTTTGGACACGCCAGGTTGGCTGAGCTGCATGAGATCTACAATCTCCCCGACCGTACACTCTTTCCCGCGCAGGTAGTCCAATATCGTCCTACGGTTCGGCTCTGCCAATACTTCAAAAAGGTTATCGTTCAACATGTTTATTATATTACCATACAGTTATATTCCCGTAAAGTTATATAATAGGCTTACGCCGTCTTTGAACAAACATATCACCTTCTTTATAATGTAGCTATTGATGTCCGGTTTTAACACGGTGATACGGAAATGCCCCAGCCAAGAAGGAGGAATGACGGAAATGCCCGATATTTTATTTTTACGCGACCCTGATCTGCCGTTTTTGGAAATCAAACAATGCGATGCTTTGGATCATCTGGCCTACAAAAAGCATTTTCACGAAGAAATCTCCATTGGTCTCATTGAGCAAGGGGCTACCCGCGTATGGTCTGCCGGGAAACGCCCGAAATTTGATTCATTCCTGCAGAACAGGGCTTCAGCAAAATGCCACTCCATTGGAGATTGAATCCATGCTGATGACATTAATGCGGGAAACGGGCCTGCTTCAGGAGGAAAGCGCCTCGGTGCCTGGCGGCAATGTGCCTGAATCCCCGGCTATGCTGCGAGCGAAGAAGTATTTGGATCATCATTACAAAGACCGCATTACACTCGATACCCTGCAGGACATATCCGGGATCAGCAAATTCCACCTCATTCGGATGTTTACGGAAACCTATCATCTTGCTCCGCATGCCTACCAAAATTTATTGCGCATCAATTATGCGAAAGAGCAGCTGTTACAGGGGAAGACCAGCGCAGACGTTGCTGCCGAGTCCGGGTTTTACGATCAGAGCCATTTCACGAGAGCTTTTGCCGGGTGCGTGGGGACAACGCCTCTTCGGTATGCGAAAGCAGCGTCATCTTAAACCAACCGCAATTTTATACAATACCGCCTCGCGCAGACGCTGATAGAATCATGAAGATCCCAATGTTGCGAGGTGTTTCACTTGAACGATTCTTTATCTGAACAGGCTTTTGCCGACGCTCTGAAGTCAGTTGCCCGTAACCTGCAGCTCAAACAATACGTCCGGCAATCCGCCGAATGGTATCCGAACCTGCTGCGTGCAGCGGAGCGTTTTGTCGCGGGAGACGTGCTGGAGCGAGGTTTGTTCTGCCGGGATGCACTGGATGCCCGAGGTTATCGGACTTCGCTGGAATATATCGGGGAGAACACCCTGACCGAAGCCGAATGTACGCAGGCTTTCCTGGAGTTCTCCCGGCTAATCGAAGCCTGTTCGAAAGGCCGGCCGGGCACCCGTATTTCGCTCGACCTGTCCCATATCGGATTATCGGTAGACGAGAATTTGGCTTACCGGCATCTTGAAGGGCTTGCCAGCCAAGCGGAGGCGGCCGATTTAGAGCTGGTCATCAGCATGGAGGAGTCCGCCAAAACGGATGCCATCCTTGCGCTGCATCGCAAAATATCGGCCCGGTTCACGAATGTCGGCATCACGCTGCAAGCCCAGCTCCCCCGAACCCTGGAAGATCTCGAACAAATTCTTGCCTACGGTTCTGGCACGATCCGCATCGTAAAAGGCGCCTATCAGGAACAAGAGGGACACTATATTCCTCGTTCCGAGACGCTTACCACCAGGTATATTCAAATGGTGGATTTATGCGTTCAGGCAGGCAGGCCGGTATCGGTCGCCACTCATGATGAACCTATCCTGTGGCATATGACCCGCAACGAAGTGTATCGCCGCGCAGCCGTCGAAATTGAAGTGCTGTATGGCATACGAACGGACCTTGCCAAGCAACTGAAGGAGGACGGCTTCCCCGTCCGAATCTACCTGACATAGAGCGAGGAGTGGTTCCTGTACTTGTGCCACCGAATCGCCGAGCACCCGCCGAATATCTATGATGCGGTAACACGGTCGATCGCAGGCGGCACCGAACCCATTACCCAATATTGATCAACAATAACGAGGGAAGAAACAGCAAATATTTGCTGTTTCTTCCCTTATTTATGATCTGGTACTAAAAAATATTTTCGGAATGCCGATGTAATAGTTGAAACTTTATTATGAACGAATGCGTCATATTGTAGAGGAAAATAATAACAAAGCAAATTCAGGAGGTTGAGTGTGTGAAAAGAATATGGACTGCCTTGCTAGCAGCTATACTGTTAATCCCCATGACATTCCAATCGCAGGCCCAAGCGGCAGTGAACATCAGCGTCTTGATTGACGGCGTCAAGCTGTATACGCCTCAAGCGCCTGTCATGATCCAGGGGCGCGTCATGCTTCCGATGCGATCCATCTTCGAAGCCTTGGACGCATCGGTCAAATGGAATCAAAAGACGAAAACCGTCACGGCGGTCAAGGATGGCACAACCGTCATCCTAAAAATCAACTCCAAAACGGCCACCATCAATAACAAGACGGTAGCGCTGGATGTACCGGCGAAGAACTTAAAAGGCAACACCATGGTGCCGGTCCGCTTCGTAAGCGAAGCCCTTGGCCAAAAAATCGGCTGGAATTCCAAAACGAAAACCGTTACCGTCACCACGACGAACAATTCCGGCGGCGGTGGAAATACTACTGGCATCGTGCCGGTGAATTATGTGACTCTTCGGGATATCGGCAATGCCGGAGACGGCCGTGATTTGCAGGTCAGCTTCTCCAAATCGTCGACCGAACCTTTAATCTCGCATTACCGCGTCATGATTGTAAAGCAGTCCAAGACATTGAACCAAACCGAGGCACAGCGCGTATCCTCCGCTGCTTACGCCACGGTATATCCGTCCGGCTCGGATCCGACGCTGACCCTTACATCCGGCTCAAAGGATGTGGACGGTGACCTTATCCGCGATAACCAGGCTTATAAAGCTTATGTATTGGCAGTCAGCAAAACAGGCGGCACGTATGCCCTTTCCTCGGCTTCCCCGTCGTTGACGCTGACCAACACCAATTCGGTGAACGGAGCAACCAACGTAAAAGCGAGCGATGTGAGCGACTACGGCGATGGCCGTGATCTTCAGGTCAGCTTCACGCGCGCCCAGAACGAGAGCAATGTAACCAACTATCGCGTGTTCGTGGTGAAAACGAAGGATGCGGCTAACTTCAACTTGGCAGCAGCTAAGTCTGTAGCTAGCCAGAATTATACGACGGTGAGCAAAACCAGTACGACGAATACAACGCTGTCCACGACGCTGAGTTCTTCTGCTCGCGATACTTCAAACGAGCTCATCCGCAGCGGAGTCGCTTACACCGTGTTCGTCCAGTCTGTGAGCAGCAATGAGAACGTGCTTGCAAGCAACCTGTCCTCAGGTTCGGCTTCCATCACCCTCAGCACAGGCAATGCAACGGTCCCATCCATTACGCAGGTAACGGATATCAGCGATTATGGTGATGGCCGCGATCTTCGCGTAAGCTTTAACAAGGTATCCAACGAATCCAACATTCACTCTTATCGCGTGTTTGTCGTAAAGGACAGCAATTACAGCAGCTTCAACTTGAGCAAAGCCAATGCTGTCTCCAGCTACAACTACACCCAAGTCAACAAAACCGGGAATAACATCAACAACTTGACGTTGGCGTCCGGTGCCAGAGACATAGACGGAGCAACAATTCGTAACGGTGTGTACTATCGCGTATTCGTCATGGCCGTGGACTACAATAACTCCAATAATAACGTGTTGTCCGCTCCATCGAGCTCCATTATCTTGAGTTCCAGCACCAATCTGGGCGCAGTCACCAATCTGTCCGTCACTGACGTAAACAACTACAATGACGGACGCGACTTGCAGGTGTCATTCACCCAGCCGTCGGATCGTTCTAACATCAGCTATTACCAAGTATTCGTTGTAAAATCATCCGATAGTTATTTCGATCTGTACAGAGCCAACAACTTAAACAACAGCAATAATTACACTCAAATCAATAAGAACAACAGCAGTAACAGCATTACTCAAACCTTGAATTCCAACAGCCGTGATATCGATGGAGAGCTGATTCGCAATGGCATCAGCTATCGCGTATATGTCCTGTCGGTAGGATATTCGGGCAATAACAATGCATTATCCAATTACTCATCGATTACGCTTGGAAACAACAATCAGGGCAATGTAAACCCTGTTTCCACGCCAACCTTGTCCATTATCGGCAATAATGGTAACGGAAGCGACCTGAGAGTCTCTTTCAATCCTGCAAATGGCGAAAATTTCATTGACCATTACCGGATTCTCGTTGTGAAGTCCTCTAAGAACCTGACTGTGTCCCAAGCTTATGACAACAAGAATTACATCACGGTTTACAAAACCGGCGGCACTATCACTCGAGATTTGACCAACACGACCAAGGATTCTGATGGGGATCTCATTCAAAGAGGTTCAAGCTACCGGGTGTATGTCTTGTCGGTAGGCTACTCGAATAACGGCAGAGCACTTTCATCCGTCTCTCGTGACGTAACGATTCAAGGCGTGACTGAAGTTGGTAAGGCTACAAACGTTACAGTAGCGGATGACGGCAATGAAGGCAACGGAAGTGATCTGAAAGTAACTTTCTCCCATGCCAGCGGAGAAGGTAATATTGATCATTATCGCATTTTTGCGGTCAAATCATCCAAGAGTCTGACATTATCCCAAGCTCAATCAAACGATTATTACACTAAAGTGACTAAAGCGAACAATTATAGTCAAAATTTAGGCGCTAATGCCCGAGACACAGACGGTGAGCTGATTCGGAATGATCAAGGCTATCGCGTGTATGTCTTATCGGTAAGCAACAGATCCTCTAATTACAGCGATGCTCTTTCCGCTCCATCCGACGAAATCAAGTTGCAAGGAGTAAGTCAGGTAGGAGAAGCAAATAATGTTCGAGTGAAAGATGCTGGTGAAGAAGGCAACGCTAGTGACCTGAAAGTATCCTTCACTAAATCTGCAAACGAACAAAACATTAGTGAATACCGAATAATCGTTGTAAATGAATCAGACTTGAGCAAATTCAATCTAGATATTGCTAATGGACTCCCAGCAGAAAGCTACTTTACCGTCTTTCCTGGTGCTAACTATGATGGCAATCTTATAGACGGTACCCTAGATGCATTCGGAAAACAAATTGCTAATCAACAAACATACCGTGTATTTGTTTTATCTGTTAGCAACAATAAGAATATTAAAAACACGCTCTCAAAAGCTTCCAATTCAGTAACATTGGAAAACAAAACAGCTCTGGAGATTCCCTCCACTGTGAAAGCAGAAATTGTAAGCGGAAATGGTAATGCCAGTGATGTTGCCGTCAAGTTCACGGGAACAACTACAGGGATTAATGAATATCGGATTATGGTTGTTCCTTCGGATAAAACCTTGGAAATAAAAGGAGCAGAAGGAATAAAGGATAACAATCTTTACACTGTAGTTGACCCTAAAGCAGGCGAAATAGTGCAAAAATTAACCAGCTCAAAAGACGTGAACAATATTGCCATTTCTGAGGGTAAGGAATATAAAGTTTACATTCTAGTCGTTGCGGATGGGAAAACGCAAAAATCTAACGGCTTATCTCCAGCATCCGAAAACTTCACCATACCCGCCCCATTTCAAGCTTCGGCCGTTAAAGCCAGTTTGAATAAAGACGGGAAGCTTCAAGTTGATTTCACGAAAGCGATCAACGAGGCAAACATCAAACATTATCGATTGTTGTTTGTGCCAAAAGAAGAAATCAAAAACTTCGATCTTCCAAAAGCAACGATAGCTGCTGCGATAGAAGATGCTAAAGCAACGATAACACCAATGGGAAAAAACATCTCAGAAATTATCGACATCGATACGCTAAATCTAGTTATTCAAAATGATACGGAGTACGGTGTATTTGTATTATCGGAATTAAAAAATCAAACAAGTGTGCAGACAACTACTCTGCTCTCTAAACCATCTAATACCTTGAAATTACCTATAAAAACTCCGTAATATTCGAGTTATAGTGTAGAAGTTCCCCATCATACTTCAAAACGCTTCAGTCCCAAGAAAGCTGTTCCTCCTGTCAAATTTGACAGGAGGAGCAGCTTTTTTATCCGCTTCTTCCATCAAGCCCCCATATTAGAACTCTTTCTTGCATCTCATAACTAATTTCCACATGATTTTAAGATGAATTTTCCGGGTACTTCCCCATGGAAAAATATGATAATTTATTTTCAGAAAGCGCTTTCAAAAATATCGTTTGGAGGTGAATCCTGACCTTAAAAGCCAATGTTGCATCTAGGTCCTCAACAACGGATAACGGTTATTGAATGAATCTAGTGAAAATACCGCTTCACAACTTCATGACAAAGGAGATGCTAATGATAAACCTCAATAAGAAATCCATCTGTTCCTTGGCTCTCATCGTTTCTCTGGTCATCTCATTGTTCCCTTCATACGCATCCGCAGCGAAACACGAACATCCAAAGCATCCAAAGAAAAATCTCCAAGCCTACGTCAATGATATGCAGCCCGGCTGGAACCTGGGTAATTCGCTGGATGCCGTGGGAGCTGACGAGACGGCATGGGGAAATCTGCGCATCACCAAAGCGCTGATCGACCAAATTGCGGCACAGGGATATAAGAGCATCCGCATTCCGGTAACCTGGAACCATCACATCGGCAGTGCACCGAGTTATGCAATCGACGCCTCTTACATGGACCGGGTCGAGGAGGTTGTCGATTGGGCGCTGGACGCCGATCTGTACGTCATGATCAATGTCCATCACGATTCGTGGCTGTGGATCAGCCATATGGAGAACAACCGCAACGAAGTCGTTGCCAAGTACAACGCCGTATGGACTCAAGTTGCCCAGCGCTTCCGCACCCATTCGAACAAGCTGATGTTTGAAAGCGTCAATGAACCCCGCTTCTCGGATGGCGGGACCACCGACGAGTCCAAAGCCTTTCAGATGCTGGATGAACTTCAAACGTCGTTCCATCGGATCGTCCGCGGATCTGGAGCACGCAACGCAACCCGGCCGCTTGTGCTCTCTACCCTTGAGGCATCCCCTACTCAAGCTAGAATGAACGAGCTTTACAACACCATGACCAAGCTGAATGATGCCAATCTCATCGCCACCGTCCATTATTATGGGTTTTGGCCGTTCAGCGTGAACATCGCGGGGTATACCCGTTTTGAGACGGATACCCGAAACGATATCGATCAGACGTTCAACCATGTATATGACACCTTTATCGCTAGAGGGATTCCCGTTATCCTTGGCGAATACGGGCTGCTTGGCTTCGATCAAAGCACAGGGGTCATTGAGCAGGGCGAGAAACTGAAGTTCTTCGAATATCTAACCTATTATCTCAAACAGAAGAACATTACCCATATGTTATGGGACAACGGCCAGCACTTTAAGCGAACCGCCTTTACCTGGTCCGATCCGGAGCTGTACAACATCATGAAGGCAGGTTGGAGCGGACGTTCTTCCACGGCTGATACCGATCTGATTTTTGTGAAAAAAGGAGCGGCTGTCCTGGATCATAGCATCCCATTGAACTTGAACGGCAACGCACTGACCGAAATCCGCTCAAACGGACAGCGGTTAGTCGCCGGGCAGGATTATACGCTGAACGGAAATACGATTACGTTTACATCCAGCCTGCTGTCCAGGCTGACCTCATCCGGACAATTCGGAGTGAATGCCGTACTGACGGCCAAGTTCAACCGAGGCGCGGACTGGAACTTCAGGGTTGTTTATCATGATACGCCTGTGCTGCGCAGCACGCAGGGAACCACTGATTCGTTCAGCATTCCCGCGACGTTTAACGGGGATCAGCTGGCCACGATGGAGGCTGTTTACGCATCGGGAGGCAATGCAGGGCCGCAGGACTGGACCTCCTTCAAGGAATTTGAATACACGTTTTCCCCATCCTACGCCAGCCATGAAATCAAGCTTAAACCTGTCTTTTTTAACGAGGTCAGAGACGGAGAAGTCATCCTGAAGTTTCATTTCTGGAGCGGCGAAGTCATCACCTACAACCTAACCAAGAACGGCAGCAGCGTGACAGGTACCACCTCATAGGTTATGTTGCATGGGAATAACAAAAGCTCAAGTGAGATCACTTGAGCTTTTGTCTATCTAGGCTTGCACAATATTTCGTTCTGCCAGAAACTTATCAATAATGGCCGAGATGACATTCAAGCTGACAGGCTTGCTTACATACTCATCCATGCCCATTCCTAAATATTTCTCGCGATCCCCCTTGATTGCATGTGCCGTCACGGCCACGATATAAGGTTGATGATCGGACGGGGCCGATTCCTTAATGAGCTGGACCGCTTCCATGCCATCCATGAAGGGCATCTGTATATCCATGAACACCATATCATACGGATATCGCTTAAAGGCCTCTACCGCCTCGAGCCCATTCAGAACGGTAGTCGAATTGTACCCCAGCTTCTCAATCATTTTCTTGAGGACTAATTGGTTCACCTCATTATCCTCAGCAATCAGAATTTTCAGATCGCTGCCGTCAGAGTAATTCTCGTGAACCGTCCCGGCCTCCGGCATGTTGCTCGCGTTAGCACTAAACGAAAAATCGACCGTAAACGTAAAGACGGACCCCTGCTGATTCGGATTTCGCTCATACCAGATATCCCCGCCCATCAACTGAACGAGTTTTTTGCATATGGCCAGCCCGAGTCCCGTTCCTTCCACCTGCCGTGTCATATAATGATCCACCTGATAGAAGGGTTCGAACAGCTGCGCAACCTTCTCGTTAGGCACCCCTATGCCCGTATCCGTAACGGAGAATTGAATGAGCGCCGAGTTAGCCTGGTCCCTAACACACTGAACCGAGATGGAAACGGCACCGTTCGGGGTAAACTTAATGGCATTGCTCAGCAGGTTCATCAATACCTGGCGCAGCTTCGTCACATCCCCATATACTTGATTCGGCACATCGGACGCTACAGAGGTGGTCACCTCAATATTTTTGTCCAGCGCCTTCGGGAGAATCATATTCAAAGTCTCGGACAGGGCCGTTCTTAAGCTGAATGTTTCCTCTACCAGCTCCGTTCGACCCGATTCGATCTTCGAGAAATCCAAAATATCATTAATGATGTTCAGCAGGGTTGTCCCGCTCTTCTTGATGATCTGTACGTACTCGCGCTGCTCCTCATCAAGCTCGGTATCCAGTATCAAATCCGTCATCCCGATTACGCCGTTCATCGGCGTCCGGATCTCATGGCTCATCATCGCCAAAAACTCGCTTTTGGCGTTATTTGTCTTCTCGGCTGCTTCTTTCTCGATGATAAGCCTTTTCTGTTCCGTCATATCCTTGGCTATAATGTAGAAACCCACATTCTTGCCTGAAATCACAATGGGTGCCAGCGTTGCGAGCACTTCGACCTGATGACCGCCCTTGTGATGGATGCAGTTGATTTCCTTCTCGACGGCAACATAATCGGGTGAAAAGGAGAGCACGCGGGCAAGATTGCGTTCGCCGATCAAATTTGAGATTTTGGTTCCGATTAACTCCGGGATCTTAAATCCCGTCAGCTGCTCCGCCATCTGGTTTCCGTTTATAATCCTTCCTTCCAGATTGAAGGAAATAATCGCATCATGGTTATACTTCTTCAGCGAGGTGTATCGCTCAATACTCTCCTGGAGTCTCTGCTCGGCTACCTTGCTGTCGGTAATATCAACAATTTGCGAGATGAAGAACAAGGGGGTTTGATCCTGATCGTCGCGAACCAGAGAAACATGCATGGATGCCCAAATGACATTGCCATCCTTATGTACAAATTGTTTCTCCATCGAAATGGTTGAGGACTCTTCATCCAGAGATTGTAACAGCTTGTCTTTATTGTTAATGCATTCAGAATAAATATAATCGGTTGCCGGCTGTGCCATTAATTCTTCGTCCGTGTAGCCAAACATTTTGCACGCCGCAGGATTTACGCTGATCCAGCTTCCTTCGATCGTAACCAGGGCAATGCCAATTGGAGCACTTTTGTAGACATGTTCAAACAGAGCTTGATGGCCGAAAATGTTGATATCACTCATACTCTGCACCTCCTGATACCGCTTATTATACATCAGCGTCGTCAAAATAGGCGTTTTTTTAGAGTAATTTTTTATTGCTAATCATTAGTAGAGTCATCGGTATACCATACGATAGATGTTATCCCTTGTTAGCAGAAATATCCTCCGCATTACCAAGCGATTCGTTGCCGTTCACGAAAAAAATTCCCGCTGGGTTCATCATCCTCCATCGTCGCCAGCCATACCGCCGTATCGGCCCTATCGGCAACGGTTAACGGAGCGTCTGCTCCCCCCATATCGGTCTGAACCCGAAACCCACACTCAAATTATCCCGAACAGCATCAAACCGATCGCGTTGATCGCAAAATTGGCAAACATATGCACCATCCAGGACGCGTAAATATTGCCGTTTCGCTCATTCAGCCAGTTAAACAACAGGCCCGCGACAACCAGTCCCGCGATTAACAAGAGGAACAATCCTATCGAGAACCAGCTGGACATCATCGCAACATGATACACGGCAAAAGCCCCGGCACTGAATACATAAGCAAATCTGCGCCCGACCTGCTCCTTCAGCGTAAAAAAAGCAAAGCCGCGGAAAAAGAACTCTTCCAGCAATGAATTCACGATGGATATGTAAAGGGCGACAAATACAAAATTGCCTGCATTGACTCCCATATTATCCTCCAGTGCCCCTGTTACCTTGGTAAAGTCGAATAAAGGCCCCAGCCCAAAATAAGCACCCAGTATGAAGGCGAATACGCCGAATCCCAGCAGCAGGGAGGTTAGGAGACCCCTTCTCTCGAAAGCGAACAGCCTGCGAAACGGCACCCCGCCGGCGATGATGGCGTAGCCAATCGGCAATGTCAGAAAGAGGATGATTTTGATGGCGGATTTGACGGCGTAATCCGGACGGATCACCGCGTCGACCAAGCTCATGGCTAGACAGCTAAATACGATGATGGCCATAAGAGAAACGATTTTCCTTCTTGATCTCATTGAAAGTATCTCCTTTAAACAGGTTACATCCATACATCTTCCATATATTAGAGTTCGATACGCAGGGCGTAATGCCCTCTACTATAGAAGAAAACGCCCCTGACATCACGACATCAGAGGCGTTTTCTCTATTCATTCATTTTATGATACATAACGGCCCAGCGCCGCTTGGTATACACTTTTTGGCCGGAGCCCTATCAATTTATCTGCCGGTTCTCCGTTATGAAACACAATCACCGTCGGCATGGACATGATGCCGAATTGGGCGGCAAGCTCGGGGGATTCGTCACAATCCACCTGATAGATGTCCAGACGCCCCGCCTCCTCACGGCTCAGCTCTTCCAGAATGGGGAGCAGCACTTTGCAGGGCGGGCACCATGTGGCTCCGAATTCAACAAGCGTGACCCCGTCGTGGTTAATCGCGCTTTGAAAGCTCCCTGCGTCTAATCGTGGTAAACTCATTTTCATTCCTCCGCTTCCTCCGATTCCCGTTCATCCAGAATCGATTGCATGCGTTCCTCCAGATTCATCTTGATATGATTCAGCTGGTGAATCTGCGCTTCGATCTCTGCGATTTTTTGACGAAAAATCGGGAACACCTCCGCGCAAAACGCCTCTTTGTTTTTCAGGACGCAATGCAGGAAACCGGCGATCTGCTCGGTGGTCAATCCAAGGTTGAGATATAACTGGATGGTACGCACCTGCTCTTCCGCAAGCATCGAATATTCCCGATAACCGTTCTCGTTTCGGACCGGCGTCAGCAATCCTTGCTGCTCGTAGTACCGCAGCGAACGAATGCTGACGCCGGTACGGGCCGCGAGTTCTCCGATTTTCATGCTTTCACACCTCCTGGACGAACGATTCGATTTCATTGTAAACCCTGACACTAGTGTCAGGGTCAAGAGGATTTCGCGATTTTTTTCAAAAAGCGAGGATTCGGAGTGTTGGCTAACGCTTCAAAGTCGCTTTCTTTTCTCGGACTTGCTACCGGCGCCCTTGCGAAGCTTCGGCCAGCGATTCGCCGGCACATGCCGGAGCATCGTATGAAAAACGGTCCCCCACTGCTCTTCGTTCAGCCGACCGATGGGGAGCTCTCGATCCACTCTCAGCACGTTAACGAGCTTCGCCATCTGGGGAGGCGTAAACACGCCCGATAGAGCCGCAAATAACGGCAGGCGGGCATCCCGCAGCCCATAGGCGGCCAGCGCCGTAAACTTGGGCTGATGCGGAGCGGCAATAAACGGCTTCTTCCTCCGGTGAATGGTCAGAATGGCTGAATCCACTTGGGGAGGCGGCGCAAAATGACGGGGCGAAACGGTCCGCACGAGCCGAATGTCATACTGCATCCTCCAGCTGAGAATTCGCGGATCTTGAATGGGAACGGCCGTAAAACGTTTGGCTGCCCCCATCTCCACAAGCAGTACGGCTCGCTGCAGAGGGAGTCCGCGGCACTCCAAAAGCTTCCCCATGATCGGCGTAGTGATCGAATACGGAATATTGGCCACGACGGCAAATGGATTTCTCGGCAGCGAGATTTCCAGAAAATCAGACTGCTTGACGCGAATGTTGTTTCTATCTTTCATCTTGCCCAGCAATTTATCCACAAATGCCGGATCCGTCTCGATTGCGAGCACGTGTGCCGCTTTCTCTGCAAGCGGAAACGTTAACGCCCCTGTACCCGCGCCGATATCAAGGATGGTATCGGTGGAGCGAATCCGGGCCAAGTCGATCATATCATAAATCAGCCTTTTGCTGATTAATAGATGCTGCGCGGAAAAGTTGGACGGTTTCTTCAGCTTTTCACGATGGGTTTTATGATATTTGGACACAAAAAAGCACCTCATTCATTCGTATAGTAATGAAAAAGGCACAGCACAAATAATCCTTCGCATTTTTACATGAAAATGGATGGATCTAGATGTTCTGTACCCTCATTAACGAATACGTATGAATGCGATGCAGCACATGTCAGGACAATCCTCCCTTAGATGAAACGGATAAAATAACACTGACAGTATAACATAGTCACCCCGCTTCCTCACGGTTACATTCTGTTAAAAGGATTTTTTACCGTCGGTACATGCTATAGATATGGTATGTTGAGGATGATTGCTAGCATAACTGTATTCGAATCCAGCAAACCCCTCGCATTCGGCATACCAGAAGGAGTAAAGGAGTAAAACATATGAATATCTATTTCACGAACGAATCGAATGAAACCAATAGCGTGGACAAACATTACGTAAGAAACCACATGATAGCGTATAATCTGAAGCATTTCCCTGACGATTTAAAAGGCCGTTACCAGGAAATCAACTTGTTGTTAAGGAAGGAGGACGGTCAGATTTTGGGCGGGGTCGTTGGTGAAATATGCTGGAACTGGCTGGAGATCCACTATTTGTTCGTGGATGAATCCTTCCGTCAATCGGGGTACGGTGCCAAGCTGTTAAACAAGGCCGAAAACATCGCAAAGGAGAAGCAATGCGAATTCGTTAAATTGGATACGCTGAGCTTTCAAGCCTTGGATTTTTACCTCAAGCAGGGTTACGAAGTGTATGGCAAAATCGAGAACGCCGGGCGGCATACCCACTACTATATGAAGAAAAATCTATAAGATAAAAGAAGGCAGCGAGGCTGCCTTCCCCTCCCGAGCACTCCGCTTACCTCCTCTTTTTCGCTTTACTTTCTGCCTTCTCCAGGTTTTGCTGAACCCGATATTGGACGATTCGGCGTATCAGGTCATAAGGCAGCGGCTGATCGATCGGAAATTGCAGGGTGCCCTTGGACGTATGATATACCTTCAGCTCATCTTGGAACGCCTCGATCCCGCTGGGCGCGGGGTAAAAGCCGATATGTTTCTTGAATGCAGCAAAATGCACCAGGTTCCCGTGGAGGTCGAAGGTTGGCATCTGGTAGCTGATTTTTTCCTTGGCTTCCGGGGCTGTTTCCTGAATCACACGCCTTAATGTCTGCAGAGTTTCCTGGACCTCCGGAGCACAGCTCGAAATGTATTCGTCGATCGACCCGTATACGATTTTGTCATCTTTCATCAGATATAACAGCCCTTTCGCAGGTTAATACGTTTCATAAACGAGATCCCCGTTCATTTCAAGCTTGTCATGAAACAGGACGTATACGTATAGTTGTCCGGCCGGCGTATCGCCTGCATCATACCCTAGCCGAAACGTGCCGTCCTTGTCGAAGGCAAGCTCGGATAGAACCACTTCGTTCACGTCTTCGTCGGGGTGCATCCCGGCAATCAGATCCAGCGCCTGATCGTTCAGCTCCCCAAAAGTCGCCCAGGCATTGCGGATGACCGGGGACAGCCGGTTCATGTCCGCTTTGGCAGAGGCCTCCAGGAGACGGAGCTTTCTGTCATTTTTAGTAATTTTCCATTCATAAATCCTGAAACGGGCACTTTTTGCACATTTTCGGTAGTAGGGACCTTCTTGCCCATATTACTTAAATTCATTAATTCGACAGATACTCAATACGTCGCTTTTGGATCAAACTGACCTTGATTCTTTAGCGCAGAGTCAAAAAACCGAAGGATAAGTTCATTTTGGGTTTCAATCGCATAATACTTATCGATATCTGCTTTTCCACCATTCAATAGGTTTGCCAATATAGGCGAGAATAAAGGTAGATCGGTTAAACTTAAATGTTTTGCGCCTTTAAAATAAACGTTGAATGCACCTTTAAAACTTTCATTCGAAATGCGATTCGCAATATACGGAGGACTGCTGTCCAGCTGTATCCACACATCATCCGAATAAACGTTAAGAAGCGGGATGGTGAAAGCTTCGGATTTTGCAGTTAATTCGTTCGTAACTTTATCGTATACAAGCTCGCTAAAGAACGGAGCATCTATATTCACTACGGCGTCAATATCATCGCGCTCCCTGCTCAGTGCTACGCTTGCCGCTCCCCCCATAGAATGACCGAACACGCCTATTTTCTGTGTATCGATTCGCTCATATACAGAATCTTTATTCTGCCCTACTTGTTCTAGGATAGTATCCATGACAAAATCCATATCATCCGTTCGCAATTTCATCCATTTTTGATTAAGCTCGAAATACTCACCTAGCGAATAAGCCCCTTTATTTGCATTGTTGAATTCTTGCATGTACTCGGGATTAATTGTCACGACCTTCCCATCCTCGGAAACGGTATAAAAAGAATGATAGGGATGGTCAATCGAAACGACGACATAACCATGGCTCGCAAGCTCTGTAAAGGTAGAAGTATTGCTGGTTTTAATACCAAATGCTCCATGGGAGAACACAAGCAAAGGATAGGTTCCGTCTGCCTGTTCAGGATACCAAAATTCCACGTTAACAAACCGATTGTCTCCCTGATCTGTAAATTCTTCGATACGATTCTTGTCCACATAGCTGTAAGTGGCAGTCGCCACTGCATACGGACCTGTCACTTGCGGCAATTTATACTGTGGAAAAAGTAAAATCGGAACAAGAGTGACAACGATAGTCAGTGCGAGCACAAGGAATTTCCATATCGTAGAAAAAACTTTGTAACCCGGAGTATGTGTTTGTTTGCGCAAGAGTGCAACCATTTCTTTGAAAGCTAATATAAAGAGCAAGCCTGCAAACAGCCCCCAAGTGTACTCCCATACGACGATTTTCCCAAAGATCAGCATTATGAATACTATAAATGTTGCGATTCTCATCCAGCTCTTTATCTTGCTGTCGCTTTGCTTGGTTGCAATGGAATAAACGGCAATTGCAAGCTCTAAAACCAACATAACAATAAGTATTAAAATCCCCATAAGTCTTCTCTCCTCCTCCAACTTTTTATGAGTTCATCATAAGAATTGGTAGAGGATGTGTATACACATAAACGATAAGCTGTAGCTGAGGGCACCTAAGTTGTAAAAAACAACGCAATGAAGTGTATTTACGCTGCAAATACTCTTTTTAGGTTGTGTATACCTTCTAATTCTCGTTTTTAAATGTTTTTAATCTTTCATTAATCATTTGAGCTTCTTTTTTGTCGCTCTTATAGGCCAGCAGGCGAACGATCGCATATACTACGGCAATTTGCAAAGCCAATAATAATATACCGGAAGTGGTGTATACGAAATTCAATATGACAGCGAGAGAAATTAAAACAGCTTCCAGAAAGAGGAAATGAAAAACCACCCACAAGCGCATTTTATTCTCGCTAATCGAATGCGGTATATATAAAATGATTCCAGTTAAAGCACCCAGAAAAGAGAAAGCCAAAATTGTAAAAATCGTATTTAACTCGAAACTAGAATCAGGAGCATAGATTTGCCGTAATATAGCGATGATTATCATGATGGAGGCGAATATAATTAAGAAATCTCTGATCATTTCTTTGATGAGGCCAAAATACTTCATATAGGTCCCCCTTTTATAATCCAAGCATGTGTTTAAGCATGGGCACATACTGCCGTGATATGACTACCTTTTCCCCGTTATCCAATAATGCCTGAAAACGGCCGCTAATCGACGGATGAACACTGGTAATCTTAGCTATATTTAGGATGGTGGATTTGGAGGCGCGAAAACAATGCTTCTCTCTGCATAGTTCCTCAAGTTCATAAAGCTTTTGTTTGACTTCATGAACGTTGTTCTTACCATACGCAAACACTCTGCCGTCAACAGCTTCAAAATAATAAATATCACTAAGTTTGATGCGGCTGATCTTATCCTCATGGTAACCAAGTATAATGAGCGTTTCGGTTTTGATTTTATTAACGAGCTCATGTATTTCTTCGTCTACTTGGTGACACCTGATGCGGATCTCCTCTTCTTCTGTATGGTCTATAACTTCGATGAAAATTTCGATGAAAATCACCTCGAAAACTCGAATAAAAACTTGTTAACGTTTATAACATGAATCATATATCGAAATATTCGGATAAATCCGCAATTCAGCGTTTTCAAGTTGCTATTATTGCTGAGATCAAGTTCCGTCAGGCTATTGGACGAACAATCCAGCTCTTCCAGCGAAGCGAAATGTTCGATCCCCTTCAGGCTTGAATATCCATGGTTTGAAAGCTGCAGTGATACGATATGTTCCACATCGCCCGCCTGAATCCGTTCACGGTTCCCGCAATAGGTTTCGAGCACATAAGCTTTGAAACGTTCATCTATGAAACCTCGGTTATATCCATCGCGTCCTCCTTAGGGCAAGCTCCTGATCAATTCGTGTTTAACCGGGATTCCGATGTCCGACTTCCCGCAATTCCATTATAGGGTTCCGCCTTGAAAAGGTCAGGGGTCTTTCTACCTACTTCCCAGGGGAATTATGGAAGAAACCCACGGGTACACAGCTTTCTTCTGCCAACCTGGATTCCGATCAAGGGTTTCAACGAAAAAAAACGGCAATTGCTTCCCGATATCGGGGAAGCAATTGCCGGCAGCAGAAGCTACATAGCCTCTGGTTGTTCGGATTGGACTTTCGGCGTTACCACCGATACAAGCAGTTCGTTTGGCGAAGAAATCGGCACGACGCCATCGGGCAGTTGGAGATCCCCGACATGCAGCGAATTCCCGATCTCTAGTCCGCTGATTTCAACGGGAATCGTGGCAGGAATTTGGTCCGGGAAGGACTCGATCTCGATGAACGTGCTTTGGATTTGGACGACTCCTCCCAATTTGGCTCCTTTTGCGGTGCCGATGTAATCGAGATTCACTCTCGTCCGCACAACTTCATTTATATTGATACGTAAAAAGTCGACATGAATGTATTCACGAGTTACCGGATCACGCTGAACGGACTCCAGCAAAACCGAAATCGGCTCCCGATCTTCAAAATGAAGCTCAAGGATCCCTCCTTTGCCGTTCCGTGCCCATTTGCCGAACTCTTTGGCGGACAGTTGAATCATCATATTGTTTTCCCCTGTGCCAAATACAACCGCCGGAATTCGTCCCGAAAGACGAAGCTGCTTCAGTCCGGTTTTGTTCATCGCAGCGCGCGTTTCTGCTCGTAAATTTACTCTCATCTCAACAACACTCCTCAGATTATCGTTATTTGGGTGCACTCTCCATCGATCGTCCATGATGAACTACGGATTTCTCCCCCCGTAGCGGGGAAATCAGGAGCACCATTGCATCACCTCCAGATAGACATTTAATGTAAAAATCCTTTATATATGCGAGAAGGCACCTCGTTCCATGGGAACGAAATGCCTAATTACTTGTTACCATATCATAGAAAGGGGGCGTTGTCGACCAATGCGAAAAATGGAACCTCGCTTACATGAAGCCATCCTATGGCTTCTATGATTTCAGCTTCATCAATAGGACTGCCTCTACATGGCTGGTTTGCGGGAACATGTCGACCGGCTGCGCCCATTCAAGCTCGTAGCCGCCGTCCAGAAGCACCTTGCAATCTTTGGCCAAGGTCGAAGGGTTGCAGGATACGTATACAAACCGCTTCGGCTTGGTGCGGAGCACCGTTTCCAGGAAGCGCGGGTCCAGGCCGGTGCGCGGCGGGTCGGCAATGATGACGTCCGGCTTCATGCCCTCCTTGACCCAACGCGGCAGCAGCTCTTCGGCTTGGCCGACGTGGAAGCTGGCGTTAGCCCTTCCGTTCCGCTGCGCATTCGCCTTGGCGTCCTCGACGGCTTCGGGGATCGTCTCGATTCCGCGCACCTCCTTGGCATACGGTGCAAGCCACAGGCCGATCGTGCCGGTGCCGCAGTAGGCGTCGATAACGGTTTCCTTCCCGGTCAGCGCCGCTGCCGCCCGGACCGACTCGTACAGCTTGACCGTCTGCTGCGGATTCAGCTGGAAGAACGCTCTCGGCGACAGCGAGAACTGCAGGTCGCTCAGCGATTCCTGCATGCTCTCGGCGCCCCATAGCGAGATTGTACGGTCTCCGAAGATGAGCGAGGTTTTCTTCGGATTGATATTGAGTGAAATTCCGCTTATCTCCGGAATGGTAAGGCGCAGCATACGAACGAGATCGTCCTGCCTTGGCAGCTTGCTTCCAGCCGTGATCAGCGTCACCTGAACTTCCCCGGATTGGAAGCCGTGACGGACAACGATCGTCCGTACGCCATCCTTGGCACCATTCTCCTTATAAAGCGGAATCTGCAATTCCTCGAGTACGGATTTCACCTTCTCCACCGCTTCATTGACCTTCGGATGCTGAATCGGGCAGCCGCTGATATCCACAATCGTATGGCTGTCCGCTTCATAGAGCCCTGCAATCACTTCATGGCCCTTCCGCTTCAGCTGCAGCTGTGCTTTGTTCCGGTAGTCCCATGGATGCTCCATCCCGAGAATCGGCTTAAACTTGACATCGTCCAATCCCGCGTAGCGGCTGAACGCCTCGCGCACGATATCCGTCTTCGCCTGCAGCTGTCCATCATAGGAAATATGCTGAATTTGGCATCCGCCGCAGATGCCGAATACCGGGCAAGGGGGCTCTATCCGGTGAGGCGAACGCTTCTCCACTTCCAGCAGCTGCGCCTTGATAAATTTAGGCAGAACCTCCCTCACCTTCGCTTTGACCACCTCATTCGTGATCGCTCCATCGATAAACACCGCCTTGCGGCGGTAGTAACCCACTCCCTCGCCGTTAATGCCGAGGCGTTTGATCGTAACGACAATCACGTCCCCGGCCTGCAGCTCATCTGCATGCTCGCGTCCGGATGACGGCTTCGGTCCGCGTACCCCTTGCTTATATTGATCCGCTCGTCTCCCCTTCGCATGCGGGGATGCCGACGACGAATTGCTGTTCTTCATACGGTCACGTTGAAAAGTCGGCTTTGCCCCTGCTTTGTTCGCTGCAGTCCGCTCACCAGGCTTCTTCCCGTATGCCGCTGATTTGCTGTTGTTGGTTCCTTGTCCGGAACGCCGTTGTTCACTCATGCCTTGATTGCTCCATCCTTAATGGTATCGTGTCCAATATACCATGCTGGACCCGCGAATGCGAACGAGCCATGTACTTTTTCCTGGTGTCATACGGGGATTCTTTCGCTTCATTGGCGCCAACATCTTGACTCCGCAAAAAACCCAAAAAATATTTTTTCGATATGGAAACCAGAGACGATCCTCCAGCGTATAATTCCATTATCATACATTCTCTTATGGAGGTATCCTTTATGTCGTTTTTTAACAAAATGCTAGCCAGTGTAGGAATTGGAGCCGCCCAGATCGATACGCACCTCGAAAAATCCTCCTATTATCCGGGTGAAGAAGTACGCGGAATCATTCACATTAAGGGAGGCAACGTAGAGCAGACGGTCGACCGCATCTATTTGAAACTGATGACGGAATATACCAGAGAAAGCGACGACAAGAAATACATAGAATCCTATACCATTGCAAAAGTCAACGTCTCAAGCCGCCTCACGTTGAAGCCTGGCGATCAGCAGGAAATTCCGTTCGCTTTTCCTCTGCCGCTGGAAACGCCGCTCACCATTTCGCGGCAGCCGGTCTGGATCCACACCGGACTCGATATCGATAATGCCATCGATCCGAAGGACCGCGATTTCATCGATGTCGAACCGAACGAGGACGCTTCCATTGTGTTCGACGCCGTCGAATCGCTTGGCTTCAGCTTCAAAATAGCAACATGCGAATATCATCCGCGGCTCGGCCAGGGTGTTCCATTCGTGCAGGAAATTGAATTTTATCCCGGCTCCTCCTATGCCGGTCATATCAAAGAGCTTGAATTGATTCTCTATCCGGAGCAGGAGGGGATTTCCATCCTGGTCGAAGTCGACCGGAGAGGCAGAGGCGTTTCAGGCTGGCTCCAGCGTTCGCTCGATATGGATGAACAGCCCTCCTGGGTAACCCTCGACAAGCAGGATCTGGCCCAGGGGCCATCCCACGTGGCCCAAATTCTGGACGGTGTCATCCGCAGATCGATTTAATGAAAAATGGCCCGCAAGGCAAGTCGCTAGATTCCAAGGCGACTCTCCTGCAGGCCATTATTTATGATGAATGTATATCGATGGTTAGATGAAATAATGCGGATACTTCTCTCGCAAAATATCCTGCTCCACAACGACGAGGCGCAGATGACGCTCCATCACGTTCATGGCTTGCTCCGCCTGCCGATTGACGATCAGCTGATACATTTCTTTATGCTGCGAGATGATATTCTCCCAGTTGGAGTCCTTGGACAGGCGAAGCAGCCGCAGACGGTTGAAATGAATGTTCAATTGCTGCAGCATCTTCCAGGTCCGTTCTTTGCCCGTCCCCTCAAACAGAATTTGGTGGAACTCCTCGTCCAGCTCAAACAGCTTATAGAAGTTATGGTTGCCCACGCAGACGTCCTGCAGCGCAATATTGGTTTCCAGGCGGAAGCGGAACTCTTCGGGAAAAAAACCGCAGGCAAGCGCCACGATTTCCTTCTCGATCTTCTCCCTGATAAATCGGCCTTCCTCAACATGCCGAAGATTAATACGGGATACGATCGTCCCGCTTTGCGGAATGATGTCCAGCAGCTCTTCCTCCGCAAGCTTCATGAACGCTTCCCGGACCGGTGTCCGGCTGACGTTCAATTCATCCGCAATTTCTTTTTCCGAGATTTTCGTACCCGGCTCCAGTTCCAGATGAAATATCCGATCCTTCAATAGCTGATAAGAATACTCTCTGGTAGAGCCTTTAATCTTTTGCTCTGTTGACATATATCGCTACCTCTTTCTTTCATGCTCTATGTTCTCTTTGCTTAAAGTTACCCTTCCCTCTATATTACCCGAATCAAAGGCCCGGACGGTATATAATGTATAGGAATCCCCGGAAAAAACTCCCGCAGCCTATCGGCCACGCAGGCCATGCCGGGCTCCTCGCTGGCAGCATGGCCGAGCAGAAGCAGGGACGGGCCCCTGCCCTGCGCCGCCGCATCGCCCATGTATTCAGGCGTCTCCCATTCCGGCCCTTCCCCTGCGATGAGAAGATCCAGCGACTCCTTCAGGCAGAGGGGAATGGCATGTGCGCCGCCGCCACGATAGCCCACGGTTATGCCGATTCTGGAGCATATGCCGCTTCGATCTCCGGCATAACGAAGGTAAGGAAGATTCAGCTTTCTTTTTACATGCTCCGCAATATCCGGCAGGCTCATCTCTTCCGGCAGGGTGACAATGGCCGCCGCCGGAAGATGCTTATCGACATAAACCTCCCAATCCAGCGCCTGAACCAGTCCTTGCGTCATGATATCGGGAACGTATCGGTGAGGCGCATCATGGAACCGATAAATCGTCAGATTCCCTAACTCCATCAAGCGAAGTTTATCCTGAAGGACAGGACTCGACTCCAATCCCTCATATTCCTCCTCCTGATGGCTGTAAAACGTCCCTTCATGGGTAATGACAAGGTTGGCCCCAGCTTCGACCGCTCTCTGCAGAACCGAATACGATGCCGCAAACGTGACGGCAATGCCGTGGACCACCGCATCGGCGCTTCCCGCCGTAACCCTGTCCACCTTGGATTCAAGGAACCCTGCTGGCTCTGTTAACCGGTTGATGATGTCTTGAACGGTGACTCGCAATCTGGAATGCCCTCCTTGGGAACCAACGCAAACGGCCGAACCGAAAAACAGGCTGCCCTTCCATCAAGAAACGGCAGCCTGTCGATCCGTTGGTTATTGTTGCTCTTTATATTTTTTATACGTTTTATTAGCAATCTCCAGGTATTGTCCCACGCCCTGGCTATCCAGCTCTTTCACGAACTTGTCGTACTCGGCGAGATCGCGGTCGCCCAGAATGAACTTCAGCGTGTTCTGATCGGTGTAGTCCTTCAGCGGCGTGCTCAAAAGCGTCACTCGCTCGCGCTCTTCAACAGAGTATGGAATCGGCGGCTCCGGCTTCACAACCGTTTTCGTTTCGCTCATGCCGGCTTCAAGGTCACGTTTGTCATTTCTTTTAGTTTAGCAAAAAGCATCCAGTCCTGCTTATAACCATGGTTCTCTTCTATGCCGTCGGGCACTGGGCTTCTTAGCCGCTTTCGCGGCAGGCAAGGAATGATTTGCAACTTTTGGCTCCATTACGTTCTTCACTCCAATCCGTAAGGCCTTCCCTCATACTTCTTCATTCATGGACTAAGCCCATGTTTCATCATTCATCTCCATTCAACCTTCTATAATGCATTCCGTTTGCTGCTATTCAACGTTCAGCAGGATGTCCGCCACCCTTTTATTCAGCCACCTCCCTAAGTTAAGCGTTTACATTTTTAGCTTGAAAAATAGACTCCCTCAGCGTTAGATTCAAAAGACTCCGCTGCTGCTTTCACTTATGTAGAGAGCCGTAAGTTTGTATACTAGTATGGTAGTTGTTTTCATTGTAATGGACGTTTTCTTCAATTTCAACACATTTTTTGCTCATGTGTAAAATTCGGATCCCAAGCTGCAAAAAAATGTGAGCATTCAGGCTATGGCCTGCTGCGTCACGGTTTTCGAACTCGATGCCTGCTTAGGTATTCATCATGCATAAGGGGCAGAAGCCTTCGCTTCTGCCCCTTGAGGTTTCCCCATGCCGGCTTTATATTTATTTCAGCTCCGTCACGTTGCCGTCAATGCTGACGCTTTTAATGTCCATATCCCCCAGAAATACGAGGTTATTCTTGCTGTCCAGATTATACAGCCACTGAAATCCGCTCTTTGTGGTGCTTGTCGAGCTGGCGTGAAGCTTCAGTTCCGATCCGTCCGCGGCGATGACCTTAACCTCCGGCGTATAGTCCGGCAGTTTATCCAGCTCACCGTCGGTACGCTTGCCTTCGATGGCCACACCGATGGATGAAACACTAATGGTGCGGAGAGACAGTGCTTCCTTACCCTCATCAATCGCCAGATTCAGACTCTGTTCTCTTTGCTTGCCGGGAGAAATGGTGAATTGCACATTCCAAGGACCTTCAACGGCTTGGGTGTTGTCCCCTGACGTGATTCGATCGGCTGTGATCCGTGCCTTCAGCCCCTCGAGGTCATTTACCGCATCCATCTCAAACACGCCGACAAGCTTTTTGTTATCGTCAAGAAGCTGCTGTCCCACCATATAATTCACACTCTGCTCCGTTTTCAGTTCAAGTAGGGGGATCGAAGCACCCTCGGGGAATGGCATGCCATCCTCTTTCATGAAACTGACCACCAAATAACCGCTGTTGCCGACATAAACCCCTTCTTCAACATTCATGGTTACCCCGGACGCTGTATCCGTCCCTTGTATAGGTGACCGTTCGTCTTCCGCAATGGACGCGGATTGACCGAAGAACTGCTTCAAGCTATCCATGTATTGGCTCGCAAAAGCAGTCGTGCTAAGTATCATGATCATCGCGGCAGCGATAACGATACTGGCTTTATATTTTTTCACTTTCCTATTTTTAAACACCATCGTTTCCTCCTCTTGAATACGGTTCATCGCCCGGTTCTTAATCCGTTCCATACTGATCTGCTGCGTCAACTCGCGTTCCTCTTCCTCCGTAAGGAGGAGGTTGTCCAGCTCCTGATTGTCGATATTGGCCATGATATCTACAATTCGCCGCTTCACTTGCATCCATCCCCTTTCGCAATCGATTTGAAGCTTCACTCCTATAGACACGGTCTTTATAGAAATCCTACGGATTCTCGGTTTCATAATGTATGCGCAATTTGTCCCTTGCCCGGCGGATCCGGGCGGTGACGGCTTTCTCCTGCATATTCAGCCGGCTTGCAATATCGCGGACTTTCTCTAAATAAAAGTACCTGCGGATGAATATTTCGCGATCCGGTTCGCCCATCCCCTGTACCATGCCGCTTATCGTTTCCTTCTCCTGCCGTAGAATAGCCAGTGCCTCCGCAGAGGGACAAGAAACGGCGTCATCTTCCAATTCGGATTCAATGACCCGCTGCCTCTTTCGCAATGCATTCAAGGTATGATTCCGCGCGGCTATCGCCAGAAAAGGCTTGAGACTATCTCCCCGCAGCATGATTTTTGTCCCGTCTGTCCACAGCTTGACCAGCACGTCCCCGGTGATCTCCTCCACATCGAAGGAATTAAACCGTCCTCCTGCCACCTTAGCAACCACCGCGGCTATGTAGCGTGAATAGCGGTCAACCAATGTTTCAAAACATCGCGGATCTTTCCTCGCCAGCCCATCCAGCAATGTCCGATCCTCCATGGGATCCTCCCCCTCTTTTATAATCTTCTCTGTTGGTAGAACGAAGCCACAAATCCCGTGCTACTATATAAGACACCTTTAATTCCGGAAACCCTACACATCTTTTGAAAAAATAATCGTTTCGCCATGCAAACCGATTGGAGTAGCTTGGCTTGGAGTAACGGCAAAAAAAGCCGACCCCATCGGATCGGCTTTTTCTACAAACGTATGATTTTATTGCAATTGCGGAGAAGCCTCGGATTGCTGTCTCGATATAATGAACAGCACGATCCAAATCAGCAGGAATCCTAGGAGCTGAGGCCCTGTCACGATTTGCTGGAATACAATCCAGTTGATGAGCACGCCCACCATGGGAAAACTCAATTCAGCCAGCGTTGCGACAGAGGCTTTGGTCGTGGTCAGCCCTTTATAGTACACCAGCAAGCTCAGCAGACCCGGCAGCAGTGCCTGACCGATCAGGTTCAGCGATACCAAGGCAAAGGCGCCTGTGCCCCATGCCGGCATATTCCAAGCTGCCCCTTCGCTCCAAGTAATGACGGTCAGGAGCGGCAGCGCGAGCACAAAACGAAGCGAGGTTACCGTCTCGTACTTCAGTTTGCCTACCATCAAGCGTCCCATGACCGTTGAGCCGCCCCATAAGGCTGCTGCGCCTAAGGACAGGAGGCTGCCGACTTGAACAAACTCGTTCCAATGGCCGATCGGCAGGGTTAAGCCGAAGGTGAGCAAATACGTGCCTGCCAAAGCGATGATAAGCAGGATTCCAAAATGGCGCGGAAGCTTCTCTTTCAGAAGCAGGCTAGCCAGAATGATGGCAAACAGCGGCTGCAGCTTCTGCAGCAGCAGGACGGCATTCAGATTGCCGCTCGACAGCCCCATCGTGAACAATACGGTAGCCAATGCCGAACCGCCCCAGGATATAAACAGCAGCGCGCCGACATGATTCCAGCCCAGGCTCTTAAGTTCCTCCCGGTTCTTCCACAATACAGGAATCGCAATCAAGGAAATAATGATATGTTCAAGCAAAACGATCTGAGCCGAAGTCAGATTCTTGAGCAGAATGACCCGAAATAACGGGTCAACGCCCCACAGGGCGGCCCCCAAAACAACGAGCCAGAACCCTCCTTTAAAACGTCGACTTGCCTGTGTGTCGGAACCATAAGGTTTCACCTTGATCCCGGTATTCATATTACTCATCTTGCCCTCTCCTGTCTTGAATACGGAGGTCTTACTAGCAGAAAGCCCCCGTCATCGGCATGGCCGACGTATACGGGGGCTGATCAAATAAGCCTGCGCCGAATGGAATATTCGCATTCACGGCAAACTCATCTTTGATCTTCTCCCATCCGGACTTTACCGTCGGCCTTGGAATTGCACCAAGTCAGTCGCTGCATTCATGTTGGATACAGAACGCAGCGAGTCGCGGGCTTGGGTTCGTTCGCGGAGGAACGAACCATCACCGCCGGTCAGGAATTTCACCTTACCCCGAAGATCCATATTCATGTTTTATTTTGGTCATGCCATCAAACTGATTAACCGATAATTCCGATTTGTTTGGTTGATATATTGAAATTATAACATGAATCCTTTCATGTAAATACATCTATTTTCAAAATAAATGAAATTTGACTTGAATACAATGAAAAATCTCACCTTCAACCAAGACTTACTGAGAATTATACAGCAAGTATCGATTTGTTACCAGTATGATTTTTTACCATCTTCACGCGTTTATCTCGAATACCTTCTGTCTTGAACAGCAGCCGCTCCTGCCTGGAGATTCAGCAAATCCAACGCTTTCTCCGTATTAAGGTACTCGATTCGATACGCATAAGGCCACATCCTTATCCGCTTATTCATTCTTATCGGAACCTGGGCACTTCTCCTTAACTCAGGTTAGCATTAACCATTCACCGCAGCACGAGCTCCCGCTTCAAATACTCCGAGAGCGTTCTGGCGATCTCTTTCATGCCGGATACATCCGCAAGCGCTTCAGCATCGGGATTGTAGTTCGTATTGGTGTTCACGTCATACGTATAGGTCTTGCCAGCCGAATCGGTAATAAATTCAATTCCCGCAAAGCTGATGCCATTCTGCTGCAGAAACGCCTCGTACTTGGCAATGAGCGGGCTGTCGAATCCGTTAATGACTTCGAACTTCGGCCGTATAACCGCTTCCTCGCCGACAGGACAGAATTGGTCGCTAATCTGGCAAGCATCGGCCGGACACAATTGGAATCCTTCGGAAGTGTCTACCCGAACCGCATAATAGAATTTGCCGTCGATGAATTCGCAGCGGGTAATAAACTGATCTTCGTTCTTGATGTATTGCTGGATTAAGGTTACGCCGTCCACAGATTCCTCGAAGCCCGGTCCGTTTACATAGGTCTCCAGGCTCTCTAAACTATCAAACAAGTAGACGCCAAGCCCTTTGCCGGCACGGTTATGTTTCGTAATAAAGGAGCGGTAAGGAAATTCCCTCGCCGCTTGAATGACTGCTTCCTTCCCTACTGCGGCCACCGTAGCCGGGGTCTCGATGCCGAATTTTTGCAGCTCCAGATACTGCTTGATTTTGTTGATCTCCAGCTCCAGGGCCCGGCTGTTATTCAGGACCGTACGCCCGTTATGCTCCAGCCATGCCAGCACGTTCGAAGTATATTCCGCCGCATAGCGATGGTTACGGGAATGGGAGGATGCACTCATCCGGTTATAAAAGACGCCTGTCGGCGGCAGCTGGCCCAAATCGAGCGTTCCCTCGTGCAGATGCCAGAACTCATGCGGAACCCCCTGCTCTTCCAGCGCGTGGCGGAGCGGCACGATCCAGCTCTCGTTCTCATGTATAATGTATGCTTTTGTCATGTTGCCATCGTCCTCCCTTATCCTTGCTGTTGTCCACGGCTCAGTCGCTCAATGACATTCGCGAGAAGCCGGGTACGCGGTACCAATGTGTCGATATTCAGATATTCGTCTTTGCTATGAGCATTCCCGCCGCGCGGCCCGAGCGCATCGATGGTGGCAATGCCCATGTCGGAAGTTATGTTGGCATCGGAACCGGAACCCACGCTCTTATCGCCGATATCCTCGCCCAGCTCACGCGCCTCTTCCTGCACGATGCGGAGCAGCCGTTCAGACGCCTCATTCTTGATCATCGGCGGCCGGGTTATGCCACCGGTAAGTTCGAGTGATGTCCCTTCAATATCGACTGTGGAGCAAATCTCGCGAATTTTTCGGTCCAGCTCATCCGCCTGTTCCTTCGTACTCATTCTTACGTCGATAAAGGCATTCGCATGGGGAGCGATCGTATTGCTCGAGGTTCCCCCGCTGATTACGCCAACATTGACGTTGATCCCAACCGACGGATCGGTCAGTGCGTGGAGCTTGATGATTTTATGAGCAAGCTCGCCAATGGCGCTCCGACCTTTCTCCGGTTCAGCTCCGGAATGGGCGGCTATCCCTTTCACCGTCAAATAATATTTGCCGCCGCCTCTTCGTCCCGTAACCAGCGTTCCGTCCTCGTCGCTCGGCTCGACGATCAGGGCGTATCGGCTGAGTTTAGCCTGTTCTTCGATCAAAGCCCGCGAATGAACGGAGCCGACCTCCTCGTCCGAATTGAGGATAATGCGAAGATTCTTGTAGCTCTTGCTGCCCGACTCGATAAGATGCTTGATCGCATACAGCGTCGTAATCTGGCTCGCCTTCATATCGAACACGCCCGGCCCATAAGCACGTTTCTCATCCCTGGAGAATGGACGCTCCGCCACCGTCCCCTCCGGAAACACCGTATCCATATGCGCAATGATCAATATTTCCGGATTAACGGCCTCAGGATGGGTGATGAGCAGATTGTTTCCCCGCTCCGGCTGTTCCTGTACAGCGACCTGGAATCCGATCTCCTCATACAGGCGCCCTAGCACGGAAGCTACGCGGTCCACGCCCGATTTGAGGAATGTGCCGCTCTCGATGTTCACGATCTCCTCAATATCCTTTAACATTTCCGTCTCTTTCTGCTTCCAATCTACCGCAGCCATACCATCAATCCCCTTTCCTTCTCGATATCGTTAAATCTTCGCTTGCCGATTCCTCGTACAAATGGCACTGCACTGTATGTCCTGTCGATATTTCCCGATTGACGGGTTTCACTTGCCTGCATACATCCATAACGAACGGACAGCGGGTATGGAATACGCAGCCGGGTGGCGGATTCAGCGGCGAGGGAATATCCCCTTGAAGAATAATCCGTTCCCGCTTCAACTTCGGATGAGGTGCCGGAATCGCGGAGAGGAGAAACTGCGTATACGGATGCAGCGGATGGGCAAACAGCTCGTCCGTAGGTGCCTGTTCCACCAGATGCCCCAAATACATCACCCCGATCCGGTCCGCGATATGCCTCACCACGCTTAGATCATGCGCAATAAAGAGATACGACAGCTGAAATTCCGACTGCAGCTCCACCAGCAAGTTCAGAATTTGCGATTGGATGGACACATCGAGCGCGGACACCGGTTCATCGCATACTATCAGCTTCGGATTCAGCGCAAGTGCCTTGGCTATGCCGATTCGCTGCCGCTGGCCTCCGGAGAATTCATGCGGGAACCGCTCCAGATGATGCGGGGAAAATCCAACCCGGCTCATGAGCTCCAGCACGCGCTCCTTACGCTTTGCTTTGGTTCCTTGTCCATGTATGATCATCGGCTCGGCTACGCTGTAACCGATCCTTTTCTTCGGATCCAGCGAGGAATTCGGATCCTGAAAAATCATCTGAACTTCGCGGCGAAAATTCTGCAGCTCCTTGGAGCGTAACGAGAAGACATCTTGATTCTGAAAGAACGCCTCTCCGGCGGATGGATCCGTCAATCGCATGATCGTTCTGCCGGTCGTGCTCTTCCCGCTGCCGGACTCCCCCACCAAGCCGTAGGTTTCCCCTTCATAGATCGCAAAGGATACATCCTCCACCGCTTTCACCTGCTGCTTCCTCCACGAGGAACCGGACTTCACTGCAAAATATTTCGTTAAATGTTTCACCTCCAACAGAGGCTCATGCTTCGTAACCGATGTAACTGAAGGCATCTCCTTCACCTCTGCTTTCTGCGATTTCCTTGAAATGCCAGCAGCGGACCCGATGTCCGTTTGCCGCTTCTTCCAATACGGGCGGCTCTGATCTGCATACATCCGTGGCAAACGGACATCTCGGGGCAAACCGGCAGCAATGCGCAACATCCTGCATCGCCGGTACCGAGCCCTTGATCTCATACAACTTCTCTTTACGCTGTCCTTCCATGTTTGGCACCGATTGCAGCAGCCCCATGGTGTAGGGGTGAAGCGGATGATCGAACAGGGTCACCACATCGGTCTCTTCGATGACCTCACCCAAATACATCACGATCACACGCGAACACATCTGAGCAACCACCGACAGATCATGGGTGATGAGCATAATCCCCATCCGGAGCCTGTCCTTCAGCCCGTTCATCAGCTCCAGGATTTGGGCTTGAATCGTGACGTCCAGCGCCGTGGTCGGCTCATCCGCAATCAGAAGCCGCGGCTCGCAGGACAAGGCCAGCGCAATCATCACTCGTTGGCGCATGCCGCCGGACAGTTCGTGGGGATAAGCACGCAGGCGCGTCTCAGGATCTGAAATGCCAGTCAGCCGAAGCAATTCCACTGCCCGATCCCGGGCCTGCCCGGAAGATACCTTTTGATGCAGGATTATCGCTTCTATAATCTGGTCACCAATCGTATACACCGGATTCAGAGAGGACATTGGGTCCTGAAAGATGATCGAGATATCATTACCGCGCACATTCCGCATCTTTTCTTCGCTCAATTGAAGCAGATCCTGTCCCGCGAACCGAATCTCTCCGTCATATCGGGTTGTCGTCTCGTCGAATAAACGCAGAATCGATTCTGCCGTCACACTCTTTCCGCATCCGGATTCCCCGACAATGCCTACCGTTTCCTCCGGGTAAACCTGAAATGACACCCCATCCACGGCATTGACCGTACCGTCGTCTGTCGCGAAGGTAGTGATCAAGTTCTTCACTTCCAACAAAGGAGTTTGGCTCACTTAAGTTCACTCCTATCGATACCTTGCGTCTGTTTTTTGCGAAACACATGTTTTTTCTTCATCTTCGGATCCAAAAAATCGCGCAGCCCATCTCCCATCAGATTCAAGCCCAGGATCATCAGTATGATGCATATCCCGGGAAAAACCGTCATCCACCAGGCGTTAAAGATCACGTTCTTCCCATCCAGCAGCAGGTTGCCAAGACTGGGAGCCGGTGCAGGAATGCCTGCCCCAAGGAAACTCAAGGACGCTTCCGTCAAGATGGATACCGCGAAGATAAAGGAGGCCTGTATGATTAACGGAGACAACACATTCGGTAAAATATGCAAAGCAATAATCCGGACAGGACCTGCACCTTGTGCACGCAGCCCCTCAATATACGTCTTCTCCTTGACTACCAGCGCAGCGGACCTCACGATACGCGCAATGGATGGAATATACACGATGGACAGTGCAATGATGACATTACTCGTCTGCGGCCCCATGATCGCTACAATCGAAATGGCCAGCAAAATGGACGGGAACGCATAGAGTCCGTCACATATTCGCATCAGAATATGATCGCATAGGGCGTAATAAGCAGACAGCAAACCCACGACGAGCCCGATCATTCCGGCAATCAGCGTGACTGCGGCTCCTACCAGCAAAGATACACGCATGCCATACAGCACCCGCGAGAACACATCCCGGCCAAAATTATCCGTTCCGAAAATATGCTCCGGACTCGGGGCCTTTAGCCGATTCATCGCCTCCAGCGCATAAGGATCATGGGAAGCAATCCACGGTGCCATCAGCGCGGCCAATGACACCAAGGCCACCAAGACGGTGCCCGTCATCAGAAGAGGGCTTGTTATATAACGCCGCCACTTCAGCGCCCCCCGCTTCGGCGGAACCGCAGCGTCAGCGGCAAGCTTCACTTCAGACATCATCTTCACCCCTTCCTACCGACGGTTCAGCTTGACGCGGGGATCAAGAAGTCCGTACAGCAAATCTATTAGCAAATTCAGCAGCACATAAGTTACCGTGATGAGCAGGATACTGCCTTGAATGACGGCAAAATCCCGGCGTTCGATGGAACGGATAATAAGCTGCCCGATGCCGGGAACGTTGAATACCGTTTCGATAACCGAGGCCCCGGTAATCAAGGTGCCGAATGTCTCCCCGATTACGGTAAGAATCGGAATGAATGCATTTTTAAGCGCATGTTTGTAAACAACGATTCGCTCCTTAAGCCCTTTTGCCCTTGCGGTTTTGATGTACTGCTCACTGAGCACCTCAATCAGCGAGGAACGCGTCATTCTCGCAATTAATGCGGCCTGCATGGCACCCAGGGCGATCGCAGGGAGCAGCAAATAACGAAGATGATTCCATAGCCCGCTGCTCAGCGGCTGATATCCCGCAACGGGCAGCCATTGCAGCTTTACGGCAAAGAACAGGATCAGGAATAATCCGAGCAGAAAGCTGGGTACCGAAATGCCGAGCAGCGAGAACCCCATGACGGCTTGGTCTGCCAACGTACCTCTTTTGCGGGCGGCTATAACACCCAGAAACAGCGCAATGATCACGGCAAAAATCTGAGCCAGAATGGCGAGTGACAGCGTAGGAGGAACTCTGCTAAAGAACGCCTCAGCAACGCTCATATCCATAAAAATGGACTGGCCCAAATCTCCTGTCACCACACCACCGAACCAGGATATGAACTGCTGATATAACGGCAGATCCAGCCCAAGCTGGGCTCGCAGTTGAGCGATGGCTTCTTCGCTGGCCTCATCCCCTAGGATCACGCTTGCCGGATCACCCGGCGTCAGATGGATCAGCATAAATACGACAACGGCCACAACTAACAATATGGGGATCAGCGACAATATTCGCTGAACAATATACTTGGTCATGATGGCACTCCTTCAGTGTCGAGAACTTCCCTCATACATGTAAACGGCCTGTCTCAGAAGGAGCAGACCGCTCTCGCATCCCAACCCGATGAACGATGATGACGATTCCGTGATGCTTCATCAGCCCCGGGCCGCCGTACATTTATTTTTCAAGCGTTACATTCCACAGGATGGGACCGATCAAATCCTCGAATCCCTTCACGTTATCGCGGACGGCAATCAGGTTCTGAATGTTTCCCAGCTTGATAATCGGCAGGTAGTCCCAATTGACTTCATTCAGCTGATCCACCAATGGTTTAGCCTCTTCAATGGAAGGAGCCGCCTGAATTTGAGCCAGTAAATCGTCCAGCTCAGGGCTGTTGGACCATCCCGGATAATTGGCACTGGATTCAAGGAATGGATACTGGTGAATGGTCGCACGCGTTGCAAACGTCATAGCAAACAGGTCGAAATTGTGCTCATCTGTACGACGTTCCTGCACGGTCGGCCAATCGTATACGTCCAGCTCCGCATTCACACCGATGGATTTCAGAACATCCTGCGCAACAACGGCCAGATTGTACTGCTCCGGATAGTCGCGCGTCGTCAGGATAACGACCTTCTCGCCGTTATAACCGGACTCGGCCACAAGCTGCTTGGCTTTTTCCAGATCGTTCACATTGTATCGATCCGAGCCGGCTTGACTGTACCAATCGGTTTGGGAAGTCAAAGCCAGGGAGGAATCGAGCTCATAGAAGCGGTTGTCACTATAGGCGGCGGTAAGAGCTTCGTCATAGCTCAGCGCAGTATTGAACGCCTGCCTTAACTTTTGATCCGCGAATGGTCCGGCTTTTTTATTAAATACGTAGGTTACGATTCCACCCTCGCTAAAGTAATTGCTAACCCCGTCAGTTGCGTCAATCTGGTTGGCATTATCGAAAGGAATGCCGAAGGCGACATCGTACTCACCCGTCATGATTCCAGCTACGCGCGTCGATTCATCGGTCACGTAACGGAAATAGATTTCATCCAAATAGGCATTTTTTTTCCCGCTAAGCCCACTGGATTCTTGCTCTTGAGCCGCATAATCGGCAAACTTTGTCAAATGCACGTATTGGTCGGTCTTCCACTCCTCCAGCTTGTAAGGACCTGTCCCAATATACTCCTTAATGCCCTCCGCAGAAGCCGATTCAATGACCTCCTTCGGCATAATTCCCGGGAACGGTGCCGTGTCAGCCAGAATGTATGAACCTACTAATGAGGGGCGCTCCAGCGTCAGTTCAACGGTATAGGGATCCACCTCCTTGAATTTCGCACCTTGCAGATTGGCTTGTCCTTGTGTTGATGTCGACAGCCACTTGTCCATGGAAGCCACCACATCTTCAGCCTTCATCTCCTTGCCATTGTGAAAAGGAACCCCTTGACGCAGATGGAACGTGTAGGTTTTGCCATCATCGCTGATATCGAGCGATTCAGCCAACTGAGGCACGACTTCATAGTTTTTGTTGAGTGTGAGCAGCTGTTCGAAAATATTTCGCGACACGTCCCTTGTCGCCTGATTGGTCGTTAAATGGGGATCCAGCGTTGCCGGATTTGCGGGATACGCCACATTCAGCGTACCGCCCGATACCGGATTTGCCGGTTCTGTTCCAGGGTCCGCGGCCGGCCCGTTGCCCGATTCCGGACTACCGCCGCAAGCGGCAAGCACAGCAATGAAACCGATCAGCAATCCCTTGCCGATCCATCTGTTTATTGATCTCATACCTCGACTCCACTCCTTGATGAACGATTATTTTTGTTTAAACACTAGTATTCCGCTTGGAATTATATAATAATATATCATAAGCTAACCGAGACTCATCTCTAAGGAACGTAATAGAGTCTATTACGATTATTAATATCTCAACGTGCGGAGGAATAATATGGACATCCAGTATTTCATCACCTTCCGGGAAGCCGCCCGCTGCCAAAGCCTGACCAAGGCTGCTGAACAGCTGAACTATGCTCAGCCTACCGTCAGCGTTCAAATCAAGAAGCTCGAGAACCATTTTGGAACCAAGCTGTTTGAGCGACACAGCAACAAACTCAAGCTTACGGAGCAAGGACTTCGACTACTGGGTTATGCGGACAAGATCGTAGATGGCTACCTAGGAGCGGAGAATCTGTTTATCCCTGATGCGGTTGTGGACTTAACGATCGGGACGACGGAGACTCTCGCTGCTTTCTTGCTGCCGCCCTATTTTCAAATGTTCCGTAAAAAATATCCCAAGCTCAACGTCACCTTTTTCCCGACATCAGACGGTAAAAATATCAGTAAGCTGAAGAATGGGGAAATCGATCTAGCCATCGTTCTGAACACGCCCATCACGGCACCTGATCTGCGTTCCTTGCCGATCCGGCACGAGGATTTCGTATTCATATGCCCGAAGGATCACCCATTAAGCGGAAGAAACGATGTATCGATTCATGAGCTGCACAACAGCTCGTTTATTTTCACGGAAAGAGGATGTACATACAGGGAAGCGCTGGAGAGGTCCATGAACGACAATGGCGTGACTTATGAAACCGTCTCAGAAATGGGAAGCATCGAGGGGATCAAGCAATGCGTAATCTATGGGATGGGAATTGCCATGATTCCGAGGATTGCAGCGGCCGAGCAGCTGCAGCACAATTCACTTTCGGGTTTTTCGATCAAACAAGGACCCATACAGCCCTTCTTTTCGCAGATTCTCTTATCCAAAAACAAACATATTACCGCGCCAATCAACTATTTAATCTCCTTGCTGTCTTCCGGCAGCTCTTATGCTTAATTTCATATTGCAGGCTGCTTTCTAGTCAAACCTATCACAAAAGACCGTCCCAAGGCTCATGGAGAGCCTTAAGGACGGTCTTTTCGGTTGATGGCTTCAATTCATTCTAGTCCACGAATTTCAGTTGGACCAGAGCACGGTTCAGAACCAGCGCCGCTTGTGCGCGGGTAACCGCATCGAATGCTGCGAAATTGCCATGGTTGTCACCCTGCACGATCCCTAGCCGGGAAAGCTTGGCCACATGGGCAGCCGCCCATGCCGGGATGGATGCCTGATCCTTGAATCCAGCATGGTCATTCGCGCCCTGGTTGGATAGGTCTGCCGGATTCACCGCCTCCATGGCCCGGGTGATCATTACAGCCATTTCCGATCGGGTCATGCTGGCATTCGGCGAGAAGGCACCGCCGTTGCCGCCCTCGATCAAGCCGTAGCGCGAGGCTGCGCCAATCTCGCCGGCATACGCGGAGTCATCCCGGACATCCTTGAACGCGCCGCTTTCGATGGCCGGACTAAGTCCCATCGCACGAACCAGCATTGCCGTGAACTCGGCTCGCGTGATCGCCTTGCCCGGTGCATACGAGCTAGCGTCGACGCCGTTTACGAGCAACTTGGAAGCCATGGATTCGATTTCCGCTTTCGCCCAGTGGCCGTCAAGATCCGCAAACGTCTTCTTGTACTGCAGCAGCGCATAAACGCCGTTTCCGGCATGCTTGACTTCGATCGCCGCATTACCGTTCCATGTCGTCCTTACGGCCGGTACAAACCGGAAAGTCCCCGCCGCTTCGTCATAAATGACGGCAGCAAGCGAATCCGGATTCATCCCTGCCGGCAGCGGCATGATACGGCTGATGACGCGCTTTCCGAAATCCTTCAGTTCCTGCTCTGCGCCAGGCGCTCCAACCGCTGCACCGAACCGCAGTCCTCCATTCGCTGCCAACGAGGCGCCCATGGAAGTTGCCTTTCTTGTCATAGCATCCGCAACCTTGCCTGCTGCCGGAGCCACCGACACCTTCACATGGATGCCGCCGGACCCTTGCGCCGTCTCCGGAGCCTCATCCAGAGGCAGAGCCGTTATCGGAAGACGGAAGGCTCCAAGTGCGGTCTCCAGCACCAGGACCGCATTCGGATTCCGTTCCACGGCCTGCTTCAGGCCTGCTGCCGGAAGGGACAGCTCCGCGGCACGGTTCGATTCAGGAGCCCGAATAATCAGTTCCCGCTGCCCGTTCGCGGACAAGCCGGTCACGGCCTTTTTCCACGCCTCTTCCTTTACCGTAATGCGGTCCATCGTTCCGCCTGCAGCAGCGCTAATATTCAAACTATTGCCTGTCATCACGTTTGGCTCGGATGCATTTCCGCCAGTAGCAGGAGGATTAGGCTGCGTTGTCGGCTGCGTTACCGAACCGCCGCCCGAACTGCCTGATCCTGATCCGGGAGAAGAGCCGTCGCCAGGATTCGCCGGTTTCTTCTGCTCCGTAATTCGGCCCTCAACCTTCGGCGATACCTTACCGCCCAGCTTGTTCACATATTCCATGAAAATTTCATAATCCGGGTAACCCAGATCCTCGTTGTATTTTCCTTCGGCAATTGCATCGGCAAAGGATTTATATCCATCTCCGCCCTTGGCTACAAAGCTGTTCGTTGCCATCCGGTACGTTTCGGTCAATACCAGAGGTTTGTAGCTTCCGTCTTTCATGATCTGTACGTCGAACACTTTATCTCCCGCCGGAGCGCTAGGACCCCACTTGAATTTCATCCCGGCGATTTGCGGGAACTTCCCTGGCAGATCCGCCAGTTTCGCACCGCTTATTCCGTTTTCCAGCCCGTCTTTCAGCTGCTGTCCGGTGACGTCCATAACAAACAGCGTATTTCCGAAAGGCATCACCGTACGCAGCTCGCCCATCGTAATATCACCTTCATCAATCGCGGCGCGGATGCCTCCGCCATTCGTGAGGGCAATATCGGCGTTTTTCAGCTCTTTGGCTTTAGCCAGCATGCCGTCGGCAATCAGATTGCCCAGGTTCGTTTCCTTGGAGCGGACATTCTCGCGTTTGCCGTCAAGCTCGACTCCGGCAATGCCGATAACCTGCTTCATCAGTTCTTCCAATTCCGCTTTGTACGGAACCAGCATATCCTTCGCTTGCGTGTCTTCCTGGACCGTGTTGTCTACCGGAATCAGCTTCCCGCCAAGTTCCCCTTCTCCCACGAGAACGACGCCGTTTTTATCAAACTGCAGATCTACTCGGCCGAGGAACTTGCCCCATTCATTCGCTTGAACGATGACGGTAGGGGTATGATGCTGACTGTCCGTCACCACTTCCGGCGCGTGTAGCGTCGTATGGGTATGACCTCCGACGATGAGGTCGATGCCTTCGACGGCTTCGGCCAGCGCCAGATCTTTGGCGTACCCCAGGTGGGACAGTGCGATGATCTTGTCTAGCCCTTCCTTCTCCATCGCCTCAACGGTAGCCTGAGCCGAGGTCACCGCATCACGGAAGACCACGTCTTTACCCGGGCTGGAGGTTTCCGCGGTATCTTCGGTCGTTAAGCCGAACACCCCGACCTTCTGGCCGTCAACCGGCAGTGTCACGTATGGGTATACCCCGCTATTTGCCGTTGTCTTGGGCTGATCGGTATCGATAACCGCCGGCTTATTAATCAAATGTGAAATGTTACCGTCTCGGCTAAGATCCACGTTCGCGCTGACGAGCGGGAAATGCGCCTTGCTCACGAAATCCGCAAGCGTCTTGGTGCCTTGATCGAATTCGTGGTTACCGAACGTCATTGCGTCATAACCCATATAGTTCATGAAGGCTAGATCAGCCAGTCCAAACCATTTGGTGAAATACAGATCGCCGGAGAAGACGTCCCCAGCATCCAGCAGCAGGCTGTTTCCGCCTTCGCTGCGGATCTCCTGAACCAGCGTAGCCCGTCTGGCCACTTCCGCCAGATGCGCATGGGTATCGTTGGTATGCATCACTGTTAACTTCCACGGTTCTCCATCCGGCGAACCGTCCGTTACGTTAACCGATACTTCCGCCGAACCGTAGCCATCCTTGCTCAGGACGGTGATCACGGCTTCACCTGCAGATACCGGCGTAACCAGGCCGTTCTGGTCCACCGCGACTACCGTTTCGTCGGAGGAACGCCAAGCCAGCTCGGCCGATCCGCCCTGAACGGGCTCAACGCTTGCCTGCAACGGTTCCGGGGACCCGCCCGTTTTCAACCTGAGCGATGGCTTATCCACCGTAATTTTGGTCACCTGAAGCTCCAGCAGCACCACCGTTCCGCTAACTTCATTCGCAACCAGCAGCAGCGGGCGTCCTGTTTTGCTGTCCGAAGCCGGAATGAAGTCCAGTCCCTCCGGTCCGGAATCCGATTGGATGCCTCCGTTGAAATCCCGCGAGTTGAAGTAGTTCAGGAACGCCGGCGCGGATGGATCCGTTACGTCATAGGTCATGACGCCGCCAATGCGCTCCAGTCCGACAAAAGCCAGCGCCTTCTGTCCGACCGTGCCCACGGCAACATATTCCGGCTCCGGGCCTTTCTTGGCGCTGCGGCTGTCCAGATCGGTTTTGTCATTGCTTGCATTGAAATGATTCGGCAAGCGCTCCGCCGTGATCTTCTCAAAATCACTGCCGCTGTCGTATGCCTGGGACAAATCCGCCGCGTTCCAGATGGAGAAAGAACGCCCCCCGTACAGATACAGCCCTTCATTGCCCATATCGCTCGCAACTTCAACCTTGTCATAGGTTGTCCCTTTGCCAGCCAGGAATTGGGCTGCCGGCGACGATGGATCCAGATTGGATTTCATTTTGCCGATGTCGCTTTCATTGCTTCGGTCGTCCCAGCCGGTAGCGTCCCCTTCGTTCGCGGACAGGATATACTGCTGCCCGTTCACGCTGTAGGTCGCAATTCCGTCCGGCATATACATGCCGTAAAAAGGAACGTTCTCAAACTTGATTTGTCCATCCTTCAGGAGGTCGAGCTGATTCTCCGGTTGATTGAAATCCTTATATCCGAGTCCCCGGACCGATTGAATCCGCTTCGAGGCGATATCGACCACGGCTATCGCGTTGTTTTCCTGCAGGGCCACGTAGGCTGTCAGCTCGTCTTCCGACAATGCGATGTATTCGGGCTCCAGATCATGGACGGCATCGTTTTTCGTTCCGGTGCTGCGAATTTGACCGTCCGCTTCCACATTCCCGCGGATATGCACCCGATCGTCAATGATCGACGGGTCATCAAACTTCAAATGGCTTACTTCGCCAGCCAAAGCATCGATAATCGTGATGCTTCCTTCCGGATCCGGTGCGGTCTCCGTGCGGGGCTCGCCTTCATCCGCCGTCAGGATATAACGGCCATCGGACGTATACTTGACCATATCCGGCTGGACGCCGGTTTCATAGGATCCGATCAATCCGCCGTCATAGTCGAGCACCAGGACCTTGCCGGCTTTCGTATGATCTTGCTCCTGAACAGCAACCGCGACCTGCTTCGTCATGGTGTTGATATCCACGCTGGTCAAATCTCCATACAGGAAACCGCCCGTGTTCGCCAAATCTTCTACATAGATCTGCTTGTCCTTAACCAAGCTGCCATCGGCGCCTAAAGACACGATTTCGAGACTGGCCGGCTGGGTCGATCCGTTAACCAAATAGAGCTTCCCGTTATCTTTGTTGTATTTTACAATCTCCGCTACGCCGCCATCCTTGTTGGAAGTACCTACGGAATAATGTCCGATCATCTTCATCGCCAGCTTGTCGGCCACAGGTGATGGACGCTTGCCCAATATTTGCAATTTCACAACCGATTGGGCCGTAGCAGGTAAGGCTGCACTATCCTGCACCGTTACCTCAACCGTATGCTCACCCTCTTGCCCAGCCGCAGGCGTACCTGAAATGGCTCCCGTATCAGAAGCAAGGGTCAAGCCTGACGGTAAACCTGTCGCCGAGAACGTATACGGCGCTTGTCCGCCATATACATCTACGGTGACCGCATACGGCTCATCCGCATATGCATCCGGAAAGATCATATCGGTAATGCCCAAATCCACGGCAGCTATAGCTGCATCTTGTGATGTCGTCTCCATGCTGGCGGTCTGGAGCAATTCCTGCCCCTCGCCAGCATACACGCTGCCCCCCGAAAATAGAGAGGCCATCGTGATTTCCGCTGCCATCAACAGCGAGACTACTTTCATGCTTTTATGCTTCAACTCCATATCCCCTCTTCTACCTTATTTACATTCAAGTGTAAGGAGGAAGTGTTAACGTATGCTCAATATCAGTCGCGGTTTATGTAAAATGGCTCCAAGCAACAAAAAAAGCCTCGACCTCCAAGTCGGGCTTCCCGGAGCAGCCCTGCATTCGAGCTGGCGGCTTCCTAATCTTTTCTTCCATATCCCGGTATCCTGCTTATAACATGCGCCTGGCCTCGGATCATCTCACCCCTTCAATCAAAGACCCCGAAATGCCGCAACGTTGCAATCGTGATCAGGATGAACCACCGAATGAGAATGATCCCCCAAACGATTAGAAGACCTTGGAACAGTCGCTCAACCATCCATTCGATCTTCTTGTTTGACGTATATCTGCGCCTCTGCTTAAAAAACCACGCCGCGAATCCTTTGGGAACATCGCTGAAAGTTGTCTTTGGCTCCATTGGCTGCGTCCTCCTCCATTATCCATCGATTAGCATGTCGGATATACAACGCAAGTCTTCGGTTGAACCGTTTCTTGAATTTTATCATGTTTAATGGAAAAATTCACCATACATCATGTTTCTTGGTCACATTTCCGACAATATTGTAGTCAAATCGACATGATGTCTGATAAACTAACATAAATAATTGCTATTTGTAACACAAACACTTCACAAGAATAACAGCTGAAGATCTATCCATGACTATTCGAGGCCATAACGTTGTGCACATCCTTTATGTTTGCCTAGGAAAGAGGAACCAACATGAATCGTAACTGGTTTACGCGGATGCTTATGCTGTATATCCCTGCTTTTCTGATCGTCCCCGCCTTTTTGTTTTTCGTCTTTTTCCAATCATTGAGCGAAAGCAACCGGAAGGATGCCGAGCGCTCCAATGCTTTCGTAACCCAGCAAGCGATGCTGATGATCGATACGTCGTTGTCTTCGCTGGATCAGAAAATATCGCTTGAGATGCTGCGCAATCGAAAGGTCATCTCCTTTTTCTCCAGAAGCACGGAAAAGGATCTGCCCCTTCAGGTGGACGTGATGAATCTTTTGCGCGATTTAAAAATGACCAATCCCCTGATTCATTCCATTTACATGGTTCAAGCGGATCATAATCAAGTCCTCAATGAAAGCACAAGCTATTCCTTAGACCAATATGCCGATAACGCCTTCATTCGCTCCAAGCTGGAAGCACCCAACAGCCATTGGTCGGATACCAGGCTGTACAGGGAGCTGCCGTCCGACAAAGGGGTCCCCGTCGTCTCATTGACGCGCAGCGTTTCCATCTTCTCGAAGCATCATGGGTTAATCGTCGTTAATGTAAGCGCTGACGCCCTGCAGGGAATGCTTCTTCAAATGCACGATCCATCTTCCCGCATACTAAGCCTGTATGATACACAAGGGAGCAGCGTGTTCGATATGGCAAAATCGGAGACTTCCGGCAGCAAGAGCGGAACCAGCAACGGCGCCCTTCAGTCGGAAGCGAATTCCGACTATACGGGCTGGCGCATCGTCAGCAGCGTTCAAGGAGCGGATACCTTCAATTTTATCATCAGCCTATCGAATATATGGTTTATTGCCGGCTTGCTCCTCTGTGCCGTTTCGGTCGCCTGGATCGTCTACGTGACGCTTCAAAATTACAGGCCCATTCAGCGCCTGGTCAACCAGCTGCAGCAGCTGTCCTCCAAGGAGGACGCCCCGGAGGAAATCCATAAAAACGAATTTACGTTCATCAATTCCAAATTGCAAAACATGATTGATCAGAACGCAAGGTTCCAGCTTCAGTTCGAGGAGGATTTAAAGGCTCAGCAAAATTTTTTCATGTACGAGCTGCTGGAAGGGACGCGCTCCTTCGATTTGAAGGAATGGGAGAAGGAAGCGGCCAAGCACGGCCTGCCGGTGCTGTTTGGCAAGCAGCTGGTTTTTGTCCTCGAAGTGGATCACCGTTCCGAGTGGAGCGCAAACTACGGTCAGATGCAGCATGGCACTCAGCAAAAAGCCATTGAAACCATCATTCTGGAAGCGGCATCGGATCATGCCTGCGAGGTGAAGCTGCTCTGGGTATCCTTGCACCAGCTTGCTTGCATTCTGGTCATATCGCCAGAAGCGGAGAAGCTGGCCTTCGAGCCACTCTCCTTCGCGGAAGAATGCCAGCGCCGATTTGCCGATGCCTTATCGTTCACCGTATCCGTCGGCCTCGGGGAGCCGGTCGAGCATCCGGACAATCTGCATGATTCCTACCATGAGGCATTGGATGCGCTGCAAACGAAGCCCGTCAATCGAAGTGCCATGATCATTCCTTATTCGTCCGATCCCTTGTCGAGGGATCATAGCTTTCATTATTTTCAAAAGGTTGACCGGATCGTTGACGGCTTCCGACTCCAAGAAGCCAAGTGGAAGACGGAAATGCAGGCGCTCTTTCAGAACATGCTGGAAGAAGGCATATCGCGCCGCGGCGCAAGCAGCGTGCTGCATTACCTGACCTACCATCTGAACAAAACGGCTTCCGGAATGAACGACGAATACTACCTGCTCTGGAAAACAGAAACGATGCCGGCACTCGACCGGGTTCAAAAAGAAATCGACCTGCCGGAAGATTGGACGCAGATGGTGCTTCAGCTTCTGGAGCAATTTGCCGAACGGCTGGATACGCAGCGGAATCTGCGAAGCCAGGGAAACCTCGTCCAAGAGGTTAAGGCTTATATTGAAGAGCATTACACGAAGGCGGAACTATCCCTTGATTACCTGCAGGACAAGTTCGGGATCAGCGGCAAATATTTGAGCAGATTGTTCAAGGAAGAGTACGGCTTGAAATTCGTGGACTTTTTGATTGATTTACGAATTCAGGAAGCGAAACGGCTCCTTACGGAAAGCGCATTGTCTGTACAGGAAATTACGGAGAGGGTCGGTTACAGCAGCCCGATTTCTTTTGCCAGGACTTTCAAAAAAATTACCGGCGTTCCCCCGATGGATTACCGCAAAGGCAAATAAAACGGCGCAGAACCTAAACATCAAACGAAGGCCGAGAAGGACATAATATGTTCCCTCGGCCTTTTCCCGTTTATGCCGTAGCGGCTCCTGCCCGCGCAGCCATGCCCATCGGCCGCAAAGTAGAAAATAGTTCCGGGTAGAGAAAAGTTTTTTGTGATTTATATTACATACATTTTCCAGTGTTATTTAAATTGCCATCGCGGTAACGTTTACACTAACACTAGATTCGCCTTTCGGTTTGTTAAGTGAAAAGTGTTTGTTGTCTGGCCTGGCAGCAGGTGTTTTTATTAAGGGCAAGGAACGGCGCCTCACCGCGCTTTCCACCATAACCAAAAAACCAGAAGGGGATGAACTAGCAATGGTAGACAGAAACAGAAAGAAAAAGGGATGGACGGCTCTGATCGCTGCAGCCGTTACGTTATCAACCGTATTAAGCGCCTGCTCGGGTGGCAAGGAACCGGCCTCCGCAAGCAACGCCCCGTCCGACGGCGATCCGATTACGATCTCGTTCGAGACGTCGGTATACGCCGAAGAACCTCATAAGAAGGCAATCGATGCACTCATTGCCAAATACAATGAAACCCACCCTAACGTCACCATCAAAGTTCATGGAACAGACTACGAGAATTACTGGGATAAGCTGACCACCGAGATTCTGGCAGGTACGCAGGGCGACATCGTTCAGGTATACCCGGAGAATATTGCCACCTATAATGCGCTGCAGAGCGGGGGCACCTTCGTGAATCTCGACGAGAAGATTCAAGCGAGCGGACTGGAGGACAAGCTTGTCGGACAGGAACTGAGCAAGGTGGACGGCTCTTATTATGCCTTATCCAATTACGCATGGGGATCAACCGGCATTTTCTACAGCAAATCGATGTTCGAAGCCGCCGGAATCGATCCGGCCTCCATTCAAACGATGGATGATTTCAAAGAAGCCGCCATACAGCTCGGCGGTGTTAAAGACGGACAATACGGGTTCTCCAGCGTCATCGGCACCCATCCCTTTATCGCCTCGGAATGGTACCGGCTGCTCGCCCGTCCCGTATCGGGAGGCATTTACTTCCCGGACGGCGAAGCTGGCCCTTACGAGGCCGACCGGATTAACGTCAATTCCGCACCAAACGTTTGGGCAGCGGAGTGGTGGCAGGATCTGATCAAGAACCCGCAGGCCACGCCTCCGGGAACCCGCGACAAGAAGGTCAGCCGCGAGATGTTCTGGAACGGTCAGGCCGGCATGATGATGGATGGTCCCTGGTTTATCGGCATGACCAAAGAACGCGATGAAGTTTTAATGGACGACCTGGGGCTCATGCCGCAGCCTTCCGTCGAATACGAAGGCCAAACCTATAAACCGAACCCGCACAATTATCCGATCGTGTCGATGATTTCCAAAGACAGCAAGCATCCTGACGAAGCTTGGGAGTTCCTTGAATGGATGACCTCCCGGGAAGCGCAGCAGATTATCGCCGGTTCCGGCATGATCCCGAGCAGCAAGGAATACGCCGAATCCGAAGAATACAAAACGGAGAATCCGCTGGCTGCCCAATTCTTCGATTTCCAGGAGAATGTATACGCCCCGGCCGTGATGGACCCGCCCATCCCTGAACTCGGCTCCCTGTCCCAAATCCTGATCAATGCCGCGCAGGAGATGTTCGTTGGCATGAAAGACGCCAAGACGGCGCTGGATAGCGCGGCTGAGCAGATGAAAGACACGATGCATTAAGAGGGATTCGAATACATCAAACGATTGAAGCTGCCCGGCTCCACTGCCGGGCAGCACTTACATCATAAGGAGGTGGGGGAATGAATCCAACGCGAACGGATGTGACAAGCAGGCAAACTCCCTTGCCGTTGAAGGGAGCTTCGAAGGCCAAGCGATTATGGCTGGAGGAAAAACGGCATTTCAAAAAAAATACAGCCGCCTATTTATTTATTGCGCCGCTGGCCATTACCGTTGCTCTTGTACTCCTCTATCCGATTTTGAAATCGGCGCTCATGAGCGTGCAGTACTGGAAGGTTGCGAAGCCGATTGCCGAAGGCAATCCCTATGTAGGCTTGGACAACTATGCAGCCGCCATCCAGTCGGGGCATTTCCTGAAATCGTTGGGCATTACCTTTCTATACATTATCGTGACGGTGGTTCTGCGTTTCCTGCTGGGAATCGGTACGGCCGTCCTGCTGAACATTCCCTTTAAGGGCCGAGGGCTCGTAAGAGCGCTGGTGATCATCCCATGGGCCGTCCCTGAAGTCGTTGCTTGTCTCGTATTTATTCTGATGTATGATTACCAATTCGGCGTGATCAACGATCTCCTGCTGAAGCTCAACCTGTTGTCCAATCCGGTCGCTTTCCTCGGCGAAGCCGACACCGCGCTCTGGGCAGCCATGTTCGTCAATGTATGGAAGGGCTTCCCGTTCGCCGCCATCATGCTGCTCGCCGGTCTGCAGAGCATATCCAAAAGCTTGTACGAAGCGGCGGAAATCGACGGCGCCTCGAAATGGCGCCAGTTTCTCAGCATTACCTTCCCGATGTTAAAGCCCGTATCCGTCATCGTCTTCCTGCTGCTGATCATCTGGACCATCAAGGATTTCGGCATCGTCTACGTCCTCACCGGGGGCGGACCGAGCCGGGTAACCGAAATACTCACCATTTTTATCTACAGGGCAGGGTTCAAATCGTTTGACTTCGGTTTGGCTTCCGCTGCGGGGATGATCCTGCTGGCCATCTCCATCGTATTCACCGTAATGTACATGAAAGCAACGAAGGCAGGTGAGATGTCATGAGCAAAGGGATCAGCAAAATCATCGTATATGCATGCGCCATTCTCATTTCGTTGTTTGCCGTATCCCCTTTCCTATGGATGATCCTGACTTCGTTGAAGCCTCAGGCCGAAATCTACAGTACGCCGCTGACATATCTTCCTCAAGAGCTTCATTGGGAGGGCTACAAGGGCATGCTGAATCCCCATGCGGACGACAGCGCCAACTTTATGAAATGGTTCGGCAATACGGCGTTTGTCTCGCTGCTAACGACGGTATTCTCTCTTATCATCTCCGCCTTTGGCGGCTATGCGATGTCCCGGTTCGGTTTCCGGGGACGGATGTCGCTCGGATATATCATTTTATTGACGCAGATGCTCCCCGGCTCGCTGCTCATTATTCCGCTGTACCTGATCATGAAGGATTACAACTTGCTGAACTCCCATCTGGGCCTCGTCATAGCCTATACCACCTTTGCTGTACCGTTCTGTACCTGGATGCTGAAGGGCTACTTCGACAGCGTATCCCAGTCCATCGATGAAGCTGCGAGCGTTGACGGGGCCAACCGCTTCACAACCTTTATCCGGATTTTGCTTCCGCTCACGCTTCCCGGACTCGTGGTAACCGGCATCTTCTCTTTCTTAACCAGCTGGAACGAGTTTATGTTCGCCCAGACGTTCATCAGCGATTACGATAAATGGACGCTGTCAGTCGGCATCGCCAGCTTTCAGGGACAGTATGTCGTCAACTGGGATTACCTCATGGCGGGCTCCGTCATAACCACGCTTCCGATCGTGATTGCGTTCTGGCTGCTGCAAAAGCATCTGGTCAGCGGAATGACCGCCGGAGCCGTTAAATAAAGATAACCATTCAAGGAGGGGTCACAATGATCAAATTCGGAATCGTAGGCATGGGGATTCGCGGCAGCATGTTCGCCGATACCCTCAGCCAAAACCCTTATGCGGAGCTGGCCGCGGTCAGCGACGCTTACGAAACTACCCTGAACGCGAGCATAGAGAAATACGGGGTTCCCGGCTATTTGCAAGTTGAGGATATGCTCGAAAGCGAGGCTTTGGATGCCATCGTGATTGCCACGCCGGATTTCCTGCATAAAAAGCCCGTTATGCTCGCGGCAAGGCAAGGCATTCATATCATGGTCGAAAAACCCTTCTCCACTTCCGTCGAGGAGGCCAAGGAGATGTACGCCGCGGTAGAGAAAGCGGGCATCAAATGCCTCGTCGCTTTCGAGAATCGCTGGAATTCTCCTTTTGTTGCGGTTAAGGAAGCCGTCCGGAATGGGGACATCGGCCATATTCTGACCATCAACACCCGTTTGAATGACACCATCTACGTGCCTACCAAAATGCTGAAATGGGCCGGGGAATCCACGCCGGGCTGGTTCCTATTCCCGCATGCGACGGATATTGCCCTATGGCTCAAAAGCGGGGTTCTGCCGGTTAGCGTCTACGCGGTAGGGACGAAGAAGAAATTGGCCGGGATGGGGATCGACACCTACGATTCCATGCAAACGATCGTATCCTTCGACGATGGCACGCATGCAACATTCACGACCAGCTGGGTGCTGCCCGAATCGATGCCGCTGATCTACGACTTCAAAGTCGAGATCATCGGCGAGGACGGGGCATTGTATGTCGACTTATCCGATCAAATGGTCCGTAAGGGCGGCAGCGTCTACAGTCATGTCCATACGCTCGGCACGCCCATCAACGGCCAATATACCGCGGCGCCCCATTATATGCTCCATTCCTTTGTCGATCATATCCGTTTGGATACGATGCCCGAATCCGGAGCAGCTGCCGGCCTGCTGAATACCAAGCTGGTACATGCCATCCATCGCTCCGTCTTAAGCGGACAGGTTGAGCAGGTGTGACATGGAGGCATGCCCAGCGGTTGAATCATGCACTTTTCTTGACATGCCTGCAGTGAGGGCCGAAAATGATCGCTTATCCATGACGGTGGTTCCGGGATGGGGGAGCAGCGTCATCTCGCTGCGCTGGAAACCATCGGACACCGAATTGCTGCGCACGCCGCCTTCCATGACGGAATATGAGCGGACACCCTTTTTATACGGCATGCCTGTCTTATTTCCGCCCAACCGGATCGAGAATGGCAGCTTTACCTTTGAAGGCCGTCCCTATCAATTCCGCATCAATGAGCCGCAGCATCACAATCATGCGCACGGACTTGTTCATGACGAAGCATGGGAAGTCGGACGCTGCTGGACCAAGGGGAATCGGGCCGTGATTGAAACCGTGTTCTCTTCAAGAGGCCGCCCTGCGGTCATGTCGCAATTTCCGCATGAGTTCTCGATCCTTCTGCGCATGAGCATTGACGGCGCTTCGTTCAGGCAGACGGCAGAAATCCGCAACAAAAGCCAACACTCTTTTCCATGGGGATTGGGGTATCATACCACCTTCCGCTTTCCCTTCGGGGATGCGAAAGATCAGGAGCGCTGCACGCTGCGGGCCCCTGTCGGGAAACGATGGGTGCTTAACAACCGGGTGCTGCCGACCGGGGAGCTCGCTCATGACTTCCGCAGCAGAGGCTTGCGGGACGGAATTTCCGTCAGTCAGTTCCCGCTCGATGATCTATTCCTTGCCATGCCGGAAGACCGTAACGAAGCCGTATTGACGGATCCGGCGGCTGGCCTCAGGGTTACCTACCGCGCGGATGACGCCTTCAAGCATTGGGTGCTGCACAATGGCGATGGGGCGAGCGGTTACCTATGTCCCGAGCCTTATACTTGCGCTACCAATGCCTTCAACCTGGGGATGGATCCGGCAATCACCGGCATGCAGGTGCTGAGGCCCGGCAGGAGCGCCCTGCTGTTCTGTACCATCCATGTGGAAGAGCTCTGATTCACCTCGACTAAAACCATGACAAAAGCGGCCCGCTAGCAAGGATGTTTTCCTTGAACGGGCCGCTTTCCCAGTTTGTTATACGCTTGCTGCGACCTTATCATCACTTTTGGGATTTCACCAACTGAATAAAATAACGCGATCCGGGAATCTCCCCGAATCGCGCCTTGGATTTACATATCTTGCGTTTACTCCGCTTGATAGCGGTCATATGCAGCCTGGTAGACTTCCATGTATCGGTCCAGCCCCATTTTGTTGAGCGTGTTCACATACTCTTCCCATTGGCTGAACGAAGCCGAGCCGTTCACGAATTTGGCTTCCATCTCCGTGACGTAGTCCTGAATGTCTTTGCCGATCGAGGACATGACGTCGGTTTCCTCAAGCGTGAAGTTGAAGTTGTACAGAATTTCCTTCACGGCATAAGGCTCTGCTTTTTCGGCAGCGGCCATCGCGCTTGGCAGCGTCTCGGAGCCTTTGAACCAGCTCTCGCGCACCAGTCCCGGGTAGCTTCCGCCCAGCCAAGTAAAGTACTTGGCAAGCGCCTGATCCTGCGTCAAGCCATTGGAATTCTCGGTAATCTCTTTCACGTATTCCAGCTGGCCGTCCGCATTCTTCGTATAGGTCTCGCCTTCCTTGCCCATGAAATAGAACTGGGCTCCCTCATCCCCGTAGAAATAATCCATCCAGCGGATCGTTGCTTCCGGATTCGGGTTCTTATCGGTAATCGCAAATGCGCCCACGTGAACCATCGGTACTTTCACATGGGAGTAGAGCTGGTCTCCATGAGGACCCTTCAGGGCTCCAAGCCCGATGTACTCCTTGCGTCCCATCACGGTCTCCGGGTTGGGCACGATCGTGGAGCCGAGCAAGCCTTCTTGTCCCTTCGCGTTCAGCGCACCGCCTTCAATGGTGAAGATCTCTTTGTCAAGCAGTCCTTCCTTATAGAGCTTGTTGACGAATTCCAGCATTTCCTTATACTCCGGCAGCGCTTTGGTAAAGCGAAGTTTTCCCGAATCCGGATCCACGTCCACGAATTTATGGCCGAGTCCGCTCGTTCCAAGCCCCCATGAGCCTTTCAGATGGTCGATGATTCCGGTAATGCCCGCCGAGGAGAATGGAATTTCGTCGTGCTGTCCGTTACCGTTCAAATCGGTTTCTTTCACAGCCTTCAGATAGGCGTAGAACTCTTCCGTCGTCTGCGGCTCCTTCATTCCGAGCTGATCCAGCCACTCCTGATTGATCCACAGCGGGGTGCCGATCAGCATGGACAGCAGGGCAGGATCATAGAAGGAAGGCAGGGAATAGATGTTGCCGTCCGGCATCGTCAGTCCTTTGCGAATATCGGGGTATTCCTCCATAAGCTTCTTGAAATTCGGCGCATACTTGTCGATCAGATCATTCAGCGGTATAAATACTCCTTGCTCGCCATAACGCGTCAATTCCGCGGAGCCGACCCTTGCCGAATAAAATACGTCCGGGTAATCGCCGCCGGCCAATGCGAGATTCCGCTTCTCGGTCAGCGTCTCGAACGGAATGAGGTTCCAAGTCACGTTCACGTTCGACATTTCTTGGTAGGTTTTCCATACAAGGGTTTCTTCGAATTTGCTTCCGTTCGTCGGCGATTTGCCGGTGAAGAACGTCAGGTTCAGGGGCTCGTTCACGATCGGCATACCCGTCTCGTTAACATTAGCCTGCGGCGTTTCGCCCTTATCGGCTGCGCCTTCCCCGCTCTTGCTTCCACAACCAGCCAGCAATCCGGCGGCCAGCACGGCAGCCAATGTAAGCGAAGTCCATTTTTTCATCACCATAAATTTCATATCCCCCTCATCGATTGTCCGTAATCAACCTTTAATTGCACCAATCATAACACCCTTCACAAAATGCTTTTGCAGGAACGGATACAGCAGCAGCATCGGCAGATTTGTCACGATGACCGCCGCATATTTGATCGCCTCCGCATCCATCAGGCTGCGAGCCAGCGAATCATCGCTGATATCCACCATTTCCTGCATCTGACCTTGAACCAGAATCTCGCGCAGGAACAGCTGCAGCGGATAATTCGCTCGGTCGGACAAGTAGATCAGCGCGCTGAAATACGAATTCCAGTGACCCACGGCATAGAACAGCACCATCACGGCCAGAATGGGGCCGGATAACGGCAGGACAATGCGCCAAAGCACCCGCATGTTGGAAGCTCCGTCAATAAACGCCGCCTCCTGCATTTCCTTCGGAATGGAGCTCTGGAAGAAGGTCCTCATGATAATGATGTTCCATACCGAGACCGCCGAAGGGATGATCATTGCCCAGATCGTATCGAGCATTCCCAGTTCCTTCACCAGCAAGTAGTTCGGGATCATCCCCCCGCTGAAGAACATGGTGAATACGATGATCGCCGTAAAAATGCCTCGTCCGTTAAAATCGGCCCTGGATAACGGATAGGCGGCAGCGATCGTCATCAGTACATTCAAGGCCGTTCCGGTCGTGGTATACAGCAGCGTGTTCAAGAATCCCCGCATCAGCTCCGAATTGGCGAATAACCGCTCGTAACCGACAAACGACAATTCCTTCGGCCATAACCATACTTCCCCCCGCATCACCGTTTCCGGGGCGCTAATGGAAGCAATCAGAACAAAAAATAAAGGATAGAGCACAAGGAGCGTAATAAATGATAGTATAATGTAAATAAATACTCCGGCTATTCGTTCACTGCGGCTTTGCGGCATATGCCATCATTCCTCCTTACCATAGGCTGTTCTCGCTGACTTTTCGGGCAATCCGGTTTACGGTAATCAGCATGATAAAGTTGACGATGGAGTTAAACAGGCCGACCGCAGCCGAAAAGCTGTACTGGGCGCCCAATATGCCGCTCCGGTATACGTTCGTGGCAATGACGTCGGACGCTTCCATATTAAGCGAATTTTGCATCAGGAAGATCTTCTCGAAGCCGACGCCAAGAACGGAACCGATGTTCAGAATGAGCAGTATCGTCATCGTGGGCGCGATCCCCGGCAGATTGATATGCCAGATTCGCCGGAGCCAGCCCGCACCATCCACCTTGGCCGCCTCATGCAGCTGCGGGTCGATCCCGGCGAGTGCCGCCAAATAGATGATGGAGCTCCAGCCCATGCCTTGCCACACGCCGGACCACACATAGATGCTCTTGAACCAGGAGGGCTCCGTCATGAATGCAATCGGCTCTCCGCCGAAGGAGGTGATAATCAAATTGACGAGGCCGCTTACCGGCGACAGGAACATCATGATCATTCCGACAACAACGACCGTGGACAAGAAATGAGGTGCATAAGTTACCGTTTGTACGAATCGGCGGAACCGGCCCGATCTGGCTTCATTAATCATTAGGGCCAGAATGATCGGAATCGGAAATCCGACCGCCAGCTCATATAACCCGATACCCATCGTATTTTTAATAATGCGCCAGAAATAAAAGCTGTCAAAAAAGCGTTCAAAATGTTTGAAGCCCACCCATGGGCTATCCATGATCCCTTTGTTGGCCATAAAATCCTTGAATGCAATCTGGACGCCGTACATGGGTACATAATGAAATACAATGAAGTACAACAGAACCGGTGCAAATAAAGCGTATAGCTGCCAGTTTCTGCGCATCTGCATCATGGTTCTTCGCCAGACACTTTTCCTTTGAATTTTTGAATGCGCTTCCACATTGCTTAGCTGACGTTGCAAAATCGGCAATCCCCTCTCTTTCGTCTATGCGTCTCCTTTGTGTCCCAAGGTCCACGTCTGCATCATAAACGACCCGAATGCATGAGGGGTATTGACCATTTTAATGATGTCTTGCCTTTCATTGGATGGAAGGCCGGAAGCGGCGTTTTCCTAAAGCAATGCTTAAAATCTAAAATATTGACTATCCCATTTTTACGAAGGATTAACACGATTCGGGCACATTCCTTAACACTTGTCCTATATAATGTTATGAAACCTGGAACGTCAGAAAAATACAAAGGGGGGAAGACTGTGAATTGGATCCGGCATAAAAGCCACAGTGTATTCTTTAAAATTTTTCTGAGCTTTCTGGCCATCATCGTGTTATTCGGATTGTTTTATGCGGTGATCTTCCAGCTCTTCAAGACCAGCCTGCAAAAAGAAATCATCGATAACAGCCAACGGTCGGTTCACGATACGGCAGAACGGTTCAACAACCAATTCAGCAGGCTGCAGGTATTAATGTTCGATATATATAACCAGTCCGAATTAATCGGCTTCAATAATCAGCTTCGCCACCAGACCGGAAACGAAGTCAATTACTTGAAGGCCCGAGACGTGATGATGCAGATGCGGAGCGATATCTATAACCCGCTGTTCTTTCTGGAGGACACCCTGATTTATCTTCGCGAATTTGATTTTGTGCTCAGCAAATCCGGGAGCGGCGATGCTGCCTATATGTTCAATCGTTCCTATACGAGTCCGATGTATCCTTATTCGTTCTGGAACGGTTATACGGGCGATCCGGAATCCTTCAAGCTCCTCCCTGCTTCAACCTATCGAATCAACAACGATTTGTCCGAGAAAACGCTGATGCCTTTTGTTTACAAGCAGCCGGACAGTCCATATGAGGTCATTGCCCTCATCGATATCGATAAGGCCGCCCAGTCCTTCTTCGGCGAGTCGAACGATCGCGCGCTTGCCATTCTGAATGCCGAAGGCCAAGTGCTGTACACGCTGGGCTCCATGGACCAGGATCAGCTGCCGCCGTTCGAGGCCGGTCAAAAAGCCGTGCTGAAGGATGGAACCTACTATTTTGCGGAAGCCGGATCCGACGGATTGACCTATGTCTCGGCCGTACCTTACAGCCATGTCTCTTCCCAGCTGAGCCGGTTAACCGGCGGTTTGCTGCTTATTTTCTGCCTATCGCTCGGGGTAGCGCTGGCTGCATCCTATTTCCTCAGCCGGCGGCTGCATAAGCCGGTGAAGCAGATCCTGACGACCGTGCTGAACAGAGCCAGCAGCTCGGCGATGCCGGAAACCGGCAGCGTCACGGAATACGACCTGATCCAGAACCGCATTCAGGAGCTGTTCCGGGAGAAGGAAGAGATTCGGGACCGCATGAACAAACACAAGTCCGTCCTGACCAGTTACTCTTTTATCAGTCAGTTGAAAAGCATTAATACCGATATCAGCGAATGGGAGGATTTCCTGTCGGATGACGGAAGCTTCATCGTGGTTCTGTACCATATCCGGTTCCGGATGAATCCGGTCTATGAGCTTCCCCTCCAAACCGATCAGGCCGTCCGCCATATGCTGGAGCATATTCATCTGATCACGGCGGAGCGCTATCCGGGCTCCCATACGTTCCAGATCGAGAAGAATGAGATCGTCTCCATCTTCAAACGGGAGGAAGCGGCCCGCCTGGAGGAGTTGCTGCTGGAGATCAAGGATATGCTGAACGAGGAGAAGGAATTGTTCCTGGTCACGATTGCGGTCAGCTCCCAGGTAAGCGATTCGTCCGAATTCAATCAAGCCTACCATCAGGTCAAAGGATTGACTGCCCAGGCTCTGCTGCTCGAGGAATCGCAGATTGTGACCATGCAGCGGGCACTCCCTACCACCGTCAACCTGAGCCCGTCCCAGGAAAAAGGACTGCTGGACGCGCTGCAATCCGGCAGCGACGGCCGCTCCCTGCAGATCATCGACCAGGCGCTTGAAGCCATGCAGCGCAAGGAGGCCGGCATCTCTCAATTTCGTTTCTTCGCCGATTCCGCGGCTTCCAAAATTCTAAGTTATATGGAGATGGCCCAGATTGACAAAACCTCCGTCCAATCCTTGAAGCAGTGGAGCGCAAGATTGGCGGAATGCCATTGTTTATCTGATTACCAAGGGGTATTTCGTCAGCTCGTCGAAGCCTCCTGTGCCCTCATTCGCAAGAAAAAGGATACCGGGGAAGAGCCGCTCATCGCCATGTTCATGAACATTGTCCACAACCAGTATGCCGATGATCTGTCCCTGGACTATCTGTCAGCCAAACTGAACCTGTCGAGCGCCTACCTCTCCGTTTATATCAAGGAGAAGACCGGTCTCAACTTCAGCGATCACCTCCTCGGCATCCGCATGAACAAAGCGAAGGAACTGCTGGCGTGCACCGACCTGACCGTCAATGAGATCAGCCAGCGCGTAGGCTATCTCAACATCACCTCCTTCAACCGGACATTCAAGAAGGCCGTCGGCATGACGCCGGGCGCATACCGCAGGCAGCATGTGGTGCAGACCCATGCGAGCGGATCCTGAAGGATTACGGTGACAAAAAGAAAAAAACAAAAAGAAAACCTTCTCTTTCTCGGCATGGACCGGGCGTATGCCCAGCCGGTATCCCGGAAGAGAAGGTTTTTTTGCGTTTCATTGTTCGCTCACAAGATGAAGGTAACCGAATCTGTATCTAGTCGGCTTTTATGGTCTGATCCGTCTGCATTTGGTCCTCCCGTCTTCTCAGCTTCCCAGACGCGAATAACGCTTTGTTCCATCTGGACAACCAGAGCAGAACCCGGGCATCCACCAGCCGGTAAAACCAATGGGTCACCAAGGCGATAACCGCAAACGTGAGAATCGTGGTAAGCAACACGCGGGGACCATAACTCAGAAACGGGCTGAGATGCAGAAAGACATAACTCCCGAACGAGCAAATCACCGTAAAGTGTACGAGGTACAGCGAGAACGAGATTTTACCCAAATAAGCAAAAAACCGATGGCTGAATATCGACTGCATACGGTTTGAATGCAGCAGCACCGTTAGGATCAGGAATGATCCGATTACATGATAAAACACAAAGAAATCGAAATTGGAAGCCCCCCATTGGAGGATCGAATATACCGTTCCTTGCGGTGCGACATACGGATAGGAGCCTAAGTAAATACCGGCGCAGAGCAGCAGGAGCTGGATCCAGGACCGATGGATAAGTGCCGGCCGCTCCCTTTCGCTGTTCGTTACATCGCTTAACAGCACGCCCAGGACGAATCCCAAATAGTAGGAATCGATGAATAAACAGATGAGGATTGCATACACGGCATAACGAATCCGATGACGGCCGCAAACAATCAGAAAAACGAAGATCATGAACGAACCGAACAGCTCGTACGTCATCGTCCATAGCACGGGATTGTACAGCGAGCCATAAGTGAAAAAGGTATGGAACAAGCTTTCCTTCAGCATGACCAGCAGATTGGCGTCCGCGGCAAACGGATCGGGCATCGAAGATAACGTCATCCCGCGTATATTGTCGTAAGCCCCGAGATCCAATACGAGGATCAGATAAGCAAGGAGAACGGATGCCACGGCCGGCACGGCCAGACGAAAATAGCGGCGGATGGCGGAAGAATAAACGATGAACCTGTCCCCTGTTCCAAAAAAACGATAGCTGAGCACATATCCGCTGAGCACAAAAAACAGACAGACGGAGAAGTTGCCGTTAAACAGCAGATTGAACGGCGTTCGCGCGGCAATCCCCTCAAAAGCGAAATGCTCGATCTCCTCCCTCCCCTCAAAAACCGAAGGTGCAAACACTTGAAAAAAATGAGATACCACCACGATCAAGGCAGCGAGCCCTCTCAAGCCGTCCAAATATACGATTTTCATAAACAACCCCGCGTTCCCCTATGAAATAGGCTGATAATGTGACCTATATTTCTTAGGGAGGAGGAGGAATTCTGTACACGATCCGGATGTTTTAGGGATAATCATGTTTAAGAAAATGGCTGTCACCTAAAATGAAAGCGTTTTCTTTAATTAAAGGAAATCAATAGGGGAGGGAATTTATTTGAGTATTTATTGGAGTCAGGTCGATATTGAAGAACTAACGGGATCAGGTGTCGTTTATTTTAACTCAAAGATGGAGATGTTGGAAGGTCTTCCATGCAAAATGTATAAATTGACCTATCAGCAGAGCCTATGGACGCATTGCCATGATTATTTTCAGATATGGTATGTGGCAAAAGGCGCTTTCCTGCACACCGTCCAACAACAGGTATACGAGATACGCAAAGGCGATATTTTTGTTATTCCTCCATTTACCCTGCACAGCGTCAGCATTTCACCCGATGAGGACATCGAAATTTACGGATGCGAATTCATGCCCTCCTTCGTGAACGAGAGGTTTCAGGAACAGCCGACAGACCATGCCTTTTTCGATGTGGCCTTTCTGGAATACTTTCTGCGCAAGGAAACGAATGCCCAATCCCAAATCACGCTGGACAGCGTGACCGATGTAACGGTCCGAAATGTCCTGAAGGATATGCTGATCGAATACGAGAGACGCACCCCATTTTTTCAAATCTCGCTCAAAGCCAAGCTGCTTGTGCTTCTTTCGATTCTGGCACGGCAGGTCAACGGCGAGCTGCTGCGTGAAGGATTCGAGAAATCGGAGAAATACCGGGAAATCATGACAAGAGTCGTTGATCACATCCATAACCACTACCAGGAAGATATGAATTTGAATGACCTATGCAGCCTATCGAATTTATCAAGGTCCACGTTCTGCATCCTCTTCAAAGAATGGACAGGCAAAACATTCAACCGTTATCTCACCGACCTGCGGATTCTGCAGGCCATGATGATGCTGAAGCAGCCGGAGTTATCCGTAACGGATGTTTGCTACTCCACCGGATTTAATGAACTCTCCTATTTTTGCAGAATCTTCAAAAAGTATACGGGCATCTCTCCCACCGACTTTCGTAAGCAAGCGATGAAATAGAGTGTTCAATGCCATACGATAATCCTATTTTTGAACACGATAGTGAAATGAAATGATTTTTTTACATGCTACGATATCCATAATTCTTGCAAATAACTGGATCAGGGCCGGTTGTTTAGTCAACTGCGTTGGGGAGGGAATTGATAGAACTTCGATGAATGACGTTGCACGATTGTACACGATTGCTCAAGGGGAGGAAGAGGAATGAAGAAGAAATCTTGGATCTGGAGCCTTATTCTATTGTTCTCTATCGTAACAGGATGCTCGGGCGGTAATGCGCCCCAAGCAGGCAGTGATGCTGGTGAAGAGCCATCCGATAATCCGCCTGCCCAGGATGCCGTAACGCTCGACTTCTGGTACGGATGGACCGGACCGGAAGCGGAGGCGTTGGAAGCGTTGATTGCCAAGTGGAACAGCGCCAATCCCGACATTCAAGTGAAGGGCTTATCCCAAAGCGATTACCAGAAACAGCTTACCGCGATCACCGGGGGCAATCCTCCGGACATCGCATCCCAATTCGGACAAAATGTCGTGCCGTGGGGACTCCGTGGCGCCATGATGCCGCTCGATGATTATATAGCGAAGGACGGCGTCGATCTTAAGGACTTCGTGCCGGCTTCCCTAAGCACTTCCCAGCATGAAGGCAAGACGTATGCAATCCCGACGGCCATGCACGTGTCCATGCTGTTTTACAACAAGGATATTTTGCAGGAAGCCGGTTATGACGGTCCGCCGGAAACGATAAGCGATTTGAAAGAGTATATCAAGAAGCTGAGCGTCGCTCAGGATGACGGCCGCCTCCAGCGGCTTGGATTGTGGCCGGGCATGGATGCGTATACGTTCAGTTATGCCTTTAACGGATCGTTTTATGATGAAGCAACGCAGCAGGTGACGCCTGATCATCCGGGGATCCAATCGGCCATCAAGCTCTCGAAGGAGATCTGGGATCAATACGGTTCCGATAATCTGGACCGATTCTCCTCCGGGCTCGGCCAATACATGTCGGCACAGAATCCGTTCTTCTCGGGCAAATATGCGATGACGATTGACGGAGAATGGCTGCCCACCTTCATCAAGCAATACTCGCCTGATCTGAACTACGGCATAGCTCCCATTCCTTATGATGAGAGCAACCCGGAACTTAAAAACTCCGGAAATGTAACCACCAGCGTATTCTATATTCCGAAAGGCGTCAAAAACCCGGACGCTTCCTGGAAATTCATCAAATGGATGACCGAGCCGGAGCAAATGGCCGAGTTTACGGCTGCCCTCGGGAATCTCCCGACGCGAAATTCGGCCTTCTCCAACCCGCTCTACGAGGATGTGCCAGGGTTTAGGGAATTCCTCGACTATTCGGGGAGCGAAAACCTGAAGTCCTTCCCGGCTTCTTCCTACGCGAACGAGTACATGACGGAGTTCAGCGCGCAATATGACGCTATTCTCCGAGGCACCGTCAGCATGGAGGAAGGCTTGGACAAGGTGAAGGCCAAGATTCAGCCGCTGGTGAAATGGTGAACCAAGCAGGCTCTGTCCAATGCAGCGATGGGTTGGGCGGGGCCGCTACCTAAATATCTTGAAGCGGAAGGAGAATCGCGAAGATGAGAGTCTCCACAGCAGCAAATCAACGAAAGCCCGTATCAGGCTGGTCCAAGAAGGAGCGTCATTATGTGTATCTTGGCCTGGCGTTCGCCTCTCCTTGGATCATCGGGTTTCTGGCTTTTACCGTCTATCCGTTCTTCGGCTCGCTCTATCTGAGTCTGACCGAATACGATTTATTCAGCCCTCCCCAGTGGGTGGGGCTACAGAATTACGAGCAAATCCTCGCGGATGACCGCTTCTATAAGTCGCTCGGTAACACTTTTTTCATGGCGTTTATATCCGTGCCGATCACGCTGGCCGTCTCACTATTGATTGCCGTGATGCTCAACTTCAAAGTGAAGGGGATCAATTATTACCGCACCATCTTCTACCTTCCGTCCGTCATACCGATCGTTGCAAGCGCTCTATTGTGGACATGGATGCTGAACCCCGACTTCGGGTTGGTTAACATGGCACTTCGCACCCTGGGTTTAACAGACCCGGCGTGGCTGCTGGATCCCCGTTATACGAAGCCGTCCCTTATCCTGATGAGCCTGTGGGGCTCGGGTGCCGGCGCTTTAATCTTCCTGGCCGCCCTCCAGGGCGTGCCAAGGCAATATTATGAAGCGGCTCAGGTGGACGGAGCGAACTGGTGGTACCGCTTCTGGAAGATCACGGTCCCTGCCCTGTCCCCCATCATTCTTTTTCAACTCATCATGGGGTTGATCGGCGCCTTCCAAATCTTTACGGAATCGTATATTTTGGCTGGCGGCAAGGTGGATGGAAGCGGCTCATTGGGCGGGCCGGAGCAATCGCTGCTGTTCTATGCGGTCAATTTGTACCAGGAAGCGTTTGTCTTTCTGAAGATGGGTTATGCCTCGGCGCTCGCCTGGATTCTGTTCATCATCGTGCTGCTGATTACGTTCATCCTGTTAAAAACGTCGGGCCGCTGGGTCTATTACGGAGGTGAGTAACATGGCTGTCAGGTTGCGGGTTATCTTGCCGCATGTAGTCCTTCTTCTATTCGCTGTGATCTTCCTGTTTCCATTTGTATGGCTGGTGATGACCTCGCTGAAAACGCCGGAGGAGATACTCGAGTTCCCGCCGAGCATTTTCCCGGAGACGTTCCAGTGGTCCAATTATAAAGAGGCGCTTTCTGCCATTCCGTTTACCCGCTACATGATGAACACGTTTCTGATTTGTATGGTGAATATCATCGGCCAGCTATTCTCTGCACCACTGGTAGCCTACTCGATTTCCCGCATCCCCTGGAGGGGCCGGAACATCATCTTTACCATCGTCGTGGCAACCATGATTCTGCCGGCTCAAGTGCAGATGATTCCACAGTACATCATCTTCACCAAGCTCGGCTGGGTCAATACGATCATGCCGCTTACTATCGGCGCATTCTTCGGGGCGCCGTTCTTCATCTTTTTGCTTCGGCAGTTTCTGCTTGGCGTGCCGACCGAATTGTCCGAGGCAGCAAAGATCGATGGGGCTTCGGAGCTGCGGATCTATATTAAGATCATTATGCCGATCCTGAAGCCGGCACTGGCCACCGTTGCTTTATTCTCTTTTGTATGGTCGTACGTGGATTTCATGGGACCGCTCATCTATCTGAACGATTCGGCCAAATGGACCATCACCGTCGGCCTGCAAAGCTTTCAGCAGGACCACGGGGCGCAGTGGGAGAAACTGATGGCGGCATCCACCATCATGGCGATTCCCATGATCCTGATCTATTTCTTCGGACAGAAGTATTTCATGAAATCGGGATCGGCGTTGACCGGGTTTAAATAATAGGTTGAATGAAAACCTTCTCCTCCATGGCAGTTAGGCCGATCTGGCCCGCTGCGAATATGGAAGAGGAGGTTTTTGGGCTGATCGTGCAGAAATAAAAACTATGAAGAAACGATATCAATAGACATAAAGGATGAGATTAATGACTTATCATATCACTGCCATGACGGAGATGTTCGCCGATCAAATCATGTCATGGAACTATGAGCCTCCCTATGACTTCTACGACAGCGGACAGGATGAGGAGTTTCGAAGAGAGCTTCTGGAATGCTCGTATTACGCCATACTGGATGATGAGGAGCAATTGATCGGTTTTTGCTGCACCGGCCCATCTGCCCAAATACCGATTGCGATCCCGTTAGGGGCATACGATGAGGATCTGCTCGATATCGGACTCGGCATGAAACCGGAGCTGACGGGAAAAGGCTTGGGACACAAGTTCCTCTCCTGCGTGCTGGCATCCATGGGAGAACTTCACCAACGCGAATCGTTTCGGCTGACCGTGGCCCGATTCAACGAACGAGCCATTCGCCTGTATGCCAAACTTGGCTTCTCGGAGGCTGCATCGTTCGATAAGGGCAGCACCTCCTTCATGACGATGGTCAAAAAGCGGCAGGCCTCTTCTCTTAATGAGAAAAATAAAGGGTGATCCCAACAGTAATTCAATTGCTCTTGAAAGCATGGTATGGGCTCTCCGTTAGAAAGTCTTTAGAAGATTCGAAATATCATCAACGTCAAACTTGTATTTCCTTCCGCATATATGGCACACGAGCTCTATTGATTCTCGTTTTGCCACCGCAGCGAGCAAGTCATCCTGATCCAGCGAATACAGCATAGGATAGAGCACCTCTTTAGAGCAATCGCAATGATATTGGATCTTGGTGCTGCCCATCACTTTCATATCCGGGAACATCGTCTCCGCACAATTCAGGAGATTATGGCCGTTTACCGGATTCATGATATATTCCTCGTATTGACGGACGATGCGTTTAACATCCTCCAGCAGCTGGTGCGGTACGCCAGGCAGAAGCTGAGCCATAATCCCGACATATCATATACAACCGGGGAAATCGCCAAACTGCTGAAAATATCAAAACTCACCGTCTATGATCTCATAAAAAGAGGGGAGCTCCCCTCTTATCGGGTCGGCAAGCAAATGCGAGTGGATGCCTCTGACCTGGAAGCTTACAAACAACAAACGCGCATGGCCGGGGCGACCGAACGCTATGCTGGTGCGACCGAACGCTATGCTGGTGCGACCGAACGCTATGCCGGGGCGGCAGAACGCCTTGCAGGCGCTTCTTCCCTTGCCCCGCCTACGCCCTCAACCGCCGCCGGTTCGAACCGGCCGGTCGTTATAACAGGCCATGACATCGGTCTGGATATATTGGCGAAGCACATGGAAAAGGAAATTCCCGGGATTCGCCCATTACGTTCGTTTGTCGGCAGTTTGGACAGCTTGATATCGATGTACAAGGGCGAGTCCGACATTGTGAGCACCCATCTGTTCGACGGCGATACCGGGGAATACAACATCCCCTGCATTCGAAAATTGCTCGTAGGTTCGTCCTATGTCGTCGTCAGTGCCTTCAAAAAGGAGCTTGAAACGATCTCAGGCTACGACTTATCCCTTACGGGAAAAGTCTTATTCGAGACGTGAGCGTCCATGATTCGGAAGTACCCAAACCGCTTGAAAGAAGCGGTGCATAACAGGAAAGGACCCTACAGCCATCGTAGGGTCCTCTTTATTGCTTTCTTCCTGGATCGTTTAAGACGCATCCCCGCTAAGCTCATAGCCTGCTTCTTCAATCAATGCCGCCGTACCGGCTCTGTGAGAGGAAGCAATACCTGCCATGCTACCCTTTGACAGATCCGGCCAAGCCTGAAACGAAGTACTTCTGGAACAGAAGATACACGATAAGGCTTGGAAGTATGGATATCAGCACGCCTGCATTCATCAGGGTATAATCTGCGGAATGCTCGCCTTTGAATGCCATCAGTCCTGTGGTAATCGTCCTCATGGTATCCTTTGTTATGAATATTTGAGCCAAGAGGAACTCATTCCAGGTGGCCATGAAATCAAAGATGACAAGCGTTGCAACGGCCGGCATCGATAACGGGAGGATGATCCGAAGGAATTTCCCCATCTCTCCGCAGCCGTCAATGACGGCGGATTCATCGATCTCTTTCGGGATTGTCCTGAAAAAGCCGCGCAGAATCAGAATTCCAAAAGGGATGCCGAAACCGATATATATCAAGAAGATACCCGGATATGTGCTGACCAGATGCGTCTTATTCAAAAACATATTGAGCGGAACTAGCGTCGCCTGCATCGGGATCATCATTCCTACTAGAAAAAACGCAAACAGGAGATTATTCCATTTGAAAACCATCCTCGTCAAGGAGTAGGCCGCCAAGGCCTCGATCAAGATGCCGAGCGGGACTTTCACCAGACAAATAATCAATGTATTTTTCATATATAGTCCCATATTGCCTTGATTCCACGCTTTAGAGAAGTTTTCCCAATGAAACGGATTGGGGAGCGCATAAAAAGGACTTGTCATTAAATCTCCCTTGGATTTCAATGCCGTAAAAGCGATAAACAAAACAGGGATCAGAAAAATGGCCGCCAGTATAATCAAGATTGCGTATCTTAGCACGTTTATTGCAGGATGAATCCTTATTTCTCCCATCTCCAAGCCGCCCTCCTTTCCCAAGTTTTATACATGCGATTTTTTCGTTGTGTAATATACATAAGGAATGATAACGATCATGCAAATCAGCACGAGGACGGCAGCGATCGCTGAACCGGTGCCAATGTTTGCAAATTTAAACGTTTGGCTGACCATCCATGTGGATAGAACCTGCGTACTCTCCGCAGGCCCGCCGCCTGTCATGCCGTAGATGATGTCATATACTTTCATGGAACCGATCAACGTCGTTGCAATGACGATCAAAAAAGTCTCTCGCAATAGCGGAAGCGTAATATACCAAAAGGATTGATGCGATTTGGCGCCGTCGATTAATGCCGCTTCATACGGGTCCTGCGGGATGGTTTGCAGTCCGGCCAGAAACAATACCATCGGCTGTCCGATTCCTTGCCACATCGCTGCTATGAACACGGCATACAAAGCTGTTTTGGGGTCTGCGAGCCATGCCTGCGTCCAATGCTCCAATCCTAACATCGTCAACAACTTGTTCACGAACCCTTGAGTAGGGTTGTACAGCCATGCCCACCCTGTCGCCACAACGATGCCGGAGAGAACGTAGGGAAAATAAAATACGCCTCTAAATATAATCCGGCCCTTCAGCTTTTTGTTTAACAGCAGCGCCAAGGCCAATCCCGAACCGACCATAAGCGTCAATGAGCCGATCATCCATACCAGATTGTTCTTCAGCGCTTTGGCAAACACGGTATCGTGCATGAAGAGATCCGAATAATTGTTTAGTCCGACAAATACCTTCGAGGAGGAAACCCCGTTCCAACTGAACAAACTTAAATACATCGTGTAGAGGGCAGGGATGAAGATAACCGTTAAGTATATGATCAGCGCCGGCATCAGGAACAGCCACGGCTTGATCGTCTTTGTCGTCACGGGTTCATTCTCCTTTCATAAATGCGCAGCAGCGACTGCTGCTGCGCATTCGGAAAACTCAGTTACTTCTGTTTGCTTTTATAGACGTTTACGGCTTTGTCAATATTCTCCGCCGCTTGCTCGGGCGTCCATTCTTTCAGCGCGACTTTATCCTGGGCTTCAAAGATCTTCTGCACCACCTCTTGCGGAAGCGCTTGGTCTGTGATCAAGAATCCGCCTTCGCTCGCGTGGTCGAGCAGAATCTTCTGGTGCGGCGTATTCTCGGATACTTCAAATTCGGTCAGGGCAGGCGAACCATATTCTCCAATGTATTTATTGACGACTTCCTTTCCAGTCAAATACTCTCCGAGTTTAATCGCTGCCTCCTGCTTGTCCGAATCGATCTCCCCGTTAATTTGCAGCATTTCCACAAATACCGAGGATCTGGCCGGCGTATGTTCTGTCGGAAATTTAAAGACTCCGTAATCATTAGGGTCAACGCCGTTGCTTGTTATGTTTCTGTCAAACCATGTGCCCTCATTAATCATGCCCGTATTCCCTTGATAAAACAGGCTTTCGGCTTCCATCGGGTCCAGTGACGAATATCCGACAGGGAAGTAATTGTTGTCGGTATATTCTTTAATTTTCTCAAATGTTTTAACGACAGCAGGATCATTCCATGAAGCTTCCAAGCTCTTAAGCTTGTCATGAAGCTCTGGACCAGCAAAGTACTCCAGCAGCTGCTCGGTAAGGCGCATCGTATGCCATCCTCCCTTGCTGCCGAAGGAAAGCGGCGTGATATCGTTCTCTTTAAGAATGGCAAGCTGCTCCTCAAACTCGGCAAAGGTGCTTGGCGCCTTTAAATTCAGCTCTTCATAAATTTGGTTGGAGTACCACATGCCAAGCACATTGAGATGAATCGGGATGCCTGATACTTTGCCGTCATACGTGCTCATATCAATGGCCGTTTTGTTATAAATGTCGGACCATTTATGATCCGCCGATACTTGGGTCAGATCAAGTGTAAGCCCGTTCTCCGGATAGAATGAACCCAGCGTTCCGCCCCAGGTAAACCACATATCGGGCAGTGTTTTGGAGGAAGCTGCGATCTTAAGAGATTCCTTGTACGGGTCAACTTCATATTGGGTGAGTTCCACGTTGATATCCGGATTGGCATTCTCGAAATCTTCAACCGCTGAAGCGAACCACTCCCAACCGTTGTTCAGCGTCCACACCGAAATCGTGGTCTGAGAGCCTGTTTGGCCTGCACGTTCCTCACCACCTGCATTTTTGGTACCTGAAGCGCAGCCCGATAAAATCACCATCGCCGACAGTATACACAGCAGCATCGAACTCCATTTTGATTTCATGCTTCATCCCCCTTGTTTTTATTGGTGTATTGCTTTGATCCGCAGCGCCTGGTACGGTTTACCCGGCAGCTCCACTCTGCAAGCCCCTGTAAATTGGCCTGGGAGAGGCGTAATGGTCATTTCCCAGGTATCGATCAACTCAATCGTAAAGTCGGTCCCTTCTGGAAGCGGAAGAATGCGATAGGCCGGCCGGCTTGATCCAAAATAGACCAGATAGTATTCACCATCTACGCCACCTGTCGGGGCATCCCACGAGAAATCGGCTTGTACAGGGTTTAACGGCGGTCCCTCTTCGGCAATTTGGCGCAAAAACAAAATTCTTGTCGGGCTCTCACCGTGCAGCTTGCCGCCGTGCGACCACCATATGATCTCCTCATCATGGAGATACGTTTCCCCATGGGTCACATAGCCCCCGCGAACCAACCCTTCCCAGTAACATTCAACCATCCGCTCAGCCGTAATATTGCCCCATCCATGATTCAGATTCCCTTCGTAACGGCATTCATCAACGACAATCGGCTTCCCGTACTGTTCCCGCCATTCCTGAACAAAATAAAGATCATGATGTTGGATGCTTGCATGCGTCACCCATGGCTTGCCATGATCGTACCAGTGGGCATTGCTGCGATAATGAATGCCGGGGTGGTGCCAATTATGGATAGAGCGCAGATGCTGGTACGGATCTTTCTCCTGAATGATGCGGAAGAACCGATCCCAGTCGCTGGTCGATTTATCCTTCATCAAGTCATATTCATTGGCAAGCGACCACCAGATATTGCGATAGGCCGATAAACGGGCAATCGCATATTTCAGATAGAAATCGTCAGTCTCGGGGCTCATGGTTGAAAACCCCCAGCGGTCATATGGATGGAACAAGATCAAGTCCGCCTCGATCCCCAATGCCTGAAGGTTCTCGATTCGCTGCTCCAGATGTCTCCAGTAAGCAGGATTAAAGACCGTGTAATGAAATCCGGTTTCAATATTTCCGTCAAACGGAAACAGCGCAGGCTCCTTTAAGTTGTAGTCGTAATGCTTCGGAAACACGCACATGCGTATTTTATTAAACGCACCGGATTCGGCCAGACTTTGCAGGGTAAGCTCCTGCAGCGGCTCATCTTGATGGTTCCAGACATAACTTGTCGTCCCGAACGGATAGAACGGCGTGCCATCGGCATAAGCAAAATGAAACCGTTGATCAACCTTCACAGGCCCTCGGTTAACAGGCCCCGGCTCCGTACACTGGAACACGCCAGAAACCCCGGTTAATTCCTTCACATTGCTAACGGTTTCAAAATGCCACGTCCCGATCTGATCCGGCATAAATCGAACAAAGTAACGTCCTTCGCCGTCATAATAACCATCAACCTGGATGACCCGATGCTCGCAGGCGAACTTGGCTGCAAAAATGACATCTGTATACGGATTGCCATCCGACGGCCCGGGCAGGCACAGCTCGAATTTTCCCCAGCGTTCCGTTTTATCAGTAAAATAGATTTCCTGATCCATCTTCATCACTCCCCCATACTTGATCGTCTGTATCATAACCCAACCCTTTGAAGCCTTGTAGAAGTCTGTTTTGCTATTTCCTTTGCTCTTTTTACGTCCCTGGTTGAACTTGTTGGGCTCAGCACAGACGTCAATAACACAATTTTGATGTTCTGTACACTAATACAACCAATGACGTTCATTCCAGTGGAGTTAAGGCCGGCTAACCGCGAGTCAAGCAGGCATTGAAAAGAACCCTCCACGGACGCGAGGGCTCTTGGATGAATATGGAATTGGGTTGATGTTCTGCTGGGCGGCTCACTGATTGCGATATTCAAGGGGGGTAATTCCTACCCGCTCCTTAAAAAGCTTGCTGAAATAATGCGGATTGGCATACCCGATGTCAGCAGCGATCTCATACACCTTGCGGTTCGTTTCCCGCAATAATTTTTGGGCATATCGTATTTTGTTGCGGATAATGTAGTCAGTGAAATTTTCTCCAATCTGCTTGAGAAAGATTCGACTCAAATAACCCGGACTGACATGGATAGCCTCACTAACCTTGGTTAGAGTAATATCTTCCAAGAGATGCTCGTCCAAATACGCTTTCGCCTTGCGGACGATCAAATTATCGCCAAGATCATGAACAGGGAGGCGCAGCAGCGCATCAAGATAGGCATTCGGCAGATCCGAAGCGTGGAAGCAAGCAGAGCTAACCGCAAAGATCAATCGAACGTTCAAAAGCTCCAGCGCCTTCTGCCGCAGATTGTCAATGCAAGCCTCTCTACTGCTCTCGCCGGATTTGGATTTCAGAGGCGATAGCCAGATGATTTCACGGTAATTCCGGTGAAAGACAAGTCCGCCCCAGTCCCTGGACACAAATTCAGTGATGAGATATTGAATGGAGAGAAAACGCAGCTTGGCGGATTCCTCTTCCTCGGAGACGGCGTTGTCTCGCTTGCGAAACACAACGAGTTGACACTCAGGGTTAAAGCATTCCTTAACCGTTTCAAACAGCGCGCTGTTTCCCGGAAACGTAAATCTGTCCAAACACGAAAGCAATAATTGGTTTTTCTCTTCCTCTGTCATGGAGGAACTGGTTGTATAACTCATCATGTTCAACCCTTGGGTCGCTTTCTGAAGTGAACGAACCAGCTCCTCCTCGTCCATGGTCGGTTTATGCAGATAGTCACCCGCTCCTAGTCTGATGGCCCCTCGAACGTATTCAAAGTTGTCATAGCTGCTAAGAAAGATGATATAGATGTTGGGGTTTCTCGCTTTCACTTGTTTTGCCAGTTCGATTCCGTCCATGCCCGGCATGTGAATATCGGTGATGACAATGTGGATATCGACCTGATCCAATATGGTCAGTGCTTCCTCGCCGCTCGCGGCTTCCTCTTTCCAGATCACGCCATGTTCTTCCCAATTGATGATATGCCGAAGCCCCATCCTTACAATAGACTCATCTTCAACAACAAGCATGTTCCACATGGGGGTATCCTCCTCGTTTCGAAACTTAAGATGAATATGGCAGTTTGATCATGATTCGGGTCAGCCCATCCTCACGCTTCAGCTCGAGTCCGTATTCTTTGCCGAATCTGAGGCGAATCCGATCCTGAACATTCCGAAGACCGATATGGGAGGAATCCGAATCCTCGAAGGTTGTGGAGAGGTCGGGCTTCTTGCCCTCAAAACCGACTCCATCATCCTCAATGACAACCGTCAGCGTACGATCATAAGGATCATGCTTTGCGGTTACCCGAATGTTGAGCTTCCGATCCAGTCCTTTGGCTCCATGGTAAATCGCATTCTCCATCAACGGCTGCAGCAGCATGGGCGGCATCGGGACGTTCAGTACCTGGTCAGAGATATCCATTTCCACGTTGAAAACGTTCGTATATCGCAAATCCATCAGATTGACGTAATCCTTAAGCAGCTGAATTTCGTCTTCCAGCGGGACAAGCTCGCTGTCCAGCTTCAAGTTCGCATGCAGCAGCTTGTTCAAGCACTGGATCAGCTTGGCAATTTGAGGGGATTGCTGCAAGATCGCCAGCATCCGAATCGAGTTAAGCGTGTTATATAAAAAATGAGGCTGAATGCGTGCCCGAAGCGCATACAGCTCGGCATGCAGCTTCTGCCGCTCCTTTTCTTCAATCGACTGGACCAGCTCATCCAGTCTGACGACCATTTTTCGAAAACTGGTTGTCAGACGGCCGATTTCATTGTCGCCGGCATAGGCGATCGGAACCTTGAAATTTCCTCGTTCCACTTCCCGCATAGAGCGAATCAGATTGTATATCGGCTTCGCCAGCCCTCTGGCCAGCAGCCAGGAAACGCCGGCGGACACAATAACAAGCACCCCTACTAGGAGAAAGGTGAAGCCTCCGATCACTCGGCTGCCTCGAAGGAGTTCTTCCCTATTCACTCCCATATACGTTTTCCAGCCAAGGTAACCGCTTTCAATATAAACGCCGCTGTACTGATCTGTATTGTTATCGCGGGAAACGGAGGCGGTCCAGCTTCCTTTATTGTTGTCCGATTCCAACGAGGGAAGATTCCGGGCCAGTTGCTCGTCAGACGCATAAATCAATTGATTATTCCGGTCGAAGACCGAGACCTGGACTGTCGGCAGCTCCAGTGAACGGACGATTCTTGGAATGAAGTCGGGAGAGATGAAAATGGCAATCACGGCCAAAGGCTGGTAATCCTCATCCATTAACAGTCTGGAGCCAATCAGGGCGCTAAACGCATCGCCATTGAATTGGTTGATCTCTTGAACGCCCGTAATGACAAAACCTCCCTTCTGATCAATCACTTCTGTGTACCAAGGTTCGCCGGCCGCCGTCACATTGGGGTTAATGTTGGTATTGCCGCTTACCCGATAACCGTTCACCGTTCCGTTCATGCCGTAAATCATCAGACCGTTTATGGACGAATTGATGGAAGGGTAAGCGCTCATTAATCTGGCCATCGTTTTTTGGGCATATATTTCTTCGGTTCCCCAATCCTCTTTGGATAAATACGGTTGGTTCAGATAACTGAATATGCCCGGCAGATAGTACGGTATCATCGTAAACCGGTCGAAGTCGGAGATCTGACGTTCGATGGAGGTGTTCAATTGATCAAGAATGACGCTCAGATCCTGCTCGGCACGCTGAAAGAGCATGTCTGATGATTTGTGGTAAGCTACGGCGCCGATCAATCCCGTCGGTATGCTGCTTAGAAGCAGGAAAACAAAAAAGAGCTTGGTCTGGAACCTCATGTTTGCCCATCTTGCCATGGTGTCACCCCATATCCTCTGCTCCCGTATTTGGAGACGCACATGATTTGCGTTTGATAAACTGCGTATCCACCATCATCTTTACCTTCCCTTGTTGGCCGTACTCTATAGCGTTCGTCAACAGATCCACCGCCAACATCGCCATGCGTTCTTTTTCGACATGAATCGTTGTCAGCTCAGGCGTTACGATCAGCGACTCCGTTATATTGTCAAAGCCGATCACCGATGTATCCTCAGGGACGCGTATGCCCAGCTCGGCCATCGTCTTCATCGCGCTGATGGCGATATAGTCGCATTCGCAGAACCAGGCGGTCGGCAAACGTTGGCCGCTCGTCAACATTTGCTCCAGCTGCTGTTTCAGCTCCTCCTGGGAAGTGAGAATCGTCGTCGCAACCGACAGCTGATGGGATTCCCGAATATGGATTCCCGATTCATCAAGCGCCTGCCTAAATCCGCGGGAGCGCTCTTCAAAATTATGAATCCGGATATTCGAAGCGATGTAACCGATCGATGAATGCCCCATCTGGCATAGAAACTTTCCGGCTTGATAACCGCCCATCACATTGTTGATTTCAATAAATTGAACCGGCAGCGTCTCGTAACAAGTGTCCAGCACGATAAGATTCGGCAGCTTTGCATGGATCGCTTCGATCTGATCCCGGGTCAGGTTCGTTCCAAGCACGATAACCCCGTCGCTGCGCTTCTCTTCGGCAATCGACTGAATATCTCTGTCGAAAAACTCAATATCCACCGTCGAAAAGATCAGGGAATATCCCTTTTCCCGGCATCGCACTTCAATGAAATGAATCAGCTCTTTAAAGAAAGGCTGCTGGTAATATTCCTCTAATACAATCCCTGAATTGATGCAAACAAGAAACAGGAGGGACTTATCCGTTCTAGCCTGCGAGGCGGATGCTCTTGATTTGGGAACATACCCTGCTTCCTGTGCCACTTGCAGGATCCGGGCGCGCGTTTCGGCGCCAATTCCCGGTTTGCCGCTAAACGCTAAAGATACGGCTGCTTTAGATACATTAGCTAATTTCGCGATGTCTTCCATTTTCATAGCGATCCCTTGCTCCTATCTTTCGGATATGCATAAAAAGTGTACACTGAATTCATTTTAGTTGCAATGTTTAGTAAATGTTAATTCAATTTGTTTAGTTTGTTTACCACTTAATAGATTGTATTTTAGCTAAAATACGTATTGACAACGCTTTATTTACGATGATAGGATATGACCGAACAAGAAGATTAATTAGATGAATTATTTTGTTTAGTTGTTTAGTTTAGGGTTTTGGTTTAGTCCCTGTTCATAACCATTTAAGATTCTAATGACAAGGAGATTTAGGTCAATGAAAAAACTAAAACTGGGGTATGCGCCTACTCGACGTTTCACCTTCAGCAAAGAAGATGCGTTCAAGTACAAAGTGGCTATCCGGAAACAGATCGAAAGCTTCGGCATGGACATTGATATTGTGGATCTTGAGGGCCTGAACGAAGAAGGTTTGCTCTATGACGACCATATCAATGCAGACCTGATCGCCAAAAGGTTCAGAGATGAAGAGGTGGATGCGGTCTTCTTCCCTCACTGCAACTTTGGCACCGAAGACACCGTCGCCCGTGTCGGAAAAGCTCTCGGCAAGCCGGTTCTTCTATGGGGACCTCGAGATGAGGCGCCTCTGGCTGATGGAATGCGGCTGCGAGATACCCAATGCGGTCTTTTTGCCACGGGAAAAGTTCTTCGCCGATTTAATGTCCCCTTCACTTATGTAACAAACAGCCGAGTCCATGATCCTGTATTTGAGAGAGGGTTCACGAACTTTATTGCTGCAGCTAACGTGGTGCGGCATTTCAAGAGCCTGCGCATCCTTCAAATCGGGCCGCGCCCTGCTTCGTTCTGGACCATGATCTGCAATGAAGGCGAGCTCCTCGAGCGATTCGGGATTGAGATCCATCCCATCACGCTGGTGGATATTCAGCGAAGATCCGCCAAGATCGCTTCCGGAAACAGTCCCGAACTGCTCGAAACGATGGATTACATCAAGGAGAAACTCGATATCAGCGAGATTACGGAAGATGATGTAAAGCGCGTTGCCGCATTGAAGGTTGCCATGAAATCCTACGCCCGGGAGACGGGAAGCACGGCGATTGCGATCCAGTGCTGGTCTTCCCTTCAAGATGCCATCGGCATTATGCCTTGTTTGGCTAACGCCATCCTTACCGATGAGCAAATTCCGGTGACCTGTGAAACGGATATCCACGGAGCGATTACATCCATCATGGTACAGTCGGCCGCCATGAATGAAGCGCCGACCTTCTTTGCAGACATCACGGTCCGGCATCCGGAGAACGACAACGGCGAGCTGCTGTTTCATTGCGGCAACTTCCCGGTATCCCTGTCTGTTGAGAACAAACCGAAGATGCGCAGACACTTCCTCTTCGACGACCACGCTCCAGGAACCCATGAAGGAGAGATCAAGGGCGGCGATATGACCATAGCCCGCTTTGACGGCGACCATGGAGAATATTCGATCTTCTTGGGCCGAGCACGCGGCATTGAAGGACCATACACCCGTGGTTCCTATGTCTGGGTAGAAGTCAACGACTGGCCGCTATGGGAAGAAAAGCTTGTCAAAGGACCGTACGTTCATCATTCCGTTGGCATCCACGCCAATGTCATCCCGGCTATTTACGAGGCCTGCAACTACATTCCCGGCCTGACAGCCGATCCGGTGGATCCTACGGAGCAAGAGATTCAGCGCTGGCTTCGGGGATCCGGACTTCATGGAAAATCCGCATCCGACTTGCTGGTACGTGGCTAAGCCGACATTCAGGTCGCATCTTTTCACAAGGAGGACATTATGGACATTCGAGCATTAAAAATCAAAGCAGCCCAGATTCGGATGGATTTGCTAACGATGATTCACCGCGCCCAGACAGGACATACAGGCGGTTCATTAAGCAACACGGATATTCTTACCGCGCTCTATTACGAAGTCATGAACATCGATCCCTCGAACCCGAACTTAGAAGATCGGGACCGCTTCGTCGCAAGCAAAGGCCACTCCGTGGAATCCCTATGGTGCATCTTGGCAGACCGGGGATTTTTCCCGAAGGAAGAGCTTGAAACCTACAGCCAGTTCGGCACAAGGCTCATCGGACATCCCAACAATAAAGTGCCCGGGATCGAGATGAACACCGGTGCGCTTGGCCATGGGATGCCAATCTCGGTTGGGATGGCGCTCGCAGCCAAACGGGATGGACGCCCCTACCGCGTATTCTGTTTGATGGGGGACGGTGAGTTGGCCGAAGGGTCGAATTGGGAAGCCGCCATGGCGGGCTCCCATTACAAACTGGATAATTTGATCGGCATCGTTGACCGCAACGGCCTCCAGATCAGCGGCTCCACGGAAGAGGTGATGGGGCTGGAACCGCTGGAGGAGAAGTGGGCCGCCTTCGGCTGGCACGTCGTCTCCGTCGACGGGAACGATATCGAGCAACTGCTCGCGGCTTTCCGGTCCGTCCCTGAGGTATCGGGTCGTCCTACGCTAATTATGGCCAATACCGTTAAAGGAAAAGGCGTATCGTTCGCCGAGAATGTCCCGGGATGGCACCACCATGTGCCGAACGATGAGCAACTGAAGCTCGCCTTGGCCGAACTAAGTTCCTATATCGATCAATTGAGCCTGAAAGGACAGGTGAAATGACCATGAATACCATTCCGAATCGCCAAGTGATTTGCGATACGCTCTTGGAGCTGGCTGAGAACGACAAAGATATCATGGTGCTGGCAAGCGACTCCCGCGGATCTGCGGCGATGGCGCCCTTCGCCAATAAATATCCTCAGCAGTTTGTCGAGGTCGGCATCGCGGAACAGAACATCGTGGGGATGTCCGCGGGACTCGCCCATAGCGGCAAAAAGCCCTTCGTCACCTCCCCCGCCTGCTTCCTGAGCATGCGCAGCATTGAACAGATCAAGGTGGATGTGGCCTATTCCGCCACCAACGTGAAGCTGATCGGCATTAGCGGCGGCATTAGCTACGGCGCGCTAGGCATGTCGCATCATTCCGTTCAGGACATTGCCGTGGCCAGGGCGATTCCCGGCCTTGCGGTCATCCTTCCTGCCGATCGCCATGAGACGAAGAAGATGACGGAAGCTTTGGTGAACTATGAAGGCGGGGTCTATGCCCGGATCGGACGCAACCCCGTGGCTGACGTGTACGAATCCGACGAGTACGACTTTGAGATCGGTAAAGCGGTGACGATGAAGGACGGCTCCGACTTGACGATCATCGCTGCCGGCGAAACGGTACGCATCGCGCTGGGCGCAGCCGAAGCTTTGGCGAATGACGGCGTAACTTGCCGGGTGCTGAATATGCATACCATCAAGCCGCTTGATGAGGCGGCAATCATTGCTGCGGCAGCGGAGACCGGGCATATCATTACGGTCGAGGAACACAGCATCTACGGCGGACTCGGAGCAGCCGTCGCCGAAGTAGTCGTACAGAATGCCCCGGTTCCAATGAAGGTTGTGGGCATCCCGGATGAACCTGCCATCGCCGGTAAGACGGCCGAGGTATTTCGCCATTATGGAATCACGGCAGACCATATTAAACAACTTGCGCTTGAACTGATTAACAAGTAAAGGGCGAAGCATATGGACCACAGCAACCGATATATTTTAGCGATTGACCAGAGCACGTCAGGCACGAAGGCGCTGCTTGTGAACCATGCCGGCGAGATCATCGCCCGCAGCTCGCTTGAACACAAGCCATTGTATCCCAAGCCGGGATGGGTCGAGCATGATCCGATGGAAATCTACGACAACGTCATAACCTCCGCACAGGAAGTTCTAACTAAAGCTCGCGCAGCGCCGGAGACGCTTGCGGCACTGACCATCACCAACCAACGCGAAACCATCTTGGCATGGGACCGCGTGAGCGGTCTTCCGATATACAATGCCGTCGTATGGCAATGCCAGCGAACAGCGGATATGTGCGAGCGGCTGAAGCAGGACGGACTGGAAGGCATCGTCCGCGCAAAAACGGGCCTGATGCTGGATCCCTACTTTTCGGCGACCAAACTCAAATGGATCATCGATCATGCCGAAGGTGCGAAAGAGCTCTTGGCCGAGGGCAGATTACTGGCCGGCACGATCGATAGCTGGCTGATCTGGAAGCTGACCGGCGGCAAAGTGCACGCAACCGATTATACCAATGCCAGCCGCACCTCCCTCTTCAATATTCATTCGCTGACCTGGGATGAGGAGCTGGCAGGGGTGTTCGGGATCCCCTTCTCCATTCTCCCGCAGGTGAAAGCATCCGACGAAGTGTTTGGTTATACGGAAGACCATGATTTATTCGCCGAACCCGTTCCAATTACAGGGGTCATCGGCGATTCGCAAGGTGCCCTGTATGGGCAGCAGTGCTTTGAGCAAGGCATGGCGAAAGCCACCTACGGTACCGGAACTTCCCTGCTGATGAATGTCGGGGATCGGCCGATTGACGGTGGGGACGGTCTCGTTACCGCCATCGCCTGGGGGGCGGGGGGCACGGTCACCTATGCGCTTGAAGCCGTCATCCGCACCAGCGGAGACAGCATCAAATGGACCCGGGACAATCTGGGGTTGTTTGGCACCTATGAAGAACTTCAGCTGTTGGTGGAAAATACCTCCGGCAATGAAGGGGTCTACCTTGTGCCGGCGTTTGTCGGACTCGGCGCTCCCTACTGGGATCCCTATGCGCGCGCTGCCATTACGGGCATGACCCGCGGAACGGATAAGAGGCATATTCTGCGTGCCGCCCTTGAAAGCATCGCCTATCAAGTCCGCGACGCCGTTGAATTTATGCAGGCACAGTCCGGCATCCTGCTCCAAGATTTGCGGACGGACGGCGGCGCGTCATCCAATCCATGGCTGATGCAGTTTCAGGCGGACATTCTGGGCAGTGTTGTCATCCGTTCCACCTTTGCCGAACTGTCCGCGCTCGGGTCCGTGTATCTAGGCGGGATTGGCTCGGGATTTTGGAACAGCCTGGCTGAAATCCCGTCCGAACGGAAGCGGTACGAAACCTATGTTCCAATGATGGATGCGGCGGCACGGGACGATCACTACGAAGGTTGGCGCAATGCTATCCATGCCGTACGCAGTCAGGCGCGCAAACCATTGCCCTCATAAAGTTCATTATCAATCATCATGAATCCGGCCCCCCTGTCCGGCCGGATTCCCCTTATTCAATATTCCCAGGGGTTATACATATGGAATGCGAGGTGAAGATCGGATGCATATTCGAATGGAAGGCATTTATAAGCGTTTGGCTCGAACCGCGTGCTGACCGGCGTGGATTTTGAACTGCTTGAAGGCGAAGTTCACTCCCTGATGGGCGAGAACGGGGCAGGGAAATCTACCCTGATGAACATCTTGACCGGCATGCATGCGCGGGATAAGGGAGAGATCGTCGTCGATGGACAAGAAGTGTCGTTCGCAAGCCCCAAACAGGCTGAGGATAACGGGATCGCTTTGCTTTTATCCATCAGGAACTCAATGTGTGGCCGGAGATGACCGTGCTGGAAAACCTCTTTATCGGGAAAGAACATACGCACGGCTGGGGATATCTGAACACCAGGAAAATGAAGGCGCTTGCATAGAAACAAATGAACAAACTCTTCCTCTCGCTTCCGCTGAATCGGAGAGCCGGCGATTGTTCGGTGGGACAGCAGCAGATGATCGAAATCGCCAAAGCTCTCATGACTAAGGCTGAAGTGATCATCATGGATGAACCGACAGCGGCTCTTACCGAAAAGGAAATCGGGACCTTGTTCGAGGTGATCCGAAAAGCTCAAGCAGGAAGGCGTCTCCATCGTTTATATCTCGCACCGTATGGAAGAAATATTCGAGATCTGTGATCGAATCACCGTCATGCGAGACGGCATGACCGTGGATACGAAACCGATTCCCGAAACCGGATTCGAAGAGGTTGTCCGTAAAATGGTCGGCCGGGAGTTAACGGACCGTTTTCATTCGCGGCAAGCTTCCCTGTATCCTCGAGGTCAAAAATGCCACCCGGCAGGGCGTCTTTGAAGATGTCACCATACCGATGAAGCCCTGGCTTATGGAATGGATGAAGACATATATCGTTATATCAAACAAGCTGCGGCTGTGATCACAGAGGCATAGGCACAATGGTTATAAGTTCCGCATAGCTTTAACCGCTATTCAATTGCGATATAGACGTCCACCACAGTATGGGCAGGATCAAACTGCCGCGTGTCAAAGCGTTCGTAATCGCCCGTATACGTCCTTTTTTCGGCTGATTGCTGGAAGTAGCTCCAAATTTCATGCCATACCTCAGGCACGATCTCCATTAAGGGGCCACGTCTTGTCCGGAATACCAAGTACCTGGATGCAGGGACGGAGGCTTGCTGCAGCTCCTCCGAAGAAGCTGAAACAGCCACGTCTTCATCTATCCTGTTGCCGATTATTAAGGTGTACGACCCGGATGCGTCGCTTTCGTAATCCGTGTACAACGCATAGATGGCTTGATCCTTATCAGATAATCGTGCCTGCAGGCCGCTTTGGAAATACCGATCCCATAACTGCGGTATTTTGCCTTGCGGTCCTGCCTCCGCTTCGTTTGTCGTTCGGACGCCGACGCCCTGAATGGACATGGCGGGTCTAACCTCTATCCATCGTTCACTCTGATTCTGATTGCTGTTGTTCATGCTGTATCCTCCTTGTCATCAATATAGCTTCATTCTACAGAGGTAACGTGGACATCTATCTGTCCGGGTTATCGTAGCGCTGCATAATCAATCGCGCTCTTCGTTTCACTTCCTCCACCGCTTCGCACGGCTGCTCAATCAGCACCTGATTACCAAAGCTTAGAATCATGCCGTAGAACCATTCGTCCAATTTGTATAACGCTTGAACGCGTAAGGAGCCGTCCGGGTTGAGGGTCACTTGTTCCGGCGGAAACATATCCGCCACCCGCTGACGCGCGGCAGCCTCGAATAGCAGCATGGTCTCCTGCTCCCGAGCATTGGACCAGGAGGAGTCCCATTCCAAACGTTCCTTGCCAGGCCATGGCCTTGGCTCATACGCTTCGCTCAGCATCTTGATAGCCTGCATGCGCGACAACCGGAAGAGGCGAAAATCTTCCCGCTCCAGGCAAAAGGCCTGCACATACCAAACATTGCCCTTCAGAAACAAGGATGCCGGTTCAATGGTTCTTCGCTCCGCGCTGCCTTCCGCATCGATATATTCCATCTGCACCCTGCACTTGTCATGAATGGCTTTTTTGAGCAAGCCCACGGCGGGTTTCAGCCCCTGACGCTGTCCCCAAGGCTGAAAGTCCATGACTATGGGCTCCTTCCGATATTCATAGCCAAGTCCCTGCTCTACCCTGCGCAGCAGCGCTTTGATCTTCTCCAGCAGCAGGCCCATCTGCGGATCCTCCAGTGCGCAGCTCAGCCCCTTAACGGCTGTAACCAAGGTGCTCATCTCCTCGGCGGACAGCCAGTACTTATCGATCATATAATGCTCCATGATCTCAAATCCGCCGGTGATCCCCTGGTGGGCAACAATCGGAATGCCAGCTTGGCACAGCGTATCCATATCTCGGTATATCGTCTTGCTGGATACCTCGAACCGTTCCGCCAGTTCTTTGGCGCTCAGTCTCCCACGGTTAAGAAGCAGGACGGTTATGGCTAACAGCCGGTCTATTTTCATGATCAGCCATCCTTTCGTTCTCGATCATTTCATCAGCTTTCTTAACTCAAGCTTAACAGAATCGGGATGTGTTCATGCAACCGTTAGGTCGGGTTCAGATGATCGTTAATCTGTTATGCTACAATGATAAGCACGGCAAGCAGATAGGGGCGGAATGAAACGCAGTTTTCCCAAGCAACGTAGACATACATATAGGTAAGGAATGATCGAATCTTTAACATCAAGGAGGAACCTACATATGGACCATCGGCTTGACGCCATGCGCAAGTGCCACCCGGACTCCGTCACGATCTCCCGCATAACGGGCTTCATCACGGACGGAATTATTATGCTGGCTGCAGCAGCTTATCTGATCATCGCGGCTATACTCGAATGGACCCTCATTCCCGGGTGGATCACCATCGGACTCTTGGTTCTCGGAGCCTGGTTTACTTGGGCCGTGCCCTCTTTCACTTACAAACAATTCGGCTTTAAAATCAGCGAGGAAGAGTTGGAGCTTCGCTCCGGCTGGATCTGGCTCAGCGACACCCTCGTTCCCATGACGCGGGTGCAGCATGTCGAGCTGGAACGGGGGCCGCTCCTTCGCAAATTCGGGTTAGCCAAGGTCAAGGTGGTCACGGCTGCAACGACCCATGTCATTCAAGCGCTTAAGCTGGAAGAAGCAGAGGAACTAAAGAAACAGATCGGCGAGCTGGCCAAAGTGGTGGATCACGATGAATGAACCGACAAGGCTGCACCGGCTGTTCATCCTGTTCCCGCTCGCGGACAGCGTAAAATCGCTCATTCCGATTGCAGCCCTGGTATCCATCAAATTCCTTAACGGGAAATCGCTGCGCGACATCCCTTGGTATTGGCTGTCCGCCGCCATTGTCATCCTGGTCTCGCTTCTGCTCCTGTACGGGTATCTGAAGTGGAAACGCTTCGTCTATACGCTGGAAGAAGACAAAATCCTCATCCGCCGCGGCGTGCTGTTCCGGGAGGAATTGTCCATCTATACGGGCCGCATCCACTCCATGAATATGGAGCAGCCCTTGCTGCAGCGTTTATTGGGGCTTACCCAGGTCCGGATCGAAACGCCGGGCAAAAAGGAAGGCGGCGGCGGCATCCTGCCGGCCGTCACCAACAGCGAAGGCGAACGGCTGCAGCGCTGGCTGCGCGAGCAGACCCGAACCAGGCAGGACGATATCGAGGTTCACCCAGCTGCGGAAAGCTCCGGCCCATCCGGTCAGAGCCTTTCCGTAGAGTCGGAAAGCCTTTCCGTAGAGCCGGAGAGACCGTCCGTTCCTTCCCCGGAGACCCCGGAGGCTCATGGATCCGTTCACCACCCGTCGGATGAAAACCGGGACTTCGAGCGCGTTCCGTTGATGGATTCCGAATCCGGCGCCGCCGGCAGAGAGAAGGCAAACCATCCCATCCCGGCCGAGGAAGAACGCAGCACGCTGCTCCAGCTATCCTCGGGCCGGCTGCTCATTGCCGCGCTCTCCTCGCCCAACCTGTCATTGGCTTTAGCCTTTGTGGGTGGTATCGCGTCTTTTGCCGATGACCTGCTGCCGGATCGGATATACCAATCGCTGTTTCAATCGGCAGGGAAGCTGCTGCCCGGCAGCTGGATCAGCATCGCGGCATTGGCGCTCATCGTGTCCTGGCTGCTCTCGGCTGTGCTCTACACGATCAAATATGCCGGATTTACCGTCGAGCGTTTCGGGAAACAAATCTCGGTCAGCTGCGGTCTGCTGGAGAGAAACAGACTGCTCTTCTCCCCGGAACGCGTATTGGCCATAACCGTAAAGGAAGGCGTATTCCGGCGGTGGTTCGGTTACGCCGAAGTGAAGGTTCATGTCCTTACGTCAGAGTCCGAGAAGCATTTCATGCTGCATCCTCTGCTGAAGACCGGGGATATCCCGGCACTGCTGAAGCGGGTTACGCCTCAATTCAGCGCTCAGGCCATTTCGGCTTCGCCGCCGCCCCGCGCCAGATGGATGTACGTCCGCTGGAAGCTGGCTTTTGCGGCAGCCGTCAGCGCCGCTTGCATCTGGTATTTTGACAGGCTCGGTTTATTATCGCTCCTGCTGCTTCCGCTCTCGTTCGCCTGGGGGCTTCTGTCGCACCGGGATTCCGGACTGAACGTCACGGGTAAACAGCTTACGATCCGCAGCCGCTTCATTGCAATGTCGACCAGGTACATACGCCGGCCTCAGATCATTGCCATGGAGGTCAGCGGTACCCGCAGGCAGCGTAGAAAGGGGCTTCTCTCCCTTCAAGTGAAGATGATACTCAGCGAAATCAACGAGAGTTTAAGCGGAATGGAACAACAAGAGATCGAAGCCGTACGGGCGTGGTTCCAACAGAAAAAAGGCGAGACCATAACCCCTGCAGGGCAGGGAGGTCCCACCTCGTCGATCGAACGCCTATAAGCGTTCGGCCTCCGTTCTTCCCGAACGGTCTAAACCCGACAAGCGGTAAACCAGAAGGGTTACGGCAAGAAATACGCCGTATACGCCTATGGTTATTAGGATATGGGAAGGATTGGACATCAAATTGTCTCCTACCATCGAGAACAGCAGCATGGCGGGAATTTTGCCCAATGCGGACGCCAAGCTGTACGATACGAACGTTACCTTGCTGAGCGCTGCGTACACATTGATGACAATGGAAGGAATAAACGGGATCAACCGGGTAAACAGAATGGTCAAAAAGGCGTTCCGTTCAAACATCGTGGTCACTTTTCCCAGGCTGTTGTAACGGTGAAGCGCCCGGTTGCCCCATTCCTGATAACCGTAGCGGATGAACATGAACATCAGGATGGAAGCAGCTGTGGAGCCGACCCAAGTAACCATCCCGCCGATAACCGGACCCAGGGCAGCCCCGATTACGCCGCCGACAACGGGATAAGGGATCACCGGGAACAAAGCCATGGCGACAGCGACGAGCATGATCAGCATGATGCTGTCTGTCGATCGAATCCATGCCAATATGAACTCGCCTTTATAGTAAATAAGACCACCCACGGCAACGTAGACAAGTGCCATTCCTAATTTTTTGACCATGCACCACACTCCAAGACATAATGCCTCTATTGTACCATGGAGCATGTCGATTGGAACAAGCAGCAAAAGGGACATCCTTAGACATACTGCCTAAGGATGTCCCTTTTTACAGGTTCTACATATTCAACAGGTTGTAGATGATGACCGCTGCCTGAGCGCGATTGGCAATTCCCTTCGGCATAAACCGGTCATTGCCGGTGCCTTGTATCACGCCTTTCTCGGCCAAGAGGGCAACCGCGTTTCTAGCATAGCCTGCAATGCTGCTGCCATCTTTAAACTTCGCCAAGGTGCCCTCCTCATCCTCTGCCTTCATATCGGTGAATAATGTCAACGCATTGGCGCTCATGATCGCCATTTCCTGGCGGGTGATCGGCCGGTTCGGATCGAATTTGCCGCCTCCGATTCCTTGAGCGAGCCCGGCATCTATCGCAGATGCGATGACGGAGTAGTGCCAATCAGTCGGCTTCACGTCGGTAAATTCCAGGTCGGCGGCCCCCGTCAGCTGGAAAGCCCGGACAAGCATGGTCAGGAATTCGGCTCTTGTCACCGATTTCATCGGCCGGAATGAATCCTGACCCACTCCCTCTACGATGCCAAGCGCCGCCAGTTCCTCAATCGCCGCTTTCGCCCAGCCTACGCTGTCCACATCGCGGAACACCGGAGGTTTCGGCGGCGTCGGCGGGTTGACAGGCGGTGTCACCGGAGGCGTTACGGGTGGAATTACCGGCGGTGTTACCGGTGGGTTCGGTTTCCCAGGCGGATTGACTGGCGGAGTGACTGGCGGTGTCACCGGCGGGTTCGGATTCCCCGGCGGGTCAACCGGCGGCTGGCCGTGGTCCCCCGCTTTAATCGTTACGGAAGGGCTCGGGGCACTCTCGTTATGCAAACGATCGACAGCCGTCACAACGTACGAGTAGGTTTGTCCCTTTACGACGGTACGATCAACAAAGAACTGCGTCGTACCGGCGTTTTTCCTGACAGTCCCTATTAAATTCTCCGGTTCCTGAACGCTGCCAGTTTCCCGACCGTCAAAGCGATACACCGCGTAATACGTCTCGTCGTCCGACGAAGACCAGCTGATCTTCACGCCTTCCTGTACTTGGTCGGCCTTTGGCTTCTTGGTCGCAGCCGGTGCCTCCGATTCGATCCAAGGCATGGCCGGGATGAGCGCCGGGTATCGGTACAGATCGTTTTTCAGTCTGTCCGTAAATCCAAGCGCGTTGTCCTTAAACCATTTGGAGCTGAAATACATGCTGCCCCGGACTTCCTCGAAGTTTCGATTGTACCGGATCTGGTTCGGCATTTCGTCGGGATTGGACCAATCGGCATTTGACCCGATTTTATATACGGCTTGTCCGCTGTATAGATGAACGTTCTTGCCGAACACGATCCCGCTCCACCAATCGATCAGCTTATCGTAAGCCGCTGCGGAGTACCCGATGTTCCAATAAATCTGCGGCGTGATATAGTCGATCCACTCTTCTTCGACCCATTTCTTCGAATCCGCGTAAATCGCATGATAACTCTCGAGTCCCGTCGTTTCGGAGCCGGCCGGATCGCTGGATTTATTTTTCCAAATACCAAACGGGCTGATGCCGAATTTCACGTAGCTCTTCTCCGCCTTGATGGCTTCCTTCACGTTTCGAATGAAGGTATTGACGTTATTTCTTCTCCAATCGCTCTTGTTCGTAAAGGAGCCCTTGTGCTGATTAAACGTATCCGTATCCGGGAAATCCACGCCCGTTACGGGATACGGGTAGAAATAATCGTCAAAATGCACGGCGTCGATATCGTAATTCCGAACGACCTCCATGATGCCGTCAATGATGAACTGCTGCGCCTCCGGCACCCCTGGATTGAAATACAGCTTGCCGCCGTATTCCTCGACCCAGTCGGGATGCTGTCTGGCCGGGTGATTCGCTACCAGCTTATTGATGTCTCCCTGCAGGCTGATGCGATACGGATTGAACCAGGCGTGGAACTCCATGTTTCTCTTATGCACTTCCTCGAGCAGGAATGCCAGCGGATCGTAACCCGGATCCTTGCCTTGTTCACCTGTCAGCCACTCGGACCAAGGCCCGTATTGGGACGGGTAAAAAGCATCCGCCGTCGGTTTGATCTGCATGATGACCGCGTTCATTCCGGCATCCTCCAGTTGATCGAGCAGCTGAATGAATTGCTGCTTCTGCTGCTCCGGATCGGTAACCCCTTTAGCCGGCCAGTCTATATTATCGACGGTGGCGATCCATGCAGCCCGCATCTCGCTTTTCGGATGCCGGGAAGCTTCATTCACGGTGATATAGAGCGAATCGGTCTTTCCTTGGAACGCGGCTGTTATTCTAGCGGAGCCTACCTTCAAACCGCTCACCACCCCTTTATCCGAAACCGAAGCGACCTCCGGGTTGCTGCTGGTAAACGTAACGCCTTCCTCTATGGTTAGCGGTTCAGCCATCCAAGAGTACGTGGCGGATACCACCGTTTCAAAAGAATCTCCAACCGTCACAGACGTAAGCCCCTGAAGTTGAATGCTTTGCAAAACAGGAACCGGGTCCGTCACGGTAATGGTATGATGGGCGGATGCTCCCCGGTACGAGGCCGTAATGGCAGCCGTCCCTTTGGAAACCGCAGTCAGTTGACCCGCTTGATCGACCGATACAACGCCAGGCTGATCGCTTGTATAGCTAATGCCTTCGGTCATCCACACCGGATCCGTCTGGTTTCCGTAGACGGAGTAAACCACGCTGGTTCTCATGTTGTCCGTAACGCTCGTCTCCATATGAAGCGGCCCGGACAACAGCAATTCATGGGGAGCCGGAGCATCCGCCGCCACATGCAGCTCCAGCTGGGCTTTTGGCGCATCGCCGTACTCGGCCGTGATGGTCACCGTTCCCGGTGCCAATGCTTCAATGGTGTCGTATGTAGCGCCCATCACGGTGGCAACGGATTCGTCGCTGCTGGTCAGCTTCACACCGGATGTCAGTAACGTTGGTTCCGACTGACCTTCATAGGTTGCATAAACTTGCGGCTTGACCGTTTCACCGACGCCCATAGGCGTCAGTCCGCCGATGTCGAGCCCGTATACCGGGGAAGCCGTATAGAAGGCGGACAGCCTATCGAAGTATAAGGCACCTTTGTTTTTATTTGTGTCTTTTAATTCGGCTACGTAGATTTGATTCACTTTGAGAGGAGCCTGAATGGTAGAAGGAATGTTTAATTTGACGTATTTCCAGCCCTTCCAGTTAAGACCGGAGGTGGCTGTAAAATCAACGGTATGCTTGCCGCCGGAAGAATCCTGGAGCTGTGCACGGAGCCAGTGATTGCCGCCGTCTCCGTAAACCCACAAGCCGAGTGCCTTCGGTGATCCGGGAACGCTCCTGCCGGTTGATCCATCCGGGTCTCTGAAATTGAGATAAGCCGCCGAGGTACCGGATTCGCTGCCCACAAAATCATAGCTTAAGGCTGCAGCGTGATGTCCGTAATAAATGGGCTCCGGCCTCCCCGCCAAATCCAGCTGGGCCTTCCCCCTTGCGGAAGATGCAAATAAATTCGTTACCGATTCGAAATCCTCCAGCACCACTGCTTCCGGCTGTCCTGCGCTTGCGTTCGTTTCAACGGAACTGCCCCACACAGACACGGCCAAGCTGAGCATCACGGCAAATGCCAACGTCATGGACAGAATGGACTTACTGCTTCGATAGACACGCCTTTTGGTCATCATTCATCAATTCACTCCCTATAGTATGAGTGCTTGCTATCCGAACCGAAGCCCGATTTCCAGCGAAATCGGCTGCCGCTCACCTCCGATCATGCGACTGAAGTAGATGACGTCGTGCTGTTGCACCAGCGTTCATCTCTATCACTATCATATTGAAATTTTATTTCAAATTTCAATAGTTTTTATAAAATATAATTTTAAAACGCCGGCAGGAATTTTAGTCGTCATGACGTATGGTGACAAAAAAGAAGCCAATACGAGGCATCCCCGTATTGGCTTCTTCGAACCATTCTTTTATTTCGTATACTCAAGAAGCCCGATCATAAGCGTCACGGCTTCCGCCCGAGTGGCGACCTGCTGTGGAGCGAAACGGTTATTGCCCACACCGCCCACAAGTCCTGCATCGACTGCCGCCGCTACATATGGGAGCGCCCAAACTGGAATATCCTTCGTATCCTTAAAGTTCAGCTTCGCTGCAGAATCGGTGCTGATTCCGCTGGCGCGAACAATCATAGCAACAAGCTCTGCCCGGGATAACGGTTTATGCGGACCGAAGGATCCATCCTTGTAACCGCTGATAATCCCGGTCAGGGCCGCCTGTGCTACAGCATCCTTAGCCCAGGAAGGGATCTTCATCGCATCCGTGAATGTAAGCTGAGCACCGCTCGCGTTCAGTCCTAATGCACGGCCCAGCATCGTGATGAATTCTGCACGCGTCACTTGTTGATTCGGCCGGAATGTTCCATCGCCATAGCCGTTCACGAAGCCCGCTGCAACAGCTTTGTCGATGGCTGATTTGGCCCAGTGCCCTGCAATATCTTTCAACGCTGGCGGATTCCCGTTACCTGAACCGTTACCTGGACCGTTGCCCGGGTTGCCGCCAGGCTGTGAGCCTGTGCCCGACCCGGTTCCCGTATCGGTTTCATTCCCGGAACCTGTTCCGCTTCCCGTCCCTGATCCGGAACCTGGATTGCTGCCTGAACCGGGGCTGCTCCCCGATCCTGGATTGGATATGCCACCCGGATCAGGATTCGGCGTTTGCGCATCCTTCTTCACGATCCCGAATTGATCAATAATATAAGGCTGCGCTCCATTCAGGTTTTGATCGATTTCATACGTAATAGCTGTCAGCTTGCTGCCATCTATCGTAATGCCGACGAAATTTTGCACCTGGCTGCGTTTCGGACGCCGGCTATCGCTCGGATCCGGGCCGTATTTGGCCGCATGATTTTCTTCTGCAAGTTCGAACAGATTGTAGTAAGCTTCTCCGAGACTTGGGCTAGGGTTCTTATAATAAACCTTCGGACCTGCGGTTGCCGGAATCAAGTAGATCGTACCGTCCGGATTTACGGAGTATTCCAGCTTCTGGCCGTTTAACATCTCCGTGATTTTCGCGGGCTCCGACGCGCTGCCATCCGACTTGATCGGTTTGGTACGGGCATAGATGTGATCATGACCCTGCAATACAAAATCAATGCCGAGCTCCGCCATTAACGGAGCAATTTTAGTACGGACACCGTTAGCTCCCATAATATCGGAGTCCGTTGCATGGTTCGAAGTGGTGTAAGGACCTTTATGAATGTTGACGATCACCCACTCCGCTCCGGCTTTTTTCGCCTTCTGAACGTCCTTTTTAAGCCACTCTACTTGCTCGGGCGAGAAATTATCATACTCAGCCGAATCCTCATTGGAATTCAGGACAACAAAATGCGCGTTGCTGTAATCATAAGAATAATAAGCTCCGGTCTCGGTTGCTGAATGCTCCGGCTGCTGTACGTTGAAATGCTCTATGAAAGCATAGTTCTCGTCCTCATGATTTCCCGCGGAAGGCGCCAGCGTCGTATGGAGCAAGCTTTCCTGCGAGTGTCCTAACAGCCAATCCCATTGTTCTTCCTTGACGCCCTTGTCCACGAGATCTCCATTGTGGACGACAAACTGCGCTTCCGGAACGGTAGCGAGCGCTTTGGCAAGCGTTTCGGAGGAAAGCACGGCCTCATCTTCTTCCTTCGCCTGCGTATCGGCCAGATCAATAAACGTGAACGCCCCGCTCTCAGGCGCCGTCTGGAACGTTCCGATGTCGCTCCATACGTTAAGAGACGCATCCCCTACCCGGAAATAGTAGGTTGTATTGGACTTCAGCTTTGTTGCTTCTGCTTTATGCACAAGCTCCGCCGCCGAATTGGCAGAAGAAGCCGAACGCCCTTGGAATGATAACCCATTCGTAAAGTCAGGCGCTTCCGCAGACTTCTCCACCACCTGAAGGTCGCTGCCTGTCACCTGCTGGGACGTATACCAGGTGAAACCCTTGGAAGATGTAGCATCGCCGTGGAACGTAACCGTCACTTTGCTCACTTTTTCCTGAACGGGATCCGGTTTCGTTTCCTTCATAATTCCGAATTGATCCACTATGAACGGCTGCGCGTTGTATTGATTTTGGTCGATCTCATACGTGACAGCCGTCAGCTTGCCGCCGTCGATTGTAATGCCCACGAAATTTTGTACATGTCCTCTGGCTAAACTGGTTGTGTCCCCATACTTACGGGCGTGGTTCTCTTCCGCAAGTTCGAACAAATTGAAATACTCGTCACCCAGCTCCGGCTTCTGGTTCTTGAAATAAACCTTGGCGCCTGCGGTGGCAGGAATCATGTAGATTGTTCCGTCCGGCTTGACCGCATATTCGATGCTCTGACCATTCAGCGTCTCGGTGATTTTGGCGACATCTTCCGCGGTTCCGTCACGCTTGATCGGCTTCGTGCGCGCATAGATGTGGTCATGTCCCTGAAGCACCATATCGATTCCGAGCTCATTCATCAGGGGCGCGATTTGTTTACGCACGCCACTTACGCCAATGATATCGCTGTCGGTAGCATGGTTCGAAGTGGTGTAAGGGCCTTTGTGGATATTAACGATAATCCATTCTGCTCCTGCTGCTTTCGCTTGCTCCACATCCTGCTTCATCCAAGCTACCTGCTCCGTGGAGAAGTTCGCATATTCGGTCGAATTCTCGTTGGAGTTGAGCACGATGAAGTGAGCATTGCTATAGTCGTAAGAGTAATATGCGCCTGTCACCGTTGCAGCGTTATCCGGCTGCTTCACATTGAAGTGCTCATAGAAAGCATTATTCTTATTCTCGTGATTGCCCGCGGAAGGAGCGATCGTGGTATGCAAAAGACTGGACTGGGAATGGCCCAGCAGCCAGTTCCATTCCTGCTCCGATGTACCGTTCTCCACGACATCTCCGTTATGGACAACGAATTTGGCATTGGGGATGGTGGCCAGCGCCTTCGACAAGGTGGCTGCGGACAGCATCGCCTCGTCTTCTTCCTTTGCTTGCGTATCCGTCAGGTCGATGAACGAGAAGGCACCGCTGACAGGTGCCGTTTCGAAGGTACCTACCTCGCTCCATAGATTCAGACTTTCGTCTCCAACTCTAAAGTAGTAGGGTGTATCCGCAGCCAAGCCTGTTGCTTCCGCTTTATGAACATGTTCACCTGGAGAGTTCGAAGAGACGGAAGTCCGTCCGCTAAACACCTGCGCTTGATTGAAATCAGGCGCACCGCCGCGATTCTCTACAACCTGTACATCACTGCGGGAGGAACCCAGCGGCGTATACCACGTAAAGCCCTTTGCGCTTGTTGCATCTCCATGGAAGGTGACCGTAACTTTGGAGATATCCAGCACTGGCGCCTGTGCTAACGCGATAAGCTCCATATCAAAGTACAGATCCGAACTGCTGTCGCTCTGCTGGTGAACCTCAACCGCAATTTCGTTGTTTCCGTCCTGCAAGTACGTTTTGAGCGGCGCCGTCAGATCCACATCCCCATACACAACCGGAAGATCCTTATTGGAAGTTGCCTTCGTGGAATAGGTGATCTCGCCCTCAGGCATGCCCATACGTCTGATTTCATGGCCATTGACGTAGAGCACGGCACCGTCATCAATGCCAAACGTTCCGAGAATCTGGCCGTAAGCGTCGATCTGATCCTTGTTGACCTGCAGATTCGTACGGAAGTAAGTCGTGCGGTGTTTGAGCTTTTTATCTGAACCGTAATCGACTACCGTGTTGAGCGGACCAAACTCCGCGGTTGCAATACCGCTTCCGTTATCTTTATATCCGAATGGAGCTAATCCCGAAGTCCATGATGAATCATCGTAGGTGGCACGCCAAACGGTTGTTAAATCTTGTCCCTGATCCAAATACTTCCACTCGGCATTGCGCTGCAGAAGGATATCGGGTTGATCCTGAACTGCAGCATCCGCCGTCGTCTGGAAACCGGTGCCTGCAAAGAATCCAAACACCAGTGCCGTCGATAACAGAATGGATAATAGCTTTTTGTACATGTAATGAATCATTTACTCTCTCCTTTGTTATGTAAAGATGGGTCTGTGTCACCGCTACAAACAGCTCCAGCATAACAAAGGGGGATTAATGGCTTGTCATCCCTGCGTAAAACTTATGTAAATAATGACACTCACTCTTTAATATTTGCGCTTCTCCTGAATCTACCGATACGAATAACAAAAAAAAAGCAGGGCGAGAAGTTCTCTCGCCTTGCTTTATTGAACACGAGGTAAATTAACCTTCCGAAGGATATTTTAGTCCCCACTGCCCGCGGATCTGATCCAGCAGCCTCATAATCGCAACCGACTCGTCCAGCGGCATCACATCGCTCTCGAGCCGCCCTTCCAGCAGGCAACGTCCCACTTCGTAAGCCTCGAAGCTATAACCCTTCTCTTGTCGGTCATCCGTCACAACCACCGGTTCCCCGCCATCGACATGAAGCGCAGCGGATGTCGCATTTAGGAAGGACGGTATGTGAATATGCCCGTTGGTGCCATAAATATAAGCTTCATTCGTCAATCCCAGCCGGATCGCCCCGTTTAACGATGCCGTCTTGCCTGATTCATAGGATAGAATAACGGAGAACTGCTCATCTACGCCCGTCTCGCCGATATGCGCCGTGCTCCAAATCTTCTCGGGCTCGGCTCCAAAGATCATGGCCGCAAACGACACCGGATAAATGCCCGCATCCAGCAGCGCGCCCCCGCCGAGCTCCAAATTCAGCAAACGGCCCTGCGGATTCCAGCCGCTCCGGAAACCGAAATCGGCCTTCACCAGCCGGACGTCGCCGATCAGACCGTCCTTCAGCCATTCGCGCACCTGCCGGATCGGCGGAAGGAAACGCGTCCACATGGCCTCCATGAGGAACAGCTTATGCTCCCGTGCTGCTGCGACTAACTCCTCCAGCTCATCCCCGTTGATCGTAAAGGGCTTTTCGCACAGAATGGATTTGCCTGCTTGGAGACACATCAGCGCATGATCCCTGTGCATCGGATGCGGGGTCGCTATGTACACAACGTCGACATCCGGATCCGACACGAGCTCCTCGTAACTGCCATACGCCCGCGGTATATCGTATTTCGACGCAAACTCGCCTGCACTGCTGGCCGTACGGGAACCGACCGCCAGAAACTGAGCGTTGTCCACATATGCCAAATCGGCTGCAAACTGCTCCGCAATCCAGCCCGTCCCCATAATTCCCCATTTGACCTTGCCCGGATTCTGCACCATAAAACTCCTCCTCTTCCTCTTCATGATCTGGCCTTGCCTAAAGCTTATAGAAGCTGTCCCGCTCCACCTTGCAAATTCGCAAGCCATAGCTTTCATACCACTCGTTCTTGCCCCGTTCCTGGGCTACCTGATGAGCCGCGTTCTCCTTCCATAAACGTATGGACTCCAGGGAGTCCCAATACGAAACCGTGATCCCGAGACCCTCGTCCCGAGCGGATTCCACCCCCAGATAGCCGGGCTGCTGCGCAGCGAGCTCCGCCATTTTATCGGACATCGCTCCGTAACCCCGGTCGCCCTCCGTTCGTTTGGACACAAAAATGCAGGCATAATAAGGCGGCTTCGGCGTATTCGCGTATTCCGTCATCCTCTTCCCCCTTTCCGGTTAACAGTAGGTGTAACTTCGGCTTATCGTTCGTTCATTGATCCTGTATATCATTATATCGGAACTTCCGCCATACTTTAACCTAAAAAAAAGCCTCTCTCCTCTGCGAAGTTCTACAGTGGAGAGAGGCGGTATTCGCCTAAGCTTTACTTCAGCTTATTCAACAGATTATGGATGACCTGCGCGCTTTCCGCACGCGTGGTCAAACCTTCCGGTGCAAAACGGCTCGGCGTATGGCCCTGAACAAATCCGAGGGCATGCGCGGTTTCTACCACTTCCCGAACCCAGTCCGGGGACTCGGCGAGATCGGAAAATCCGCTTCCCGCGCTGATGTTCTCCTGCTGCTGTTTCATCGCGTGGGCATAAGCGCGCACCAGCATCGCCGCCATTTCCTGGCGCTTGATCGGGGCGTCCGGTGCAAAACGGTCTTTGGCAGTTCCGTTCACGATGCCGGACTGGGCGGCCGCCGACACGGCCTCGGCGTACCATTTGCCTGAAGCTACATCGGCGAACGGCGCAGGTCCTTCTGCCTTAAGATCCAGCAGACGAACCAGCATCGCGGCAAACTCGGCCCGGGTCACTTGCTGCGCCGGTGCGAAGCGGTCCGCGCTTACGCCTTCGATGAGCTGCTTCGCGGCCAAATCGCCGATCACCTCGGCAGCCCAGAACGAGGCTGGAACATCCGCAAAGGTTTTCTCGTAATCCAGCAAACCGTAAGCACTGAAATGGCGGATTCCTGCGGCCATGCGGCCGTCTTTGTTCACACCGCCGATATACTCCAGCTCTCCGCTGCCGGATACATAGTACATGGAGATTCTTTTGCCATCAGCATCTGAAGATAACGGCAGTTCTAGCATGATCGGATGACCGAATTCGGTTAAGCGGTGGACTTTGCCATCCGCTGCCGTCAGTTTAAGCTCGAACTCCAGCATGGCTCCGGCTGCTGTCAGCTTAGCGCCGGAGACGCGGGCAGCTTGCGCGATCCGCTGCTTCATCTCGGCCTCCGTTAAGGTGGCGGCACTCAGTTTTATCGTGCCCTTCTCAAGCTGGCCTGCATCTGCAAGGGCGCCCAGCTGGCGAAGCACTTCGGCCGGGATCGTTATGGACAAATTCTTCGCTTCAAGGTGGATCGAACCATCCTTGAGGATGTCTGCTGCATTCCCTGGCAGCGTGATATCCGTAAAGTTTCCGTCCACCGACAAGGTCACTTGCCCGTTCGACAGTTTAGCTGCAAGCTCGCTTCCCGATAAGGTGATGCTGCCTGATGACGGCGGTGTCACGGGCGGCGTTACTGGAGGCGTAACCGGTGGTGTTACCGGCGGTTGCACGGGCGGGTCTACCGGCGGCTCCGGTCCCGGATCGGGATTCCCTCCACCACGGGTGATCACCTTCAAATCATATTCCGACTTAAACCCTTCATAGGTTGCCGAAATAACGGTTGCCCCTTCTGCCAAAGCCCGTACCGAGCCCTGTTCATCAATGGAAGCTACGTCCGGCTTACTGCTCGCATAGGTGATGCCTTCGATTAAACGGATACGGCTGCCGTCGGTATAAACCGCCTCGGTTACCGTCTTATCGGTATCCCCGACCTTCAGCTCGGATTTGCCGCTTAAGAGGATCGATTCGATGCTGCCGTTCGGGATTCGGTCTACCGTAATACTCACGTCTGTATAGACATCCGGTGCCGCCGTGCTGGTCGCTCTGACGACGGCATTGCCCAGCCCTTGAGCCGTCACGATGCCGTCTACGGATACGCTGATGACGTCATCCGACGGTTCGGAATGGTAGACGGACCATACAACGGTTTGTTCCGCCCTGCGTGGTTTCACTTGAGCCAACAACTTTTGGCTCTCGCCTACAGCTAGTGTCAGCTGGTTTGGAGTTACTTCAATCCGCTGCGGCTCCGGCTTCGTAGCCGATTTCGACAACGTAAACTCATCCACGACGCGTCCGTCAACCGTTTTGGTTACGTAATAAAGCTCGTCTCCCTCCACTTCCACAGAAGCATACATCTGTGCTGGTTCATCGTCGACAACCTCATGCCAGCCCCGCTCCGTGTGGGAGTAGAATTTAGGCCCTGACGATCCTGCCACGACGTAAGTCGTGCCCTTCCCGTCCGCAGCAATCTGGTTGTTCATCATCGGGTAAGAACGAATATAAATATGATCATGTCCGTTTAACACAAGATCCACGCCGGACTCCTCCAGCACCGGCGCCCACAGGCTGCGTACCTCGGCGGAATCATAGATGCTGCCGTATGGACCGCGGTGGAACATCGCGATGGTCCAATCCTTGTCATTGCTAGCCAAATCCTGCTGGAGCCACTTCTTCTGCTCCTCCAGCTGATACTCGCTGTTCAGCATAATGAAATGAACGTCCTTGTAATCAAAAGAGAAGTTGGTTCCCTTCAGGCTGTCCAGGCCATTGCCCGGCTGGTTAAAGTGAGCCAGGAAGTCCCCGTTTTCCTTGGTCCCCATCACTTCATGGTTGCCGATGGCCGACACTAACGTCGTATTCAGGAAATGCTTCTGGGCTTCAGCGAACCAATGGTTCCACTGCTCCTCCAGGAAGCCCTTGTCCACCATATCCCCCGCATGGACCATGAATTCGGCGTCCGGATGCTCGGCTGCGGCCTTGTCGATCGTATTCCCCCACAGCTCGAACTCTTTGGCGGTGGATGCCTGGGAATCCGCAAAATACAGGAACTTCGTTGTGTCTCCCGCGAGTTCCGTTGTTTTAAACGAGCCTTGTGTACTGTATTGACCTTGCCCGTCGCCCACACGGTACACATATTCTGTGCCCGGCTCAAGTCCGGACGCCGTCGCTTTATGGACGCGTACAGTGCCGAGGTCCAAGGTATGGTACAGCTCGCTGGCACCATTGAACTTCTGGACGTTCGGCGCATCGAAATCCGTGAATTCGGATTGCTTCGCTAGTTCCACGACGGTCCCCTCCGTCGCCGGGTCCGTGTGCCAGTTCAGCATCCGCGACGTGGCCGGATCTTCTCCCATGCCCACGCTGATGTTGAAAGGAGTAGGACTTCCGGCCAGCGGCGAAACCTTGAACTCCAATGCCGGACTGTATTGATTGCCTTTGACGGCCTGCACGGTATACGTTTTGACCTGGGACGTCAGCGCCCCGGTCTTCAGGATACCCGTCGCATCCGTTGTTCCGACCGCCGCCGAGTCTGCCAAGATCTGTACGCCTTCCACGGGCTGCCCTTGGGCATCGGCAACTTCGAACACCGTTTCGTATCCCTCTACGATTCCTTCCTCATTCCAGCTCAGCGCATAATGCGTTGCGATCTGCGATTCGATCGGAAGACCGTAAAACGAAAACTCGGTATTGCCCGTATCGGTAAAGGATACCGCCCCGGACGTGAGAGCTATGATGCTGCTGCCGGTTGCGTTCTTTTTCACGTCGTACCGGATTTGGCCGATCCAATCCGTATCCTGCAGGGATGCGGTATGGATGTCCTTCCAAGCCACGCTTACCTTTCCTGTTGTACCATCGATGCTTGCGCTAACCTGGGTTGCACTCAGCTTGTCCCCCGGTATGAGCTCCAGATTCTCCACTTTGGTGGGATCAAATTGGAAATCGACATGACCGCTGCGAATTTGGGATGTCTTCACACCGCCGATATCCAGCGTGTAACTGCCGCCAACATAGATCGTTTCCGGCGTATCGTACACCACCTTGGCTGCACCGGTATTTACGGTGAAGTTCCATTCCTTGGTCGTTTGGTTGCCCGACAGATCGCGGACGGTGACTTTTGCCTGATGAACACCATCGGCGAGCGGAACGCTCGGCGTGTAATGGATTCTTCCTTCCGGCGGATACAGGGTATGCTGCACCAGACTGCCGTCCAGATAGAACCGGATTTTGTCCGGATCGATCAGCGTCGTTCCCGGGTGTGCGACAGGATCATAGCCTGCATCCTCGGCATACACGGTAATGGTCGGCGTGTTCTCTGTAATCTCCGCACCGTCGGCCGGCGAGAATTTCTTCAGAACCGGCGGATCGATATCGTCGTTGGCCGGACCGTACAATGCGCGAATTTCGTCCACGTAGATGGCACCGGCGTCTTTTTTCGCGGCCTGTGTTTCCATATATCGAACCGGCATGTCCATCACCAGCGGAAGGGTTCTTCCTTTGGGCACGGACGCTTCGAGATACTTCCATCCCTTGAAATCGACGCCGACCGTCTGATCGGTAAAATCAAGCGGGATCGCACCCTTGCTGTCACGAATTTGGGCACGGAGCCAGTGCGCGTTGCCGTCTCCGTAGACCCACATGCTGATTTTCTCCGGATAGCCCGGAATTTCGATATTGTCCGCGGTGCCGTTCGTCTGCAGATAAGCACCGGAGGTACCGGTCATTCCGGTAAAATCGTACTCCAGCTTCAAGGCGCCATGCCCGGAACGAATATAGGTCTCATCGGTTTCAATGGATACCTGGGTCGACTTGAACTGCGCACCCGCGCTTGGTTTATAACGGCTAAGGCCGTTCTCGAAATCCTCGAGCATGACCGGTGGAAGACCGACGTTCACTTCGATTGAGGTCTCGATTGGACCGTACTTCACGAAGATTTTGCCGCTGACGTCCTGCTTATCCGTAGCGGTAAACGTTCCGCTTCCGTCAATCGTCCCGATATCGCCTTCGATACGCCACTCCAAACGGCTATTATCGGCCTGTACCACTTGACCGTTGCGAAGCGCCGTGACCTTGAGCGTCTCGGTCGAGCCGGAGGAGAAAGTCTTCACAGCGTCGGAGAACTTGAGCTCAGTCAGCTCATCGACGACTTCCAGTGCGGCTTTACCCGTCAGATTACCGGATTGTACGGATACCTCTGTCACTCCAGGTTGGTTGCCTGCCGTCAACGTACCGCTGGCGTCGATCGTACCATAGGCTGGGTCAACGCTCCAAACCGCGGCCTCCGTCATTTTCGCCGGATGCAGATTCTGGTCCACGGCCGCCGTTTTGAAGGTAGCGGATGAACCGGTCAGCACTCTTTCCAGCGTCGGTGCAACGACAAGTTTATCCGCCGCTCCTTCAGGCGCCTTGTTCACCAGCAAAATGCCGTTGGCCGTTTTGCGTTCCCCGCCGTCCGACGGCGAGTTGAGCACCTTGCGCTCCGTTTCTCCCGGCAGGCGGGCAACGAAGGTGGCCGAACCGCCTCCGTCCAGGTTCAGTGCGTTAATCACGCCAAGCTCCTGCAGCATTTCGCCAAGCTCGATGTAGTTAAGCCCTTCACTGAACCCCGGCTGGCGGCCATCAACCTCGAATAGCACAACTGATCCGTCCGCTTTGGTGCCCACTACCGTTCTCGGGTGTACAGCCGGATCGGTATGCTGCTGCACGACCCCATCCTTGACCAGCATCACGGTGCCGCCAATCGCCATCGTGACGTCCTGCCACTCGTTATCCAGCTGAAAAGCCGCCGTCACTTCATCCCCTGCCTTCAGCCCGGCAAGCTTGCTCCGCTGCGAGCCCGAAGCGGACAAAACCACTTGACCTTGGCCGATCGGCGAATTTCCCTGGTCCTTAACAACCGAGACCACCTTCATCGTCAAGGTCTCTCCGCTGGCGACCCTGCCGCTCACGATATCCAGAATCACTTCGTCACCCAGATTATTGGTCATCGTGGTGGCATTGAATTTTTCGGTATAAAGCACAAGTGCGTCCGTCCCTCTTAGACGGTTGATAGAGGACAGGCTGCTGACCGTTCCGCCTATCGTCACATTTTTCGTTAATTTCGGACTGCCGTAGAGGCTCGTTCCGTCCTGTTTAATGCCAAAGGCGTTCCGGCCGCTGGGCGGATCCGTCAACAGCTCTCCGTCCCCCATGAACAATCCGAGCGGAATTCCGGTGGACATATCGTAGAAATCCCCGTTCACCGCCGCGATGACGCGGTTGCCTGCCTTGTCAGCATCCGACGCCATTTTGCTGACTCCCTGCATGCCGTATACCTTGCCATCGGTGAGACCCGGCTGAAGTTCCAAATTTCCTTGCGATGGATCAAACTCCACCATATGGACCTTCTGCTCGCCGCTGCCTTTTTGCATATTCGCCCACGTGTATGTAGCCCCCGGCCCGATCTCCATCTGCCGCATATCAATGACCGATGCAGCTGCTGCCGCTGGGTCGGCGGCAGCAGCTTGTCCTGCGGGAAACAGCAGCGATAGAAACATCACACCGCTGAGCAGCGATGATATTCTCTTTTTGCTCCTTAACATGTACATGAATTCCTCCTTCTCTATGCTTGGACTCTGGTTCCTCTCGGTTGTAAGTCCGCTCATGAACGAAAGACCTACTCGGGAGTATAGCGCTCGCTTGTTAATTCCACCTCCAATCTGTGTTAAGACCAAGTTAACTCTGCCGGTATCGGTTTTACATTCAGTCATTAGCTGGAAGGGCTGCAAATAAGTATGCTGCCGATTCGTATTACCGCTTCCGACGAACGAAATTAACCCGTCTTCTTCCCTTCATCATATTGAAATTTTATTTTAAATTACAATACATTTTGTAAAATTTTATTTTATTTTTTCGGCAGGAATTTCCGGATGGGTGGCGTAAGCGCAGCTTTTGTCGAAATGCGGGGAATGAAAACAAACGCCTCGCCGCCAGTTTCCGACTTGTTTTTAAGGTAAGCTTCCAAAAAGCGCACAAAAAAACAACCGCAGCTTATAGCCGCAGTTGTTTTCAAGATTCCCTATTATTTTTTGCTGACGTTGCCGTTGGCATCAATTTTTGCATTGTAGGAGAGTTTGTTCAGTTTCGTGATGATTTCTTTATTATACTTCTTATCCATCAAATTCGGTTGGCCTTGAATAATCTTCACGGGCGTAATCCGGCTCGTGATCTTGGAGTCCTGAATCTCAACATGCACCATCATCGACAGCAGGGTTTTGTCTCCGCCCCGGGTGGAGCGGTTGAACACGAAGTTGCCGAGCGAATAATAAATCGGCTTGTTCTTGTAATATTCGATGCCCATCAACGTATGGCTGTGCGATCCGATAATGATGTCGGCCCCGGCGTCAATCATCTTCTTGGCCATCTTGCGCGCATATTCTTCCGGATAGTCGGCGAATTCCTCGTTCCAATGGATGTATACGATCGTATAATCGTTGGTTTTGGCTGACTTCTTAATATGGGTCAGCATCGGCTCCATCGTGTAGGCGGAGGCAGCACCCGGGTGGTTCTTGCCCGCAATCCAGGAATTGTCCGACAGCACCCGGCTGACGCCCAGCACCGCGACGTTCTTCCCGTTAATGTTCTGCACGTAAGGCTTGAAGGCCTCGTCTATATTTCGCCCAGCACCCGTATACCCGATCTTCTGGCGTTTCAGATGCGTGATCGTGTCCAGCATGGCCTGCTGGCCATAGTCCAGGATGTGGTTGTTCGCCAGCGTGACGCCGTCTATTCCCGCGTATACCAGGCCCTTGAGCGTGTCCGGCTTCGAACGGAAAGCAAAGGTTTTATCCGCAGCCTTGCCGCGAATGGAGACCGGCGTCTCCAGGTTGGCAAACGCCATATCCGCCTTTTTCAAGATGGGGGCTACCTTCTTAAATGGATATAGGTTACCGAATCTATCAATCTGGTTTCCCACGTATCCGTCTAACAGAATGTCACCTGCAAACACGAGATTTATCGGTTTGTCCTTCGACTTGGCTTGAGTGGTTGTGCCCGCCGCCGAGACGATGCTCGCCGGGATCAGCATAACGATAACCAGAATGAGGCAAAATAATTTCTTCATATCCATGCCGCCTTTCCAAATAAAAATCCTGAGAAGCTAGTTATTCATCTCGTTTATCCTATCATAAATTGATATAAAAGGGTAATTATATAAAATGAACCATTTAATAGAATTGCAAAATGGATTCTAACCAGTAGCCCTTTCAGCACTACGCATCAAGGGGGACCGCTTCGCTTCTCCAGAATCATTCCGCCTTCTCCATTGAGGCATGTCAACATCCAAATCATTCAAATCTATCTTTTTCTATCCATAGTCTTAGACTTGAAATGCGGAGCAAAAGTTTCAAATTTGGCAAATCATATTGTAAATATTATAAAGAACTTATATATTTAAACGTATCGTAAGTATAACTTTGATTTAAATTACGTTTTGTAATATTCACATGAGGTTAGTCTTACATATAAGTAAAACTAAAGGAGCTGCAATCCATGAATATTCACGCTGCCGGCGAGAACTCGTCTCCCATGATTGATGATACGGACCGCAAAATTATTGCGATTCTCGGAAAAAACGGGCGAATCTCGTACACGGATTTGGCCAAGGAGATCGGTTTGTCCCGCGTGGCCGCGCAGGCCAGGGTCAATGCCCTGGTCGATGACGGCGTCATTGAGCGCTTCGCGGCTGTCATTAATCCGGAGAAAGTGGGGATTTCGGTGTCCGCTTTTTTCAATGTGGAGGTTGAGCCCAAATATTTGCAGCAAGTGGCGGACACACTGGAGAACGAGCCATATGTCACCAGCCTGTATCATATGACCGGTCCCAGCAAACTGCATATGCACGGCTTGTTTGCCGATCATAAGGAAATGGAGATGTTTTTAAACGAGAAGCTTTACCCGCTTCCGGGCATAACCAGCGTGGACACGCAGATTTTAATCAAGCGCTATAAAAGCCGAATGGGCATCAGACTCTGATTTTCGACAGAAAGGACTCCTACCCTTGGATGATAAACATAGCAATCCATACATTGAATTAACGCTCGGCATGTTCCGAACCGGCATACTCGGTTATGGCGGGGGTCCCTCCGTCATTCCGCTGATCCGGCATGAGGCCGTCGTTCGTTACGGCTGGCTCAGCGACGATGAATTCGGAGAGGTGCTGGCTCTGGCCAATGCGCTCCCGGGTCCGATCGCCACGAAGATGGCCGCCTATCTCGGTTACCGGGAAAAAGGGGTGCTAGGCGCGGTGGTTGCGGTTCTTGCGCATATCCTCCCGACCTGCATCGCGATGATCGCGCTGCTGTCGGCGGTGACGTTCCTCAGCAGCTCCAAAGTCGTGGCGGGCATGATTGCCGGCGTTACGCCGGTCATTGCGGTCATGCTGGGCACGATGGCTTACGAATTCGGCGAGAAGGCCGTGAAGGGACTTGGCATTTATGCCGGGATCGGGTTTTTTGTGTTGTCGTTTCTCCTGTTGGAGAGCATCCAGATCCATCCGGCCCTCGTCATTATGCTGTTCCTTGCTTATGGCACCGTGCATTTTAGAACCGTAGCCAAACTCAAAAAACAAAGACGGGATAAGGAGGGGTCGGCCTGATGGAAGAATGGCTTCAGCTGCTGATCAGCTTTTTTGTCTCCAACGTGCTCGGTTATGGCGGCGGTCCTGCTTCGATCCCGCTTATGTATAAGGAAATCGTCACGAATCACGGCTGGCTGACCGACCCGGAATTCTCCAACATGCTTGCGCTTGGCAACGCGCTTCCCGGGCCGATCGCCACCAAAATCGCCGCTTTTGTCGGATACGGCGTATCCGGCTGGATGGGCTTGACCCTCGCCCTCGCGGCGACGGTCATCCCTTCCGCGGTGGCGCTCATCTGGCTGCTGAATCTGCTGCAGAAATACCGCACGTCGCCCGTGGTCAAAGGCATGACCCTGCTGGTTCAGCCGGTCATCGCCATCATGATGCTGACCCTGACCTGGCAGATCGGCAAAAGCTCCGTCATCTCCATCGGCCTCCTGCAATCCCTCGGCATTGCCGCTGTCGCCTTCTGGGCCATGAACATCCGCAAGATCCACCCGGCCTTGGTGATCCTGGCCGCGTTCGCTTACGGGGGCTTGGTTTTGTCGCAGGTGGTGTGAGGGAATTATAGTAGAAAACAACTCTACCTGTCGGCAATATCGGCATGACTAAAAGAGCGAGTTTGAGGAGCGCGTGCCCCTCAATCCTCGCTCTTTTTCATTATCGCCACGAGCAGAGAACTGGGGAATGAGCAGAAATTCATCTGATAACCGGACGTCTGCCAATGGATCGCAATATCATTCCATATGTCCGAACTCCGCTTGCTCCTTGGTCGTGAGGGCCTTGGCCTTCCTAACGGACTCAGAATACCTTATTTCTCGAAAAACAGCACTTTAGTAGCGGGGGAGCGGACTCAAAGGGCCTTATTTTGCCATCTTGCCGGTATTTGTACCTTTAATCCACACAATAGCGGATCTGGAGTCCGGAAGATGGTAAATAATCGCGTTATTACCTCTAATAACGGATCTACGGTCCGTTAAAAGCTGACATTAGTCTCTTGAGCGCTACTGATCCGCAATGAAACCTGCATTTTCCCGTTAAGTAATCCCAAATCATGGCGGCAGGGCCCGATGTAGCCAAGGAGTAGACCACGAAATGACGACATTCCGCGTTATAGCCCAGCGTCCATCAATGAACTGGCGATGACTCGTTTCATCCCTGCGCCCCATCAACGAACTGCGACATTCCGTTATATCTCCGTGTCCCATCAGTGAAATGCCAAACATCCGGTTATATCCCAACGCAAAACGAAAGCACCTTAATCGACTCAGTCCCCAACGAGCTCCCGCATCTTCCCATCACATCTGTTGTAAGCCGCCGCCGTGTTCATTTGCTTTAGGTGAATCTCGCTGCTCCATATGGCATGCTTTCAACCACCCGCCTGCTACCTTCCCATCACCACTCCGATCTTGCCCTCATGAATCTCCACCTTGTATTTCTTCACCCGGATCCGGTCGCTGAACAGCGACTTGCCGGTCTGCAGGTCGAACTCCCAGCCATGCCAGGGACATCGGACGATCTCGCCTGCCCGGCCGTATTCGTAATCGTACACCTCCGAGGGCAGCGTCGTACCCGAGACTAGTCCTGCGCAGATCGGTGCTCCTTGGTGCGGGCAGTAGTTGAGTATCGCATGATACTCGCCGTTGACCCGATAGATGCCGATTTCGCGTCCCTCGATGTTGACGACTTTGTGCTCACCCTCTGGAACGTCTTCCTCCGACAGCACGTAATGTACCGCCATGCATGCACCTCCTTAACTTCAACCCCTGTTCGTTGGAAACGGTTATTCCCCCTTGCCCAGTTTATTGAATGAGTTTATCTTCACTGGTGCGATTCATCCAGAGGATCTTAGTTAATCCCTGTCAAATTCCCATGACTTCCGGTAAATCGAGTTACGGCATCTGCCCAGTCCACATCTAGTATTCATTAGTCCCAGAGCTGTTCCATCCAACTCCGCGACATCATCCATTCCCTCAATCCAACCTGTACAACTGCTTCGCATTCTCATAAAAGATTTTCCGCCGCGCTTCCGGCTTCAACCCCCGCAGGATATGGCCAGGCGAGTCGAAATCCCAATGCGGATAATCGCTGGAATAGAGCAGCATGTTCTCGGCATCGATCATATTGAAGAGATCGATGAGATGCTGCGGATTATCCGGCTCCTCGATCGGCTGCGTCGATAAGTAGCAGTGATCCCGAATGTACTCGCTCGGCATTCTCGTCAGCCAGGGCACGGTTGCGCGCAGTGCCTTGTAGTTTTTGTCCAGCCGCCACATCAGGCCCGGCAGCCAGGCTACACCGCCTTCAACCAGAACGACCTTGAGGTTCGGATACTTCACGAACACGCCTTCGCAGACCATGCTCACCAGATGCGCCATGAACATCTGGGAGAGACAGGTGTGCCACTCGATATACCGGGTCGGGTAGCCGGCTGCGGTGGGAGCCGTCGAGCTCCCGCCGCCTTCCGCTCCTGGATGGACCGCGACCGGTAGGCCGTTACGCGCCGCCGCTTCGTAGATCGGGTGATAGTGACGCTGTCCCAGCGGCGACCTCGCCGCACTGGAGATCATCACCTCTACGATATCCGGATGGCTGCCGATCCTATCGATCTCGCGTGCCGCCAGCAGCGGGTCCTGGGTAGCTACCGCCATGGCTCCCTTAAAAGCTTTATGCTTGCCAAGCCACTCGGCGATCAGATAATCGTTATAAGCCGAGCATATCGCCGCTGCATAATCCGGATCATGCGTGGAGGCGATGTTATAGACGACTCCCGTCAATACGGCATAGTCCAGATTGTAGCCTTCGATCAGCTGCTTGATCATATAATCGGGATCGGAGCCGGCCTTGCCTCCCCCCGGAGGGATCGAGTCTTTTTTCATCACGCCGATCGGCGAGTAATACCCTGAGCCTGCATACCCGATGCCGGATGCCGCTACCCGGGAGCGCCAGGGCTCCTGCAGATATGGCAGCAGCGCCCTGTCGTCCTGCTCGTTATGAACGTCGACATCGATGATTTTGGTATCGTCCATTGCCTGATTCCCCCCATCTCCATTAAGAATTACTTGCCGCCGTATGTGCGCGTATATGCGGTGTTATACATGGCAAGGAGTTCGTCGGAGCCGAGTTTCTTCGCTTGATCGATGAATTGCTGATACGTGGAATCGTTAATCGGCGTTTTGCCGGTTACGAACTCCGTTACCTTCTGTTCAAGGAATTTATTCAGATTGTTGAGCTTCGATTTCTCGAGCTCCAGCTCCTCTTCCGTCTTGACGATCTGCTTCGGTGCCGGGACGATATACTGCTCATACCTTGCATTGATATCCTTGCTCTTCTCGCTTAACCCGCGCTCCCACACTTCCCGCGACTTGGCGTTATTCAGCGTGATCAGGTCATACCATACGCCCCAGTCCTTGCGCAGGGCATTAAACGGAGATTCGCCGAACTCCTTGTTATATACCGCTTTGCCATCCTCCATCGTATACGTTTTGCCTTCGATTCCTAAGGACAGATAATTCGTTCCCTCTTCGCTGACCAAATAATCGAGGAATTGGACGGCGCGCTCCTTATCCTTCACTTTGGCCGATATCGCTCGGCCGACGGTGCCAACGACCGGGCGGGAGAACTGATAGTTCTTGATCCCTTCGGCGGCAAAAGAAGGAATCGCGTCCAGCTCATATTCCGCCGTACCGGCACCCCTCGCCTTGGCAACCAAGGATTCAAGATCGGCCTTCCAGAAAAACGTCACCAAGGATTTGCCCGTCAGTATTCGCTCCTCCCACTGCGCTTGCGTCAGCAGCGAGAATTCCGGATCCAGCAATTTTTCCGCATACAGCTTATTCAGGTATACCAGCATATCCTGATAATTCTCATGATACGGCGCGAATGCGTATTGATCCGTGGTTGGATCCAGGTTGTAGAAACCGCTGATGCCGGTAAAGATACGCCCGAAGGTCGTATACAGCCCCGTGTCTCCTACGATCGCATTCGATATGAGCGGGTAGGAGTCCGGAACCTTCTCCTTCAACGTTTTCAGATATTGATAAAATTCATCCACGGTGGTCGGCGCCTGTATCCCGTGCTGATCCATAATGTCCTTGCGGGCATACCAGATAAAGTTGAAGCCCTTGCCTTCCGCATCCCCTTCCAGGACAGGTACGGTATACAAGCCTCCGTCCGTGCCCGTTGCCAGCGCCTTGGCTTCAGGATATTTCTCGTAAAAGGCTTTCAGATTCGGAGCCCGATCCAAATAATCATGGAGATTCAGGAACACCTTCTCCGGCCCATGCTCCCGGCCGTCCTGCGTCGGCACCTGGATAAAATCCGTGGCGGTATTCGTGGCAATCATGATCTGCCTTTTCTCCTCAAGCCCTTCCTGGCTGACGATCTGGAACTTTACTTTGACGCCCGTCTTGGCCTCGATCTCTTTGAAAATATCCCAGTCATCCCGAACCTTGCCCTCCACCCGGTCGTATACGAGCCATGAAAAAGTAACCGGTTTGTCAGGGCTTAACGTCCCTGAATCGTCCTTGCCGCCGCCGGTGCAGCCCGTAACCAGCATCGCGCAGAGCAGGATCATGGCAAGCGCAGTTCTGAACCCCTTTTGCCGCATTCCATAACCTCCTTTTTTTATCATCACATCGTATAGAGATGGATTCCCGAGAATCCATGACTATCCCTTAATGCCGCCAATCATCGTGCCCTGTACGAAATATTTTTGGATAAACGGATAGATGCACAGGATCGGCAGCGTCCCGATCATGATCATGGCGTATTTCAGCGTTTCCAGATGCGTCAGGTCGCCTTCGCCCTGCACGTTCGTGCCGGCGATCAGGATGTTGCGCATCATGATTTGCAGCGGGTACATCTCCCGGTCATTCAAATAGATCAAAGCGCTGAAGAAGGAATTCCATTGATTCACCGCCGTGAACAGGCCGATCGTGACCATTACCGGCACGGATAGCGGCAGGACGATCCGCATCAGAATCTGCATGGATCCGCATCCGTCGATGGCAGCCGCGTCCTCAAGCTCCTCCGGCAGCGCCTCGAAGAATGTCCGCATAATGAACAGGTACCAAGTGCTGATCAGCGACGGAAGGACGATCGCCCAGATCGTGTCCAGCATCCCCAGCTTCTGAACGATCAGGAAGGTTGGAATCATGCCCCCGCTGAAGAGAAGCGTGAACGCTGCCATGAGCAGAATCGCTCTTCGGCCGGGCAGCCACCGCTTCGCCAGCGGATACGCCATCGCCGAGGTTGCGATCAGCGTCAGCAACGTATGCAGGAACGTGTACCGGATCGTATTCCAGTAACTCACCCAGAGATCGGGGTTATAGATGAGCTGTTCGTAAGCGATCAGCGTAATCTTTTTCGGCCACAGCAGCACCGCGCCGCTCGCGACCATGGCATTGTTGCTGATGGAAGCCGAGAATACGTACACCATCGGGTAGGCCATTACCATGATCAGCACAATCATGAACAATATATTGAATACGTCAAACAGCTTCGAAGCGAAGCTTTCCTGCTTTTTCATCGCGCACCTCCCTTACCACAGGCTGGTCTCCGAATATTTGCGTACGACCCGATTGGCCGCAACGACCAGTATGAAGCCTATCGCCGACTGGAACAGGCCTACTGCGGTCGCGAAGCTGAAATCGGCATCCAGGATGCCCCGCCGGTACACAAAGGTATTAATGACATCCGCGGTTTCGTAATTCATCGTGTTGTAAATCAAGAGGATTTTTTCGAAGCTGGCCTCCATGAAATTGCCGAGCGACAGCACGAACAGAATAATCATGACAGGCACCATGCCGATGAACGTAATATGCCGGATCTGCTGCCACCGGTTGGCCCCATCCATCTTGGCCGCCTCGTACAGTGTCGGATCGATGCCGGCAATCGCAGCCAGGTAGAGAATGGTCCCCCACCCGACCTTCTGCCATATTTCGGAGCCCACGTACACCGTCCGGAACCACTCCGGCATGCCGAGAAACATGATCGGCTCGATGCCGAACAGCTTGACGAGCAGATGGTTCACCACGCCCGTGGTCGGAGACAGGAAGGTGACGAGAATGCCCGCGATCACGACGGTCGACAGGAAATGCGGCATGTAGCTGATGTTTTGCACAAACCGTTTGAACCATTTGCTCTTCAGCTCATGGAACAGGATCGCCAGAATGATCGGCGCCGGAAAATGAAACAGCAGATCGTACACATTCAGCATGATCGTGTTGCGAATCAGCTTCCATGCATCGGGGGTGACATAGAAAAATTCAATGAAATGCTTCAGTCCCACAAATTTGCTTCCCAAAATGCCCCGGCCGATCGAATAGTCCTGGAAGGCAATGATGATGCCGTACATCGGCGCGTACTTGAATATCAAGTAGTACAAGATGCCCGGCAGCATCAGCAAGTACAACGCTTTATGCTTTTTCAGAACGTAGCCGATCCGTGATAGCTGCGCCAATAATCCCCACCTCCGATTGAAAGCATTTACATTCGTTTGTTGTTGTCCCCACTATACGAGCCGTGCCTCCTTCGCGTAAAGCAAACATCTTTTCCGTAAGACGCATGTTTTGTTATGCCTGCGCCGCAAGGCTTTCGGCCTGTTCCATGCAAAAAAAGAGACTTCAGAAAATAATGCAGTCTCTTCTTTCCTATTGATGGGAACTCCGGTATTTGGCAGGCGTAATGCCTTCATATCGGCGGAAAGCCCGAATCAAGGAATTCCTCCCCCAATACCCCACCTTTTCAGCGATTTCGTCTATTTTCAAATCGGTTTCAAGCAAAAATTGCTTTGCCTTCATCAGCCGGTACTTCGCGATATATTCCACGTACTTCTCGCCGACCTCTTCCTTGAAGGTTCGACTGAAATGCCCGATGGACATATTCATCATGCCGGCAAAATGCTCGATCGACAGCTCTTGATCGTAGTGCTCGTGAATGTACTCCAGAATCTCCATAAATTGTTGGCTGCGGCTGCTGGAGGCCGGTTTCCGGAACAGAAAGCCATGAATGTCCTGGAAGCATTGCGTCAGCTCGTCCCATGTCATGCAGCGATTCATTCGCTCGAACAGACCGGAATAATAGGGGACGTTCAATTCATTGCGTTCCGACTCTACCGCCCGAATCCAGGTGTTGAGCACATCGGCGAGCAGATATTTCATCTGCACGGCTGCTGCATCCTTGCGCTTCCCTTCCTCCAGCAGATTCAGCACGGAATGGAGCAGCTTGTCATACTCCCGGGTTTTGCACTGGTTGTGGATCCGCTGTACCTCCTGCACGGACAGGAAAGAGTCCCATTGCTGCAGCTCCCTTGAAGGCGGACTGCCGCAAATCTCCACCGTGGAATGCAGTCCCCGGTAATTCAGCATGGCCAGCGCATGCTCATAGGACTGATGCAGCTCTTCGATGGCATGAACGGTTCTGCCGATCCCGATCGTCGCTTTATAATAGACACCGTATTCCAGAAACACGTGCCTGATCTGCTCCGCCATTCGTTCTGGATAACCCTCCGTGATGTGATCATGCTGGATGACGCAAGCCATCAAATCCGGCCTTGTCTGGCAGATCCAGACCATGCCGGGCGCCAGCCGGTGGATTTTGTCCTTCAGCTCCGTCAGCAAAAAGATCTTGGCGGATTCCGATGTCGCATCATAAAACGATCGCTCATAGTGGAAAGAGATGCATAGGACGGTTCTCACCGCCTTATGGCTGTAGGCAAACTCAATCTCCTTGGCATAATACTCAATCGATAAGGCATCACGGTATTGCCCCAGCAGGATTTTCGTGAAAAACTGCTCCTGCACAATCGGCAGCATCCCGTTCACCATCTGGTACAGCTCTTTATTCTCGGTCATGATGAACTGGGAGTAGCGTTTGATGACGTCAAACTCGTTGCCTTCGTAACGCCCCTCTTCATTCGGAGCATGATGCAGCTTCAAGCCATCCTTGATCTCCCGAATCGGCCGGTACAAGCGCCGGCTTAAATAATACGAGGCGAGGGCGCCGACAATGAGGAAGAACAGGAGGAACAACCAGCAGATTAAGCGGGTAATATGGACCGGCTTCATCAATGTGCCTAGATCAACCATGCTGATATAATGCCAGGACTCGTTGAAGCCGGACGCCATGAAGGACAGCCCCATCTTGTCCGATATCGTAAATTGCGAAGCGAAACCATCCGTGCGTATTCGCTGCTGCAGGGCGAGCCGGTCCTGCTCAGTCAAACCGGTCCGGGCGATCACTTGGGCAGTATCATCCACTATGGCCGTGCCCGTGATCCAGCTCTCCGGAATATGAATCCGCTCTTCAAGCTTGTCTCGTTTCACTTCGACCAGGAGGTAAACTTCAGGGGAGGCGGTATTGAACGGGTAACTCATGGAAGCCGTCACGGCATCGGGAGAATCCATGAAATCCATCATTTTCTTGCCGGATAATTCGGCTTCCAGCTGGTGGCGGCGGTTCAGATCCAAGGGATAGCGGGAACGAAAATAATACGCTTTGTTCGTATAGGTTTCGGCATCGATCATTAAATCCTGATGGACAAAATAATAATAAGCTTTCTCGACCAACTCATCCGATTCCAGCTGCTGCAGCTGCTCCCGCAGGGAATGAAGCAGTTCCGGAGGGGGCTGGCTTTCCGGCGACGAAGACATGGGAGCGAGCAGCACGCTCCGTAATCTGGATGTGCTCAGGATATTAATCATGCTTGTCTTTAGCGATTGAAGCTCGGCATCCGTCTGCTCGGAGAACCGGTTCATCACCACTTGGTTAAAACGCTCGGCATCTTTTTCGATGATGCGAACGACAAGCACCTGAGCAAGAACCGAAGCAACAATGACGGGGATGAGAATAAGGAGAAAATAGTTCGCGAACATTCTCCAAAACAGGGTGTGCCTTCTGGGAGGCGGAGTATCGGCGGCCCCCGGCTCAGCCAATCGGTCAGGCGGTGTCCTTCGCTTCATGAATGTCCCCCCTTTGTATTTAAAATTGCAAGTAACAGGGCTTGCATTTACGTTTACTATATTTTGATGTAAGTTATAATATTCGCCGCATAAGGGAGATGGATCGAGCTTGAAGCGGGATCGTATTCGTCCACGAGAAAGGATCGCTTCCATAGCAAAAAGGACCAGGAAAATCCTGGCCCTTATCCGAAACGAGAATATCTTTTTTTGCTTGCTCGTGTGCACTTACTCGTATTCGAATACCGCATCCGGCGTCAGGGTGACATTGGGTGCATAACTCGGCATCTGACCGGTCTCTTGCAAATACTGCTCAACAATCCGAGCGGCATCTACCAAAGAGCTAAGCAGCCAGTCCTCATAAAGCTTTCCGAACTTTTTGTGAAGCCATTCTGAGGTGTATTCATTCGAAAGGGTGAACAGGGAGTAGATTTCACGGACGGTGTTGATATGCTTGCGGCCGTAATCATCCGTCCAAGTCACTTTTTTATTCAAATCCACTTTGCGGATATCTTCCGTTTTGGTTGACAGGATGCCATTCTTGTATTGGTAATAAATGCGCAAGGATTTTTCATATTCATGGCCTTTTAGCAGCCTCCAACCAGCCATGCTTCCGGTCGCAGGGACCGATGACATTTTACTTTTCCCGGCGCTTCCGGTGTTGCCGCTGCTCGTTGCTTTCTTCGGCTCGCCCTTTACGACGAATTGTGCCGCGCCCAGCGTCACGGTCATTTGCTGTTTGGATGCGTCCCATTTCAGTTTCGCACCCAGTGCTGCGGTCAACAGATCCGCGGATACGAGCGTCTCCCCTTTGTTCTGGATCGGAGTGCCTTTCATGTTCACGGTTTTGCCGTTGATCTTCGCCTGCTTGCTTCCTGCCTTAACGGAAAGCTTGGTTTCTCCTACGGTAATATCGAAGGTCTTGGAAGCAGCCTGATATTGGACCGAGCCTCCCACGGCTTGGAACACCGGCTTCAGAGGCAGGTAGGTAATTCCCTTCTCCTGTTTGGCGTTCTCCAGCGGCTTGCCAAGCCCTGAAACGATTTTCACGGACTGCTTCTTGCCCGCGGCCTCGACTGTCAGTGTGACTTCGCCCACACCCGTGATTTTGTATGTTCCTTTATCTCCAGCTTTAATTAAATGCGGCTTGTCTACGGACAAAGCGATCATATTCGCCGGAATCTTGTGCTTCTCTCCGCTGCTGTACTGAAACTCGACCGTTGGCGTGATGGAGCTTCCCACCTTCGGCTTGCTGTTCGCTACATTTAGCGTAACTCCCGTAATGCTCGGAACCGTCACATCATATAACTGTCCATTATCATACTCGGTCCAAGTCCCATCCGATAACCGGGCAAAAAAGCTTTTGGAGCCTTCGATTCCCACAATCTCTTTCACTCCGCTGATTCCCTTCATCGGGGTCATTTCAAATGTTTGCGTGAATACATCCAATCGGGCATTCCACATCGTTCCGTCCTTTTTGACGAAAATCAGTTTCTGTTCTTTACCGAAAGAAATATCAGCCCCATCGCTAATCAAGTTTTGGGACAGGTAAGTCGTGCTGCCATTGATTCGAAGGGTACTGAACAGCACAAGTCTTCCGTCATTGTACAGAATAGCGGCATAGTCTCCGGCAACCTTGATTTTGCGGATCGCGCCCACGTCCGCTGCTTGACCCAGAACCACAGGCTCCGGCGTATAAGCACGATTATGGTATAAGACCGTCCCCGACTGGGTAACGCCGCCGATAATCCCGTTGTTCTCGTCAAAAATGGAAATCCCCTCAAACCCCTTTACCGTCTGCGGCTTGGAATCAACCATGCGATGGACGAAACCGTCAGAGGTCAACCAGTAACCTTGTCCAACCTGTTTCACATGATTCGCACCCGCTACGGCCTGATATCCCGCTTCCCCCCACATGACCAGTCCTCCCGCGTTATTGACACCGAATCCGTATCCGCTGGAGCCCGCGATGAACTTCAGATCTCCCCCCATCGGAATCGGGATTCGGTTGATGGGAAGACGGCTGTACGTAATCCAGACCGTGCCGTCCTCCATCAAGGGCGTGCCATCGGGCAGCAGCATTGCAATCTTGGCGCTTGCCTTGCCCGGCTCGCCATATGCTGCACCGGCCACGCTGGGAACCATCACGCAAACCGCCAACAGCAGAACCAACATTTTCTTGAACATGAATGAACCTCATCTCTTATCAGAATGTAAGTCTTTCAAATCTAGTTAATTTGAACCAGGAATATTATACCATTCGATAGAAACGAAGCCTAGATAAAAAAGACAACCGGACATACATCCCATTCGAGAAGATGCATTATACGGCTAGTCTTATAAATTTAGTTCCAATAAAGTTAGTTCAATTAAATAGACAGATCATGCTGAACCGTTAGAATATTATCTAGCTCGCTTGATTTGCGCTGGCTGATACGACAGGCCTTCTCAGCGACAGTGACAGCCAGACACAGTGAACGGCCAGCACCAGCAAAAGGAACAGATCGTAGCCGATAAATGCGTCACTATTGTCATTACCTACAAACTGGATAAAGTTGTGAAGGAAGTGGAAAAGAATCAGAGGGAGAATATTTTTGTTCTTCACCATCAGCAAGGCGAGTACAGTGCCTATTAGCAGAGCATATACGATCTGTAAAATCGTTTGGAATGCATCCTGCCCCGATAAGACGTTCAGTACATGCGTGACAGCGAACAGGATGCTGGAGGTGATCACGGCCGTTTTTATGCCTTTTGGCAGCAGCGTCTTCAGAATCAATCCCCGATAAATGCTCTCCTCCACAAAACCAACGAGCAGGGTAAAGAATAGAAAGAACAGGACTTCCGAAGCGCTGATATCGTGCATTCCTTTGAACGAGATGACAATCAGAATAAGGAGCAAGGGAGAATAGTAGACCCAACCGTTGGCTGGAATACTGCTGAGTTTACGGAAACCGAGCGCATTCCACTTCTTCTTCCATGTAAAATATGCAATCATCACCAGAGTGATGGGGATAAACGAGATCAGAACGGGCGAAGTATAACTTAATTCCTTGATGGTCGCATAGGCTCCGGCTGCAAATACGGCTAACAACAGCAGAACCTCGATAATGACTACAGTTAAAATCGGTCTTTTTTGTGAAAAAGAAGCCTTAGTTCTCGGGTTTGACATGGTTCAAATCCTTCCTCTCCATAATATCCCTCAACCATTGCCGTTCCATTTGAAAATGATTCAGCCCATAAGACAGAACCGATACCCGATAATAGTAATTTTCCGGGTTTTCAATATCAGCCAACTCTCCCGCCACGACGCTCTGTACTGCTTCCAGCATGTGAATTTCCTGATCCAGCTTAAATAGATATTCAGCCAAACGTTTTTGGCGAAGGTCTTCATCCAAATAATCAAAAAAGAAAATGCGGATCAGTTGCTCATTGCGTCCTGACTGCATCGGTCCCGACAACCACTCGAGGAACGCGATTCGACCACTTGGCAGCAATGTATACAGCTTCTTATTCTTACTGTTATCGGTTTCGGTCAACGTAACCATACCTTTGTCCGCAAGTCTCTTGAGCGCAGGATAAAGACTGCCGTAACTCGCCTTGTAGAATGTGCCTACCGTGCTGTCGATTGTTTTCTTAAGATCATAGCCGCTCATCGTTCCTTCCATCAGCATGCCGAGGAGAATGTACTCCAACAAAATCATCACCACATTTCAACAATGTATCTATTTGATATATCCGTTCGATATATTTATAATACATTATTTTAAATTGGAGTCAAGGGAATTCTTAACATTTTTTCGTTTTCTAATTTCATCATAAGCACCCTCCCCAAAAAAACGCCCCCAGCATCTGTTTCCAGACACCAGGGACGCTCATCGTTCATCTGCATTCATTTATTCCATGCGCTCAAACACCTTGAATCTTCGGCCTTCCTGCAAAGCCACCAACGTATATTCATCGACGACATAGATTTCCGTGCCTTCGGGCAGCTCGTTCGACGATAAATGCGTATCCGGATATTGATCAGGCTCGAGCCGCTTCTGGATCGTACCCGCCAAGGTCAATTCCGACTCCGCAAAAGCCTCGGCACCCTCAGTGCCTTTTCCGATATACTCTTGATCATCGTATTTTACCAGAGACGCATAACTGGCCGACTGCTTGCTGCCGCAGCCCAAGCATAGGATCAACAATAGGCTGATGACCGGAAGCCCTGCTAACTTAATTCTCTTGCCCATAAGTCTTCCTCCTTTACGGACGTCTCCCTGCCCTACGGTCTTTGTCATCTATCAATAAAAGCTATAACAGCTCATCCAAGCGTTCCTTTAACGCTCGGGCATCATAACGAATAAAAGCTCCGTTGACCGTGCCGACGAGCACTTCCTGATCCGTTACGTTCAGCGCGCCGTTTTTGGCATAGGCCTCTCGCAAATCGACGTTGCCGGTGATCACGTTATGCAATCTGCCCAAGCTTCTACCGTCTTCCTTATGCAACACCACAAGATCGCTTCCCAAACTTATCAGCAGGTACGAATCCAGGATTCCGTAGCTGCTGCCAACCAGATGGGACAGATCGTCCCCCGCTTTGGACGTGGTCTCCATCTTCCATAGGATGCTGCCGCTCTCTATATCTACCGCAGCCGGAATGCCGTTCAAGGCAAGATAGATTCGCGCTCCCTCGATGACGCCACGGGTGGCCTTCCCTTTTATTGTCCACAGTTCCTTATCTTCAAGGCGGTCATACAGTACGCTTTCGTAAGCGGCGGCCCCGCTGAAATACTCCCCGCCAAGCGCACGCTGCACCAGCAGATACCGCTCATTCAGCACCTCGAACCTTTCCATCTCAAGTGCCGGATACGTGTCTTCGCGCACGCCGGTTTCCGTATTGAGCAGAACCCATTCCTTGCCAAGCAGCATCCATCGTGTTGTCATATCCGCTGGCGCAGTTGGAGCGTAACGATAACCTCCGGTAAAATACGGATCTCGGAACGGATCGTCCATCACCCTCTTGCCGACCTTCACATGCCAAGCCGCTTTGCCGGTGACCGGATCGTAAGCGGTAAGCTGTCCGTTTTGCTCGATGAGCACGTACGGATCGTCTGTTCCTGCATTCAGCAAGCGGTGTTCGCCGGACAAGGTCTTTTTCCAACGCAGCTTACCGGTATCCTGATCCAGGACGCTCAGCACGCTTTTGGTTTCGTTCATGTTCAAAGCTTCATCCAGTATGATCGCATCGGCCGCCGCCGTCATCGTCAAGCCGAAATCGTTCTTGGGCTTAACCTCCCATAACACGTTGCCATCCGACAACCGGATATGCCGCACGCGGGCCACGTAATCCTTAACCTCCGGGTTATATGCCGAGTACATCGTGACATGCTTCCGCTCCCGATCTGTAATGGCCGTATACCAGCCGAACCCGGCATCCTCCTGCCACAGTTTCTTGCCGGTGCCCCGGTCAATTGCATACAAGGAAGAATTATCGTGCATTCCGCTGAACCCGCCGTCATCTCCCTTAACGAGCAGGACATCCTCGTTGGCCTCCATCAGGAAGGTGAAGTTCAGATTGCCCTGATTTCGCCAATCGGGCTCGGCTGTTATGGTCTTCCGCAGCGGCAGGACGTCCAGACGATAGGTAAACTCGTAATCATCGCCAGGATTGTAACTCCGCTCGAAGGATCCCGCCGAAGGGATTACCCATTCGCTGGAACTCAGCTTTCCGGATGGGGAGAACGTCACGGTATAATGGGCGTCCCGCTGCTCATATCTCCAGGTCTCGCCGAGAATCATCGGTTGATTGGAGCTCGATTCCTGATTCCGCGATGTCTCCCTCGCCTGCGGTTCGCCTAGCAGCTTTTTCACGTACGAAGAAGGGGTCCCTTTCTTAAAAAGAAACTCCGTCAAGTTGCGCACCACATCCGTCGCTACTTCCGAATTGCCACCAAGAAGCGCTTCAGGCATCACCTTCTTGGCTGTCGTGTCCTTCCCTTGTACCCACATCATCGCCGGGCGGTAGATCCGGTAATCTTCCTTCCACTTGGAGGGAGCGACCATAACGCCGTACCAGTCCTTCCACTGGGCTACGGCGATGAGGGACGTTCCCGTCTGGGATACCGGCCATTTCACCGCGCTTCCGGGAGCCAGGTATATGCTGCCGCTGCTGCGCAGCTGAAGCGAGAGCGGGGAAATATCGTTCACTTTGGCAGCTTCCTTGGAAACATACCATGTCGGGAGCCACAGGTCCCCACGAGAATCGGACTTGATTAATGCCATTTCCCCCTTCACGGAGTGAAGCCGGAGCGATTCTCCCTTGGCCCCGTAATAGCTGGCCTTGAGATTCCTCAGATGGCTGTTCTTGCTAAGCGCATTAGGGAAAAAAGCAGCCCTCTGCTGAAGCGTGACGCGTTGACCGGATGTAAAGCTCCCGGCTCCGGCAGCATCGGCGAATACGGGACGAGCGCCCTCCTGCGTCTGCTGAGCCGGAAGTCCGACGAGTGAAATGCAGGCGGCTGCCGTTATTCCGATGAATAGTCGCTTACGGATCGAAACGCGTGTACTCACAAGAAACCATCCTCTCCCATACAAGCATATATATTGTAAACGCTATTATAAGACAATATGTTCCAAAATCAAAACAAAAAAAGCTCCCTTCCGGAAAAGGAGCCATTTCAACGCGTGTATGAACGGGCTATTCCCGTTATGATAGTTCCGCGGATGATCCGAAGCAGGCTCGCTCTCTTCAGCATCAGCGGATATTCATTCGCCAGGCTGAATCAGTTACGCTTCGGCTCTGCGTTTGCCTGCCTGTCATGATTCTGGCGCGATTAGACACGCCCTCCGATAAATCCCCCCATATTTGACCGATAAAGGATGCGGGGGCAATAGACGAGTCTCGATTGCTTTCTGATGCCGCCCCGCCGATGGATCGCTCCTCAATCTGCATATTAGCACGGAATGCACTGAACTCTGCGCATCCCGATAATAAAAGGACACCAACCATCACAATCATAATCTGCCATGCCACCACGAGCCTGGCGTTCCGTTTCGAGAAACCCAAGGATTCCATCCGACTTCCTCCTTATGTACGTTCTGAAGGAAAGTATAAAGAACATATCTTATCAAACAGCGGGGCAAGTTCTTAACGAATGCTTAAATAAAACTGAACAATTCCATAGTGACCTTGCAGCAGCGAGCGGGGAGCCCTTCGCAGGATCATATAAAAACGCTCCCTCGAAGGGAGCGTTCGCTCGGGCTGCCTCTATGGCTTCGCAATGCGAACGCCCACCGTGCGGCAAGCGAACTGCTGCTACACGACTTTGGGAAAGCGGGTTTCAAAGGTCGTCCGCTGCCGGTCGCTCCGAACCCGGATTTCGCCGCCCTGGACCTCCACGATGCTCTTTGTGATCGCCAGTCCCAGGCCCGTGCCCCCGGTCTGCTTCGAACGGGAAGCCTCCACGCGGTAGAAGCGATCGAAGATGAAAGGCAAATCCCGCTCCGGAATCGGATCGCCGTAGTTGGTGAAGCTGATGTTCACCTGACCGCCAACGCTGCGGACGGCGATGTCGATTCTGTGCCCCGACTCCCCGTACCGGATCGCATTGGATATCAGATTCTCGTAAGCCCGGACAAGCTGGGCGCCGTCTGCCCGAATAACGAGGCCTTCCTCCGCCGCAAGCTTGCATTCCATCCCGGCTTTCTCCAAGGACGGAACGAATTCCTCGATCAGCTGTCTCATGAATTGAGCCATATCGATCTCCCTAATATCCAGCGGAAGCCCGTTATTGATCCTCGTGTATTCGAACAGGTCATCGATCAGCTTCTTCAGATTCTGCGCTTTCTCATAAGCGATATTCACGTAATACCGCAGCTCTACTTCATCCTGGTACCGGTCTTCCTCGATAACCTCCAGAAACCCCAGTATCGATGTCAGCGGCGTCCGCAGATCATGGGATACCCCCGTGATCAGATCATTCTTGGTTTTCTCCGCATGGCGCTCTTCCAGAATGGATTGGTGAAGCTGCCTGCTCATCTGGTTGATGCTCTCGGCCACCTCGCCGAGCTGGCTGCCTGAGCGAACAGGAATCTCGGTATCGAAATTCCCCTTGGCAATCTCGCGGAGGCCACGCGTGATTTCCTCCAGGTACGCGTTCAACTGCTCGGTCATGCGGTTAATGCCGGCAGCGACGGCGCCTACTTCGTCCCGGGTGTCGAGCTCGATTCTGGAATCGAATCGTCCGGCCGTGATGTCCTGAAGACCGGTCTCTACCTTCCGCAGATCCAGGGCAAACCACCTCGTGCTCATATAATAGCTTGCCAAAAAAAGAACGACGCCCGTGACCAACATAACCGGCTTCGAACCGAGGTTATTGACGATCCAGGCAAGCGGCGGGTTGATGGCCGGAATGGAGAGGACCAGCGTGCTTAACGCATAGAGTATGATAAGCAGGGCGGCCGCGATGCCGATGCTGGCGAGCAGCATAAGCAGCATCTTCAGACGGATGCTATGAAGCTTCATTCCTTTCAAGTCAGTCACCTCTGGTTAAGTTTACTCTATTTTGTAACCGATCCCCCATACCGTCTTAATGTATTCCGGCTGCTGCGGATCCTTCTCGATCTTCTCGCGCAGCTTGCGAATATGGACCATGACCGTATTCTTCGATTCCATGAACGGCTCGTTCCATACCTCGGTATAAATCTTGTCCATGCTCAGCACGAGTCCGCGGTTGATGGCCAGCGTATGCAGCAGGGAGAATTCGCGCGGCGTCAGCTTAATCTCCCTGCCGGCCACCGTTACCCGGTGGGACGCGACATTGAGGATCAGCTCATCGATCTGGATTTCGTTCTCGTCCCGTACCGATTGATTGTTCAGCTGTTTGTACCGGCGGAGCTGCGATTTGATCCTTGCGACCAGTTCCAGCGGACTGAACGGTTTGGTCACGTAATCATCCGCGCCGATGCTGAGTCCGGCGATCTTGTCAATCTCCTGGCTCTTGGCGGACAGCATGATAATGGGCGTGTTGTTCTCCTCCCGGATCTTCATGCATGCCTGGATGCCATCCATCTGCGGCATCATGACATCGAGAATGATTAAATCCACTTTATGGTTTTTTAGAATCTCCAGCGCTTCCAGGCCATGAGATGCGGTGAGCAGCGTATAGCCCTCATTCCTGATGTAAATCTCCATCAATTTCAAAATTTCGGTTTCATCGTCAACCATCAGTATCGTAACTCCAGACATGGCTCCTCCTTGATCATAAAGCGGCAGTCAGCATAACGCCTTTTACGTTCTCTTGCTCCACGGATGTTGTCAGGCCGGGCGATGCTGCTGTTTGGGTTTCCTTTCGCCATGGCCATGCCTCGTCGGGTATACGTCCTATTCTTGCTGCGAATCAGGCTAGGAACCGGAAAGCGGCACAGCCGGCGTATCGGTTGGCTTACCCGATCTCTTCGCCTTCGGAATATTACCGAAAATCACCCATGAGCCCGGTATATATCGAACCGTCAATTCCACGACGATCCATGAACAGCCTAAGGCTGCCGCAAAACCGCCTGCATACCACAGATGGGTCAGGATCGAGTTCCCCGTGGTTAGCGGGAATTGACGGTAGACGAGCAGAAAGAACGGATGGATGAGATAAATCCCGAAGGATACGGCCCCCAGTCTCTCCAGCGCGGGCGTCCATCCGCGTACCCCGGCCCGGTAGAACAGAATGGCGAACTGGAGCAGGACAAGCGCCCCAAAGTAAGTATGCATATTCCACAGCAGCTCGTACAGCGTTGAATTATATCCGGTTCCGTGAAGACGGTTGTTGAAATAAATGTACACATGGCCGAGACCGGCAGCTGCCCATGCGATCCACAGCATCGTCCAAGCCGCGATGCGGTAAGGCTGTGCGTTGGCACGGCTGATCACAAGCCAGGCCTTCAGTTTCGGATAATAGATGCCGATAAAAGCGCCCAGCATGAAGTAAGCTATATAGGACAAGGCCCAGCTTCCCTTATTCGGCACCTGCCAATAATACTTATTCATCAGTATAAACGTCCACTGGATCACCAGTCCAATCGGTATTGCCCATTTCGCAAGCTGCGGCATCTTCTTGAACAACCACAGCACCAACGGAAACAGCACATAAAACTGAATGCTGATAAACACGAAGTACAGATGCGTATACGCTTTGCCCGTCAACAGCTTTTGAATAAAACTCTCCATCGTCTCGCCAAACGGCCTGCCTTGATAATGCAGATAGTGCAGCAGCCCGAAGTAAAACACGGAAAAGAGCGTATACGGGATGATGATGTACAGCAGTCTTTTTTTGTAGAATCCGCCGATCAGCTTCTTGGTCGTAGGGCGGTCATAATAATTATAGAAGAGTACCAGGCTGCTCAAAAATATAAACGTCGGCGTTCCGTATTTCATGAAGATGTTCATAAAATTGTAGATGAAAAAGTATTTGGAGTCCGTCATGGCCGATACGGCATACGATGTCGAGTGAACGGACAGCACGCCGATAATGGCGAATGCGCGGACCAATTGCAGCTCGGGAAGACGCTCCCTTGGCAGAGAATTCATTTTGTTCATGGCAGTACCCTCTCATTTCGAAGTCCGAATTTTTCTCGTTCCTAACCGAAACGAATTCAATCAGTATAGTAGACATTTCTTAACGCCTTACTTCCAAATTCTTATCAATTGCTTAAGATTCTGGTGCATGCTCCTAATAAAATTCTCCTTGATCCCGAAGAATCCTTGGTCTTACAATAAGAAAAATATCTATCGACGTACTTTCTCAGAAGACAGACCGCGTATAGCGGAAGTTTTTCTTGCGAAATAAGGATGGTAAGCCTCTGAAGCTTATGCTTTTCTTATCTCTTAAAAATAATCTTTCAGAATTGGGGTGAATGGGATGCTGATTAGGATCCTTGCCGTTCGAAGTAGCTAGGCCCGGTCTATCATACTGGACCGGGCCTAGCCAGAATCACAGTAACTGGGCGAACGAATAAGAGACGATCTGTTGTCAGCATCCCATTTTATCTCAATTGAAAAGGTGAACCATATATATGAAATCACAGGAATACAAGTCATTTTATGATATCGTAGGAGCCCTAAACGGCTGGGATTTCAGCAAGGTCAGATGGATCTCGGAAGGCGTGGAGTGGAATTTTTACGATGAGGTTAGCAAGCGGTGCACATCATCCGACGCTCTGCTGGATATCGGCACGGGAGGCGGAGAGAACTTGTTGTCCATCGCCTCGAAGGCGGCATTGCTGGTTGGAATCGATCTTTCCCATGCGATGATAGAGACTGCCCGGAGTAATAAACGGAAGGCTGCGGCTTCCAACGTACGCTTTATCCAGATGGATGCAAGGGTGCTTCAATTCCCGGAGGCGTTTTTCGATTTGATTTCATGCCGGCACTCCCCTTTCCGTGCTTCGGAGGTTGCCAGGGTATTAACCGATGATGGCGTGTTTCTAACGCAGCAGGTTCGCGAATGCGATAAAGCTAATCTGGCCCAAGCCTTCGGCAGAGGACAAAATTCCCGCGAAGACGGCGCTTTAATGGAGGAATACAAGAGGGAACTTCAACTCGCAGGGTTTCGCGATATCCAATGCGCCGAATATGATGCCGTCGAGTACTATGAGCGTGAGGAGGATCTTATCTTCCTGCTCAAGCACACGCCCATCATTCCCGGATTCGGACAGGAGGAATCGGATTTCCGCATCCTGCAGCAATTCATCGAAGAGCATCGCACAGATCGCGGAATCCGGACGAATTCCGCACGGTTTATGATCGTGGCACGGAAATAGCCGGTCCTCCATGGTTATCCATAACCCGTAGCCTACGGTCATTAAACAGAAAAAGCGCACAAGGGGCACAGCCCTTGGCGCTTTTTTTAGAAAATCGGCATCGTATATTATCTCAGCATGATGGAACCGCCGTCCACCATCAGCGTTTGGCCGGTCATGTAATCGGAATCGGAGCTAGCCAGGAACACGGCCACGCGACCGATATCCTGCTTGGGATCGCCCATTTTTTTGAGCGGAATCTTATCGACCATTTCTTGATACGCTTCCGGAAAGGCCTGCTTCCATTGCTCTACGCCCGGCGTCAGCGCGATCGGACTGATCAGATTGACATTGATGCCGTCCGCTCCCCACTCGTTGGCAGCCACGCGTGACAGCCCCCTCTTCCTCGAAAATGATAGCCTAACTATCAAAAATAGATCATTTCGCGGAAAATTTCAAAATTAAAGGATCCACGCAAAAAAACAAGCCCCTCACCCATGGAGGAGCTTGCTGCTTACGTGTTACGACAGGATCAACTAAAGACCTGTGAAGCTATTCGTTCGTTATTAGCCGTTGACCAGCAGTTCTTTCAGCTGCTTGATCTGCTTGCGCTCGCCAGCAAGCACCAGCGTCGATCCCGCCGTCAGGATGTCGTCCGGACCGGGATTGATTTTCTGCTCTTTCTTGTTCACAATCGCTAATACATTAGCGCCAGTACGTTGACGAACCTGAAGCCCTGCAATGGATTGTCCCACGCATTTGTAATGCGGCTCGATTCGCGCCCATTCGATGATCAAATCTTCGAGCGTCACTTCGATGGTCTCCAGCGCTTTCGGTTTATACGTCATGCCGCCGATAATGCCTGCGATTTGTCTTGCCTCGTCATCCTCTAATGTAATCTGGGAGATGGTCTCCTCAGGATCGTCATCTTCAAAGTGGTACAGTTCTCTGCGGCCATCGTCATGAATAACAACAACCAGCTTATCCCCTGATCTCGCCTGAATAAGGAACTTCTTCCCGATACCCGGCAGATCAGATTCGCGAATAATACTCATGTGTAAATCCTCCGTTCTGGGGTTAATTCAATCTCTAGATTATATAGATTAGTTGGAAGAAAGTAAATCATCCCGGGCTTCCCTATGCATTCCTTTTTTTCACTTTCTCCACTGGATCGCTCCATTTGAATATTTTATTCATTCCACGGTACACGCGCTTCGACTCTTTCGCCAGGAGTGGCCCAAGAATCGCGAGAATCAGAACATAGAGGGCCGAGAATGGTTTCAGCATAGCGGACAGTCCGCCGGCGAGTCCCAGATTTGCAACGATAATCGTAAACTCCCCGCGCGCCATAATAGTCAATCCGATGTTAAGCGACGATTTATGCGATAGACCGGCCTTGCGCCCCGCTATCATGCCTGCGACCAGATTGCCGATTATGGTCAGTACCACGGCGCCAAGAGCCAGCCATAACGCATTCCCCAGCGTGGTCGGATCGATGCCGAGACCGAAGCTGAAGAAGAAGATCGCTCCAAAGAAATCACGGAAAGGTATGACCAGCTGCTCGATCCGTTCACTATGATCCGTCTCCGATAAAGCCAGTCCGAACAGCAGCGCGCCGATCGCTTCAGCTACGTGCAGCGTCTCCGAAAACCCGGCAATAAAGAACATCGACGAGAACACAACGATAATGAAAATCTCGCTGGACGTAATATTCAGCAATTTGTTAAGTATGGGCGGACCTTTTCTCGCAATAACAAAGAACAACAGCATGTAACCTATGGAAATGCAAACCGAGAGGATCGTTGCCCCTATCGATGTAGCCCCGCCTAATAGCAGTCCCGACATAATCGATAAGAACACGGCAAGGAAAATATCATCGAACAAAATCATGCCGAGTATGAGTTCCGTCTCCGCATTCCCCGTGCGCCGCAGATCCACAAGCACCTTAGCGACGATGGCGCTGGAAGAAACCGACAGCATCCCTGCAATGATCAGCGTCTCGTACAGAGGCATATTGATCACGAAACCGTAAGCCACACCCAGCACGAAGTTCAATACTACATATACGGTTCCGCCTACTACAATGTTTCGTCCGGACTTGATCAATTTTTGAACCGAAAATTCAAGACCAAGGTAAAAGAGCAGGAATAGAATACCGATCTGTCCCAGAAAATCGATGATCCCCTGGCTCTCAATAAACTTAAAGTCAAGAATCCCTATCGTTGGTGCATGCGGACCGACAAGCATCCCGAGCACAATCAAGAACGGTATGATCGAGAACTTGAGCTTTCCAGCAATTACGGAGGCTATAGCAACCAGAATCAGGGCAGTTCCAACCTCAAACATCATATGGTCCATAGAAGACCTCCTCCTCCTCAAATTTGACTTCTGGCAATCATTTCTATTATACATAAAAATGCATACATTTACAAAGTCTCAGCAATATTCTTACTTGATTATCCATTAATTGCTGAGTTGTATCACTTAAATACAGGCTTAATTTTATTAGCGTTTTCATTGTTTCCAAAAAATATAAAATCTATCCACAATCGAATCCCAATTCAATAAAGTGAATAAATATTCAGTTTAATGCATACAATACCAGGTAAAAAAATCCATTATTTTAAACAGCATATTCAACTTCTCCCTGTTTTCGTTTTTCTTAAGCGCACAAAAAAAGCCCCGCGGCTGCAACCGCGGGGTTTTGCTTCTTCTTTGCACTATTTAAACCAGCCTTTTTCCTTGAAACGCGTGATCGCTTCGATCCGGTTGCTGACGCCAAGCTTATCAAGAATAACGGAAATGTAATTACGCACGGTTCCCGTGGTTATAAACAGCTGATTGGCAATTTCCTTCGTATTCTTGCCGTCCGCGATGAGGCCCAGCACTTCCTTTTCCCGCTCCGTCAGCGGATTCTCTTCACCGGAATACGCTTCATCCACCAGCTCGGAGGCGTAGATACGCCTGCCTGCCATAATGCTGCGAATGGACGCGGCCAGCTCCTCGCTCGGGCTGTCCTTCAGCAGGTAAGCGTTGGCGCCCGCTTTCACGGCACGCTCGAAATACCCGGGCCGGGCAAAGGTCGTCAAGATCATCACCTTGCAGCCATAACCCTTGATCTCCTCGGCGGCTTCAAGCCCGTTCATGATCGGCATCTCAATATCCATGATGCAGATATCCGGCATATGAAGTTTGACAAGCTGTACGGCATCCTTGCCGTTGCCCGCCGTCCCGACCACCTGCATATCCTCTTCCAGATCCAGCAGCGAGGCCAGAGCTCCAAGCAGCAGCCGCTGATCTTCGGCAATGACGATTCGGATCATATTCCCGCCTCCTTATCCGGCATTCTGAGCACATTAGGGACTCGCAGGACAAGCGTAGTCCCCTCGCCTGAAGCAAACTCCATGCTTCCGTTCACGAATTCAAGCCGCTCTCTCATTCCCCGCAGCCCGTTGCCGCGGTTTTTCGCGTCCGTCACGAACCCGGTTCCATTGTCCTTCACCCTGGCAATCAGATCCGTTTCCGTGGATTCGATCACAATGGAGCAGGTCGTGGCATTGCTATGCTTCACGATGTTATTCACGGCCTCTTTCAGGCACATGCTGATCACGTTTTCGTTCATTAACGACAGATTCTCCGGCTCCAGCGTACCCTCAAAGGTCAACTCGATCTGCGCCGCCTTCAGGATTTGCCGAATACGGAATATTTCATCCGCAAGCCGGGTCCCCCGCATCCGCGTCACCATCTCGCGCACTTCCTTCAGTGCGGTCCGGGCCGTCTGACGGACATCGTTGATCTCGGCTTGGGCCCTTTCCATATCCTGCTTCATCAACTTGCCGGCCAAATCGCTTTTGAGGCCGATAAGAGACAGCTTTTGCCCCAGCGTATCATGCAGATCCCGGGCAATGCGCTGGCGTTCCTCCAGCTTCACCAATTCCGAAATCCGTTTGTTTGCATCCTCCAGCTGGCCCTGCAGCTGATCGTTCTTATTCCGGTTATAGTTGGTCACAGGCAGCAGAATCACCCCTACCACGCTCACAAGCACGAATGGCAGCTGCGTGATGAAGAACGGATTCCGCGTTAACAATCCATAATTCACCGTAATAATGGTTGTAACCAAGTGGATGGAGTACAGCGTGATAAACCCGGCCTTATTCTTGATGTTCCCGATGAAGAATGCCAGGAACAGCGAAAAATAGATATATCCGAAAACCACGGACATCGCAATCGATATTAAAATTTGCAGACTCGTCCAGAAATAGACGAGCCAGCCTTTGGACAGAAATGACAGCACATAAAAAGCGAAGAACATCACGATCATCAGAACGCCGATCACGATCTGATAGGTCGAGGTCGACCGGAAGATGAAATAGAACGGAAGGATGTAGAAGACAACCCATACGTAAGGGCTCAGTCCCGTGCTTTTATGAAAGATCTGATACCATTTCTGCATGGAGTCCCACCTTCTGTCGGTTCAAGCTTCATTCATTTACTAGCCTTAGCAAATCCGTGATCCATTATAGCATCATGACTCAGGAATCTATTCGCGCTGGACCCTGGGTCTTGGGCTCGCCAGGTTCTTCTCCGCCCTCGTCAATGCCGATTCCTGCGGCTTGCGAAGCGACTGACGCGCTTCCTTAAAGGTGACAAACACCTTTTTCTCTTCATCCCACAGACGGAAACGAATGGACTTCAGACTGGTCTTCAGCGTAATCGTTGTTGCCTTCTGCAGCGGAGGAGCGGCTTCATGCGCCTTCTCCAGGTTATAGTTAGGCACCTTCGGGCTCAAATGGTGAACATGATGGAAGCCGATGTTGCCCGTGATCCATTGCAGAACCTTCGGAAGTTTGTAATAAGAGCTGCCTTCTACGGCTGCATTGATATAACTCCACTCTTCATCATGCTCATAATACGTTTCCTCGAATTGATGCTGCACGTAGAACAACCAAATGCCAAGCATCCCGGAAACCATGAAGATCGGAGCTTGAACGAGCAGGAAAGCCTGCCATCCGATCGCCCAGCACAGCAATGCATACAAAGCGACAATCAAAATATTTGTTGTATAGTTACTGATTTTTTCCTTGCGTCTCGCGCCTTTGCGGTTGAAACGATAGGAGATCAGAAATATGGCGATGGGACCCAGACCGAACATCACGATCGGGTTGCGGTACACCCGGTAGTATAGACGCTGCCAAAAGGAAGCTGCCCCATATTCTTCAACGGTTAATACCCACATATCGCCGATTCCCCGCTTATCGAGATTGCTGCTCGTCGCGTGATGGATCGCGTGGGTGTTCTTCCATTGCTCGTAAGGGCACAGCGTAAGCACGCCCGTAATCGTACCGAGAATTTTGTTAGCCTTGCGGCTCTTGAAGAAAGATCCGTGACAGCAGTCATGGAATATGATAAACGTCCGGACAACAAACCCCGAAGCAATCACAGCTATGGGAATGGTTAGCCAGTACGATACGGATAAACTTAAATAGGCTGCATACCATAGCAGTATCAAGGGAACCAGTGTATTGAAAAGCTGACCTATACTCGCCTTTGTGTCAATTTCTTCATAGGGGGCAACGTTCTTTTTCAAGCTGGACAATTTGTTATCGGGTTTAGCCATAGTTGTCTTCCTCCTCGAAATGAAGCGCAAGGACGTCATCTAGCTATCACGCACTTGTCTAACTAAAGTATAGATAGAATGTCATGCGCGTCGTAGTCATAAACGTCATTTCGGGAGTATGACAAATATCATATATCGGTGCGGGAATCCGCCGGGAAACGCAGTCCGATCTGGCTTCTGGCTTCCTGCATAATTTCGGCCGTAACGAGCGAGTTGGCATGGGTGTTGATTGAACTTTCCCGTTCGCCGCACCGGATCAAATCGATAAATTCCCGGGCCTCGTAATACATCGATTCATGCGTTTGCAGCTGGGTCACGTTCTCGATGGTGCCGTCTCTGTAGCGGATCTTCACATCGTACGGCTGATTGATTTTGTCGATGATCATCGTGCCGTTCTCGCCCTGAATTTCGGTTGGGGCGTAGGAATCGCTGATTTTGGAATGCATGATGACGGCATCCATCTCGGGATAGGACAACAGAAGACTGCCTTCGCCGTCAACCCCGGAAGACAGCATGTAGCCGGAGGCCTTCACCGTGTCCGGTTTTCCGAACAGGGTCACCATCGGGTACAGGCAATAGATCCCCAAATCCATCAAAGAACCGTTGGAATATTCAGGGTTGAACGCATTCAGCACCGTCCCCTGCTTGAACGCGTCATAGCGGGAGGAATATTGGCAATAGCTTGCAAAATAACGCCGTATCGGGCCCAGCTTGTACAGGTTGTCCTGGACGGTCTTGAAGTTCGGCATCAGCGTCGACTTCAACGCTTCCATCAACAGAACGTCATTGTTCTTCGCAGCTTCGATCATTGCGGCCACTTCAACCGCGTTGGAAGCCATCGGCTTCTCGCAGAGGACGTGTTTCCCGTGGTTCATGCATAATATCGCCTGATCTACATGATAGGAATTCGGGCTCGCAATGTATACCGCATCAATTTCGTCATCCTGCACCATCGCCTCAAGATCCGTGTAGACCTTGGGATCCGCGTACTTAGCCGCAAAAGCCCTGCCCTTCTCTTCCGTACGGGAGTATACGGCTGCCAGAATAAATTCTTCCGTCTCCAGTGCCGACTGGAGAAACCTCTCGGTGATCCAGTTTGTGCCGATAATGGCAAAACGGATGTTCATCCCTTATCCCTTCCCTTCTTCATTTTGTTCCTGATAGATCGTTGTCGTTGGCTTACATCCATCCTTCAAAAGCCGAAATTCGTGCGCGTGCCGAATCCGGAATCGGCGTGCTCTTGCCTGAAGCGGTCTCGATGAGCACGATGGTCCCGCGGCCGGCTGCCTTCAAGGCCCCGTCCACTACGATCGCATATTGAATGTCCATGGAGGAGCGTCCGATCTCAGCCACCCGCACATGGAGCCTAAGCGGGTCCTTCAGATACATTTGCGCCAAATACTGGCACTCCAGATCCGCAACAACCGACACCTTTTGCTCGCCGAACAGTTCGTCGGTCAATCCCAGATTCTCGAAATATTCAATGCGTCCCTGCTCAAAATACATGAAATAACTGACGTTATTGACATGACCCAGCATATCCGTTTCGCAGTACCTAATCTTTATCGGAATTTCAAAGTGAAACGTGTCCAGCCAGGACTTGGGATCCGGTTGTATGAAGGTTGTTTTTTTCATGATGAGTCCCCTTTCTCTTTATAAGAGGGAAATGTATGTACAATGCTAAACCAGTCTTCTACAGGATAATGAATACCCGCTGCGTCCGTCAACTAAATAACCAAATGATGGATATATCGCCGGATTCGCCCTTAGAATAAGTCTCTGCATTCAAGTCCACCCATAGGTTGCCACCTCTAGAAACTATCCATGAAAAAAACCATCCGCCCCCGATCAGGATCACGGGAGGGATGGTCTCGATAGCATGAATGGAACTAGCTGGGTCAATGCATGTGCCGATTCGTCATCAATGTCTCTTCTTATAGTAGGTTAAGGCCAGCGCCAACGCCAGCACCGAGCCCTTGACGATATCCATCGCATAATACGGCACGGACAGCATGATCAGACCGTTTTGCAATATACCGATCAACACGGCGCCGACAAACGTCCCAAGCGCGTTCGGCTTGCCGGCTCCGAATACGGAGTATCCGATGAAGGTCGCGGCAACGGCGTCCATAAGATAGGGTCCGCCGGAGTTGACCTCGGCCGTCATGACGCGAGCCCCGAGGATGATGCCGCCGATAGCGGCAAACAATGCCGAGACCAGATAAGCGATCAGACGGTATTTACTCACCGGGATCCCGGATAAAGCCGCCGCTTCGCGGTTGCCCCCGATCATGTACATGTACCGTCCGTGTTTCGTATAGGTCAGGAACAGATGGACCACGAGAACCACGAGAACCATAATGATAATGATCCATGGCACCTGCCCGATTTTCTCGAACAGCGCCGGAATTTTACCGGTGGCAAAGTCCCCGCTCGGCATGATCATATTCTGGGAGATGGTAGCGCCCCGGGTATACGTCAGGGCAACGCCCTGGAAGATAAACATCGTCGCCAGGGTCATCAGCATGTCGTCGATCTTGAAATTGATGACCAGAAACGCGTTGATCAACCCGACGGCCAGGCAGAACAGCAGCGTGAGTCCGATGCCGATGCCGATGTTTTGCCCGTGCCAGACGAACATGGATATGACCAGCGCGTTTGCCAGGGAGGCCGTCGAGCCGACGGACAGGTCAAAGCCGCCAACGGCGAGCGATACGGTCAAACCTACGGCAATGATCGTCACGATCGAGATCGAACGGAGAATGTTAACAATGTTGCTTGTATTCAAAAAGTTGTCGGCAACGGTCCCGAATACGAGAATAAGTACGAATACCGTAATCAACGTGCCGTATTTGTATAGAAAATCGAATGCGAAGCTAGCCGCCGGCTTCTCCTTAACAGGTCTTGCTGTATTCATGTCAACCCGCCTCCTGTGCAGTAAAGCAATAATTCCTCTTCATTCGTTGACCGCGTTGTCAGCTCCTTCGTGATGCGGCCGTCATACATCACATACACCCGGTCGGTGATGCCCACGATCTCCGACAGCTCGCTCGTAGCGTACAGCACGCATTTCCCTCGCTTGGCCAGCTCGGCCACCAGCTTAAAAATATCCCGCTTCGCGCCAACGTCTACGCCCTTGGTCGGTTCATCGAAAATATACACGTCCGCGTCGGCCAGCAGCCATTTGCCGATCGCCACCTTCTGCTGGTTGCCCCCGGACAGGTTTCTCACCCGCGCTCTCTCGCTTGGAGTTTTGATTCCGAGCGACTCGATCATCTCTCTCGCCGCCTGCTTCTCCCTGCCAAAACTTAGCCAGGAACCCCATTTGGAAAATTGGGACAGCACCGCGGCCGTTAAATTGACGGACACCGGCTCGTCCACGAATACGCCTTCCCGGCGGCGCTCCTCGGGTACGAGCGCTATGCCGTTCCGCACGGCATCATGCGGCGAGCGGATGCGCAGCTTTTCTCCATCCAGTATCATCTCGCCGGTTGACGTGCCGGAAGCCCCGAATACCGCCCGGCACAGCTCGGTTTTTCCGGCCCCGACAAGACCTGCCAAGCCAACGATCTCCCCTTGGCGGATGCACAGATCGACGCCGTTGATTTTGCCCGGGTCGTACATGCCCTTTACCTCTAACCGCGCAGGACCGATGTCTCGCTCGATATGGGGAAACTGCTGATCCATCTTGGAGCCCAGCATGTATTCCACCACTTTCGGCTGATCGATATTCGCGATGCGGTCGCTCTTCACCAGCAACCCGTCCCGCATGATCGTAATGTCGTCGCAGATTTCGTACAGCTCCGGCAGCCGATGCGATATGAAAATAATGCCGACTCCGTCCTGCTTCAGCTTGCGCACCAGCTTGAACAGCTGCTCCGTCTCGCTATGGCTGAGCGGCGCGGTCGGCTCGTCCAGCACCAGAATGCGGCACTGCTTGGAAACGGCTCTGGCAATCAGCACCATCTGTTTCTCCGCCAGCGTCAGCTCCGAAATCAGCTTTTTGACCGGGACTCGGATATTCATCCGCGCAAGAATCGATTCGGCTTCCCGATGGAGCTCCTTCCAACGGATCAAGTGCCGTTTGCCCATATCGTGAACCGTCCGGTCGAGCATGATGTTCTCGCCGACCGTCAGGTTCGGAATGAGCGCGGTATCCACCTCTTGATAGACGATCTGAATGCCCAGGTCCTTTGCTTCCTTCGGTGAACGGATGTCCGCTTTGCTTCCATCGATCCAGATCTCGCCCTCGTAATGGGTATACGCTCCCGATAGGATCTTCATTAAGGTAGACTTTCCCGCGCCATTCGCGCCGATCAACGCATGGGCCGTCCCCGCGGTCGTCTGAAAATCAACATCGGTCAACGCCTTAACGCCTGGAAAAGAGATCGATACGTGCTTCATTTGAAGTAAGGGTGCCGCTCCCGAATTGTCGGCCGAGCTGGCAGTTGTTGGCTCCATCACGCTTCGCAAGTGTATTCTTCCCTTCAAATAGGATAGGGCGCCCCTATCGATGACCGACAAGAGCGCCTGTATGAATATTGCTGTTTATTTGCCGACTGCTTCTTTCAATGCCTTCATCCAGTCCTCTTCGAATTCCGTGCTTGTTCCCCAGCTCGGAATAATCTCCGCCAGGTTGACCATGTTGACCGCTTCAGAAGCCCCTTCAAGGCCGGAGCGCTCGATCAATACAGGCTCCAGATTATACGTAGCAGGTGTTTCTTCCCCTGCAATCTTCTTAGCCAGCAAACGAACGTTGATGGCGCCGATCATTTTCGGATCGACGGCTGCGGTAGCCACCCAAGGGCTGTCCGGTTTCTGGATCAGCTCCAGGTCCGCGTTGGATACGTCGATGCCGTAAATCTTAACCTCGCTGCGTCCTGCTTCCTCCAGCGCTCTGGCCGCGCCGATGGCGAAAGCATCCCAGGTTGCGAAGATTGCATCGATTTCGCCCTTCGGATATTTCGTCAGGATAGCGGATACCGCATTTTGCGTTTCCAAGGAAGTCTGGTCACTCGCTACGCCGAAACGCTCCACTTCCTTGATGCCCGGGTTGTTCTTCAGCGTTTCCTGGTATACGGCATTACGACGCACCATCGGCGGGAATCCGTCTACCCAGAGGTAAACGATGTTGGCTTCCGGCCCTTGCTCTTCAATCAGCTTGTCCAACGCCAGCTTCGCGAGCTGCTCGTCATCTTGCGATGTCTGGGTCACCCCAGCAATGTCACCGATCTCCGGCAAGGAGTCGAAGGTGACGACCGGAATTCCCTTTTCGGTAATCTTCTTCACGTCCTGAACCGACGCAGGATCGTCGCCATGCGATATGATAAATCCATCGTAGTCGCTGTCCATAGCTTGCGCGATCGCATCGTGGAATTTGGCGGAATCCCCGTTCGCCGAGAAGGTATCCACCTTAAACCCGAGAGCCTCGCCTTCCTGCTTCGCCCCTGCCAAAAATTGAGCCGTGTGGTCATCGCCGCCGATTTTCCGGACGACCATCAATTTCACCGGATCCTTCTCGGCAATGCCTGCCGGCAGGTTCTCGACCTTGTCCGCCAGATTGCCCGCCCCGCTGCCGCCGCCGCTGCCCGATTCGGCGCATCCGGTCAATACGATCACAAACGCCAGCGCCAGCGCCGATAATTTCCTTACATGTTTCATGGCTTTCATGTTCTCTCTCCCCCTGTTTTCCGTAAAAAAGACGAATATTAATTAATACAAGTAATCCTATAGGATTTAAAAAGAGGCGTCAACCATTATTTTTTCGCTTTAATGCATTACACCACATACGCAAAAAAAATGAAAGTGATTTCTAACATTTCTAATTGTATCGGCAGCCACGAACCCATATTTCATACCTATTGCCGTTCTCATATAAAAAAAGAGCTCGGGCGCGACATTCGCGCCCGAGCTCTTTCCATTAGGAGCACACGGATCCCGTGCATCCAGCGTTTGTGACATCCAGCTTCAGCTCTAAGACCAACCGTTAAGCGTTACCCTAAAGAAACGCCCATCGTTTCGAGCCAGGCCTTCGCGATCAGGCCGTGTCCGGCCGGTGACGGATGCACGCCGTCCGGCGCCCAGAATGCAGCTTCGCGCCGCACCGACGCCGCAGCGAACAATCCGTCCAGCGGCACCAGCAGGGCTCCGTATTCCACCGCCAATTCGCGGACCGCCGCGATTTTCGGATCCAGATCCTCGCGCCAGGCTCTCCGATCCTCCGGATGAGGCAGCACGAACGGCTCTACCAAAATCAGCTTGGCGTCCAGCGCTTCTTTCGTCCGTTCGATCAATCTGCGGTACCCGGCTTTATAATCCTCGGTGCTTGTCGGGTCCCCGCTGTCATATCGGCGCCAAGTGTCGTTGATTCCGATATAGATGGATACCCAGTCCGGCTTCAGGTCCAGGCAATCCTCCTGCCATCTGTTATTCAAGTCGACGACCCGGTTTCCGCTGATCCCTCTATTCAAAAAGGTAACGTTCAACTCAGGAAATTTCATGCCGAACAACGAGTCGATCAATAGCGGGTAGCCGTTCCCCAAGCTGCCGGAAAAGTTGCGGTCGCGACCGCAATCCGTAATGCTGTCCCCTTGAAATAATACGACATCCCCTTGCTGCAAACGATTCATTCCACTTCCTCCTCATCGGTATGTTGCTATTGTGCGTACACTTGGAAATTCGCAGGCTCATGTATCGTGAGAACGCTTCCTAACATTTAAATATTTGCCGTGCAGGGCTCAATTCCTTTTTATGAACCCTGCAAATCGCCGAATCGGATCGATTTTTTTTGAATAAAAAAACCTGCCCCGACTCCGGTCGGAACAGGTTCTATTATACGATTAGGCTCCGGTCGGCATGGCCACCCAGTGGCCTTCTGATACTTCCACAAGCTCGGAATGCTCCAGATTATATTTGTCCTCTCCGGTGCGTTCTTCCAGCAGGATCCGTTTCTTCTTGGATTCGATCTTCGGATCGGGCACCGGAATCGCCGCGAGCAAAGACTTCGTATAATCATGCTGCGGATTGGCGTAGAGCTCCTCGCTTTCCGCGAGTTCGACGATTTTGCCCATATACATAACGGCAACGCGGTCGCTGATATGCTTCACCATCGACAGGTCGTGCGCAATGAACAGATAGGTCAAGCCCAGACGGTGCTGCAGCTCCTCCAGCAGCTTCACGATCTGCGATTGGATCGACACGTCGAGCGCGGAGAGCGGCTCATCACACACGATGAATTTCGGCTCTACCGCCAGCGCCCGCGCAATCCCGATCCGCTGGCGCTGGCCGCCAGAGAACTCGTGCGGGTAGCGCGTCGCATAAGCCGGATCCAGTCCGACCATATCCAGCAGCTCCTCGACCCGCTTCTTCCGCTCCTGCTTGCTGCCGGTTAACTTATGGACATCCAGCGCTTCGCCGATAATGTCCACGACCTTCAATCTGGGATTCAGCGAAGCATACGGATCCTGGAAGATCATCTGCATATGGCGCCGCATGGCCTTCATTTCCGAAGGGGAGAGGCGATTCACGGACATCCCCTGATACAGCACTTCTCCGCCCGTCGGCTGATGAAGTCGAAGGATGGCTCGTCCCGTCGTTGATTTTCCGCTTCCGGATTCGCCGACGACCCCGAGGGTCTCCCCCGCCTGAATATGAAAGCTGATATCATTCACCGCTTTAAGCACATTCCCTTTGCCCATATCAAAATACTGCTTCAGGGATTTCACCTCTAACAGCGGTCCTTTGTAATCCGTGCTTGGCACGATGATCGGCGCCGGCTTCGCTTTCTTCTTCTCGTCGAGGCGCGGTAGCGCGTTTAACAGCTTCAAGGTATAGGGATGCTGAGGATTCTCGAAGATTTCCTCCGTCGTTCCCGTCTCCACGATCACGCCGTCTTTCATTACGGCCACGCGGTCGCACATGCCTGCCACAACGCCGAGGTCGTGCGTGATCAATATAATGGAGGAACCGAAGCGCTCCTGCATATTTTTCATCAGATTGAGGATTTGGGCCTGAATCGTTACGTCAAGCGCCGTCGTCGGCTCGTCCGCAATCAGCAGCGCAGGTCGGCACGCCAGGGCGATGGCGATCATCACCCGCTGCCGCATGCCGCCCGAGAACTCGTGCGGGTATTGATTATACCGCGCTTCGCTGTTCGGGATGCCGACCAGCTTGAGCATTTCAAGCGCCTGCTGCTTCGCTTCCTGCTTGGACAGCTTCTGGTGTTTGACCAGACTTTCCGATATTTGTTCCCCGATGCGGATGGTCGGATTCAGCGAGGTCATCGGGTCTTGAAAAATCATTCCGATATCGCGTCCCCGGATGCTCTCCATCTCCTTCTCGGTTTTCTCGGCCAGGTTCTGGCCAAGGAACAGAATCTCTCCATCCTTCATATAAGAAGGCGGGGAAGGCAGCAGCCGCATGATCGAGCGTGCCGTGACGCTCTTGCCGCTCCCGGATTCTCCAACGATTCCGAGAGTCTCCCCTTTCTTCACTTCAAAGCTGACCCCACGCACCGCGTGAAATTCTGAATCACGGGATTGAAAGGCCACGCTCAAATTTTTAACCTGCAATATCGGTTCCAACTCTGCTCACCTGCCATTATGCTTATGTCATTAAAGTAATATACTCTACAACTCTTATAATCTATTGACTTTTAAAATAGGCTAAAATAAAATATACTATATCACTCGGAATAATGCAATTTGAAACAAGGAGGAAAGGCACCTTATGGGGGGGACAGAAGCAGCAAGACCAAACAGACTCATAAGTTCGATAAGCAACACATACAGTAAGATCCTTCTGAATCCTTCTTATAGATACTTACTATTATTATTGGGAGCGCCCGTGAATCTCGTGGTCTTCCTATTTTATATGGTCCAGCGAAAGAAGGATGACTACGCGGCGGCTGAGAACCGCATACGCAGCGAGATGCTGGCCGCCGGATATCTGGAGGCCCTTCGCTCCGAGATGATGGAGCAGCAGAAACGCAAGCATGAGTTTTTCAAGCAAACCATCAGCGAGGCTCAGCTCAAGCAGGAAGTCGACAAGATCGCAGAGGCAAGGTTCCGTGAAGTCCTCAAGGATCGGACCGCCAAGGACCTGAAGCTGAACAATCGCAAACGGCTGACTTTGGCCGATACCTTCGGTTCTCTCATCGAGAACCCGTTGTTCTTCATTATATCACTTATTCCGGGCTTGCTGATGTACATCCTTATTTTTTTGTACAGCAATCCCTATCTGAAATATATCTTGGAGAGACTCGTGATGACGGTATTCGTTATCTTTGGCGTAGCGGTGCTCGTCTTTACGATTCTTCACTTATCGCCGTTTAACCCCGCGGCCAACATATTGGGCGAGACGGCAACGCCGGAACAGATCGCGGCTTTCAACAAAATGCACGGACTCGATCAGGGCTATCTGACGCAGCTATGGAACAACATTAAAGGCATCGCATATTTCGATCTCGGCAAATCCTTCTCGGGCAACGAAGAGATTACCTCCAGCATCGCCAGAAAGTTTCCGATCACGCTGACGCTTACGGTCATTTCGTTGATCATCGCGATTGCGATCGCATTGCCGATCGGGATTATCTCGGCCACGAGACCGAATTCGTTCTTTGACTATACGTTTATGTTCATCGCGCTGATCGGGCTGTCCATTCCGAACTTCTGGCAGGGACTGATCTTCATTCTGAATTTCTCGATCAAGCTGCAGTGGCTGCCCGCCACCTTCAATCCGGAGAACTGGCTGTCCATGATCATGCCGGTGATCGTGCTCGGGACGGGACTTACCGCTTCGGTGGCCCGAATGACGCGCTCCTCCACGCTGGAAGTCATTAATGAAGATTATATGATCACAGCCAGAGCGAAGGGGCTCGGCAAGCGCACCATTCTGATGAAGCATGCTGTCCGCAATGCCATCATTCCGATCATTACCGTCATCGGACTTCAGTTCGGCGGGATGCTCGGCGGGTCCGCCGTTACGGAGAAGGTGTTCAACATCAGCGGTATCGGCAGCTACATCGTGGATAAACAATTTATTCCTGACATCCCGGCCATCATGGGCGGCGTGGTTTACACCGCTATCACCATATCGCTCGTGAACGTCATCATTGATATCTTATATGCATTCTTCGATCCACGGATCAGGTCCAAGATGAAACAATACTAAAGCAGGTGTACTCATGATTAAGAAGCTTCTTTCCAAACCAGAAACCAAACACCAGCTGAAATCCTCACACGAGTACAGTCAAGCCAGCTTCACATGGGTTATCTCTCTGACCTTAACGGTGATCCTGCTTCTGAACAGCTTTGATTTCACTGGGGGAACCATCAAACCGTGGGTGTTCGCCGCCTTTGCGGCATATGCACTGTTTACGATCATACAGATCATCATTACGCTGCTGATCCGAAGGGATCTTCAAAGGGACGGAGAAATCCGGCGCTCGACCAGGATCCTGGGTTACGTTCAGCTGCTGAGCATCGTTACGGGGAATCTGTTTACCGTCACGTTCGGTTTCAATCTGATCAAAAAACAGAAGCCTCCCGAATATACGATTGCCGTTTACATGCTGTTAACCCAGCTGTTTGCCATCGCGATATCGGCGCTGAATCTGTTCAAGCCTTACGTCTCGAATACGTTCCTGCCGGCCATGGCCGTGCTTCTGGTTATAGCCGTCGTTCAGCTGATTGCGCTTATCCTCGTTGCCAGGTACGTAAAATCGAATTATGCCCATCCGGCATTGACCTGGCTTGCTTTTCCGATCATTCTGACTGCGGCAACGGGCAATATTTTTGCTTTGGTGCTCGGCATCAACCTGCTTGCGAAGATCCGCAAGAACGGCAATCCCGCGATGACCCGCTGGGGCGACGTATGGGTAAAGCTTACTGCCAATTCGACGGCCATGTCCGGACTGTTCTTCGTCATCTTCCTGTTCTGCCTGTCGGTGACCAGTCTGTTTACCTTCGATTACAGCATTGCGATCGATAACAACTACAGCGCCATCCTGCAGCCGCCAAGCCTGGCGTACCCGTTCGGTACGGACAACTTCGGCCGGGATTTGTTCTCCCGGATCGTATTCGGGGCCCGCATCTCGCTGATCGTCGGATTCGCTTCTACGGCGATTCCGGTTGTCATCGGTGGCATTCTCGGTGCCGTCTCCGGCTACTATGGCCGCCATACCGACAACGTCATCATGCGATTGCTGGACGTGCTGTACGCCATTCCGGGCATCCTGCTCGCCATTGCGATCATTGCCGCATTCGGAGCCAATACCGTCAACCTCATTCTGGCGCTCAGCGTAGGGGCTATACCGACTTATGCAAGAACCATGAGGGCGAATGTGCTCCTGGTTTCCACCTTTGAGTACGTCGATGCGGCCAGAGCTTTCGGCTCGAGCAATTTTTCGATCATTTTCAAGCATATCGTTCCCAACTCGCTTGCGCCCATGATCGTCAAATCGACGTTAACCATTGGTGCAGCCGTCATTTCGACGAGCAGCTTGAGTTATCTGGGTCTCGGCGTCGAGCCGCATATCCCGGAATGGGGGAATATCCTGAAAATCGGAAGCACGTACCTTGAGACGCATTCGTACCTGGCGATTTATCCGGGTCTGGCCATCATCGCGCTTGTCCTGTCCTTCAACTTTCTGGGCGACGGACTGCGGGATGCGCTCGATCCAAAGCTGGATTAAGGCATTTCGTGCCGGCACACTAACGTTGGTTTCAAAAAATATTTTATATATATACAACTCAGGAGGGTATCACCAATGAAAAAAAGTTCCTTGCTGTTATTGTTCCTCTCGCTAGTCATCGTACTGGCCGGATGCAACGTAACAACCAAAGATGATGCACAGCAAAATCAGCAAGAACCAGCGGATACAGCTACAGACACATCCGCTGTTAATATTGAGCTGCTTGGCATGAGCTCTAACGAATCCGATGTCAACATCATTCGCGACCAGCTCACCAAGAACGGCTTCAACGTGAAGCTGAATCTGCAGCCGGACTACGGCAGCTTCAAGGCACAGCAGGATGCCGGCAATTACGACATCGCGCTGTCGAGCTGGACAACCGTCACGGGTAACCCCGACTATGCCGTTCGTTCCCTCTTCAAAACCGGCGGCGACTACAGCATTATGTCCGACGAGGAAGTGGACAAGCTGATCGACCAAGCGGCCACGCAAACGCCGGAAGACGCCGCTCAGACTTACAAGCAGCTGGAACAACGTCTGGTAACGGACAAAGCTTACATTGCTCCATTGTACATTTCCCTGAAGAGCCAAGCGTTCAACAAGGATGTCCTGGATGAGAATTCCGTTCGTCTTTCGAAATCCCGTTCCCTGCCTTGGGAAGCCGTTGATTTCAAAGACCAATCCAAGCGTGCGACGCAGCCGCTGATTCTGTCCCAATCAATCTCTGAACTGACTTCGCTTGACCCGATCAAGGGCAACGACGGTTCCATCAACATCATCAACACCAACATGAACGTACGTCTGATCAACCTGACCGACGATGACAAGATCACGTCCGAAGGCTCGCTGTCTTATAACCATGCCATCGGCGAAGGCAACTCGGAGTACTACTTCATTCTTAGAGACGACATTAACTTTGCAAAAATCACGAATAAAAAAGCAGAAGATTCTGGCGAGCGCGTAGGCGCGGACGATGTCATCTTCTCCATGAACAGAGCGAAAGACAAAAATTCGGTGCCTGATCATCGTACCTACACGCTTCACGAGCACATCAACACCGTTGAAGCCGTAACCGACCTGAGCGCACTGGAAAACACCAAGGTTTCTGGCGGCAGCGAAAGCGTCAAGGAAGCGCTGGAAGCCGGCTTGGATACCAAGATCGCTTCCCTCGTGGGCGACAAGAATCAAGCAAGCACCAAAGACGGTAAGTACCAAGTCATTAAATTGACGACAACCGAGCCGTTCCCGCAAGTATTGAACTACCTGGCTCACCAATCGGCCGGTATCGTATCGAAGAAGCAAGTTGAATCCATCAACACGTATGACGTTGAGAAATTCGACGTGAACAAAGACATTCCTTACGGCGACCAAAACACGGTAACCGAAGGCGATAAATACAACAACACGCTGTATGCGAGCGGTCCGTATATCCTGTCTTCCAAGAATGACTATGAAGCCACCTTCTTCAAAAACCCTGGCTACATGAAGGGCACGGAGCATGAACCGAAAATCGAGCAAGTGAAAGTACGCTTTATCAAAGATGCGGACAGCACGCTCTCCGCACTGCGCAGCGGCGAAATCCACCTGTACTACGGCGTGCCGGAAACGAAATACGACGTAGTGAAAGGCGACAGCAAGCTGAAGCTGCAAACGATCGAAAGCAACGCCGTATCCTACCTGCTGTTCAACACGAAGAACCGTGATGTGGCAACAAGCGACGATCTGAGAAGAGCGGTGCTCTACTCGATCAACCAGGATGAAATCCTGGCCTACTACAACAACAACAAAATCAAAGCCTACTCCACCGTCAGCCCAATCGTCAAAACCGGCAACGAGCTGGTAGCCGATCCGGCGAAGGTGAAGGAATTCTTGAACGCATATAAAGCGAGCAAGTAAAAAAGAGGACGACATTAGCGAAAAGCTGATGTCGTCTTTTTTGATGCGAGGTTTATATGCGCCACTTCTTGCTCCAATAGCAGCGCAATGGAACGGGTAGTTCTTTGCATCGCTCCGCATGCGGATGATTCTTCCGATCTCTGTTGCCCCCAGATTTCTATGAATGAATGGGCCAAAGTAAAAATCCGGGGGCAAAGGAGACCGCTTCGCTTCTCCAGAATCATTCCGCCTTCTCCGCTGGAGCGCTACCTTAAGTAGTCCGTTGTTAGCTCATGTTTCGATACATCTCACATTAGCCATAAAAAGGGACGAATGATAGCCGCGGCGCAGCTACTCTCGCCTTTTTTTGGGGAGGGGGGAGTGAGAGGAAGCCCCTCTGTAATTAACATATACAGGGGGGCTTACCAAGATTGATGCCTTGGATTACAGGCGCTTGATATCATCTACAAGCTCGGGCAAGCCCTCGCAGAAATAGTGATCGTCGCCCTCGTATTCTCGGGTGACAGCTTGGGGGAGTTGCTTCGCGTAGTGCTGAGCGTGCGCGAAAGGCACCACGGGATCGTGGCGGCTGTGGTACAGGAACAGACTGGATATGCGAGGCAGCATGGTGACGAAAGAATCAGGCAATCTAAAATCTTCACTCCGCCAATCATCGTCTTTGCCCCAATAGGGGGCGGCGATCAAAAACAGTCCAGAGACGGTTAGCTGGCAGTCTTCTTCCGAAAGATATTTCAGTAGCACGGAACCGCCGAGGGAATGACCTACCAGCAGCACCTCCCCATCCAATGCCTTGATTTCATTGGCAATCTGCGCTTTCCACAGAGCGTAATCCGGATCCGGCATGCCGGGAGATAAGACATGATAAGCTTCACCCAGCTGTTCTTGTAAATGGCCGATCAAGCCGCTGCTTCCTTGGCGGTTGCCTTGGGGGCCGGCACTATGAATGAACAAAACTTGTTTTTTCATGATCCGTCTCCTTCCCGATCTTTGCTTATGGGTTTTGCTTATGGGTATGAGCATGTCCAACAGGATGTGTACAAACCTAGAATAACTGATAGCAGCGCACCGGACTTCTTTTTATTTGCTGACATCCGCCCCCATTCGACCTGTTTCAGAAACTCTTGGCATATCCTTTATCACATAATAAAGGTATATCGAGATCAAGGTGTCGCCCCCCCGGAATCCCCCGCTTATGATGAAGCCAACAAAGAAATGGTTTGCCGTTTCAGTATCAAATTCATGGCTCCGTTAAAGACAAACAAAGCCGCCCCTGCACCGGAATCGGTTGTAGGGGCGGCTCTTTTAGCCAATGATTGCAGGGATGAATTACACGGTCAGCACCATTGACGGATCGATGCAATCGGCCATGGACCGAACCTCGGCCAGGCCCGGCTTGCCTGGTACAAATGCCTGCTCTCCGTTATTTCGGCTGCTGAAGGATACGGTCACCGGGATGCCCGGAATCAGGTCAAAGAAGTTATCGCTGTAGAAGCCTTCCGCTTCGGCGGACAGCCATGCGTAGCGGGCAAGCACGCTGCTCTCCAGCACAAACGCCGTACCATCGCTTCCTTCGACTTCTTTTACGCTGATGGTCGGACTGTGCAGACGAAGATGCTTGTCATTCACGAAATAGAATGTTTTGCTGTCAACCGCGACATCATCCTGAAGCCATTGCGCCAGCAGCACGACCTCGGATGGATCATGCCCGCGGAGCAGCTCATCGGCCGCAGCCCGGAATACAACGAGCGACGCTTGCTCTTCCGCACGGATCGGCTGCTCGGATCCAAAGAGCTCTTTTCCGTTAAAATCGAATAACTGAACCTTCAGCGTCCCCTGAACCGCTTCTGAAATATCGGATACGAGATGAACCCGAATCTCCTGTTCCTTGGATTCGACCGAGAGACTGACATCTCGGAAGCAGCGCTTGGCCACGTACTGTAGCGCCTTCCATCTGCCGAGGTAATCCATGCCTGCCCAAGAAGCGACCGGCCAGCAGTCGTTCATCTGCCAATACAGCGTGCCCATGCAATACGGCTTGTTGCGGCGATGGGCTTCGATCGCCGTCTTCATCGCTTCGGCCTGCTGGATCTGGCTCATGTACAGGAACGCCTCGAAATCCTTCGGCTCGTTATAATATTGATCCATGTAACTCTTGATCAAGCGGTTGCCGGCTCCGTTCTTCTGATGAGCCAGCATGACCTTCGATTCCAGCTCCATATCGCGATCTTCCGCATACGTCCGCACCGTTTTCGGTTCCGGGAAAGACTGGAACCCGTATTCGCTCATAAATCGGCCGACGTAAACGTTATAGTTATCAAACGGCTCCGTGTTATGCCACACGCCCCAGTAATGAATATCCCCGCTCGTTGTGGAAGGATTGGCATGCTGCTCCTTGTCATGGCTGAGTGATACCAACGGGGATGAAGGCCAATACTCCGCTCCCGGAGCATAACCGGTTACGGCCTCAGGAAGAATTTCGTGGAATATCCTTTCGTAGTCGCTCCAGAGCTTTTCGCGGAGCTCCTCGGTATAGTCCTGCTTCCAGCCCCAGCCGCCCTTCTCTTCATAGTGCGCCCAAGCGGAATCAATCTCGTTGTTGCCGCACCAGAGCACGATGCTCGGGTGATTCCGCAGACGGACCAGGTTCTCCTCCGCTTCCAGCCGCACGTTCTCCAGAAACGCCTCGTCGCCTGGATACATGCTGCAAGCAAACATGAAATCCTGCCATACCATGAGCCCGTATTCATCACACAGATCGTAAAAGACGTCCTCTTCATAAATACCGCCGCCCCATACGCGCAGCATATTCATGTTCGACTCCGCTGCGGACGCGATTTCATGGCGGTAGCGTTCCGCCGTCACTTCCGTTATGAAGCTGTCGTTCGGGATATGGTTCGCTCCCTTGGCAAACACAGGCGTGCCGTTGAGCTCGAAGTAAAAGGATGTGCCGCGGCTATCCTGCTCCCGTACCAGCTTGACGCTGCGCAGACCGGTTCGAACCTTTTTCTCCGCAACGGTCCGTTCCGCTTCCGCCAGCTCGGCATGGAACGAATAGAGATGGGCCTCGCCCAGGCCGCGGCACCACCACAGCTTCGGCTCCGCAAGCGCAAGGCTCAATTCAACCGAATGACGGCCTTCTTCCAGCCGAACATCCTGTTCCCATGTCTGGCCGCCCGCACTTACCCGAAGCACGCCTTGCCAAGCTTGCTCCGCTGCAATGGTGGCAACGGCCGTAACCCTGGCCATCTCTGCCGTAACCTCATCCTGGCGAATAAACAAATCATCCAGCCTGACTCCGGACCAAGCCTCGAGCCTGGCCTCCCGCCAGATCCCGCTGGTCACGAAACGCGGTCCCCAATCCCATCCATAATGATAAGGCGCTTTCCGGGCAAAAATACTCACTTTCCGGTCGCCCATCCCGCCAACCTCGGACTGGTCATTCGAAGCAGGCAGCGGATATCCGAGCTTCTCAAGCTTCGGCAGATCCTCCTGGATAGGGGAACGGAAGCGGATCTTCATCACATTTCCCGAATCCTTGAGCTGCGATTTCACATCGATGCGCCATGAACGAAACATATTATCGGCGGAAAGCACCTTCGCCCCGTTCACGAATACGTCCGCGTAGGTATCCAATCCGTCGAATACGAGTTCGATGCGGGATTGGGTGCTCAGATTCGAATCCAAATCAAACGACGTCTCATATTCCCAATCCTTCTTATCGATCCACTGCAGGTCATGCTCATTCGTCCCGTAGAAGGGATCGGGGATGATGCCATTCTTCAGCAGGTCGGTATGAACGCAGCCCGGCACCTGGGCCGGAAGCCATTCGGATTCGTCGCAAGCCTTGAATTTCCATTGATCTAAAGTCATAACGTTAAAATTCATGATCGTCTCTCTCCATCTTTATATATTGATTTTGATGCGGTTCGGGTCATACTTCATACCAGATGTGATTTCTTCCGCACATCATCTCGTTCTCCACGATCAGCTTCCTGGCGAGCGACAGCGGCCTATAATCGGCATGCCTTGCAGATCAAGCCGTCAGCCTTTCAGATCCGGAAGTTCATCCAGCGTGACCGTAAACGGATGATGATAGGTTCGGATCAGCTGCAACTCATCCGTATACTCTTCTGAATACCTTCGGTTATTCCCTTCCCCTGTGAACACAAAGTTTCCATACCACGTGCAATTCCATGCCCACGGGCATCCGTCCTCCTGCATGAGATCGGGGTCGGGTATGACACTGTTCTCGGTCAGCGCAATGATTTTAACCGCATCCGTATACGATACAGCGGTGTTGAACCGCTCGAATTGCGAGCCGTAATCCCGGGCAGTCGGATAAATGTCCTCCCCGATAATATCGACGTAGGAATCGCCAGGATACCAATCCTTGTGCTGCCCGTTCCATACCCAGATCAGATTGTTCAATTCGTGGTGATGCGTCATCCGCTCATACATCAGCTTCCAAAGCGCGATGCAAGGCTCGAGGCCTTTGGCTCCCCACCAGAACCATCCGCCCGATGCCTCGTGAAGCGGTCTCCACAGCACCGGAATGCCGGCATCCTGTAGACGCTTGAGCTCGGCAGCGATCGCATCGATATCCCGGATGATTAGACAGTACTCCTCCGATGAAGGCTCCGACATCGCCCGTGCGATATCAAAGGTTGTCGCATTGGTATAAAAGCCTCGGCCCCAGGTCCGGTCCGGCGGCAAATCGATCAGATCCTTCGGGGCATTCCAATGCCAGCAGAAGGTCACGATCCCGCCGCGGTCCCACCACTTCATCGCCAGATCCGTATCTTGACGCTCGGCTCCGCGCTCCACCCGGGACGGGGAGTAATTCATGAAATCGAACCCGCCGACGGCCGGGTATTTTCCCGTGACCTCGCGGATCATCTCGAACTCCGGCGTTGACACAACGCCAATCTGCTGCCCGGTCAGCATCCGCTTGCCGTAAATGCTGCACAGATAACCCATTAACCGTTTCGCTTCATTCGAAGCGGACGGGTTGATCAAGTCCGGCCGGACCTCATAGCGGCTGCTGCTTGCTTTTGTCATGCGATTCACTCCTATCCTGTAATTGCGAATGGATGAAAGATCCTACGATTTTCCTCCATCCGTCGCATCAATGGCACAGCCCGATTCCTGCGGCATACCTATCCAGCAAGCACAAAAACCGTCCTGCGACACGATACGCCTCCTTCGGGATTGCACCTGTCCTGCTGCAGCCTCTACCCGACAACCCCCGTACGCTCCACGCTCTCCACAAAATGGCGCTGCACGAACAGATACAATCCGATCAGCGGCAGAATGGCCAGCAAAATCCCCGTATCCACTACAAGTGCCACATAGTTCGGATCGGCCTTGGCCGATGAACCGAGCCCCATCAGAGCCGGGAGAAACTGGTTGGCGTCCGCCGGCAGCGAAGCGATCTTCAGCGGCATGAGGGATTGTTCGCTCATAAAGAGCGAGGTATAGAAGGTGTCGTTATACTGCCAGACGAACGAGAACAGCGTCACCGTAATGAGCGGCGGAATCGCATTGGGAAGCATGATCGCAAAAAACGTCTTAATCCCGCCTGCCCCGTCAATTAGCGCCGCCTCCTCAATCTCCTTGGGCAGCCCCCGGAAAAATTGGCGGAAGATATAAATGAACAGTCCGGCCTTAAGCCCGGTGGCCGTGGCCGATGTAATGATCGATGGCCAGTAGCTGTTCAGCAGGTTGATGCCCTCCCTTCCGGTGATCAAGTGAACCAGCCCCAGAATGTCAAAGCTGCGGAAATGCAAATACATCGGCACCATCAGCGTGCTCATCGGGATCAGGATCGTCAGCACCACCAGGCCGAACAGCAGATTGCTTCCCGGAAAGGTGAACCTGGCAAAGCCATACCCGGCAAGAGCCGTCGACATCGTGGTCAGCAGCATTGTGATGAATACGTAAATCATCGTGTTCAGCAGCAGCGGCCAGTAATCCAGCAGGTCAAGCACGATTTTGAAATTATCCAATGTGAAATGCACCGGAATCATGTAAATCGTCGGGTTATAAATATCCTGTTTGTCTTTGAACGCGACGGAGAACTTGGTGATGATCGGATAGATGATGATGAATGTGATGCCGATGATCAGCAGATAACGGAACGCTGACCACAGAATCGGCAGCGCCTTGTACTTGAACCGGTTCAGTCGTTCCTGAGCCGTTTCGTCCGAGCGATCCCGAATCGATGCCATAAGGACCTCCTTTTTTCCTGCACCCGTCAGTCAGGAATCTCTTTGCCATTAGTTTTGATAAAAGGTTTTCCTTGAGACGATGATTCCCATCAACACCAGCAGCAAGCTGATAACGATGGTATACAGCCACGCCATCGCGGCACTGAGCCCGAAATTCTGCGTTTTGAAGGCCGTCTCATAAATCGTTCGGGTCACGGTGCTGTCCGCGAACGAATCGATGATGGTATAAATCATATTTGTCAGGATGAGCGGGCTCACCATCGGAAACGTGATTTTCCAGAACGATTCATAAGCGGTAGCCCCTTCAATCTTGGCGACCTCGTACATCGAGCCCGGGACGGCCTGCAGGGCGGCAAGGAAGATCAGAATCTGCACGCCCGAGCTGCTGATAATATCGTAGATCCTCATGACCGCCCCGATAATATACTCGGTTACGGTAATGGGAAATCCGGCCTCGGATAAGATACGCACCATCGATAGCACGTTGAACTGCCCGGAGGCTTGCCCAAGCTCCTCCGCCACCGTCGCATTTCCGACCAGATTGATCAGACCCGAGGTTTCCGCTGCCGAAATCGCGCCTGATGCCAGGATGACCGGCAGGAACAAGATCGCTCTCGCAAGGGCTCTCCCCCGGAATTTCTGATTCAGCAGAACCGCCGAGAACAGACTGAAAAACAAGATCAGCGGAACGTCCACCACCATGCCCAGTATCGATTCCGTCAAGATCCGGTTGAAGTTCGCGTCCACGAACAGCGCGGTGTTGAAATTGCTCCAACCTACCGGCTCCAGCTCATAGCCCGTGGGAGAGATGTTCAATTTACTGATGCTGAACAAAATGGACTGAAACAGAGGCCCGGCAAACAAAAAGATAAAGCCGATCAGCCATGGCGCGATGAAGAGGAGGCCGAGCATGGATCTTTTCTGAGTCAGGGACAATCTCATTTTCATGCCCGGTCACCACCTACAGCGTAATTTTGCGGTCCCACCAGGACCCCGTTAACATCAACCGCTTGGTCGGTATAATTGATCAGAATCGAGGCGCCGTTCTCGTATCTTACTTCCACCACGCCGTCTTCATGCCGCTTATGCTCCACCATTCGCTGCGTCCGGATCGGCGCCAGCACCTCGTTCAGCTCTTGGTACAAGGAAACGGCTTCTTCGAGCCAATCCTTGTAATGCGTGGAGTACATGTCATCGAAACGCGTATACTTCAGCTTCGAGCTTTGTTCATAAGACCATAGGAAATGCGGAGCCGTTCCCAATTCCAGCGACTGCAGGAGCGCTTTGCGCAAATGTTGCTCATTCAGGTTATTGACGGCTGCTCCCGCATAATCCAGGTAGCCGTGAATGACCATTTGATAAAACGGCACGGCTTCATCCGTCAGCCCGAATCCGCTGCTCGACGTCGGGACATCGAGCACGTGGCCCGCATATGGCCAGCTGTAAGCATTAGCACCGGAAACCATCGTATCCGGGTATGCCTCGTGCAGCGCTTTCAGCTGATCGGTCACGATAAACTTCGCGGTTTCTCGGAAAACCACCCGCTGCACCCGGTGATCGGAGCTCAGGACATCGCCCAGGTCCCGCAATGACACGGCCCCTATGCCAAACCGTTCATATTGCCCTGTGAACCGTTCCACGTAATAGGGAAGCTTCGCCGGCGACATCAGGTTGTACGTGCCGTAAGACGAGTTCATCCGGTTCGTGTTCCGGTCATACGGATGCAGCGCTGCCGTCTCCCTGGTCACGAAACGGGAGGCATCGGATGACGGCGTGAACGCCCCATCGTCATGGTAGACATGCTGGAAGGCAACATCCGGATACAGCCCGCCGCCGGCGGCCTGCAATTGCTTGGACAATGCCTTCAACTCGGCGGCGTTTCCGACAACGCTGTCCGTCTTTACCTTCACCGGGGTTTTGTGATGGACGCCTTGCCCAAACCAGCCGAGGTAACGCATTCGGAGATTGGCGATGCCCTCGCCATGCAGAAGAGCGGCGATCTCGCCTGCCTGCTCGAAGGTGGTCATGGAGACGACGGCATCATACGGTACGCCCAGAAAAGATCTCCGTTTATCCACGCTTCCCAGCATATCGAGATAGAACGGAATGCCCTCCGCTTCTTCCAAGGGAACCAGCTTGCTTTCCTTCGCAAGCGTTTCCTGATACAAGCGGGCCATGCCGGAGTAGCTGGCCTCTTCGCCAGACAGGAAACGGTATTTGACGGACAGCTTCCCGTTGTACAGCTTGTCATTCAACAGCTGGATTTCCTGCACCGTACTTCCGGTGTAAAGCTCCAGCATATCCTCGCCGCGCACGGCAAAGCTGCTGAATACATGATTGTACGAGTTCTGCTTCCCGCCGATGTCCGCGGACACGCTCGCGATGGCGTCGCCTTCTTCAATGACGGCAAACCAGCCACCGTCCCCGTTTTTCATGCCGAACACGGGCATCCTCGCCTGCTCGGCCACCTGTCCGCGGCTGCTGCTGTTATGATTCGGATCGGTGCCGTAAATACGCTGCACGTACTGTTCTTCCTTCACTTTGCCGTTATTCAGATGGATCAGGCTGCCGCTGCCGTCCGGCACCAGCATATAACCCTCGGCCTTCGATCCCGCCGCGCCGAAATAGCGAAGCAGCTCCACGCTGCGCAGGCGGTGACTCTCGCTTTCCTTTACCTGGTCAAGCGGTATCGTAACGACAAGCGAATCCTCTTCCAGCCGGTATTCGAGCGGAATCTTGAACTGCGGCTTCGAAGAGGCGCTTTCGGCCGTTCCTCCGCCCGCTTCGTTATCATAGGCAAGATCCTCCGCGGTGTAGCCGGCCTGCTCGAACGCGCCAAGCATTTTTTTCAGCACTAGTTCCTTCTTGATCTGGTCGTCCAGGCGCTCCAGCATTGCAGGGTTATCCTTCATGGGGTAATACCGGGCCTGCACGTATCTGGCCAATGACGCATCCAGCTTGCTGACCACCTTCTCCTGCAGCCGGTCCTGCGAAATGTATTTCGGCAAGGCGTCGATCCCGAGCGAGACATCTCCCAGCGTATACGTGACGCGAACGCCGTTGTCCAAGGCTTCCGCCGTATAGTTCCCGTTCATCACGCTCCACGTATAATTCGGATAGGTCTCAAGCGTGCCGATCCCATCCCGGAACGTCAGCGTCAATTGCGAAGACAGCACTTCTTTTTCAAAAGGCGAAGCAATTCCATCCTCCATCCGGTCTGGCGGATTGCTGTACCATACCGTATCGCTCCGCTTATCCCGCACCGCAACCTCGGTCGTGTCCGGATGATAGTACAGCGCAAGCGCCTCCGTTTCCGCTACCAGATCCATGCCGGGCACGCCACCTGTCAAATCGTTCAGGGCGGAGAGCTCCCTGCCCTGCGCCGTCTCGGTCGCCGCAGCACTGTACGCAGCGACGTCAACCGCCGGCGCTCCCCGGTTCACATAGATCAGAAAGCCCGCAGCCATGCACGTTATTACGGTACATGCAAGCACCGTGTACAGCCATTTTCTTCTTTTCACGGCCTACGGCCTCCTTATTGCCTGAAAATGATCTCTCGGTAAACGTTGACAACGAACGTGTAAAGCTGCTGCAGCATGCTCAGGACGAGCGTGCCCAGAAATACGATAATGCCCATGACGATCAGGCTCAGAAACATCGTGACGACCGTTTTGCCGGCCGAGTATTGGTGGACCGTCATCGTACCGACAAAGAGCAGCCCGATAAACCAGATCGCCGCTACCAATGTGAGCAGATAATAGAACACGGTCTCTTCCTGGACCATAAAACGGCTCGCCAGCGTTATGGGCGGATAGATCAGAACCATCGGAATGAGGGCATATGCGCTGGCCATCACGATCTCATTAAACCTCCCTTCACCGCCCATGAGCGTGGTGACCGACCAGTTGGAGACGCACCACAGGAAGAACGGGAGGACGTTAAATATCAGTTCGTCGATGCTGCTCAGCGTCCGCGGATCATTGTAGTTGACCAGAAATCCCGCATACTGCCGCTGCAGAATCGTGGCAATGACCACGAGCGCCAATACCAGATAAGCGACCCCGAGCCGTCCCCGGTTTTCGTACTTCAGGTCCCAATATCCGTCGAAGGGGTGAACGATCAAATGAAGGGGGAATTTAAGATAGTCCTGCTTCATGCTTTCCTTCCCTCCTCTGCTTTCGGTATCTTACCGTTCTATAGACCGCGTAGAGCAGCAGGCTTCCGGTCCCTGCCGATAAAAAGGTGCCAAAATGCTCCTTCATGACCTCCCTGCGATATCGTTTATACGCCACGGAATAATTCTTGCGGTCCATGCCCAGCTCAAAATACTTAAGGGCTTCCCTGTTCTCCCCCTTCATGAGCTTCGCTTTCCCGATGCCGATATAAGCGATGTCATAGTTCGCATTGAGCTGAAGAACCCGTTCCCAATACCTTTCCGCCTCCGCGTCTTCTCCCCGGTAATGGTGGCGGACGGCAAGGTTAACCTGCTTCCCGAACTCGGTCGGCTCGAACATGACGATGCTTGCCTTTCCCCGGTCCAGCACAAGCTGACGGCCTCCGAGCCGTTCAATCGCCGCCGGCGTCTTAAATAGGCCCAGCTGATTCCCGATGCCGCCGTATACGAACAGCAGATTGCCGGTCTCGTCGTATGTGAAAACGCGTCCTTGGGTAGAGTCCAGCGCGCTGTACATCCCGTCGCCGAGCACCTTAATATCAACGAACTTGGATGGCCCCACCGTTCTTCGATAATACATATCTCCTGCAACCGGAAAGTAGCCGAAGCGCTTTAGCACATCCTCTCCCGACGGGTTGAGGCGTTTCATCGGTTCCCTGGATCCGACGTCAATATTCGTGGCATAGACGAACCCCTTCCCGTCCATATCCAAATTGGAGAACTCGGTCGGGATGAACAGTCTCATCTGGGCTTTCTGCGCCCTCGTCGATACCAATCTCCAGAAATAATCGCCATAATCGCGCTTTACTTTAATCGTTCCGACGTAGCCGAGAAAGGTACCGTCCTCCTCGAACTGCATAATGCCTTCGTAAACGCCGCGGGCTACGACGAATACCCGTTTGGCTTCATCCACCGCTACTTTCAGGGGAATGAATTGAAAGCCTTGAGGCAGCACATCCGACTCCGGCTGCTCCATGATACGGACAAGCGACCCTTCCGCCGTCAACACGACAACCCGTTGATGGTCCGTATCCGCAACATAGATTTGCTCATCCCCGTCGATGAAGATGCCGGCAGGATTTGCAAAACCGTCCTCTTTCCCTTCGTTCATGAAAGAATCAATCACCCGGATCACGTTCCACGTATCGTCCAGGACGATGATCCGTTTGTTGCCGCTGTCCAGCACGTAGATGTTTCCGGCTTCCGACACATGCATATCGCTCGGATCCAAAAAATCTCCAATGCCCAGCTCCTTCCCCGTAATGGCGCGTTCCGGCAAATAAGCGGCAGGCACGGCAACCGTTTCCTCCCAATAATTGTAGATATAGCTCTCGTATGGAGCACTGGCGGAGACGCTCCCCGGCATCAGGCCGGTAAGCGTCAGGGAGGCCGCCGCGAGAGTTAGCAACCATTTTTTCGCTGACATCTGATCCCCCTCCCTAATCCTTCATCCCGGAGGTCGCCATCGTCTCGATGATTCGGCTCTGCGAGAACAGAAAGAGCACAATCGGCACACTCATCAGGATGACTGCCACTGCGGCGCCTGCGCCGGCCCGGGAAATACCGCCCAGAATGATCTGATTGGATGCATAATGCAGGGTCTTAAGCTGTTCGCTGTAAATAAAGCCGTTGCCGTCGGTTCCCCACAGGATCTGGAACAGCAATATGATCAGCGTGAGCCACGCCGGCTTCACGTTCGGCATCACGATGGACCAGAAGATCCGGTATTCGCTCGCTCCGTCGATTTTGGCCGCTTCCAGCAGGGCATCCGGTATCTGTTCCATGAACTGCTTCATCAGATATAACCCTAGCGAATAGCCGAAAGCCGGTATAATGACAGCCCAATAGGTGTCGATGAGCCCCAGCCACGACAGGATCATATAATTCGGCGTTGCCGTAACGACCGGCGTGAACATCAGCGATAGCACGACGACCTGGAAGAGGAATACCTTGCCCGGAAACTTGTGTTTGGCCAGCGGATAAGCCGCCGCGGATGCAAAGACCACATGACCGACAATGCCGACCCCGGTTATGAAAACCGTATTGAAGATATACCGCGAGAACGGTACCCAGGACTGGCCGAGCAGATTGATCAAATCGGAAAAGTTATTCCATGTCGGATTGCGGACAAACAGCATCGGCGGGAACAGAAAAATTTCGTCCAGCGGTTTGAACGCGTTGTTGATGGCGTACACCAGGGGCAGCGCCATGAAAGCGCCGAACACCGCCAGCAGCGCAAACAGGGAGAAGGTCCCCATGAACGAGCGGTTTACCCGTTTGCTGCGAGCTTTAAGCCTGACGTTCAGCAGGCGGCCGTCCCGTTTTTTCGGAAGTTCGTATGTAACCCTCACGCGTCTACTCACCTACCTTGCGCAGCAATTTTTGGACGATCAGGTTGGTTCCCACCATCAGAATGAACAGCACGGTCGCAATCGCCGACGCAAAACCCATCTCGAAGCGCGTCGTGCCGAAATCGATGAGATGCGTGACGATGGTTTCCGCCGCGTAGTTCACGCTCGGGAAACCGGCCAGCGCAATCGATACGTCGGCCACGGCAAACGATGTCGTAAGCTGGATGACCGCGCCGAACATAAGCTGCGGCCGCATCGAAGGCAGCGTTATGAACCACAGCTCCTGCCAGCGGTTGCGGACCCCGTCCACGGCACCCGCTTCGTAGAGCGTTTTATCCACGGTTTGAAGTCCGGCGATGAAAGCCAGGAAGCCGGTTCCTAGGCTGAGCCACAGCTGGACCAAAATGATAATCGGCATGATCATCGCTTCGGTTTTCAGCCATTGGATCGGCTCCAATATGATGCCCAGCTTAATCAGCATGCCGTTCGCTATGCCGTAGCGGTCGCCCGAGAAGATCATCAGCCAGATGAAGTAAATGTTCCCCGAGATCGAAGGCGCATAGAAGATCAGGGTCATGAACGCCCGCAGCCGCGGACCCAGCTCATTGATGACCCAGGCAAACAGGAAGCACGCCAAATAACTGATGGGTCCTGTTATGGCGGCAAAGAGCAGCGTGTTCTTCAGCGCGACCAGGAAGATATCGTCCTCCAGGAACAGGCGCGTATAATTATCCCAGCCGACAAACCGCGGAAACTCCAGCATATTGAAGTACGTAAAGCTGAGAATCATCGAAATGACGACCGGAAAAACGGTAAACAGCGTGAACAGGATCATATAAGGCGCAAGCAAAATATAGGAATGCTTGCTGGCCTTCATCTCCGCCAGCTTCCGCTTCCACCAGGATTGCGGCTTGACGGGGCGGATTGCGGCTGACATCGTAACCTCAGGATCCTGAAGGCTGGCATTAAACAATTTGGACCCCCCCTATTCCTGCAGCTCGCCAAACTCTGCTTGCTTGGTTCGGATTTCGTCGTGAATATACTGCACCGAATCCATCAAGGCCTCCCGCGGCTCGATGCCGCTGATGACCGCACGATAGAAGGCATTGAACAAATGCCTGCCCGTCGAATAACCGCCCGGCACCTCGGGTATTCCCTGAACCCATTCAAATTGGGATTTCAAATTCTCGTAGTCGGCTACCGGCCACGGCAGACTGTCCAGCGCCTTGATGTTGGCGGTCGGATAGCGGGCCGCCGCGCCCATCAGCCCTTCCATTTCGCGGCCGAAATTCGTCTGCGTCGCATCGCTGGTCCACCATTTCAAGAATTCCCAGGCCGCATCCTTGTCCTTCGCATCGTCCAGCATCAGCACGGCGCTGCCGCCGCTCGGTACGGTGCGGTCAATCGTGCCGTCCGCCTGAACGGTTCCCGGAACGGGGGCGAACCCCCATACGCCGCGGATTTCCGGCGCGAACACCGACAGCTGGTTATAGGTGGTGTAATCGGAAATGCCGATCGGCATCTGTCCGGTACGGAACCGGTTCGCAAAATCGTATTCCCGCTCCAGCTTGTAGTCGGTGTAATACTCCGTCCATTGTTTAAATGCTTCCAGCCCGCTCTTGGAATCCAGATCCGACTCCCGGCCGTTGTTGCGGTAGAATTGTCCGCCGGATTGCATCAGGAGCGCCGCATACATCGAATTCGGCGGCAGCGTGGTCCACTGATCCGGTGCCTGCGCCACGACGGGAAGACCGAATTGCATATGATTTTTGTTCAATACGGCAAGCAGGCTGGCCACATCGTCCCAAGTCTTCGGAACTTCAAGACTCAACTCCTCCATCACGTCCTTCCGGTAGAACATCATGTTGAAGGTTTGCGTCTCCGGCAGCGCATATACGCCGCTGCGGTATCGGTATGGCACCAAGGCGCTGTCCCGGAATCTGGCCGCCACCGATTCGAAGTCAGGGAATTGCGTCAGGTCCGCTGCGGCATTTCGCATGGCAAAGTTCACCGGGAGGTCATTGCCGATCTGCATCGCCACCTCCGGTCCCTGTCCCGACAAAGTGGCGGGGAGCAGCGTCCCCATGTTCACCAGCTTCAGATTCACGTTGATGCCGGTCTCCGGCGTAAAGGTCTCGTCGATCATCGCCTTGATGGTATTGGCCTGATCACGGCCGCTGCCGATCCATACGGTGATCGAACGCTGGTTCTTCTTATCCGTGACGTTACCGATATTGTTGTAATCGATGAAGAAGGAGCTGAAGAACGTCGACGCCTCATGCTTCACCTTATCGGCCGCCCCCATTCCGCTCTTCGGCAGCTTGGCATCGGCTGATGCAACATAGAGGGCGTCGATCTCCAGCGGCTGCTCCCTTGCCTGCTGCAGCCATGTTCCGAGTCCGCCGGTATTCGTTTTGTAGGCCTCCAACCTGCGCGGAATCGTATCCGGCTTCTCGATCATCTCATCCAGCTGAAGTGCCATGGTCTTCAGCAGCGCCTCCTGGTCGCCGGATTGACCCGACAGCTCAACCAATCTGGCCGCGACCGCTTTCAGTCTGCCGCTTTCGTACCGGAAGGCTTCCAGCAGTTCCGGTATCCGCTGCTGTACGCGGTAATCCCTGAATTCATCCGGATTCGTGCCGGTGATCATCAATATTTTGCGGTACATGGCATTCAGGTTAAGCAGGCTGTCCTCCACCTCATGAATGAGGAGAGCGAATTCACCCAGGCTCGCCTCGAGGCGTAACAAATGCTTACCTTGCTCCAACCGGAACAGATAAGGTTCATCGCCCCCAAGCACGTCCATGCGATATCCGTTCTTGAAGCGGAAAGCGACGTCGTTCATTTCTTCAAACGGAACCTTCCCGTCGATCGTCAGCTTTCGCGTCGAGTACATGCCCCTCACAAAATTTTGCTGCGATTTGAACGCTATCGTATAGAGCCCGCTCTCCGGGACGTCCAGTTCCCATTCGATCCACTGTCCGGGCAGCCGCCAGTTGTAGCCGCCGATGGTGTTGATTCGGACTTTCGACGCACTGTAAGGGCTGACGCTCGGACTCGAACGCTCGCTTAGCGGATACAGGGTCGGGGAGGATTTGGCGACTGCGTCTTCTCCCTGAATCGCCAGCAAGGCGCCTTCGGTTCTTCGAATCCCTTCAGCCTCATACTGCTGGTACAGCTCGGCATACGTCGGCGGACTCTCCTGCTGGAACAGCTTGAGTTCCCCGATAACCATCGGTTCCCGCCCGGCCGTTAAAGATACCGTATGCTCCCCCTCCCCAAAGTAAAAAAGAAGCGGCTCCGTGATGTAACCATCCGCATCCTTCAGCACCGTCGTGGTCCAAGCGGGGCGTTCGATTTGCTTCGGCCTCAGGTCATTGCCCTGGTTATCCTGATCGATGCCGTCCTTGGCGTTATCCCATATGCGGTCGAATTGCAAATAAGCGGCCTCTTGAAATGGGACCTCCCCGTCGATGCGGATGGAACGCTCAATGGAGGAACTCTTTCCTTCCACCGGATAATAGAGCAGGGACAGATTATACAATCCCTCCTCCTCTACATGGACCTTCCATTCAACCTCACCCTTCTCCCCCGTAAACAACGAGGTTCCGGGATGACCCTCATAGGCTTCCAGCCTGCGGAATTCCCCACCCTCGGCACGGCTGTAATCCGCCGCAGGAATCGTGATCTCATGATCAGGTCGACTTTTTCCGTCATGATCCGACAAATATTGGGCATAGGAAATGCTTTTCCCCGGATGCGTGCTGAGATTGACCAGCGATGCAGGACGTTCCAATGTAAGCTCTGTCCCGCCGTGTCCCGGCCTCCCCCCGGCTCCGGACTCATTCCCCCCTCTATTAAAGAACACCGTCAAAGCGGCCAAGATTGCCGCAAGAACCAATAGCCGGGTCATCCATTTTTTTAGCTGCGTTTGAAGTGTCAATGTTCATCCCCCTGTTCAGGAGAAGGGGGCGAGGCTTTAAGCTTTGACGCCCCCGTCCATCTTATTTGCCCATTTTATCGACAGCAGCCTGGGCCTGTTGTTTATATTTCTCGGCCGTAGCGGTTACCGATTGATTGTTCACGATAATGTCCTCAATGAAAGCGCCCGTAGGGTAATCCGTGTAGGCTTCATCGACCGTGATGACGCCGGTTCCGGCAATATGCTCGCGAATCATGTCGATGTCTTCCTGATTGGTATAGATGCTCTCCAGGTAATCCTGTCCCGGGTATTCCTCGGTCGGCGGTATATCGAACGTCTCTTCGTAAATTTGGTAGACGATGGCCGGATCTTTCACGCCTTTGGCAATGAACTTCGCGGACGCGGCGGTATTGGCATACGTTGTTTCTGCCGATCCTTGCGGGCCCGCAGGAATCGGCACCACGCCAACCTCGAACGTAATGTCGCCCAGCATCCATTCCGCCGCCGTAAACATGGCCACGTCGCCGTCTTTAAAGGTGTTGGTTTCTTCCCAATTCGTTTTGTTGCCGCTCTTGACTTTCACAACCTTCTCCACGTTGTAAAGGCGGTTCACGAACTCGGCTGCTTCCAATGTCTTCGGATCGGACAAGCCTTCTTTGCCGTTGGAATCGTCTACGATTTTGCCCCCGTTAGCTGCGGTGAAATGCTTTACCGCATCAATGGCCCAGCCGGAGAAGCCCCATACGTCCGTTTTCCCGTCGTTATTCGTATCTTTGGTTGCCTGTTTGGCAAGCTCCATGAATGTATCCCAGTTCCATTCTCCCTTGGCATACAGCTCCTGAAGATCCGGAAGCCCGTTCTTCTTAAACAGATCACGGTTGTAATGAAGTCCGAGCCCGATGGAGGTCGGATTATCGAAGCCGTATTCCCCTCCGCCTATGGATGGATATTTCGTCTGCAGATCCGCTTCGTTATTGATGTTGTTCTTGTCCGTGGTAAATTCGCTGATCGGCAGGATCTGTCCCTTCATAATCGCCGGCAACGCCGACTTGTACTCCAACTGCACGATATCGGCGAAGGGCTCGCCTGCCAGCACGCTTGTCGTGAATTTATTCATGTACTCCTCAAAGGGAACGTTGACGAATTCAATTTTGCAATTGTATTTCTTCTCGATTTCGGCGATCTTCTCCAGGCGTGCCTTCTCTCCGGCCGTTGTGCCTGCCGGCTTCAGGTCCCACCAAGCGGCTACCTTAATCACGCGGCCACCCAGATCAACAGGTTCTGCTTCAGGTTCGGCGGGTTCTTCTTTAGGAGTCTCTGCCGCGGTTTCCGTGCTGGGAGCCGGGGTTGCCGGCGGCGCCTCCGCCTGCTTGGCCCCTCCGCCGCTGCAGGCGGTAATCAAAAACAACAAACAGATAAGCAATAAAGAAAGCCCTTTCATTTTTCTCACGCTAAAAACCTCCCCTATTTGTTTAACGCCCTGTTAACGTCATGCAAGTACCCCCAAGATGATGTCGATGCTTCATTCCCGGCCATCCTGTTGTTCCCCCGCCCCCAATCCGTTATCCCTGTTTGCCAAAAAATATAACACCAGGATCGTGATCACGTCAATATATTTTATGATAATAATAACAACAAACCTAAATATTATTTTGTAAATGACCTAAATAATTAGCAACAGCGTTTACATTTAACTTCAGCAAAAATCGGCATCATTCGATATAAATCCCTATATATCAACTTAAATAACTGTTATTCCATCTCAATCGACTTTAATAAAGTTCGTATGTTTGTTATTTGTTTGTTATTTGTTTGTTATGAATACAAAAAGCCTCGATGTCTTTAAGACATCGAGGCTAACTTAACATTACATACACAGCGTTATGGTTCGTCCGTATCCCGCGCAGCGTTATTCGATTCCCTAATAATGACATCGGCTTGAATAAGGAGGCGCTCATAATTGGAATCCGGGTTCACGATCCGCCAGAGCAATTGATCGACGGCACGCATCCCCAGCAATTCCTTATCGATGTTCACCGTTGCCATGATCGGCAGGCTGTCGTACGTATTATCGAACCCGGTCACCTGTACGTGACCCGGTACGTCGATGCCCTGATTCCCGAGCGCCTCCATGGCAAACATAGCGGTGATATCATTAGCGCAAACGAACACTTCCGGAAGCTCGTTTCCGGCAAGAGCCTTCCCTAACGTTTCGTGTATGTTCTCAATCTCCGGGCTGATTAGAGAAGGCAGCTGCCGGTGCTCAATTTTGTAATCGGCCAGCGCGGACGAGAAACCGATCCAGCGCTCGTAAAAGCTCTGGGCATCTTCAATGTTGCCGATGAACTGATATTTTTTATATCCTTTGCTGATCAGTTTGGTCATGATTTGTTTCATGCTGTGCATATTGTCGGTGAACACCGTGTCCGATTGGAACGCCGGGTCCATGTGGTCTACCATGACCACGGGAATGTTCAGCTTCTTGATATCCATTAAATTTTGCGTGGACACGGCTCCCACCGTTACGATCCCGAGAATGCCCTGGGGATTCAGGAGGGAGAACATGTGGTCATTCGAAGGCTCCGTCAGCGTCAGGATGTCAAGCCCTTTCTGATTAAGACGGGTCGATATTCCGTCAAAAACCGGCCCCCAATAGAGCGATTCGCGATTCTGATATCGGACATTCGGGAACAGGACCAGTACCGCCCCCGCCCATTTTCGGTTCTCCGGCTCCTGGAGCTGCTGGTTTCTTCCTGCCGCTTGGCCTGGCTGATCCTTGAAATACCCAAGCTGTCCTGCGGCCTTCAGGATCATGTCCCTGGTCTGCGGGCTGACACCGGATTTCCCCGACAAGGCCCGGGATACCGCGAATTTAGACACGCCTGTGAAATCGGCGATTTCCTGAATCGTCACTTTCGTTTTCATCGTTATCAACCTACTTAAGTGCGAATTTTTCGTTCAGCTTCCGTGTTATTTATGTTAGTTTTTGTTAGGTTACTGACATAATATTATGTGAAATAATCGTTAAAGTCAAAGAATATCCTGCATTTTCTTGTTTTCATTTTTACAAAAACAAAAGCTGCCCCTATGGTCATGTTCGGACCACTGGGGCAGCTCTTCTCTTGTAGGCTTAAAAATATAGATAATTACGGTTTCTCCACGAGCAGCGCTTCCCATTGCAAGCCTTCTCCGGCAATTTCGATCCGCAGGTCGGAGATGCTCTTCAACGCCTCCTCGCGACGTGCCTCAAGTATAACCACCGTTTCCTTATATAGCTCGTCTATCTTCTTCTGCGTACCGCTTGCCATTTTCGTTATTTCGGATTTTCTTGCAGCATTGCCTTTGGAGATCGCGGTTGTCTGTTCCTTAAACAGCTTGCCGTATTGGCTCTTAGCCGTTGCTTTGCTGATTTTCCCTTGTTTGTACTTCCACATCGGGCTGTTCAGGTATGACGTACTGGATCCGTTACGGAGCTTCCACATCGGGCTGTTCAAATAGCTTTCACTGACCGTTTTGCTGAATTTCCATGCGGAACTGTTCAAATAGCTCGGGGTGATCGTCTTCTTGTATGTCCACATCCAGCTGTTCAAATAATCCTCGTTCATTTCTTTGCTTAGTTTCCATAGGGTACTGTTCAAATAATTGCGGTTAGCGGCATTCGCATACTTCCACATCGGACCGTTTAAATAGCTTGGATTGATGAACCGTTCATATTGTGTCAGCTTATCCTTTACGTCGCGGTTTCCCTCATACTTCAGCTTCAGCTGCTCCAAATCGGCTCGAAGCTTCTGGTCCCATTGCTTTTGATCCTCCAGCACTTTTTTCTCGAGCTGGTCCAGGGAGGCATGGCTGGCATTATAAAACGCCTTATATTTCTTGTCTACTTGTTTTTGGTAATTGTTATACGCATTTACCGTCTTCTTGTTATAGGATTTATACTCGCTCCATACTTGATTGATCCATTTCTGATCCGCTGCATGAACCGTTGTTAGCGGCACCAAAACCGAGACTGCAAGCAAAAGGCTGCATAAGGTTAATAACGATTTTCGCATCAATCTCATCGATTTTCGCCTCTCTTCTGTAGATAGTAAACAAGGGATATTTTACCTAACGGCAAGGCATCTTCCAATAGGAACTCCGAACCCCTAACTTTTAGACTATAACCATTTCTGGAACCTCCGGATATTTTCGCACGGCAGCGTGTCTCACTCCCTGGATGCTTCATGAAAAACACGCCTTCCTTTCCCATATCCCACATCAAAAACGGAAGATTTATGCACTTCCTTGGTCCTGTAGTCCCTTAGTATCGCTAAAGTTAGTTAGCTAGTTATAACAGCCCATCTTTGTTCGGAACCGCTTTCTGATGCTTGACCGCCCGAAAAACAGGCCTATACAATGTATTTTGTAGTATTTTAGCAAATTAAAGATGGAGGATTGCAGATGTTGAAGTTCAGGACACGATGTGTGCCTATACTCCTGGCTGTCTCTTTGTTCGTAGGAGCTGGCAGCGCTTTTGCCGGGGTTACTTTTCGGGATATTGATAACCACTGGGCAAAAACGACCATCGAATGGGGCGTCGACAAGGGGATTGTCAACGGCTATGCGAACGGAATGTTCATGCCTAATCAGAATGTGACCGAGGCCGAATTCATCCGCATGCTGGTTGTCGGCATTACGGGCAAGGACCTGCAGGAGAACTATTTGACCGAACTATGGTCGGATAAATATTATCATTTTCTGCACTTCAAGAACTATCCTGTACACGGATTCGCTGACAAAACCAAGCGCAGCCAATACATAACGCGTTCCCATGTGGCCGAGCTGATATCCAGCGCCGACGGCGTGAATTACGGCGGAAATCAGGCCATTCAATACGTTCTTGGGAAAAAGTACGCGCAGGGTCGGATCAAAGGGGAAAATACGATTGAAGGCTATGTAGGCAGCGGCACTATCACGCGCGCCGAAGTGCTTCAGCTGATCAAAAACCTGACCGATCGCGGAATGTCGAACCTATACGACCGCCCTACCGCGCCGAGCGCGGAGGCCATGCTGCCGAAGCTGCCGACGCCTTGGGACGTATATCGGGACGAGATGTACCTCGTGATCCGCCAGAAGGTATTTCCGAAGTACAGCGGCTACCGCATTTATGACGACGGATCGAATAAAATCGTCATGACCAGCACGAAGCAAACCGGTGAGACGGATTACGCCGTGTCCGTTCAATTCGAGCCGCAGATTATGCAGTTTAGCGGAATCGCGCTTTCCAATGCCGCCGATAAAACGCAGCGCGGCATGCTGATCGAGCTCCTCCAGCTGTATGGCTTCGAGGTCGATTCCGCCTTCCTCGCGAAGATAGACTCCGCGGAGAAGAACAAGAAGGTGATCGAGCTGAAGGTCAGCGGCAAAACACTCGTTATCGATCCGCTCGTGGCAAGCCCCGCCGGGCATGTCCATATCTACTATAAGTGGTGGGACGGATCTCGGGCATAATTCAGGAAACTCGACTGCGCTGCAACCGAACAAAAAGCCCTGACGGCAAATCGTCAGGGCTTTTTGTTCATGGATATAACAGGCCGGATCAGCTTCTACGCTTCCGCTTCCGTGGAGATATTCCAGTTCACGCCGAATTTGTCAGCTACGATGCCGTACGCCGGGCTCCAGAACGTCTCCTGAAGGGGCATAACCACCTGACCGCCCTCCTGCAGCGCTTCATATATCCGCTTCGCCTGTTCGACCTGATCGGTCATGATACAGATCTGAACCTGATTGCTGGATTGAACCGGTTGACCGGGAAACGTATCGGAGAACATCAAATCCGTCTCTCCTACCTTCAGCAAAGCGTGGGAAATGCGATCTCTCGCGCTTTCCGGCAGCGGAAAATCAGGGTTCGCCGGCATCTCGCCGAAGGTCTGAACCATGACGACCTGGGCATCCAACGCCTTCCCATAGAATTGAATAGCTTCCTTAGCATTCCCGTCCATCACGAGATATGGATTCATTCGAAGTGCCATATGATCGTCAACCACCTTATTTTCATATTTACAACGTTACTCCTATTATTCCCCAACTGGATCACTTTAGCAAAATATGAGGCATTTTCGGCTGAAGGACCGTTATGGTTATCCCTCATTCCATCCATACAGGATTTTGAAGTCTGCCGTGACCTCCATCGCTTCATCCAGCATTTGTCCGATGGCCTCGGGCGAAGCGCTCCAGGATAACGGCGTCATGCGAATCAGCTGTTTCATCTGATCGTTATCCAGCACGACTCGATACTGCACCCGCTCGGCATCGATTTGCTCAAAATGGCGGCTGAACAGCTCTATTGTGCTGTCATTGGAGTAATTCTCCTTGCCTGTGCCTGTATAGAACAAGGTTCTAAGCTCCTGCAAATACAGGCTGTCCGGGATTACCTTCACCAATGATCCGCCACTCGCAAGCAACCGCCTGAACTCCGAATAATTGGACGGGGACAGAATGTTCAGGATGTAATCAAACTGTTGATCGGCAAACGGGCTCCGGGACAAATCGGCCACGCACCATATAGAGTCAGGGGATGTCTTGGCGGCCATAACGATGCCCTCTTTGGCAATATCCATGCCTACGCCGAGAACATCCGGCACCAAAGGGTGCTCCCGAAGCTTATGTCCGATGGCGGATAGATGGGAGCCCTCCCCGCAGCCTGCATCAAGCAGTTTTACAGGCTTCACGGATTCCCGGAACTTCAGTTCCTGGATCAGGCGATTCGTTACCGCTTCTACCATGGGGCCGAAGAAGCCGCTGTCGCTGATCGTGTTTCGGGCCTCAAACAAAGCCTTATCATATTTGGTTTTGGATGAATGGTTCACCAGGTTTACGTATCCCTGCCTGGATATATCATAGCAATGCCTGTTCTCGCATTCCAGGCTGGCCATGCGTTCTACCTTCATGGCACCGCCGCAGATCGGGCATTGAAACATCTTCTCGTGTATCGAAAGTTTTTGTGCTTTTTTTAACAATTTTTCGTTGTTGGACACAGCAATTCACCCTTTCATTCGATTGAACGCAATGAAAAAGGCACAGATAAATAAACTCAAGCCGCAATTGTCAAAAAAAGGGCCGAGCCTACTTGGATCTGTACCTCACATTAGCGTAAACGAATGAAATGGATCATGAGAAAAAACACGCTCCTGTCATCAATTTGGGCAAGAGAGATGCCCTAATTCAATTCTAACACGCGAGCACAGAATGTAAACCTCCGGGGTAAACGTCCGGTTCAGCAAAATATATCAAGAATAAATTCCTCCTATAGACTATGATGAGTGTTTGAGACTCTTTTATCCAGCTCCTCACCTTGAAAGACAAATATTAAATTCAAAATGACATATATACATTGCAAAAAGACGTAAATACTATTACAATGCATGTATCCAGAAAATCTCAATAACGTATCTCTAACCAAAAAGAAGGAAGGAATGATGAGCTTGAATTGGTTTAAGAAAAACTCGGTTGAGGATGAGCGTATCGTCAATTTGAAGAACAAGTTATATAAAGAGGTGTATACCTTGATCATGATCATTTGCAGCATTTCCGTCATCATCAAATCTTTTGTGCTGTCGCGAACGGAACCCGTCTGGCTGGAAATGCTGATCATCCTGGGAGGAAGCTTATATTTCGGGATACGCAGCGTGGCGCTGGGGATTTACTCGGATGAAGTGGAGGTCCATGACCAGCGGAGCAAAATTTCGTTCAGCACGCGTATGGCGATAGGGGGACTTGTTATCGGTGTCGCACTTGCTCTTTTTTTCGGTATCCGCAGCGCGGTTCTGTTTGGCAATGACAACAGCGCAACCGAGCTCAAATATTTCCTTAGCGTTTTCTTCGTCTCATTGATCATTTACATCCCGCTTTTTGCCGGGGTGAATTGGTTGATCCACTACGGCGCCAACAAGGTAAGCCAGAAAATGTCGGAGAACGATCCATTCGACTCGTAGAAAGGGATATGGGGGGACTGCAGCATGAAAAACATCAAATTGAAGATGGCCCGCGTCGAGAAGGATTTATCGCAGGAAGAACTGGCCCAGATCGTCGGTGTCTCCAGGCAGACCATCGGCCTGATCGAGCTGGGGAAATATAATCCGTCCCTCAGCCTGTGCGTTGCCATATGCAAGGCATTATCCCGTACGCTGAACGATCTCTTCTGGGAGGAAGACTAGGGTAGGCCTGCATTTCAATTCACTAACGCCGCCAGACAATAATTGCGACCAGGTTAAGGAGGTGTTGCCAACGCTTCAAGGCAAGAACTAATAACCAATCATCATAATAAGGAGTGACCTAATCTATCATGCCATTACATAAAGCCAGAAAAGCATTCACCGTGTTCCTGCTCACCGCCTCCCTATTAGGGACCACCTTCATCTCTGATGGAAAAATATATGCTTCTGCCGCCGATCCCATCCAAGGGCAGGTTACGGAGGTTAAGACGGCACGAACGTCGGATGAAAAAATTGCCGAGTGGGAGAATTGGGCCAAAGACCATGTATATCGACTGGATACGATTCACCCGGCCAACACAGCCAACGGCACTAACCAGTATAAGGATCTGGCTATGCTGAAGCCCTTGCTGCATGACAAACGTTTCGTGTTCCTAGGGGAGAGCTCCCACGGGGTTGGCGAGTTCAATCTGGCGAAGACCCGCTTAATCCAGTTCCTGCATCAGGAGATGGGGTACAACGTTCTGGCCTTTGAGAGCGGTCTTGGCAACAGCTCTTTGGCTTACGGTAGGGCCGGACAGCAGAGCGCGGAACAAACGATGAAGGATTCCATCTTCGGCGTCTGGTGGTCCAAAGAGATTATGCCGTTGTTCGACTACATTAAAACAGCACAACAGAGCAAGCAGCCGCTCGTGCTGACCGGTTTTGACATGCAGCTGCAGCATCCGCTGTTGGACGGACAATGGCTGCAGGATCAGGCCATGGCTAAGCGTCTATCGGAAGCTGAGAAGAAACTGTCTGACTACGCACTTGGTACGGATCTGGACGCTTACCGCAAAGAGAAACATCAGCTGATTCAAGTGTACAAGGATGCTCTGGAATCCTTAAAGACGGAGGCAAACGAAGCTCATCTGAAACGGCTGTACCCGGATAACCCCAAACTGTCCATGCTGCTCGAACGGACCCTGAACGACCGGATTCGGGTAGCCCGGGAATATGTGGAGCTCTCCATTCAATCAACGCTTGGCATGGAAAGCGGGGATTATGTCCCGTTCCTGGAATCGATGGAATGGCGGGACCAGGCGATGCATGACAATCTCATGTGGCTGGCAACCGAAGTCTACCCGACGGAAAAATTCATCGTGTGGGGACATAACGACCACATCCGCAAAGCCCAAACCGAGGTAATGGGTACGCCATATCCGGTGACTTTAATGGGAGAGAAACTCTCGGATGAAATGAAGAAATACAGTTACGTGCTTGGCCTGTATCCGGCCAGCGGCCAAACCGCGGATAATATGGGCAATGTACATGACGTTCTGCCGGTAGAGCCGGGCTCCATTGAATCGATCCTGTCGGCCGCAGGCTCGCCGTATACCTTCGTTGACCTGCGTTACCAAAAACGTGAGGCGGGCAACTCGTGGATGTTCGAGCCGCGTTTTGCCTATAGCTGGGGCATGATTCCGGAAAGCTTAATCGCCCGGGACCAGTACGACGGTATCCTGTTGATCGATGACGTAAACCCGCCCCAATATATGAGATCCTCGGCTTCATCCAAGGCTTCTGTGCCTGCTGAAGAATAAGATGCTGTCATTCCTTGTTGTCATATAAGAATCTTTCATAGGTTGAGATGACAAGCATCCTCTGATGGTCTGCTTCAAGAGTCCGAAAGCAATGATCTCTTGAAAGGACCGAACGGGGATGCTTTTTTTCTTACGCTCAGTTCCGCATGATTATTTTATCGAGATGTTCCCCGAGGAGGTTTTGAGCTTCACCTCGTGCTCCCCGTCACCGGTTCGCCCTTCCGTCTTCCGGTTGCTCTCGTTCCTGTCCTGGAGCGGAACGGCAATGGACCTCCGTCCGCTCCCGGATTGCAGCACCCATGTCGCATCAGGCGTCTCTTCATCGAGCTGTATGTTCACGTTTCCGCTTGTAGCCGATACATCCACATCGTTGTTCAAACGGGTGAACGCAAGGGAGATATTCCCGCTTTTCCCCTTCACCTGAAGGCTGTGATTTTGCAGGCCGGTTCCCGTTACCTTGCCGGAAGAACCGTCAATTTCGACCTTCCCTGCATAATCCGCAGGAATTTTTACGCGAAGCTGCGGTATCCGGCCGATATTCAACATCCGAGTGATATCGTTATCTAAAGAAATCTTCACCCGATTATCTGTTTGATCGACAACGGCTCCTGCGGAACTGCCGCTTCGGAGCAGCGAAACCTCCAATGCTTCCACATCCGCTGTCTCCACGAACAAGGTCGTGCTGCCATGGTCGATCTCCAGCACTTCAACCTCATCAAGCGTTACGCGTTGGAGCTCCTCTTCTTCGCCCCTCGAACCGCATGCACTGAGCAAGAACATGCCGAGGATCCATAGGATTGCAGCTGGTGCATATCGTTTCATTGTTTTGCCTCCACCCCTTTTCAACTTTGAAGTCATTGTACAGGATGACGCAGCGTCACTTTCAAGCGATTTTTCAATTTTGGTAAACAACAGGAAAAAAGACACCGCCATGTGGCAGTGCCTCCTGCTTGGTCTAGGTAGGGACCCTATGGTTGTCCATTTTTTGTGTCGTACCACGATAAAGTTGGACGGGTTGGAGGGTATCCACCGTTTAATATAGATCGAACATATTTACTTCATAGCCTTGGGCTTTCAGGTAATTGAACATTTGCGCCCGATGATGCTGGGCATGCGTGACGATTTCAATCAGCCACTTGGCTTGGGTTGAACCATGCTCCAAATAGAAGGGTCTCGTTGTCTTCTGCATAAATTCTTCATTTGTCAGCCCATTCATGTAGGATTTTACATCGGCAAGTCCCTTTGTCATCCAAGAGATCAGCTTGTCCTTGTCCGTCCCGTCAGCGGCAATGCTTGCCTCCAGTTCTCGGATCTCCGCCTCGCTCTTTTCTTGCAGAATCAACAGGTCCGTCGCAGGCACCGAAACCAGATGATGCACGAGTTCCTGAAGCGATCTCATATTGTGGGCAGGCCTGTAATCCCAATGCGCTTCTGAAATTTTGCCGATCAGATTCGAACTGGTACGAACGATAAGCTCCAGCTCCTCGAACAACAGCTGCTTCATTTCATGCAATTGACTCACATTCCATCACTCCATTTATTAGTATAAGGGGTCTTTTGGGTTCTACGGCAAGTATAGCGTATAATAGTGACAACTATTGTCATAGTCATCCAATGATTCGGAGCTGATCCTATGTCCAAATCCAAACGTCTCATCGAGCTGATGATGACCGTTAACCGAATGCGAAAATTCACCGTACGAGAACTGGCCGATCAATTCGGCGTATCGTCTCGCACGATTTTGCGGGACCTGCAGGAGCTTAGCGAACTGGGAGTCCCCCTCTATTCCGAGGTAGGACCGCACGGCGGCTACCAGGTGCTGAAGGAACGGGTTCTTCCGCCGATCGCCTTCAGCGAGGAAGAAGCCGTCGCGATGTTTTTTGCCAGCCACGCCTTGCGTCACTATCTATTTCTTCCCTTTGAAGCCGAGTCCTCTACCGCACTTCAGAAATTTTATTATTATATGCCCGGGGATGTGCGCGACCGGATTGACCAGATGAAGAACCGGGTGGATTTTCTGACGCATACCAGACAGCAGAAGGCTGAATCTCTCGGGGCTCTGCTGGATGCCGCCGTCGACCAGCGGGTCGTTACGGTGTTATACGAGAGCAGGGACGGCTATGCCGCGCGAAGCATCCAGCCCGTGGGCATCTATGCAAGCAACGGCTTCTGGTATTGTCCCGCTTATTGTTTTCTGCGCGATGATTTCCGCTTGTTCCGCTGCGACCGCATGCAGTCCGTGGCTGAGGATGCAACCGGCATCGAGCCGCGGGACCACCGGCACATCCATCTGGGGAACTGGAGGGAATACGGGACGGAGAAATCGGTCTATGTCCGGATGGTCGTGGATTTGAGCCGGGAAGGCGTTCAGCGCTGCGAATCCGAGTTATGCCCGGTTCCCCGCATAGATCGGCAGCCGGATGGAAGCGGTCGGATTGACCAAGATATCCCCGCCAGCGAAATATTATATTTTGCTAAATTTTTTATCGGATTAGGGAATGAAGCCACCGTGAAGGCGCCGCAGGAGTTGCTGGTTCGCATCAAGGGGATGCTCGCGGAGATGATGGCGAAGTATGGTTAGAGGAATTGAACGTTCTTTTGGCAAAGAGAATGGATTATTTTATCGGAATCTTGCGGACGATGGTTCGTCGTTTGATCAGGTTTAAGAATGTAGCTATATCGATAAATTGATTATCGGAAATTACGTATGCATCGCAAGCGGCGTCATTATTTTAATGGGTGGAAATCACAACCATCATCCGGAATGGGTAACCGTATACCCGTTTGTCGATCAGTTTGAAGCTTCTTACGCGCCAAAAGGCGATACCGTCATCGAAATTGACTATTATCAAAAAGAAATAAAACCCTGCATTTAAATTTCAGATGCCTCACTATAAATAGGAATGCGAATATCCCTTCTGAATTCAAGAAGGGATATTTGTTGTCTTGGCCTCAAACTTGTGATCATCGTTCACATTCATAACATCCTGTTTATGATTTCAACATCTATCGATCAGCCCGGTAAACCGAACGCCCTCCCTTGACGGTCTCCACGATGCGAAGGCCCTCCTCGCGCTTCTCCAGAAGCACGAAGTCGGCCTGGGCTCCTCTCTTCAGCCTATAGCGTTCCCCTTGTCCCATGGCCTGGGCGGGCAGCACCGAAGCCATGTCCCATGCTTCAGAAAACGTGCACAGTCCCGACCGAGCCAGCCGCCAAACCGCATCGGCAAGCATCATGGCCGAGCCGGCCAGCAGTTCCGGCTTGCGGGCGAGATGCAGTCGGCCTTCAGGAGTCAAGGCGACATGACCGCCGATATGGGTCTCGTATTCGCCTGGCGGCATTCCGCTTAAGTAGACGGCATCGCTGACCAGCACCGCTTTGGATTGCTTGGCGCGGAGCATCACCTTGATGACCGAATCCGGCAGATGGTACCCGTCCGCGATCATGCCTGCCCACAGCTGATCTTGCGCAAGCTGCTCCCATAAATAATTCGGATGCCGCGGCAGCGTCAGATGCGCGCCATTGCCCAGATGGGTGGACATCGTCGCTCCTGCTTCCACGGCTTCCCGAATTTGCTCGGGTGTAGCGGCGGTGTGCCCGATCGATACGATGATTCCCGATTCGACGCACGCCCGGATAAAACCCGCTGCTTCCGGCCACTCTGGCGATAGGGTGACGATCCGAATCCGGTTCCCCGATGCCGCCTGCCATCTCGTAAACAATGCCCAGTCCGGTGCCTTGATATACCGGGAATCATGGGCTCCCCTTGGCCCCTCTTCCGGAGAAAGAAAGGGGCCTTCCAAATGAATCCCGCCTATGCTTGAACCGACAGCTTCATCCTCCAGGCAAGCCGCGTCGATAACCCGCAGCAGCTGTTCGATTTCTTCGTCTCCGTTGGTAATGACGGTGGGGTAGAACAGGGTTAGACCCTTCTCCCATAACCGCCGGGTTGCCTGGATGACCGTATCCGTAGTAAGCGGCAGCGAATTGAAGTCATATCCGTAACCGCCGTTAATCTGAAGGTCGATCAATCCGGGAGCAACCCATATCTCCTCGTCCGCGCCGCGTGGAAGGACTCGCTCGATCCGGCCGTCCGGATTCCATGCCAGCTCCATTGGCTCGCCCGTTGCATAATGGCGGCCTGCCCGAACCCGATCGCGGCTATCCATTCCGAATTTCCCCGTACGACTCCAGGTCGACGTACAGCGTGCAATCCGGATGCCGCCGAAGGATGCTGGCAGGACAAGCCTCGCTTATCTCGCCTTGCAGCGTCCGCTGCACCGCAGCCCGCTTGCTTGCGCCCGGCACAACGCAGAACAGATGGGCACCCGACATTAACGCCGGAACGGTGAGCGTAAGCGCGTATGCCGGAACCTCCTCCAAGCTCGCAAAACAGCCGTCATTCACCTGCTGAAGGCGGCAAGCCTCGTCCAGCTCGACCCGCTTCACCCATAAAGGGTCGGCAAAATCGGCAACAGGCGGATCGTTGAAGGCGATATGCCCGTTCTCGCCAATGCCCAGGACCACCATATCGATCGGTGCGGCGGCGACCAGTCGGCTGTATCTATCGCACTCTGCTTCAGGATCATTCAAACCGTCGATCAGATGCACCTCTCCCGGAGATACCTGATCAAACAGCCGCCGGGATAAAAAGTTCCCAAACCGCTGCGGGGCCGACGGGGTTAGGCCGATGTATTCATCCATATGAAATGCGGTTACCCGGCTCCAGTCCAGTCCTTCCGCTTGAACCAGCGCAGCCAGGCACTCATTCTGGGACGGGGCGGCCGCAAAGACGATGCGAATGCGCTCTTTCTCGGCCAACAGGCGCTGCATGGTCTCGAGGATATCGGCGGCCGCCGCTTTCCCCATCGCTTCGCGCTGGTCATAAACGCGGACCTTCAGTTGATCTTGAACGTGTTCAAGAACAGGCTTGATGTTTCGCTCAGTCCTCATAAAGTCACCTCCATCCCTTACAACGCCGGCGTTCCGGTCAACAATTGAATTTCCTTGCGCTGCCTGGAAGCCTCGTAGGTACCGAGAATGATCTCCAGGGAATGCCGGCCGTCCTCCCCGGTAATGATAGGCTCGCGGCCTTCGCGAACGGCAAGCGCCATATCTTGAATTTGCAGGCGGTGACCGTCAGGTATAACTTTGAACGCATCGAATTCAGGCAGCTGAACTTGTTCACCATCGATTTCAAGGGATACGATCGTATCTTCTTCCATGACAAGCACGCCCTTCTCTCCATGAATGACCAGCCGCTGGCCTTTGCCGTCGCAGGCCGTCGTCGTGATCTCCATGACCCCGAGCGCGCCGTTCGCAAATTCAAGGGCTGCGATAACGGTATCTTCGACTTCGATATTTCGCAGCACGGCTTTGGCCTTCGCCGACAAGGATGCTACGGGCCCAACGAGCCATTGGAGCATATCCACCGTATGTATTCCCTGATTCATCATCGCCCCGCCGCCGTCCATCGCCCAGGTCCCGCGCCAGCCCGCACTGTCATAATAGGCTTGATCGCGGTAGAGCATGACATACGCCGAGCATAAACTGAGCTTCCCGAGGCGTCCTTCTTGAATGACCTGGCGGGCATACCCGGCTTGCGGGGACATGCGCCTCGGAAAGACGGTAGCGAGTAGTACCCCGCTCTCCGCACAAACCTCGATCATGCGCTCGATATCGTCAAGCTTGATCGCCATCGGCTTTTCCACCAGCACATGCTTGCCCGCCCTGGCAACCATCGCCGTTTGCTCTGCATGCATGCCGCTTGGGGTGCAAATGCAGACCACTTCCACATCCTCGCGCGCCAACAGCTCCTCCAATGTGTCGCAGACATCTCCTCCATACGTTTCAGTCAGCTTGGCCGCCGATTCCCGTTTCGTATCGAACACGGCGGCCAGCACGGCTTCCTCCGTGTTCATGATGCCCTTGGCATGGATATCCGCAATAATTCCGCAGCCGATGATCCCGAATCGAACCGGCAGCTTTTCCTTCGTCATATTCCCTCCGCCCCCTCATTCCCGTTCTGTTTGCATCGAAGCCCGTGCTTTCTCCTATTCCCTAATCAGGATCCGTGCTCCCTCATCGGCCATCACCGTAGCCTCCGAGGCTTTGTAAATATCGTCATGCGTGATCAGGCCCGCTTCTCCCGCCACCCGATTCAGAAAATCCTGTGAAAGGGAGATCGCCGGAGCCGTTAAAGGCAAAGAACGCAGCTCTTGATCGGTGATCACAAGCGCTACCTCATCGCTGGACAGCAAGGGATCGCCTTCCAGCCGAATTTCGGCAATGCCGCGCGTCCCCGTAATGAAGATCCGGCCGTCTCCCCAAGTCCAGCTGCCGGCGGGCGTGTGCCAGTCTGCGTATAGCTGTGCCGTGATCCCTCCAGCCATGAATACCTGAACGCCGGCCGCATCGTAGAAGGTCGGGTATTCAGGCAGAATATGCTTCGCCAGATAACCGGATGTCGTCTCCACTTCCCGGCCCGTCAGCCACCTTAACAGGTCGAAATCATGCACGAAGAGATCGTTGATGATGCCGCCGGACTGCCCTCTGTCAAAATGCCAGGCCGGACGTGTTTCCGGATTCAGCCGATGCGGCTTACGCATCGAGATATGGATGATGTCCCCCAATTCACCCGCTCGAATCATCCGATGGACGGTGTGGAGAGAAGGACGGAAACGTTCGGTCAGCATCATGCCTACCTCGATTCTTCCTCGATCCAACAAGCCGCGCAGCCGGATGAGTCCGGCCCGATCCGTTACGGCAGGCTTATCGATCATGACAGGCTTGCCGTGCAGCTCGCACAGCTCAATGACATCCATCTTCTCATCGTTGATGGCCGCGCAGCCGATGATTCCTACGCCTTCGTCTGCCAGCATCGACTCCCGATCCCCCGTCAGCTCCAGGTCGTACCGGTCGGCGAGGGTGCGGGCTAACGTCTGATTGTCCGGTTCGTACACTCCTGCACATTCGTAGCCCAGAGCCAGCATCTCCTCGATAAACATGCCGATGTGGGCATGCTGGCACCCGATGATTCCAAATTTCCGTGCGTTCCCCGTCATCCGGTCGACACCTCCACAGCCTGCAGCCACTCCTTAATGACGAGCAGATCATAGGCGAGCCGTTCCTTCGGCGGATAGGGAGCTGCGCATTCCAGCGTAAGCCAACCCGCATACCGCTGTTCCCGTAATCCCTTGAGCAGCCCGCCGTGATCCACTTCTCCTTCGCCAAGGCGGCATTGCAGGAAGAACTCCTCCCCGTGACGGGTCAAATTCTTGAACGTTCCCGGTTCGCCGCCTTGCCCGATCCGCCGTTCATCCTTGATGTGCACATGGAACAAACGGCTTCCAAGCTGCCGGACCGACTCTTCCCCAAATTTCGTGTCCGTGATGTACATATTTCCAGCATCATGAATCAGGCCAACCTGATCATCGCCGATCAAATCCAAGAGCCGCAGTGCGCTGTCCGTCGTCTCCACCAGGCTCTGGTTGTGAATCTCCAGGACGATCCGTTTGCCGGCGGCACGGGCTTCCTCCGCGCATTTCCGAATCCAGAAAGCCGCCTTGGCATAATGATAATCCTCCGCCTGGAAGGCATTCGGCCCTCCCTGAAAGATCCGGATCATGCCCGCCTCCAACATCACCGCGCGTTCAAGCAGGCCCATGAACTGATCATAGGCCCCGGCACATTCGGCATCCCCGCTTGTCGAGAAATGCCCCATGTAACCTGCCAATGCCGGAATCTCCATACCGTGCCCATCCGCAAGTGCCTTCATTTCGCGAACCCGGGGAAGCGATGCCTCCGGGCTCAAATGCGGTTCGCGGCAGGCGATTTCGATGCCGTCAAAACCGAGTTCGGCCGCAATCGACATCGCTTCATGGATGCTGTAATCGATGAGTGATCCGCTGAATGCCGCTATTTTCATCTCGTCTTTCATCCTTTCGTCTGCATTTTCGCCTTCTCAAGCGCTGAATACGCCGTTATTTAATCCCGGCCATATTATGGTTCTGCACAAAATATTTCTCGGCAAAAAGGAATACCAGCAGGATCGGAACGAGACTGACCAAGGCCGCCGCAATCATGAGCTGTTCATTGCCGGTCCACTGTCCCGACAAGGAGAGTATGCCGATAGGCAGCGTGTATTTCTCGTTCGATGTCAAATAAATGACAGGCGTCAAAATCTCGTTCCACTTGCCCATGAACGTAAAGATCGCCAGCGTCGCCAGCGTGGGCCTGGCCATCGGAATGAAGATCCGCAGATAAATCTGGAACGGATTGCAGCCCTCCATCTTGGCCGCCTCCTCGTACTCCTTAGGTATATTCATGAAAGCCTGCCTCATGAGGAAAATGCCAAACGGTTGAGCCAGCCATTCGATAATCCACAGCGGCGTCAGCGTATCCAGCATGTTCAGTTTGTTAAAAATGATGAAGTGCGGAATGATGATCACCACCGCCGGGATCATCATCGTCCCCAGCACCATCACGAACAGCGCACTTTTCAGCGGGAAGCGCAGTCTTGCGAACGCATACCCGACCATCGAGCAGGAGATCAGGGCACCGACGACGGACAATACGGCTACGAAGATGCTGTTTAGCGTGTAGCCGCCTATATTCCCAAGCTGGAACACCTTGGCGTAATTGGACCATTGGAATACCTCGGGAATCCAGCGAGGCGGAACCGTTGTATATTCCTTGTAGGTTTTCAATGAATTCATGAGCGCCGACAGAAACGGCACGATCATGATGAGCGAGCTGATCCCGATCAGCACGTATCCGATACTCTTTCCCAGCAGCCTTCTTCTCATTGGAGGCTCCTCCCTTCCCCGATGCAGTCCCGCATTTGCAGTTCCATCCTGACCGCTTGATCAGTCATAGTGCACCCACTTCTTCTGAGCCCTTAGCTGTATCAGCGTCAGCAGGAACAGGATCATGAACAGCACCCAGGCAATGGCGGAAGCATACCCCATCCTCATAAACGTGAACCCTTCACGGTATAAATACAGCATCATGACCAGGCTGGAGTTGTTTGGGCCTCCCGCCGAGCTGATGTCGCCCCTGCCGGTCAGCACGTAGATCTGTTCGAATGCCTGGAAGGTAGAGATCGTGCTCATGATGACCACCAGGAATGTGGTCGGCGAGATTAACGGAACCGTAATGTAGCGGAATTTGCGCAGAGCTCCTGCGCCGTCGATCTCCGCGGCTTCATACAAATCCCCGGGAACGCTCTGAAGTCCCGCCAGATAGATGACCATGATATAACCGATCCCTTTCCAGACCGCAATGAAGACGAGCAGCGGGATGGCCAGCTTCGGGTCCTGCAGCCAGCCTTGCCCCGCCAGCCCCAGCTTGGCAAGCAGCGTATTCGCCAGGCCGAAGCGAGGATTAAACACGGCGTCGGCGACGTACAAGATGACGGTCCATGAGGAAATCACCGGGATGAAGTGAGCCATCCGAAACCATTTCAGCCCTTTCAAGCGCTGGTTTAACGCGACGGCCAGCACGAGCGCGAGAAAGGTCTGGAGCGGTACGAACAGAACCGCAAAATACAGGGTGTTCCACAGGGAACGCCAGAACATCGAATCCTCGGCCATGCGCCGGAAATTATCCAGTCCGCTCCACTCGGGCGGATTCAGCATATCGTAATCGGAAAAGCTGAAGTACAGGGATGCGGCGAGGGGACCCGCCACAAAAATGATAAAGTGGAGAAGATAAGGGGAGGCCATGAGCAGCCCCCATCTCCCCTCATGATCCCATTTCCGTTTTCGGGCGGGCTTTCCATTCGGCATCGGATCGGCTTTGAGTGCTGCATTGTCATTTAGCGTATTGTCCATTTCACTCCCGCCTTTCTTCCACCCTTGATTTATTTTTTATAAAAATCATCGAGGACCGCCTGAACGGCTGCGTCCGCTTCGCTTAACGCCTGATCGACGGTTGCATCGCCCAGGAAGGCTCGCTCCGCATGTTCGTTGAATTTGCCCACCCATTCTTCCCATACCGCGTTGTTGTCGAGCGTTTGGGCGAACTCCAGACTGTCCAGGAAGGCCTGGCGGTTAGCCGGCTGCTCTCCCGCCTTGAGGAACACTTCGGATTCCGCTACGGATTTTTTCACGGGCACGGCTTCGCCAAGCTCCGTCCACTGCTTCTGCACATCGTCTTCCGTAGCCCAGTATTTAATCCACTCCCAGGCAGCTTGCGCCTTCTCGTCGCTCGACTTCTGGTTAATCACCCACGAGTTGGCGATGACCGGGGACACCCGCTTGCCGTCAGGTCCCTTCGGCAGCAGCGTCACGTCGTAATTCAGGCCGGCTTCATTCGCTGCCTGCACCCGGGCATAAATGCCGATCCGCATGGCGGCCGATCCGCTTGGGAACACGGCGGTATTGCTCTGGAAGCTCTTCAGATCGACCGGATCGGTAATAATGCCGCGCTGCATGCCGTCGACCATCCATTCGAACGCCTGCTTGTTCTCCGGAGAATTGATGATCGAGTTCTCCGCCTTCTCGTCCAGGGCACCGCCGCCGTAGGATTTCATCACGGAGAACCAGCCCTCGGTAATGCTGAAGAAGGTAAGCCCGAACTGATTCACGCTGGCTGCGTCAAATCCGCTGTCCTCGGCCGTTTTTCCGCCGGCGTCCACCGTCAGCTTGGCTGCCGACGCTTTCAGGTCTTCCCAGGTCCATTCGTCCGTAGGATACGCTACGCCTGCTTTATCGAACAAATCCTTGTTGTAAAACAGCACGCCGACCTGAATGCCCTGCGGCACGCCCCAATAGCGTCCGTCCGCGTCCTTGTTGAAATCGAGACCGTAGTACTCGTCGGCTTTCAGATCCTTGGCAATCCAATCGGTCAGATCCTTGGCGGCACCGCGCTGGGCATATTTCATGACGTAGACGCCGTCGGACAGCCATACGTCCGGCGCCTGGCCGGCCGCGATCTGCGTATCCAGCTTCTGATAGAACTGCCCGTAAGGCGCGCTCTGCGTCTTCACCGTAATGTTCGGATGCTTTTCCTCGAACTGCTCGATCAGCTCCTTCATCTTTGCATCGGAGCTGTCGCTCGAATAATATCCGAGCAGAATTTCTACCTTCTTATCTTCCTCGCCGCCTCCGGTGCCGGGAGATGCGGTGCCGGTCTTACCATCACTGGCATTCCCGCATCCGCTTACAATGATGGATATCAGCAATAAGGCCGTTACCCAGCTGTAGAACCCTTTTCTCTTTTTCACAAATCCTCGCCCCCTATGAATATTGAAATGGATTAATGAGATTGTAGTTGATAACGACCGTCAGCGCCCATGTACTTTCTTATCCCACTTGTGATTTCTTGCCGCGGCATCATGGTTTTTTATTTACAACTTGTGTTTTTTTGCTACAATGTTCCTTACATTCCCTACTTCAAAGCCAGGAAGGCGGAAGAGCGATGAACATCCAAGGCGTTTCCACCGGTAATCTGACCATTAACCAACGATTGTTCGTGCTGATCATCCTATTCATTGGCCTCCCCTTCTTTCTGCTCGGCAGCTTCTGGTACCAGTCGTCTACCGAAGCGATTGAACAGTTTGCCGCAGGCGCCAACAAGCGTATCATCGAGCAAACCAACGTCTCGCTGGATTCTTACATATCCAATCTGGAGAATTCCACCTATCCCTTTATCCATAACCCGCAGATCCAGCAATTTCTCTCGACCACGGAGCTCACTCCCTATGCCTATTTTCAGCTTGCCAAAAAAGTGGAGGACGACTTGTTCGCTCAGATGATCTACGGGAGATCGGATATCATCGGGATCTCGCTCGTCGCCGAGAACAAGCGGCAAATTACCGATTACGAAAGCGCGCCGGGACTGCTCGATATGAGCGAAATCCGCAAACGCAACCGCTCCTTTCAAGAGCAGCTGGACCAATACAACGATTTTCAGATCATCGGCCTCAGCCGGGTAGGAAACACGCCCTCCCTCACCGTTGCCCGGAAGCTCTATGACAATTCATCCTTTCTCTATAAGGGCTTATTGATTGTCGACCTCAATCTGAAGCAGATTGGCGCCATCTGCTCCAACGATTCACTGGGAGGATTTGACGTCTGGATTATGGGCAGCGACGGGCATATGATCTACCATCCGAATCCGAAACAGATCGGGGCCGAAGTCGAGCCCGGGCTGTTATCACGTATTCAGAACCGGGACTCCTCCTTCTTCCGGCATCAAGACGCGGTATCGGGCACCGAGAAGATGGTCCTCCATGAACGCTCGCAGATCACCGGCTGGACGGTTGTCGCCGATCTGCCGCTGAACAATCTCATCGGCGATTTAATCACCCAGCGGAACTACTCGCTTGCGGCCGCGTCGATGCTCTTGATCATAGCATTAGCGCTTGTTGGCGGTTTTTCCTTGTCCTTGACAAGGCCGCTCTCCATGCTGCAGAAGTTGATGGCCCGCGTCGAACGGGGCGATTTCGTTCTTCCCACCCATATGAACCGGTTCCGCAACAATGAAATGACGGCCGTGTTTCAGAGCTTCTACAGCATGACGGGAGAGCTGAAGCGGTTGATCCGGGAGGTCCAGGATTCCCAGCTCAAAGAACGGGAGCTCATGATCAAGCAGAAGGAATCCGAGCTCCGCTCCATGCAGTCCCATATCAACCCGCATTTTTTGTACAATTCGCTGGAGATTATTAATTCATATGCCATCGCGGACGATCATATGGAAATCAGTCGCATGACGCGGGCGCTGGCCCATATGTTCCGCTACAATATCGGCCATGCCGGATCCGTTGTGCCGCTCCGGGAGGAAATGACGCATGTCCAGTATTATCTGGACCTTCAAAGCGCCCGGTTCCGCAAGCTCCGGATCGATATGGACATGAACGAACGGGATCTGGATCGCGTGAACGCCGTCAGGCTGACGCTGCAGCCGATCGTGGAGAATGTGTTCATCCACGGATACCGGGGCAAGAAGCCTTCCTACCTCGGGATAAGCTCACGTGCGGAGGCGGGTTATTATGCGATCGTGATCCGGGACAAAGGGGTGGGCATGACGGCGCAAACGCTGCGGCAGGTCAGGCGAATTCTGAATTCCGGCAAGAAGCCGGAAGGCGGCCTCCTGCGAAACGACGGGGACGAAACCACCAGCGGCATCGGCCTCTTGAACGTCCATCAAAGGCTACAGCTTACCTTCGGGGACGAGTATGGGCTGTACCTTGTGGAATCCGTGCCCTCGGAAGGCACGATATTTGAAATCAGACTGCCATATAGGACTAGCGAGGAGGGGTTTCATGTACCGGATCATGATGATTGATGACGAATACGCCATTCATTTGAGTTTGCGAAAGCTTGTCGAGAGGTCGGGTCTTCGGATCGAGATTGCCGGTGAAGCCGAAGACGGGGTTGAAGCCTTGGAAATGCTGGAGAACAACCGGCCGGACATCATTGTGACCGATATTTGCATGCCTGAAATGGATGGGCTGGAATTTATCCGCCGTGTCCGGGAATCCCATGCACAGATGCATTTCATTATCCTGTCGGGCCATGACAACTTCGAATTCGCGCGTCAGGCCATGCGTTATGGCGTATCGGATTTCCTGCTGAAGCCCATCGACCCGGCCCAGTTCCATGCAACGCTGGAACGTGCCTGCAGGGAGCTGGATGAGAGGAAAGCGCAATTCTCCCGCCAGACGAAATGGACGCTTGCGCAGCAGCGCCATAAAGCCAGGCTCGCCGAGCTGCTGTGGTCTGCCGAGGAGCGGGAGGCCTTGGAACAAACCCGTGAGATCATGGCCCTTTTTGAGACGATGGGACCGAAAGAGGTCAGCCTGTCACGGTACGCCCATATGCTGATATCGGAACTGCTGTCTGCGCTTGAAGAACGCGGGTTGATGCTGAACATGGACTCCGGCGAGGAGCAATGGGCGCAGGATGATCCTCTTGCCTGCCGCCGCCAAACAGAGGATAAGGTCAAGGAAATGCTGGCAGTGATTAAAGGCTCCAGAAATCTGGGATCCCACCATAATATCCAAAAAGCCAAACGATACATTGAAGAAAACTATGCGATGGAGGATTTGTCCTTGCAGGAGGTGGCCGATACGGTGGGGATGTCGGTGACGTATTTAAGCCGTACCTTCAAAAGCGAAACCAATATGAACTTCGTCAAATACCTGGTGCAGGTTCGCATGGAAAAAGCGAGGGAATTGCTTGCGGAGTCTGAGCTTTCCGCTCAGGAAGCAGCCTACCGCGTCGGCTTCTCGGACTATGTCCATTTCAGCAAGACGTTCAAAAAATTTCATGGCCTCACCCCTTCGGCGTACCGAAAGCAGTGCAAGGCCATGAATGGAGGATGAGACAGGCAGGAGTTTAATTAGCTTGTTCTCCCGTACTTCCACTCCTTCGATCTGGCAAGAAGCTGCTCTATGAACGCATTCTTCTCATCGGAGTATCGAAGCAGGGTCCGGGCTCCTTGCGAAACGATCCTTTGTTTGATCTCGCTGTATCGCTCGGCTTCCACGGCATGAGCCCGGAGGTAATCCCGGATCATGATGTTATGGTTCCAGATGTCGCCACGGTACGACACGATATGAACGTTATAGGCGAGCTTTCCTCTTTTGCGGAGGTAAATGCGGCCGGTGATCCCGGATTCGCCCAAGTTCTCGTAACCCATAGCGGCCAGTTTGAGAAGGATTTCATCCGTATGCCGGGCGTTCTCCACGCCCACCAGTATATCGACGATGGGTTTGGCAGTCATCCCCGGTACGGACGTGCTTCCGAAATGTTCGATCGCACCGTATAAGGACCGATCTCCCCGATCAAGAGCCGATGTTCGTCGTTATACTGATCCGCCCACTGCTTGTCATAGGGCTCCAAGTGAATGGCTTCGTCAATGATCATGAAGGAACCTCCTTCGAATGGGTACGTGCGTGCTGGGAAGCTCCTCAAGCCAAAAGCAGCGGGCTCCCGTAAAAGAGCATAGGGCACAGCTTCAGGGCATGCTCACGTACTAAAGTATGACTCCATCATGCCCCTTATGGTTTTAATTGGCAAGAGCCAATGTGCTATGGTTTATGGTCAAGCATGCCTTAATATCGACTTTCCACGACGGCAGGTGCTAGAACCTGCCGCGCATACCTTCCGGCCTCCGCCCGAAGTGTTTCATCGCTTACCCGTTCTACGTTGTAGGTCACGAAGGCAGGCAGATAATGAACTTTGCACCGCTTCAACGTGGCTTGAATCGGCCGCAGCAGCTCACTCGCGGTGTACCAATTGTCCCCGCCTGCCTGATACCCTTGCTCCAATCCTGCCGCCGTCGTGGCCAGCATGAATTCCTTGCCCTTCAGATTGTTGCCTTCCGGCCCGAACGCCCAACCGAAGGTCAGCACGTCATCCATCCATTTCTTCAGCAGAGGCGGGCAGCTGTACCAGTAAAACGGGAATTGGAACACCACCCGATCATACTCAAGAAGGAGCTGCTGCTCCCGCTCGATATCGATAGTCCAATCCGGGTACTCCTTGTAAAGATCCCGGACATCTACATTTCCATTCGCATACAGCCCGTCGTGCTCCATCAGCATTCGATTCGCACGCGAGTTGTTAAATTCGGATGAGCCACAATCACCATGGTTTTCATACTCAGGTCTCTCCTGTCTCATTTGGTTTGTTTGACACCCCCATTATGTTTCGGATCGGTTTCGTTGAAAAGTACGCTCTTTTTCTGTACTTAGTCCGCTCTAGCGTACCTAATCATCCCCTGCATAGTACGATAAAACGTACTAAGTACGAATAAGAATAGTACTGGGTTTAAAACGGATCCTGTGCTACATTACTATCATCCAAGAAACAAAATCGATAACACTTCCAAGCGGGAGATGAGAATATGAAATCAAACGATCAACGGCCTAACACCGACGGCATCCTGACCACCCTGCAATTAATCGGAGGCAAGTGGAAACCGCTGATTCTGTTCATTCTGCTGCAGGACGGAACCAAACGGTTCGGGGAGCTTCGGCGTCTGCTTCCGGGCGTGACCCAAGGCATGCTGACGAATCAGCTCCGTGAACTGGAGCAGGATGGGCTGGTCGTACGCAAGGTATATCAGGAGATCCCGCCCAAGGTGGAGTATTCCGTCTCGAAGCACGGGAAGAGCCTGGACAGCGTACTCACCGATATGTGCACCTGGGGATTTCAGCATCAGGAATATGTCAACAAGGTCAACGGACAGTCTGATGAAAGCCAAGGAAAAAACGCAGGCGGGCTGTAACGAAAATAGCAAACCGGAACAAGGGGCCGGGTATTGCTCGAAATATCGAACGAATGCAGCTATTCCCTGTAGGTGTATGACGTTGTCTGCCGAACACCCCCTGTTACGTCCGGCTTCCCCTCCCTCTTCGCATTCCACAAGCTGTTCCTCTTAGGATGGGCTTCACCGGCTGCTCCTCGGCAGGCTGGTATTTCGTATAGTGCGTTTCATCATAAAACTCCGTTTTAACCCGCAAATGCTCCCTTACCTTTTTTGTGTATCGAAAAAACATTTCAAACCGCTCTCTGCTTATCTTCACCTGCCGCATGTCTGAATGAATAAGGGGCAGGCGTGTGGACCGCAGCTTGAAATTGAATCGCGGAAATTCACTTCCACGTATTGCTTTTTTATGTCGGTACGATATATATTTATATCGTATCGACATATTATTGGAGGTAGGCTGTATGTATGAAATCTTTGTGCTGGGCGAATTAATGACCGGGGACAAACATGGTTACATGCTTCAAGAGATCCTAAAAAATGCAGGCGGGCCTTACCGCCAGATCAGTTCCGGAACGCTGTATCCCCTGCTCTCCCGGATGGTGGATCACGAGTGGATTCATCTCCGTCTGGACGGGTCCGGCGGAGGCAAACGGCCCCGAAAAATCTACGGGATTACCGATTCCGGTCGTCGGAAGTTTCTCGAGCTCATGGAGAAACCACTGGAATACAACATGGATACGGAGCAGACGTTCCATTTCAAAATGGTCTATTTCCGGTATGTTCCGAAAAGGGTTCGACTCGACTGCCTGCAGCAGTATTTGATTTATCTGGAGACCAACCTGAAGCATGTGACGGAATTTGAAGCCGAGATCGCGTTCTATAAACCCGAACCTGAGAAACAGCGGCTACAATTGCTGAGGGTGCTGGATCACCGAAAGCAGATGGGAAAAACGAATATCGAGTGGATCAAGAAAGAAATAGCGGCTGTTAAGTCCGAAGAGGACTAGCGTGCGTTTTTGCATTACATATCAAGGAGGGGATTACTGGATGGAACGTTTATGGACGAAGCCGTTTATTCAGATGACGGTCGGAATGCTGTTTCTGTTTACGGGCTTCTATCTGCTGCTGCCCACGCTTCCGCTGTATATCAAGCATCTGGGCGGCTCCGAGACCCAGGTGGGCTTGGCGGCCGGCGCGTTTACGCTGACGGCGGTGGTCTTTCGCCCGATGGTCGGGGGATTGGTGGATCGGTACGGCAGAAGAGCTTTTTACGTTTGGGGTCTAATCTTCTTTGTTCTTTCGATGTATCTCTACGATTGGGTCGGCAGCATTCTGCTTCTGCTTGCGCTGCGGATCCTGCACGGCGCGAGCTGGGCTTTCTCAACAACCTCCATCGGGACGGTCATCACGGATTTAATCCCGATCTCCCGCCGCGGGGAAGGCATGGGCTGGTACGGTATGGCGATGACGGTGGCAATGGCCATCGGCCCGATGCTGGGTACTTATATCGTGAGCGGGTATTCGTTTCGGACGTTGTTTCTGGTCGCTACCGGGCTCTCCCTGATTGCCTTCATACTTGCCTACATGACCAAAGCCCCTTATCAAGCCAAACCTTCGGCAGGGCGAATTCAGCTGGTCGAGAAATCCGTTCTGCCTGTCACCGCCGCCATCTTTTTCCTGGCCGTTGCCTATGGGGGAATTACGACCTTTCTCCCGCTGTTTGCCGAGTCCATCCGGGTCAATCCGGGAACCTTTTTCCTGGTGTACGCCGTCGCTCTTACCTTGATCAGGCCCTTTGCCGGGAAGCTGTCGGACCGTTTCGGCGAAGCGGCCGTCATCATTCCGTCCCTTGTCGTTACGGCCGGTGCCCTGATCGTCTTAAGCCAATCGAGCGGATTGCCCGGACTGATTACCGCCGCCATTCTGTACGGCATCGGTTTCGGTTCGGCCCAGCCCGCCCTTCAAGCAGCCACCCTGCGCATTGCGCCCGAGAACCGGAGAGGCGCAGCCAACGCCTCGTTCATGACGGCATTCGATCTCGGCATCGGACTTGGCGCCATCGTGTTGGGCCTGGTCTCCGAGCGTATCGGCTATGCCTATCTGTTTACGGTTACGGCAGTGTCTGTTGTCGTATCCTTGGTCATATTCGCGGTCTTTGTAAGAAGACTGCTTACGTCTGGCGTTGCGGACAAAGAGTGAAGGCTGTCCGATCTCAAGCAATCACGCACGCGCACTTGGAACGCCGCGTCGCATTGGAGCGTTCTGTCGCAGTGGAGGACTCTGTCTAACCGAAGCCGTTCTGCCGGGTTAACCGGGCTGCCGACCTCTAAGCCCGCCAGCCTCGGAAGTCCGAACTTCCGGCCCTCCGGCTTCGTAACCTCCGTGCCAGCTTCCGAATAGGCTATCGTATCTGATGTTAGATTGGAGCGATGGTACGCATGGCGCAATATGTACCGCTGGTGAGCATCCATACTCACACGCATACGGCACCCGGTCTCGTGATTCATTATCCTCAGGTATACGGCCTCGTGAATCCTGGAGCGGAAGAAGCCATCAACCGGGCCATTATTGTTCAAATTCAGGATATGCAGCGTGAACAGCAGCAGGTTCAGACCGGCACCAACCCGCAAACGACGGGCACCTTTGAGATTAAAACGAACGAGCGCGGCATTCTTAGCCTCGTGCTGACCAACTACACCTACTCGGAGCATATGGCGCACGGCTATACGGTGACCCAAGGACTGACCTTCTCCACGGCCACCGGACAATCCTATGCCTTATCCGATCTGTTCCGCCCGGGCTCCGGCTATCAAGCCGTCTTGGCCGCCGAAGTGAACCGTCAGATCAAGGAACGCGGCATTCCCGTGCTGGAGAACGTTCCGGTTACCGTTTCGCCGAATCAAGACTTCTATCTGGCCGATAAGTCGCTGGTCATCTTCTATCCGCTGTATGCCATCACGCCATACTATGTCGGCTTTCCGATGTTCCCCATATCGGTATACGACCTCTTGGGCTTGGCGCCCGAGAACGGATTGTTATCGGATCTTGCCGCGGACGTGGCGTAGGAAGCAGCAGCGCATTCAGGCGATATGCAGCAAAAAAAACAAACCCGATTCCCTGGCGCCTTACGCCAGAGTTTCGGGTTTGTTAGTTATCATCGCATGAGTTTTACCTACTACGGTTTACACCATGATTTTGCAAATATCGTTCGTGAATTCCACCGGATCGGCAATCGGCAAGCCTTCGATCAGCAGCGCCTGATTGTACAGCAGATTCGTGTAGAGCTTCAGCTTATCCTGATCCGCTTGCAGCGCCTTCAGGGACTGGAACACCTCATGGTTCGTGTTGATCTCCAGCACCTTGTCGGCTTGGATATCCTGCCCGTTCGGCATCGCCTTCAGGATTTTCTCCATCTCGATCGAGACATCGCCCTCCGTGGACAGGCATACCGGATGGGATTTCAGTCGTTTGGAGGCTTTGACGGACTTCACCTTGCCGGCCAAGAGGCTGCCCATGGCTTCAAAGAGCTCCTTGTTGTCGCTCTCCTCGGCTTCATTCTCCTGTTTGTCGGCCTCGGAATCGATGCCGAGATCCCCGCTGGATACCGATTTGAATTCCTTCTCCTTGTATTTCATGAGCATCTTGATCGCAAACTCGTCGACATCGTCGGTAAAGTACAGGATTTCATAGCCTTTGTCCAGCACCATTTCGGTCTGCGGAAGCTTCTCGATCCGGTCGATGGAGTCGCCGGAAGCATAATAGATATATTTCTGATCCTCCGGCATTCTTGACACGTACTCATCCAGCGAAACCAGCTTCTTCTCCTTGGAGGATGTGAACAACAGCAGGTCCTGAAGATCTTCCTTGTTCATGCCGTAATCGTTGTAAACGCCAAATTTCAGGCCTCGGCCGAAGGATGCGAAGAATTTCTCGTAATTCTCCCGCTCGTCCTTCATCATGCCCTGCAGCGCGCTTTTCACTTTGTTCTTGATGTTCTTCGCGATCAGCGTCAGCTGGCGGTCATGCTGCAGCATCTCGCGGGAGATGTTCAGCGACAGATCCTCCGAATCGACCATCCCTTTCACGAAGCTGAAGTAGTCCGGCAGGAGGTCTCCGCATTTGTCCATGATCAGGACGCCGTTGGAATAGAGCTCAAGCCCTTTTTCGTATTCCTTGGTGTAATAATCGAACGGCGTATTCTCGGGAATGAACAGAATCGCGTTATATACCACGGCACCATCCGCTTTGACGTGAATATGTTTGAGCGGTTTATCGAAGCCGTAACGCTTCTCGTTATAGAAGTTGACGTAATCTTCGTCCGTCAGCTCGCCTTTGTTCTTGCGCCAGATCGGCACCATGCTGTTGATGGTCTGCTCTTCCTGGACTTCCTCGAACTCGTTCTCGGCATCTGCCTTCGGACGCTGCGTTTTCACGTCCATTTTGATCGGATAACGGATGAAATCGGAGTACTTCTTAATGATCGCTCTTAGGCGATATTCTTCCAAATACTCGTCATACTGATCGTCTTCCGTATTTTCCTTGATCTTCAGCACGATCTCGGTTCCGACGGAATCCTTCTCGGCCGGCGTAATGATGTATCCGTCGGCGCCTTCGGACTCCCATTTGTATGCCTCGTCGCTGCCCAGGGCACGGCTCGTCACGGTAACGACGTCGGCCACCATGAAGGCGGAGTAGAAGCCCACGCCGAATTGGCCGATGATATTGTGTCCGTCCTTCGCTTCATTCTCGCTCTTGAATGCAAGGGAACCGCTCTTCGCGATGACGCCGAGGTTATTCTCAAGGTCTTCCTTGGTCATCCCGATCCCCGTGTCGGCAATGGTCAGCGTGCGGTTGGCTTTATCCGCGGTAATCTTAACGTAGTAATCCTCTTTATTAAAGGTCAGGCTGTCGTCGGTCAGCGCTTTATAATAAATCTTGTCGATTGCGTCGCTGGCATTCGAAATCAGCTCGCGCAGGAAAATCTCGCGCTGCGTATAGATGGAGTTGATCATCATCTCGAGCAGCCGTTTGGATTCAGCTTTAAACTGTTTTTTCGCCATGAAAAAATCTCCTTTCCAATCTGAACGAGGTTTCTTTTAGCACTCTTTACAACAGAGTGCTAACACTTCTTCTATTTAAACATGTACCAATTTTTGATGTCAATATGTTTGGAGACTTTCATGGAGCACATCCCGGCTAAACTTCAATCGATGAAGCAGAGGATGATGAGATCATGTGAGCGAGCATGCTGCATCTGACGAACCATCGCGCTTACGATGGCGTCATGGCTTCTGCCCGTGCTGACGCCAATATTGTCTTTTTCCGTCATCGCGCACGGTGATGCCCAGCTTCGAGAGCTCCCGGCGCAGATCATCCGCGTCCTCTCGATCCTCGTTCTTGATGGCCTTCTCCCGTGCCAGGAAGAGCGCGTTCATGCTATGCGTGAGTTCCGGCGAATCGGCAACCCATCTGACGTAATGATCGGCGAACGGATCGCGGTCTCTCCAGGAGTAACCGTGCCGCTTGAAGGCTTCGGCCACCGTTTCCCGCTTGGCTTCGGGTTTCTCGCGATAGAGCTCCTCCCCTTCGTTGCCCAGGAGGACCAGCTGCTTGCCGTCCATAAAGGCAGCGGAAACTTCTTCTCTCGTAAAGGTTTGTTCAGCTTCATGAATGCGGAGTGTAATCTCCTTGTCCGACAGGCGAACCGCAAGGCTTTCTTTAATGGCTAAGTGAGAGAGCACCGTCCCGGCAAGCAGCCCCACGACAGCGGTTACGATAACAACCCATGGGCCCTGGATGGATGCGATCAACTCCAAGGGTCCTTGAAATGGTACCCAAGACAGGCCCGTTGCCCAATCCGCAATCGCAGGCAGAAACCAGCCGACCACCACCTAGGCGGCACCGCCCATATCAACATACGGTCTGCCCATGATAATCCGAGATCACTGTATTCCCTCTCGTTATTCAATGGCATCCGCTCCTTTCCTGAGAACGCTGTTCACCGCTTCTTTCCAGACCGCTTGATAGTCCAGCGGAATCTCCATCATGATATAACTCGTGATATTATCGATGACCAGAGCCAAAACATAGGCCTTGGAATCCGCATGCTGACGATCGACGACCCCGAAGTCGACCCCCAGCTTCATGAATTCCCGAAAGCCGTCCAGGAACGATTGCTGCATGGCAGCTACCCGCTGGCCGTAATTGGCATTCCGGTTTGCGGTCAGCATGAACTCGCTCAATAGGCGCATCACCGGCACGAAGGCTTCTTCCTCCTCGGGAAACATGCGCAGCCCGCCCTGGTACAGCTGCTCTGCAAAGTTAAACTCATCTAGCCCGGTCAGGGAGAAATAATGATCGAAATGATAATCGCTGAACATGTATTCAAAGACCCGCTCCACCAGTTCATCTTTGGACACAAAGTGATAGTAAATCGACGGTTTCGTAATGCCCACTTCGCCGGCAATCATCGCCAGGCTGGTCTTCTCGATGCCATGTGTCGCAAACAATCCGATGGCAGCCTCGACGATTTGCTGCGAGGTTAAATCCTTCTTTTTCACGCTGTCATCCGCCCCTTTTTTTACCTACCGATAGGTAAAATTTTAAGATGGATGAGGAAGGATGTCAATGTTTTTTAACTACCGGTAGGCAAAAAAACTAAAAATCGTCGATGCTTATCGCATCGACGATTCATAAGAATTAGGATTTGTAGCTTAACCGGCTCAACCGATTAAAGCATTCTTCTTCCCATCATGATGATGGTTTCAAGCAGCGCCTTCCACTTTCCTTCGACCGTGCGTGCGGTCTTTGCGGCGTGGGCCGCTGCATTGCGTTTCGAGTGCAATTTCGTTGCCATCCGGCATCGTTCTAGTTCCTGACGGAGATCGCGAACATGCTGTTTGGCAATATCTTCATTATTGATATTCATGTTTCATTCCTCTTTTCTTTTTATAGCGACAACATTCCGACATTACCAATACCTGCAAGCTCTTCTTCCGTCCCCTTCACTATAATACTTCCATTGTTTGCCCGAAGGTAAGGGTACAAAATGCCTTTAATTCTTTTTTCCCCTACAACGACTTCGCCGAAGAGATCCAGGGAGGACATCGAAGCCTTAATGTCTTCCTCGGTGACGTCATCGTCAAAGGTCAGCATCCCGTCAACAATGAAGCTCGCCGGCTGTCCCAAAGCCGCCAGCTGATCCCTCGACCAGGTCTCCTCGCCGCTGATGAACACAAACAGCCGCTCATAACTTACGATTTCCGTATTCAGGTTGGGGCAGCGCTCCCAGACCAGATCTTCGATGGCTTCGCCGCAAATGATGAACGAAGTGGACTGTATCTCCGACACAGCCTGGCTGAAGGCGTCCCGGGTCACGTCCGCCTCGAGAATGAGCGGCTTATTCGTGTAGAGCTTATGGCCTTTAAATCGCCGTACGCTTCTTGCGTTTAGCCGTAGCGGTTTGGTTACATACTCGAATCCTGCCGGGATCACCTCGACCAAGCCGTTGATCTTTTTCAATTTATCGTAGAAATAAGGGGATTGATGTTCATGGATAATTGCCTTGCCGTTGACTTGGATCTTTTCAATCCGGGCCGAGAACTGCTCCATATCCAGCTCCTTATCCAGATGAACCATGCCGTTCAGGACCAGCTCCATAGGCTCGCTGCTGGAGGCCAGGTATGCATTGTTCAACTGCACTTTCCCGGACTCGAACCGGGGTTCGTATTCGTAAGCGTGAATCTCCGCGCTGGCGCCTCCCACTTTGAGGAGTGCAGAGGTAACCGCAGCAGCCAGATGCCGGGGAGCATAGACCTCGCCGTTGACCACCAGGTGCAGCGTGCCGTTCTGGAATGCTTCAAGGGATACTCCCTTATCGATGATGACCGTGCCGTTAACGAATACGCGGTCCGGCTGCTCCAAGAGCTGAAAATATTCCTCGTTCAGCCGCAGCGTGCCGCTATAATACCGGTGTCCCTCGGGGATTTCAATCGTCTTGCCGATATTGCCTGCGTTTTTCAACAGGGTGAGGAGGTGTGCCGTCTCTGCCCGGTATATCACAAGGCCCACGTTTCCGATCCGTTCGATGCTTGCTACGGTTTCCTCCGTGGCCTGCGTAAGATCCAACATCCCTACATTCTCGATGATTCTGCTCATTTCATATCTTCCTCCCATAGTTTTCTCAATTTTTTGATGGCGGTTTGCAATTTGTAACGAACCGTGGCTGCCGGCATACCCAGCTGCTCACCGATTTCCTGGCTGGACAGCCCGAGCCAAAAGCGCTTAAACACGATATCGCTCTGCGATTTAGGCAAACGGGCGAGCCATTCCGTCATTTCTATATTGCGGCTTGAAACGGGGAGCTCGGCGAAGTCCAGATCATCCTCCCACGATATGAGCCGCTTCTCCCGGCGGCTAATATCGATCATGCGATTTTTGACGACTCTGAAGAACCAGGCCTTTTGCTTGTGAAGGGGCAGCGCTGCCAGGTTCGGCTCCTTGATGGCCTTCATAAAGGCATCCTGGACCAGATCATCCGCTTCATAAGCATGCTTGGCGATGGATCTGGCATACCGCTGGACATCGTCCTTCAGGTTTTCATAGAGATCACATACTTGCATTAGCCAACCTCTCACTTTTCGTTTTGTCTTTTCTGTTAATATAACGTTTGGGCAGCAGAAACTGATGGATATTCTCGAAAATTATTTTTTAGCCAATCAAAAACACGCCAACCGTCTTCGCGATCAGCGTGTTTATGCGTATGAATCCCATATGGAGAACAGCACCAGCAGTACGGCTGCTGCGCAGCAAGAGCGAGTGCCTTGAACTTCATATCGAACGCATCTCTTCCTTCATGCTTGCATCCTCCTTCTATTGAGACGACAACTCAAGTGAGAAATCATTTATTTTATTATTGATTGACCAATTAATAATCTACCGAAAAAGTCCCTTCGCATTTCATGATATCGCTGCTGCGCGACTCTTTATGGCTTCCGCTGCTCATGCCCGTTTTTTCATTAAACTCCTCATGGTCGCCGCAATCGCCTGCTCATGAGGCGTCCATTGAATCGGACCGATCAGACGCTCGTATTTCTCGCCGCTCAGCACCAAAGGCTCCTCGGTCAAATACAGCATCTCAACCACCTCTTTCATCACCGGATTGAATAACCCGATCAGGGAGAGCCCGATTCGCCCGAGCGGCATTACCGCCTTGCGCTTTCCGGCAGCCTGCTGCGCAATCCGCACCAGCTCATGGCCTGAAATCACGCCCGGTCCGGGGATATGCCAGTTCTGCCCATAGGACTCCTCTCTCTCGGCAATCTCTACGATCATTCGGGCGGCATCCGGCAAATAAACGTATTCTCGGGGAACGTTCATGTTGCCGATGAAAGCCGTTGGCTTCCCGGCCGCAATGGCTTCCATCGTGACGGATAAATAGGATGCCTGCGCGGAAGGACCATAGTAGTCGGGCAGCCTTACGATAAGAGGGTTTGCTTCATGCCAGCGCGACGAGAAGATCAGCTGCTCGTAGGCCAATCTTATTTTGCCCTTACGGGTATGCGGTTTTTTGGGATGCTCCTCCGTTGCCTTTTCCATTAAGCGTCTGCCATAAGGATAGATTCCATCTACCACCACAACCCTGGTCCCCAGCTTCTCTGCAGCCGTCATGACCGATTCACCCAGTGGCAGCAGCCTGGACTCCATCTCGTGGTAAGGAATGTTCGCACTGTGAAAAATGACGTCGGCCCCTTCCGCGGCTCTGCGGATATCCTCAGGTTTAAAAGCATCTCCCGTTTCCAGGGTAAGCAGAGGAGAATAGTCCAACTGCTCAGCCAGCTCATTCAGCTTCTTAACGGAACGGCCGAAGGCTACGGTTTGAATTCCACGCTTCACCAGTTCCGCCGTCAGCGGGGCGCCTACGCCACCTGTCGCACCCAAAACAATCGCTTTTTTCATCATCAATCTCTCCTCATATTCAAAATAATTGATTGATCAATCACAATTGATTAAAAAAGAAATGCCCTTTCTCCACCGCGCACAACCTTATGCAGTACGCGGTGCGGCACATCGACGCGCGCCTTATCTTTTGGGCATCATATTCGGCATATCCATCGCCATGGCTACATTGCACAGCATCCCCCGGGCCAGAAAATCGGAGGTTTTCTTGTCGGCATCCTCGAATCCCGCTTTCACGAAAGCATGCTGAACCAGGTCCTTCACCTCGTTCATTCCCTGCTGCATCGCTTCGCGGATGGGCGCTTCCTGGATCGTCTGCGCCTGCATCTGCAGCAAGATTTCGCTGCGATGGGATTGCACAATCCCTTCGTACGCCCGGATCAGGCCCGTCTCCAGTTCCTCCGGAGCAGCGGAATCGATCACCCCCTGAAATGCCTGCACGATGCGCTTCCAAGAGACAGTCAGCGATTCCACGAGCAGCGATTCCTTGGTAAAGAACCGATAGACGTAAGGCTGGGATATCGCTGCCCGTTCGGCAACCTGAGCGGTGGTCGCGCGAAAGTATCCGATCTCTGCAAACACTTCGATTGCTGCTGCCACGATTTCATTTCGCCGATTCGCAGAGGTTGAAGCTCTTGCCATTCAACCCACCTCCTCTCACTCACTCATTCTTCATTTCATTATTGATTGACCAATCACTAATTGAACTAAGTATATACGGTCCGTTTTCCTTTTGCAACTGCTTTTTTCCAATTATTGAATTCAACACCTGGGCATAGCTTGCGCATTGGGAAGGAATCTGCTATCTCTTATCGAATGTTATATGAACCGCGAATAAGGCGGGCGCCTATTCCAAGACTTAATTCTGTAATCGATCAAGGAGGATCAACCATGAGTCATGAAGGTCAACAGCAATTCGAACGATGGCATAGACACCGTACAGTCTTGCTTCAGCTGCTGCAGGACGTACAGAGCGAGCATTTGGATTATAAACCGTGGGATCATGCCTATACCTTGGGCGGATTAGCTGTTCATATTGCGGCAACCTCGGATATGTTCCTGCGTTCCATCCAAAACGGCTCGTTTTCTCCACCCTCGATTTCCACCAAATTCGAGACCATCGACGACATTCGAAATATCGTGCAAGGGTCGACCGAATCGACTACGGCCCTTTTTGCCGAATTGTCCGATAGCCAGCTTGAGCAGCCGCTCGACTTCAATGGGTTCACAGCGCCCGGCAAAGTGTGGCTAAGCAATATGGTCGACCATGAGATCCACCATAAAGGGCAGTTGTTTACTTACGTGCGGGCTGTCGGAATCGAGAAGGTTCCTTTCTTCACGATTCAGCCGGCTAAGCAGTAATAACAAGACACGGCTGGAGTTGCTGTCTTAAGTTATCAAAAGGAATTACATCTTTCTCAAAATAAAAAGCCGGATATCCTACAGCTCACGCTCAGGAAATCCGGTTTTCTTCTTTCCCTGGTTAGCCTTGCTTCGCCAGCTTCACCACGGCCTGCAAAGCGGTGTTAATCTCGCGCTCCACCGCGTCGGCAACCACGTTTGTGTTCGGATCGTACTCGGCCGCGAGGTCGGCGTCAGCAAAGCCGTCCATGGCGACAATCGCGCCGGCGCGAACGCCGCGGATCGCCGCAACGACGTACAGCGCCGCAATTTCCATCTCGACGCCGAGCGCGCCCGCCGCTTTATATTTCTGGTGCGGCACTTCCTCGACTCCGTTAAAGAACACGTCCAGCGTGACGGTAATGCCCTTGCGCACGACGCCTTCGCCGATCGCAAGCGCGGATTCGTACAACGACTCCGCCACCTGGCTGTCCGCAACCGCCGGAAAACCGTCCGGTACCAGCTGCTTCGTCAGACCGTCCGTACGGATCGCCGCGGTGCTGACCACAAGGCTCCCCGCAGGAGTGTCCGCCCGATAAGACCCGGCGGTGCCCACGCGAATCAAGGTCTTCGCGCCCGCGCGGATCAGCTCCTCGAAGCAAACGGCCGCTCCCGGGCAGCCGACGCCATGGCTGGTTACCGCCAGTTCAACGCCTTCATACGTCCCCACGAAAGTGCGGTACTCGCGGCTGAATGCCAGCTCGCGCGCATTTTCGAGCTTACGGGATATCGTCTCCGCGCGTTTCGGATCGCCGCAGACGATCACAAATTCAGGTATATCCTCTGAGTTTACTTGCAAAATAGGCATCAACATATTAGTCAAACTCCTTACGTGTCCATTCGTCTTCGGGTATATCCAGCGCTTCGCCGCTAAACCGCTCTTCCTTGAACGGGTCCGCTTCGTTGTGGAAGCCGTTGCGTTCCCAGAAGCCCGGGCGGTCTTCCTTCATAAACTCGATGCCGCGCAGCCACTTGGCGCTCTTCCAGAAATAGCGGTGCGGCACGACCGTGCGCAGCGGCCAGCCGTGCTTGTCCGTCAGCGGCTCGCCGTTGAAACGATAGGCCAGCAGCACATCGTCACGGAGCAAATCCTCGATCGGTACATTCGTGTCATAATCGGGATCGGCGTGAAACATGACGTATTTGGCATCCGGCTTGATCTTCAAGCCCGCCAGGAAATCCCGGAACAGGATGCCCTCCCATACCGTATCGAACTTGGACCAGCGCGTAACGCAGTGAATGTCGGTGTTCACGGTTACCGTTGGCAACGCCAGAATATCTTCATAGGTAAAGGTCCGCTCCTCTTCGACTTCGCCGAAAACCCTGAGGGTCCATTCCGACATGTCGTAATGGGGAACCTCCCCTTCATGCAAAATCGGGAACTTCTCGGTCAGCGTCTGCCCCGGCGGCAGCTTGGCCCGCTGCTCATCGGTCAGGTTGCCCACCGCTACCGGCTTCATTTTTTTCAAACGTTCTGCTTTTTTATGCACCAACTTCATCTCCTTTACGCTTGATCGCTTTCGCATCCGCTTATCGACGGGATGACTTCCATCACAGATTGTCGCGACGCGGCATACGCGCCTATCTGGAGCTGGATCCCTGCTTCAGCGCGTCCTGCTGGAAGCTTTTATCCTTAAAGAAGAACATCGCCAGAATCGTTACGACGTAAGGCAGCATCTGCGTAAAATGCGTAGGCAACGCCAGCCCCTGGAACCGGATGCTGAGTGCATCCATAAAGCCGAACAGCAGGCTTGCCGCCGTTACCCCAAGCGGACCCGATTGACCCAACATCGTGGCGACAAGCGCGATAAAGCCGCGGCCGGCCGTCATGCCTTCCGTAAACATCGTCACCTGTCCAAGCGACAGCTGCGCGCCTGCAAGCGCACATAACACGCCGCTCGCGAGCACGGCTCCATACTGGTACCGTCTTACACGGATGCCCACGCTTTTGGCAGCGAGCGGATTCTCGCCGGCAGCCAGAAAACGGAAGCCGTTCTTCGTGCGATAGAAATAATACCACATGAGGCCCGCAATCAAAAACGACAGATACACCAGCGGCGTCAGGCCCGCCAAAATGGGACCGATCACCGGAATATCCTCGATAATCGGAATGTTCCATTTCGGCAGTCCGACCATCGTATTATCATAAAATGCACCTTTCACATCAAAAATAGCCCGCAAGCTGAATGTGGTCAACCCTGCCGCCAGCGCATTCATCGCGATACCGACCACGATGACGTTGGCCTGCAGATTAATGCTGAGGTAAGCAAAGATAAAGGAGAAGATCGACACGATCGCAATCGCAAACAAAATCGCGTAAAACACGTTGCCGAAAAAGTGGTTCCCCACCACGGCTGCGAACGCCCCCAGCAGCATAAAGCCTTCCAAACCGACGTTGAACAATCCGACGCGCGAACACAGGGCACCGCCGAGAGCCGCAAGCAGGATCGGAGTGAGCACGCGGAGGGCCGAGTTGATTAAAGCAAGGTCAAACAGCTGTTCCATCGGATTTGTTCCCCTTTCTGCGCTTCAGGAAGCTGTATGTGAATCGGGCGGAGATAAACAGAATCAGCACGGCTTGGATGATCGCTCCTACCTCAAGCGGCACTTCCGTATTCCGTTCCACGCCCATGCCGCCCGTCTGCAGCGCGGCCAAGAAAATCGATGCAATCAGCGTACCGATCGGATGCGATCCTGCCAGCAATGCTGCCATGATGCCCGTCCAGGCATAGTCGGCCGTAGATAACGCACCATCGATATAACGATACTGGGAGCCCAGAATTTCAACGGCCCCGCCAAGTCCGGCCAAGCCGCCGCTGAAGAACATCGCGCCAAGCATCATCGGACCGCGCTTAACCCCGCCGAACAGGGCAAACAGCGGATTGCCGCCTAGCATCCGTACTTCGTAACCGATCACGGAGCGCTTCAACAGCACGAATATAATCAACGCGGCCAGCACCGCGAGCACAAAGCCGACATGCAGCGGCATGCCGGAGATCAGCTTCGGCAGCCAGACGCTGTTATCGAGCATTTCGGATTGCGCCATCGCGGCCGAACCCGAGCGGTCCTTCAGCGGATAAGCGACCAGATAACCCGCAAACAATACGGCCACATAGTTCAGAAGCAGCGTGGAGATCAGCAGGTTCACCCGGAACCGGGCATCAAAATATCCGGCCATCACCGACCATAATCCACCCGCGATCACACCCGCAAGGATGGCAGCGAGACACACCAGCCAGCCGGGACCCGGCATATACAATCCGACCAACGCGGCGGAAAGCGCGCCAAACACCATTTGTCCTTCCGCGCCTAGGTTAAAGAAGCCTGCACGGAAGGCAAACGCAGCGCCCAGACCGATCAGAATGATCGGGGTCGCGCGGGACAGCGTATTCGTAAAGAAATACATCCCGCCGAAGGCACCCTTCCACATCTCCGCGTAGGTCTGCAGGATATCGCCGCCGGCAATCATGATTGCGATGGCTCCGGCAAGCAGCCCCACAAGGATGGCGGCAATCGGCTGGAGCAGCGGAAGCGTAAATTTAGTCCATTTGTTCATTACAGTGTTCCCCCCGCCATCAGCAGTCCCAATTTCTCTTCTGTCGCATCCTTCGCCGACAGCTCGCCCGCGATCCGGCCTTCATACATGACCAGAACACGGTCGGACAGCTTCAAGATTTCCGTTAATTCCGACGATACCAGCAAAATTCCCGTGCCCTCTTCGCGCCGCTTGAGCAGTTCGCCATGAATCGTCTCCATGGCACCGATATCGACGCCTCGCGTCGGTTCCGCCGCGATCAGGAACGGAGTTCCCTGCTCCAGTTCCCGTGCCACGATCAGCTTCTGCAGATTGCCGCCGGACAAATACTGCGTGCTGGTCTCCAGAGAGCCCGTCTTGATGGAGAATTTCCGAACCCATCCGGATACAAGCGTACGAATGTCCTTCAGTTTAAGGAATCCGCCCTGCTGCAAACGTCGTTGGTGCCCCATAAGCCCGGTATCCATCACGGTTGCCGTTCGATTGGCACCCCATACGTAGCGATCCTCCGGGATATGGGCTAACCCGTGCTCCCGTATTTCTCTTGTCGACATGCCGGTAACGTCCTTGCCCGACACGGCAATCCGCCCGCTGTCCGGCTGAGCCAGGCCCGAGATCACTTGAAGCAGCTCGGATTGCCCGTTGCCTGAAATACCGGCAATCCCGACAACCTCGCCGGCCCGTACCTCCAGGTTTACGCCGTCCAGAACCGGCTTGCCTTTCGTACCACGGATCGAGACGTCCGATACTTCCAGCACCTTTTCGCCTGGCGTGATCGGCTTGCGGTCCAGTTCCATCAGCTCGCGGCCGACCATGAGACGGGAGAGCTGGTGGGCATCGGTGTTCCCCTTCTCCACCACGCCCGTGACGGCACCGTCACGGAGCACCGTAATGCGATCGGCCACGTCAAGGACCTCGTTCAGCTTATGACTAATCAGGATAAAGCTTTTTCCCTGTTTGGAGAGCTGTTTAATGGCATCCAGGAGCTCCTGCACCTCGAGCGGCGTCAGCACGCCCGTCGGCTCATCCAGAATGATGATTTCGGCTCCCTGATACAGCACCTTCAATATTTCAACCCGCTGCTGCACGCCGGGGGCGCTGCTGCTTACGGTGGCCCGCGGGTCGACCTTCATGCCGTATTTTTCGCAGAGTCCTTCCACGATCTTCACGGCTTGTTTGCGGTCAAACCCGGCACCCGAGCCCGGCTCATTGCCGATCACGATATTCTCGGCGATCGTAAACGTAGGAAACAGCATGAAGTGCTGATGTACCATGCCGATTCCGCCTTGAATCGCGTCAAGCGGGCTTGCAAACGAAACTTCCTTGCCATTCAGCCGAATCGTACCCGAGGTTGGCTGCTCCATCCCGTACAATATCCGCATCAGCGTCGTTTTGCCTGCACCGTTTTCCCCGACTATCGCATGTACCTCACCCGCGCGCAGCGAAAAGTCAATGCCGCGGTTTGCGCTGAACTCGCCATACTTTTTCGTAATATTGTCCATCTGGAGTAGCATCGAGTCATGCCTTCCTTTCGTTTCTGAATGAAAGACCGACTGCCCATGTGCAGCCGGTCCTGGTAAGAACTAATTTTGTTCCAATGCGTTCGTTACTTTAATCTTTCCGGCGATGATATCGTCGGAAATCACCTTAAGCTGATCCACGATGTCTTGTCCAATGAATGGGTTAAGCGGCGTTTTGCTCTCATGCGTAACGTAAGTGAGACCTACGGCGCCTTCTTTCAGGCCGTAATCACGAATATCGAAAGTATAGTTGCCCTCTGCAAAATCTTTCACCGTTTCGTATACGACAGCGTCGGTACCTTTCAACTGCGCGAGCACCACATGCTCAGGCTCGGTGTTGTCCGTATCTTGTCCGGAAGTGTAGAAGCCCTTCTCTTTCGCTGCTTCGAACACGCCCAGATCGCCAACGGCGGACATGCCGGCTACGAAATCCGCGCCTTTGGAGTTCTGCAGGAGCGCTAGCTCCTTCGCTTTTGCCGGATCGTCGAATCCGCCTACGAAGTTAACGAAAATTTCGATGTTCGGATTGACCGATTTCGCGCCTTCCTCAAAGCCGGTCATATATTTATGCATAATCGGAATGTCGTTGGCCACAACGTTGCCGACCTTGTTCGTTTTCGTTGCCAATCCTGCCGCCGCCCCCAGAAGATAAGCAGCCTCATGCTCACGGAATCCGACGCTGCGGACGTTCGGCAAATCCACGACCGTGTCAATGATCGCAAACGGCACGTCCGGATTCTCCGGTGCAACCTTCTTCAATGCATCCTCCATCTGGAAGGTGGATGTGATAATCAGATCGTACTTCTCGGCAACCGCCGTGCGGAGGTTCTGCTCGATCGAAGCAGGGTCTGTCGATTCAATCGTTTTGACTTCAACGTTGAAATCGGCAGCGGCCTTTTGCAATCCTTCGTCCATCAGGGCAAAGAATGGATTCACGCCGATCTTCTCAGGAAGAACAAGTGCAATGCGTTTCTTATCTTGAGATCCTTCGGAACCGCCATTAGCTGCACCACTGTCAGTAGACTTATCATCATTGCCGCAACCTGCAAGCAATCCAACGGATAATACGAGTGTTAATAGAATTGACCATGTCTTTTTCATTTCCTGACCTTATCCTCCTAAGTGAGCACTTTTTATACTATTATCCTATGGTATAGACAAGCAGATGTCAAAACAAAAATTTTAGCGTTTTATGTAGTTTAATGTGTTTTTTAGCAAAATTTTGGTGGAAAACTGCGCATATCACAGAACATTACCTTGTCAAAATGTCGATAATGTTCGGAAATTGCCAACATTTGATCAAACACTTCCGGCATGGATCCGGGATGAAAACGCATTATTTTCAAATTCCTGGCATTACGCAAACCTGGATTCTCTCTATTTATATAAAAAAGGATGCCGTTAGGCATCCTCGCTCTTGCATGATTTCTATTTAGATGAAGCAACATACGAAATATTGAATTTCTTCAGCTCCAGCCTGCTTCCACCACCGATTCAATCGATCAGCTCTGAACCTTTCAATAACCGCTGCAGCATGACCGCTGCTTCACCGCGGGATAACTTCTGGAGCGGCTTAAGCCCTGCGCCCGATCCCAGGACAATTCCTTGCTTCACAAGGGCCGCCGCAGCCGGTCTGGCCCAGTCGGACAGGACTTCACGGTCCTGGTAAGGGGAGAGGATGGCTGCCGCCTCCATCTCATTCACTGCACTCGCTATTCCCGCCAGCTCCATCACTCTCGCCATAACCGCTATGGCCTCTTGACGCGTGATGCCTTGGGCCGGCCTGAATTGTCCGTCCTCATACCCCTGAAGAAACCCATACTGCACAGCTTGCGTTATGACGCCGTTATGCCAGTCCTCTGCGTCAACATCCCGAAAAGCAGGAACTCCGTCCTGCACCTCATCCAAACCGAGCGCCCTCACGATCATGGCAGCAAACTCGGCACGGCTCACTTGGGCATTCGGCGCGAAATGAATCGCCGCGGGCTGATTCGCGTTTGGGTCTGTTCCACCCTCGACAAGTCCGGTTCCGTTCAGGATCATTCGCGAAGCAAGATCGCTCACCGCATCCTTGGACCAGTGGAACGATACATCAGCAACACGCACTTGATGAGAGATGAAAGCAACCGTACCTGCTGTTAAACGATGCAGAATCGCCTCGCTGCTTCCGTCCTCCTTCAGCTCGAAACGCGTCGGGATCGGGTGGAAGCTGCCGTTCCGATCCAGCAAGACAGCCGTTGTCATACGGTCCGGCACTCCCTGCGGCCAAATGATTCGCTGCTTCATATATTGCGGGAATGGATCTAACTGCAGTACCGTATCCTGAACTTTAGCCGTGATTTCAAACTCGATAGGCAAACCGATAAGCGTAATGCCGGATTGCAATGCGGCCTTCTTAACAGCCTCTACCTTGGCAGCGTCGCTGGCAGCCGTCGTCAGGGTTACCGTAATTTGATCCGCGGCCGGCAAATCCATGCTTCCCGGCGCCTGCCAGCGCGATGATGCCATCACGGCCGCAGGAACGTGGAAATGACCAAGCGCCGATCGGATTTCAATGGCGCCCTGCTTGGCTTTAAGCAGGTCAAGAGCAGCTCCGTTTGTTTCCAGGGAGACCTGATCCGCAGGCCGTGCCAACGCGATGACGATTACCGGATTGTAGTCCACTGTCTCTAAACGGGCTTCCAGCTTAGCCGTATCCAGTTTCATCGATACGACGGTATGTCCATTGGCCTCATGGAACAAACCTGTAACCATCCCTTCCTGTGATTCATCGTTTATCGTAACGTTGACGTCCACTCTATTCGAAGGTGCGGCATTGCCCGATGGGCCCGGTATAGCCGATCCTTGGCCGGAACCTCCTGGCGACGAACCTTCCGGCTCTTCAGGCGTCCCGCCACTGCCTCCGGATGAAGCTCTAACCAATGTCGTTCTGTATTTCATATGCTGGCCGTCAGGCGCCGTCACCATAACCTCGATGACCTGGCTGCCTACGGCGACGGGGAAGGAAGGGCTCACCTGGCCGGAGAGGAGATCCATCGGCCCCCATACCAAATTTCCGGCCTCGCCGTACACGCTGGCCGTTACCGTCGCCCTCGCATCATATACCTGTGCCGTTACCGTGAGGCGATCCGTATCGCTGGCTACCTGCGCTTTGTAATCATAGTGATCTCTGGCAAACTCAGGGCTCAGCGCTACTTCTCCGCTCGACGAACGCAGCGACAATGCTTGCAAATCAGCGTCGTACGCCGGAGACTCATGTTCCCTGACCGTAAAGCTCCAAGCATCCGCCCCCTGAATGCCGGCAAAGCCGGCACTTGAATGGTTACCGGTAAAAGCACCCGGCTCGATCTCGACGTAATAGGACGCCCCCTCATCAAAATCATTCAGCGGATCTATGCTCGCCGCGTTCCCGAGAATCGTGACGCTCCCTGCATCGGAGGCATCGACGGTCTCGACGACGCGATGATCTGAGGCAAGCCTAATCGTAATCGATTTACCGGATACCGCTGTCACTTCTTCATTAAAGACAACCTGCAAGATTACATCTTTTTCCACGCCGACAGCCTGGTGGGACGGCGTGTAAGATAAGGCCTTAAGCTCGGTCGGTGCCTGGATCGCCTTCCATTGGGCAAACAGCTTGACGTCCCCCGTACCGAATATAAGCTTGCCACCGGCAGGATAATCGATTCCGCTTCCGTCGGCCTCCGTATTCCAGCCGTCGAAGATATGTCCATCCTTGCCCAGCTGCCCCGTATTGCCCGCCACGACCGCTTCGTCGCCTCTGGCAAACAAACCGCTGCTTACCGGAACATTCCCTTCAGTGTGTCCGTTGCCGTCATAGGTTAACGAGTAGACTTGCGGCCATAGGGTTGTCACCTTCAGCATGCGGTATGCGCTTTTCCTGCCGACGGCATCTTTGACCATGACGTTAAAATAATGATCCGTCCCTGCGGCAAGCCCGTTCACCACCATCCCGGTTTGATCCGCCGCGTAGCTTCCGACGGGCTTTCCATTCCTCTCCATTTGGCTGACGTCCCCGATATTCGGGCTGGCGGACGAATATAACAAATACTGCAATTCGTGCTGCTCCGTCATATTGTCCGAGGCTTTCGGCCATTCCAATGCAACGGAGTCTGACGTGATGCTGTGCGGATTCAGGCTCCCACTGCCCGTATCCGGGGACGTCGTATCCAGCACAGCTTTAGTCAGGGTAGGTATTCCCCTTGTATTGTTGTACGTCCCGTCTCCGATCTGTCCTCCGGAGTTATAGCCCCATCCCCAGACGGTTCCATCCTGCTTCATGGCAACGCTATGAAAGCCCCCGGCAGAAATTTCACGAACATGCTTGATCCCCGGTACAGGGACCGGAATGAGGCTGGAAGCATTCGAGCTTAGGCCCAGCTGCTGTTGACTGTTATCTCCCCAGCTCCATACGTTTCCTGCCCGGTCCACTGCAAGGCTGTGATAACCTCCACCTGCAACGGCAACGATATGCTGCAGGTTTCGAACCTGCACCGGTCTCGTCCGGTGCGTTCTCGTACCGTCGCCAAGCGTACCATACTTGTTATTTCCCCATGCCCACACGGTGCCGTCTTGTTTAATGGCTAAACTATGGGAACCGCCGGCGGCGATCGCCATGACGTCCGTCAGCCCGGCAACCTGTACCGGAACGTATCGGTCCGTCGTCGTCCCGTCTCCAAGCTCCCCGCTTTCGTTCACGCCCCAGGCCCATACGGTGCCGTCCGATTTTAAGGCAAGACTGTAGTATCCTCCAGCCGCAATTGCCGTCACATCGCTTAGACCAGTAACCAGAACCGGGGAGTTTTGTTGTATGGTCGTTCCATTTCCCAGCTCGCCGTTGTCATTCTTCCCCCAAGCCCAAACGGTGCCGTTCTCTGAAAGCGCCATGCCGTGATAGGCCAATCCGCCCGATATTGCCTTGATCCCGCTCAGACCCGGAACTTGCGCGGGCGCGTTCACATTCGTTATCGTTCCAATCCCTAACTGTCCGTTCTCGTTTGCTCCCCAGGTCCATACCGTTCCATCCTGGCGGAGCGCCATCGAACTGCGGACGCCGGAGTGAATGTCAATGACATGGTTCAAATTCTTCGCCATGACCGGAGTCGTCCGGGTCTTCCAAGTGCCGTCGCCCAGCTGCCCCCTGTCTCCGTATCCCCATGAGTAAACTTCACCGCTGCTTACGAGCGAAGCGGTATGATAGTACCCGGCTACAAGCTTTGGTGCAACGGCCGCAGCCGCAAGGGCTTGCCGATATCCCAATAACCCATCCAGCTGCAGCAGCAGCAAAGCCGCACACAGCAGGATTTTTCCTGAACGCCTTAGCATAATCTCCTCCTTCGTTTCATCAGCGTTATGACAGCTGCGGCCCGGTTAGGACCGCGGCACCAAGGATGCTATCAAATTTATGGGAGGAAAACGATTGACAAACGTTAACTTTTCATCTTTTTTTTCATATAATCTAGTTATCGCGACTCAATTTCCGTAAAAATAACGTTTCGTATATTGCGAGGGTATCCTATGAAACTACTAACAGACTCACCCATTCTGAAAATGAAAATAAGCCTTCCCGGTCTGAAGGAGCATCTGATTCGCCGGGACCGGCTGCTGCAGGATATGGCAGCAGGCCACAAGGGTCAGCTGACAGCCATCATCGCGCCTGCCGGATACGGCAAGTCGACGCTGCTCGCCCAATGGGCTCATGAAGCAGACAAACGATGCGCCTGGGTTTCGCTGGATGAACGGGATAACGATCCCGTCCGCTTTTGGAGATACGTGGCGGCCTCGCTGGCCTCGATTCTTCCCGAGCCGCAAGGAGCTCGTCTCATGCACCATACGCAGCTGCTGCCAAGCGCCTCGATTGAAACCTTTCTGGATACGCTGATCAGTGAATTATACGAGGATTCCGAGCCCCTCAATCTCATTCTTGAAGACCTGCACAGTATTCACTCTTCAACCATCCATGGAGGGATTTCCTACTTGATCGACTACCTCCCCGAACATATTCATCTTCTCATCTCGTCCCGGACCGAGCTTCCATTCCCCACGATCAAGGGCGTGGTAAACCATGAGGTCCATCTTATCGGCATGAAGCAGTTGGAATTTACCTACGAGGAGACGGAGCGTTTGTTCCGCCATGCGTCAAACGGCAGCCATTCCAATCTGACCTCGATGGAGCTCGATACGTTACGGAACCAAACGGAAGGCTGGGTTACCGGGCTCCAGCTTGCCGTGATTACCATGCGAACCGGCAGCGGTCTGGAAGGATTCGTGGATGATATGAAGGGGAATCCGCTTCTCGTATCCAAATATCTGTTTCAGGAAGTCGTAAGCAAGCTGTCACCCGACGTGTTCTCCTTTTTGCTCCAGACCGCCGTCCTTTCAGAGCTGCATCCGCAGGTGTGCGATGCCGTTACGGATCTCAACGACAGCCGTCCGATGCTGGAGGAGTTGCAGAAGCTGAATCTGTTTCTGGTTCCGCTGGACGAACATCAAACCTTCTTTCGTTATCATCATTTATTCTCGCAGTTTCTGCTCGACCTGCTTCAACGCGAGTTTGACGGGGAATATACCAAGCGCCACCGGCTCGCCGGGCAGTATTATGCCTCCGTCGGCTCCATGGATGAAGCGATTGACCATATGTTGGCAGCGCAGGATTTCGGGCATGCCGTGAGCTTGATTGGGCAGCATATGCAATCCGTGCTCGAACTTGGAGAGATTGCCACCTTGCTGAAATGGTTTGACCGCATCTCCTCCAGCTATCCGATGACACCCGAAATGTCGCTGGCGCATGCTTTTGTCTTGGTACTGACAGGAGATCTCGAACGCTCCGAGCGCATGCTGTCCCTTATTGAGGAAGCCTGCGCTGCGCTAGAATCATCGGACCGAAGGGAGCAGCTTATGAGTTCCATCCTGTTCGTGCGGTCCAATCTTGTTTTCCTGAACGGGGACTTCGGCAAATGGTTCGCCTTCAGCGAAGGCATCCTCGACAACCTGATGCCCGACAATCCGATGTACTACCAGTTCGATTACAATCGGCGGGAGCCTTATGTCAGGCGTACCTCGCTCGGCATGAAGGGGGCTCTCTCCGCCGATACGGAAAGAATCGCGCATCTGTTTACCGGTGTGCTGGAATCCCACGGGTGGGAGCATTCGCTCATGAACTTATATGTCAAACAATCCTTATGCGAGGGATATTATGAATGGAACCGGCTGGCGGAATCCCGTCAGCTGCTGGTGCAGATTCGTAATGCGCCGCCCGCCAAAGAAACGATGGGGTTGTTCGTGCCGCTGCATATCACCGAAGCCAGGCTGTTCGCTGCCGAGGGCAAATTCCATCTAGCCCATTATGCTTTGGATGAAGCGTGCTCCGCTGCGCTTTCCAGGAAATCGAGCCTTTGGCTCGCCCCGTTAAAAGCCGTCAGAAGCTTGATCTGTATCCGGGAAGGGCGCATAGCCGAAGCACGGAAGGAAGTGGCCGAGCTCCCCGTTTCCGTCAAGGACAAGCCCGCCTATAGCCGGGAAACCGAATACCTGGCGTTAGTCCGCATGTTAGGCAGACAGCGCAGGGAAATCGAAGCGCTGCGCCTCCTGGAGCTGTTGAAACCTCAGGCCGAGCGCGAACAGCAGCGTTCCAGCATCATTGAAATCACAAGCCTGCAAGCGCTGCTGGAACATCAGCGCGGCCAGCGGCAGCGGTCGCTTCATCTTCTTGGCGAAGCTTTGCGTGTAGGAGCACAGAACGGTTATGTCCGAACCTTCCTCGACGAAGGGGAGGACATGTACCAGCTGCTGCAACTGTATACGAGCCGACTCGGACAGGAAGACGGCGTGAGCCCGGAGGAACTTCGGTCGCTTGAATATGCACGCACGCTCGTGAAGTTGTTCCCGGGTGGTTCCGAAGCGGATATTTCATCGGCCGAGACACCACGGCAAACTCTTCCCGAAACGCTGAATCGGAACGAAATGAATTTGCTGCATCTGATTCGACAGGGTGCCTCGAATAAACAGATGGCCGCATCACTCGGCCTGTCCGAAGGAACGGTCCGGGTGTATTTGTCCAGATTGTACGGCAAGCTCGGCGTGACGACACGCACGCAGGCTCTGGTTAGAGCCCAGTCGCTGAACCTGCTGGAGGATTAATCGGATAACGTACAAAAGAACCCCGGGACACGCGTTCCCGAGGTTCTTTTTGTACGCCATGGATTTACCGTATAATAACCGTTGGCACCATCACGAGCTGAAGGATCGAATCCATTTGAACCGGTTCACCTTCACGATCGCCACAAAACACTTCAGGATTTGATCCGATTTCAGGCAGATGAACACGGCAAGCGGCGATAAATGGAACACAAATGCGCATAAGGCGGATGAGGGCAGCACGATCAGCCACATAAATATCAAATCGTTGTACAGCACAAAGCGGGTGTCTCCGCCGCTCCGCACGATGCCTGTCAAAGCCGGCATCTGGTAGGCCGTTCCGACCACGGTGATCGACAGCACCGTCATGAAATGCAAGGCAAGCGTTTTGGCCTCATCGGATATCGAATAGAAGCCCAGCACGAAATCCTTGATCACAAACAGCACGGCCCCCGTCAATAAACCGAGCAGGATATACAGAATCTGCAGCGTTTTGGCATACGATATGATTTTATCCATCATGCCCTCGCCGATGGTCTTCCCGATCAGCACGGACGTAGCGCTGGCAGAAGCGTACACGATGACCGTCACCATCTGGAAAATCGTTGTAGCAATGCTGTTGGCGGCGATCGCGGATTCCCCCATATGCCCCAGGATGGCGGTTTGTGCCGCCATGGCAAGCCCCCATATCGTATTGGACATCAGAATCGGGGAGCCTATGCGAATGTACTGCTTGAAAAGCTCCATATCGAACTTCAGGAAATCCTGCAACTTTAACAGGATCTTGCGATCGAACCGCTTAACATACACGATGACGATCACGCATTCAATAATCCTCGCCGTCAGGGTAGCGATAGCCGATCCAGCTACGCCCAGCTCCGGAAAGCCCATATACCCGTAGATCAGGATGTAGTTCAAGCAGATGTTGATAACCAAGGTGGACAGCGATACCACAAAGCCGATTTTTACCGTTTCCACGCTTCTTAAGGAAGCCAGCAAGGAGCTGGTGACGGCAAAGAAGATATAAGAGAAGCAGATGATGCGCAAATATTCCACGCCGGCAGCTATGACATTCTCTTCCTTGGTAAACAAGGACAATACCTCGTGCGGGAAAAAGAACACGATGACCCATAACACGATGCTGAGAAGGATGGCCATGCGCATGCCGATGCTTGCCGCTTTTTTGATCAAGCCTAAATCCTTGGCTCCCCAGAATCTGGACGACATGATGACCAAGCCTTCGCATACGCCCAGAACCAGCATGTGCAGCAGGAATTGGATCTGGTTCGCCAGCGCAACGCCCGACAGCGCCGATTCGCTGTATCCTCCCAGCATGACGTTGTCCGACAAATTCACGCCGACCGATATCAGGTTCTGCATCCCGATCACAAGCGTCAGCCAGAAAAAACTTTTGTAGAATCCTTTTTCCCGAACAAATAAACTCATGTCAGCTAACCTTCTTCGACTATAAGATGATAAATCTCTAATATATACGAAATTATGCAAATGAACAGAACCAAATGAAGTGAAACATCCTTCCGCCGTATAGTAGATTCATAGAATCAAAAACATAATAACATTATAATGTTTTTACGGTAATAAACTAGTCGTCTGGTTGCACTACATTACGAAAACCGGTTATTCAACTTCGACGGCATCCTGGAGGATTCCGCAGCAAATCCCCTGTCCCTTGTCTCATCTCTCCCCGCTTGATCAACCTATGCGTCATGTAACAAGAAAAATTCTCGTTATGCCGTGGGATTTCCTGACTATGTACAAAACGACATACCGTATATATGATGGCAATGTAATTCCATCCCAACGATATAGAGGAGAATGTGTATGACCCTGTGGAAATATCCGCTATCCCGCAATATGGTTCAGCGCAGCATGATTGCAGCCCTCAGCGCTGCACTCCTTATGACCCCGCTTCATGCCCTTGCTGCCGATGAAGCGCCCCAAGCCGAGGCATCACCAATGAAAACGCCGTCCGGTACCCCGACCGACATCACGGCTTTCGCACAATTCACGGGGAATCCAACCGATTCCCTGGCGATTGGGGAGCACCGTTTGATCAGCCGCAAGGAGATGGACCGGCACTGGGACGGCCTTGATCCGGATTACACCCCGGAAAAGTCGATCGAAGCGGTTCAAGCGCTGCTGTCGGAGGAAGACTTCGAGGTTTTATTTCCTTACAGGCTAGGTTCGGCCGAATGGTTTAACGTCGCCAAGGGCAAAGAATACTATAAAGCCGATCAGACGGACTATTTCTCTTACGACAACCTGATTCACGCGGTGGCGGAGGTGTCCAATCTGAAGATCAAGATCCGCACGCGGCAAGGAGCTCCTTCCGCCCAAGAGATTTATCGATTGGACAAAGATGCCCGGGTCGAAACACTCGTCGTGCGTTCGGCGGATTTCCATTCGGCCGAGAACCTTAACCAAGCGATTGAAACCGTTATCATTGACGGTGGCACCTTTCTCAAAGAAGGGCTCAAGAAGGACCGCAAGCGCGAACTGGCTGCCTTCCTGGCCAATCTCTCCCACGAAACCGGCGGGGGCTGGGCTGCCGCTCCCGGCGGTCCGCTTCGCTGGGGATTGTTCTGGAATGAAAACATCGCCGGCCGGACAGGGGTCAACATGGATGCCTTCGTTGATCCGGCAAGCGCAGAGCTGTATCCCGGATCGCCGGACAAGCGCTATTATGGGCGGGGACCGATCATGCTCAGCTGGAACTTCAACTACGGACTCTTCAGCTCCATTATCTATGGGGACAAAAGCGTGCTGCTGGACCATCCCGAGATCGTTGCCGCCGACGGCAAGATCGGCTACATGACCGCCATCCTCTTCTGGATGACGCCGCAGGACCCGAAACCTTCCGCCCATGACGTGATGGTTGGCAGATGGAAGCCTTCCCCGCTCGAGAAGTTCAGAGGACTGGGCAGTCCCGGCTTCGGGACAACGGTGATGGTCTTGAACGGCCTGGAAGCGAACCTCGGGGAAACCGAGGGCAGTCCCGTGCAGCGGCGCGCCGGGCATTACCGCGATATCACGGGCCGTATGGGCGTCGATATTACCGGAGAGAAGGTCGATACATTAGGGATGAAACCGTTCTGATACGGAACCCGCCTGAAGCTCGGATCCATCACGTTTGATGGATCATGCAAAATCGCCCTTGGCGGATGAATGGCATGCGGCCACCACGCTGCCATAGGGCGATTATGTTTTGGAGCAGCCTTCATACCAGCCGCTGGGAGATAGCTGCACGCTGCGCTTTCGGCAAACTCTTCAGCACCAAATCGTAGGAATGGTCGATCATATCGCGCAGGTCCGCTTCCGTTAAGGAGCCATCGACGGTCACCGTGTTCCAGTGCTTCTTATTGAGATGGTATCCGGGCTGAACGGCGTCATGCTGCTCGCGCAAATTCTCCGCGATGACCGGATCGCATTTCAGGGAAATATGGCTGACCCTCTCCCCTGCCGTTGTGGTAATCAGGGCAAACATTTTGCCGCCGACCTTCATGACGATCGGAAGCGGTCCGAACGGATAATCCTCGGCTGCGGCTTTCTTCGAAAGACAATAAGCAATGAGTGGGCTTCGCACCTGGACATTCTCTCCTTCAAGATCAGATCTATTTGATTATAGTAGATGATGTTTCCCTGTTCAATTCCGTTTGATATGTTGTTCATGCTCCGTTCATACAACTCTTGTATATTGGGACTGATTCAAGATGCAAGGGGGAATTTATCCATGTTGAAATACAGCAAATGGCTGATGCGGGTCGCAGCCATTTATATGCTCATCGGCGCATTGATCGGAGCGGACATGGCAGGCAGAAGCAGCTACAGCATGGTTGCAGGCCACGCCCATATCCTGGTGGTAGGCTGGCTGACCTTGTTTGCCTATGGCATGTTCTACTACGTCTTTCGGGACAAGCTTAGCATGAAAAGAACCGCCGCGATGCATTTCTGGACGAGTTTGCTCGGGGGCGGGATCATGCCGCTGGGCATGCTGATGTATTACCAAATGCAGAATACGGCAACCCTGCTGGCTTTTATTATTCCAGCGTCGATTTTGCTTGTTGCAGCAGTTTTATTTATCACCTTATTGTTTTTCGATAAAAAATTGTTTTCGAGCACATAGCTTGGCTCAAGGCCATCGTGGAGGCTTGCTCTACTTTATCGGCATATGCTGAACAAAAAAGAGAGGTGAGCCTCTTAGCTATGAGTTATAAAAGCAGTACCATCAAAAGCAAGTGGAAGAAAACGAAATGGTTGAACGAAGATGCTTACTTCAGGCAGTACGTGCCCCACACGCTGCCGTTCAGCAAAAAAAACCTGAATGCTATGCTGGCGGACTACACCACGGTTTTCTTCAAACCTACGGATGGCTCTGGCGGCAGAAATATTATCCGGATTCGCAAAACAGACGGAGGTTACACAAGCCAGCTGAACACGACAAAAACGTCGTACTCAAGCTCATCTCAGCTGTACCGCGACCTGAATCGCTTTGCAGGGAGCAGACCTTATCTGCTGCAAAAAGGAATTCGCTTGGCCAAAAGCAACGGCAAGCCGTTCGATATACGGGTGATGGTCCAGAAAACCCGAGAGGGCGCCTGGGTCGGCACCGCCCTATTCACGAAGGTCGGCAAACCGAACAAAGTTGCCACCAATTATAATCAAGGCGGCTCCATCGGCACGTTCAAGAATACGATGAGCGGCGCCAATTTCCACTCGGCCTTCATCCAGCAGCTCGAGTCTGAACTCAAGGGACTCGGCGTTGCCGTAGGCAAAAACTTTGACCGCCATTATAAAGGATTCAAGGAACTTGGCCTGGACGTGGCTGTCGATTCCAAAGGCAGACCGTGGATTCTCGAGGTCAACACCAGACCGCAAATTTATCCGCTCAAAAATCTAAAGGACCGCAGTCTCTATCATAAAGTGCTGTCTTACGGGAAGCATTATGGGCGTACGAAATAAATGAGGATACTTCAGTCGCTCCAACCAAACGGCCGGGCATTATGCCCGGCCGTTTGGCTGTAATCTCATTTTAAAAACTAATTATCAGGATACCTTGAAGAGCGCTCAGGCTTCCTTGCCTGCTTGAAGCTGCAGATCCCGCCATACCTTCTTGTTGCTGTATTGTTTGTCCGTGCTGATATCTTGTCCGAACCATGCCGGCGGCACAAAGCCGTCAGCGGCTTCCAGGGAAGGAAATTCGACTTCCAGCACAAGCAAGCTTATCTGCGCATAATCGTCAATTTCGATGATCGTGCTGCCCCAACGGGCGGTTACCCGTCTCTTGGTCAACGGAATCGCTCCATGCGCCTTGACTACCTGATCGTAAAGACCTTCGGAAATCGCATATTCAACTTCTTCCCGGGCAATTCCCCAACCTTTTTTGAACGTATGGGTGAATTCGAGCTGACCCGATGTCAGATCTGTTATTTTCCGGACCCGCAGCTCCTGGTCCCCATCCAATGCCAAATACGTCTGCTCGATAAATTGCTCCTTCTCGACCACGATGCTTCCTTCCTGAATCAACGCATCGGGGTAAGCCTCCAGAAGGTATTTGCGTTCGATTTCAATCGCCATGAGTGTGATGTCCTCCATTCGTCATTCCCATTCTGCTGATTCCATTATAAGGACCCGCAGCCCGAGCGACAAATCAAAAGCGATAGAAGGTATACGCCGGGCATACTTCTATCGCTTCGTGTTCATGTTTTACTTTATCAATTTTTTATAAGCCTTGATCGTCTGCGTGTGCATGCCTTCGTGGTACAAGCTGAACGTAAGAAACTCGCCGACGGTTTGGAACGTCACGGGACCGATCGTCAGCGGGTGGGCCGAGGCCTGGTCCAGGCGATTCGAGAAGGTTTCGCGGATCCGGGCGGTTTGCTCCTGCAAAAGCTCTGCCAGCTCGGACAGCGCAGGCGGCTTCGACGTCCAATCGGCCGGCTTGGTTCCGGTTGCAAACCATGCCTCGAAACCTTCCGGAAGACGCGGCTGCTCGCCCGCGGTCGCAAAAGCGAACTGCTCGGTTACGGTGTAGATATGCCCGAGATTCCAGCGAATGCTATTCGCGAATCCTTCCGGGATAATATCCGCTTCCTGTTCCGTTACATGTTCCACTGATTTCAAGGCTGCTCCTCTGCCAAAATCCAATTGGTTGAAAATCGCTTCATTCATATCATAATCCCCCTTCCGATTCGTACGTAACGATCCTATCGTACTATTCAGTCTATCGCAACTTTCCATTTGAAGCGCCTCTTGGATCATGTTTATACTATAAGAAATCTATACATAAAGGAGTGGGATCAAGTATGAATTACCGCCGTCTTGGCAGCAGCGGCCTGAAGGTTTCGGAGCTGGGGCTCGGCACGAACGCTTTTGGCAAAAGAGCCGATCAAGAAACATCCACCCGGATCCTGGATCACGCGCTGGACCGTGGCATCAATTTCATCGATACCGCCAATATTTACGCCGGGTCGGAATCCGAGCGCATCATCGGAGAGGCACTGGCCGGCAAACGCCATAACGTCGTATTAGCCACGAAAGCCGGACTCGTGAACGGCCAAGGACCGAACGAACGGGGCTCCTCCCGCTATCATCTGCAGCAAGAGCTGGAGAACAGCTTGAAGCGGCTGAAAACCGACTACGTGGACCTGTATCAGATCCATACGTTTGATCCGGACACTCCCCTTGAGGAGACCCTGCGCACGCTGGACGACATGGTAACATCGGGTAAAGTCAGATATATCGGCGCCTCCAACTATGCCGCCTGGGAAATCATGAAGGCGCTCGGAATCAGCGAATTGCGCGGATATGCCCGTTATGTATCGACCCAAACGAGTTATTCCCTGGCAGATCGTACGCCGGAGCTGGAGCTTGTCCCCCTCTGTCTCGATCAAGGTGTTGGCATCATTCCGTATTTCCCGCTGGCCGGCGGCATTCTCACCGGCAAATACGGTCAGGGCGCAAGCAAGCCTGCCGGCTCCCGCGCGGAAACGGACCCGAACTTCAATCGCTTCCTCGAAGAGCGCAATCTGAAGCTCGGTCAACAAGTCAGCCAGCTCGCAGCAGAGCACGGCCATTCTCCCAGCGCACTGTCCATTGCCTGGCTGATGGACCGCGCTGCCGTCTCGACCGTCATCGTCGGGGCTACGAAGACCGAACAGCTGGACGATAATCTGAAAAGCCTCGAGATTAAGCTGGACGAGTCCCTGCGTTCGAGCCTGGATGAAATCAGCAACGGCTTTGTTCATGCCAAGCCGTTTGCGACGTATCGGCTCGGGTAAGCTGCGATGTTCCGCTAATACAAAGAGCTGCTCCGGGACCAACGGCCCTTCGGTGCAGCTCTTTTTCTTCTATACTCGAAAACCACTATTTAGACGGCATGTCTCCGATCATCCCCGACGCTGATAGCATCCGTAGAAGAATCGTTGCCGTTTCCGCCCTGGTCATATCACTCCGTGGTCTCAGCCTGGCATCGTAACCGCTCATGAGTCCGCTGTGAACCACTTCGGCTGCGGCCCCCTTCGCCCAGCTTGCCAATTCAGCACGGTCTTGGAAAGCATCCAGCACAGCCTCCGAATCCATGGCCTCACCTATTGGGGAACCCTCAGCGAACTTTAACGCTCTTGCGAAAATAACCATCGCCTCCTGTCTGGAGATCAAGCCATTCGGCAAAAAGGTCCCGTCGGCATAACCGTGAATGAGTCCGCTCCCGCTTGCCGCCGATACGGCCCCCACATACCAGTCCCGGGAGGTTACATCTTGGAACGAGCTTGTATTGCCTTGCTCCGTTAAACCGAGCGAGCGTACCATCATGGTGACGAATTCCGCACGGGTTACCGGTTCATTCGGATGGAATCCGGCGACGCTTCTGCCGCTAACGACAAGGCGTGACGCCATCTCGTTCACCGCCGCCTCGGCCCAATGGCCTTTCATATCCGATAATTCTTCGTCGTGGCTGATTAAAGCATACGTCCCGTTGTACAAACCTTTTATTATGGCGTAAGTACGGCCTTCCCGCGTCACCAGCCGGGTTGGTGCGTGATGGACCTTCCCTTGATCATCCAGCAGGACGGCCGTTTTCACGATGGCAGCTGACCCCTCTTCCACGGGAACTTCCAGCTCCACATAAGAGGAATACGTATTTCCGCTCAGCCGTTTTCCTTGAACATAGGCTGCGACGCTAACGTCTATGGAGCCGTAATGTTCACCAAAATACTTCCCGTTCCCGACCTGCTTCAGCTTAGCTCTGATCGCGGCGCTGCCATCGGCTAGCCCAAGTCGAATCGTGCCTTCCTTCGTTCCGGCAAGACTGCCGATCTGTTCGGAAATGGCTTGAACCGGAATACGGACGCTGCCTGCCAAGGTCTCGAATGCAATCATTGCGCCGCTTGCTTCAAGCGCTTTGGCTGACCTGCCCTCCAGAACCACCACGGCTTGATCGAGCTCCTCCGTGGCGCGCAGCCGGACGATCGGTCGGCTGTTCTTCTCCTGGGTCAGCAGCGATTGGAGCCTGTCTCCGTTCATCTTGACGGTCAGCACGGTCTGTCCATTCTCTTTCGTTATCTCCGATGATATCAAGCCGGTCTGTAATACATCGTTAATATACGACTTGACGTGGCTGCTGCTTGACGGGCTCTGCCCTGAGCCTGCTCCTTGACCTGCTTGAGAACTCCCGTCTACGCCAGGTCCTTGACCTTCCGAAGATCCTGATCCGCCCCCCGGCGTACCCGGATTGGAAGGATTTCCGGGTTCCGGTTCAGGTGAAGCGGCCGCCTCTCTGGTCACATCCACCGCATAAGTCTTCGTAGTTCCATTCTGAGCCGTAACCACGAGATGAATACTGTTGCTTCCTACTGCTAGGCTGATCGGGTCTGACGCCTGTCCGCCGGACTCAGCCTTACCGTTTATCGTGACTGTTGCCTGAGGATCGGAGACGCTCGGCGTTATGCGGATCTCCGTTATACGGTTTCCAACATGACTAATATAGCTGGTGACAGCAGGGTTGAATGCCGGAGCAAGCGTTCCATGCGACAATGCTAATCCGCTTAAATCCGCATCGCCCGGAACGGAGATCTCGGCACCGGCCGGTCTTGCGCTCACCTCTTCCGAAAATGCGCTGGAGCCTCCGTCATTTCCGGCTTTCACCGCAAAATAATATGTCGTTCCGTTCAGTAAATTTCCTGCCGAATACGTCGAACCCGTTACCGTTGCAATCGGTGAGCTCCCATACACGCCGGACTTCGTCCCGGAATAAATATCGTAATAAGTCGCATCCGTTACGGTGGACCACTGTAAGGTCACCTCACCATCTCCTGCTGTAGCCGTCAAATTTGCAGGCGCTAACGGTGCTGCGACAGGCCCAGCCTCCGTTGTAAAGCTCCAATCCCCGGGGCCCTTCATGCCTGCATAAAGGTTGCCTGCTGCATCCTGAAATGCGCCCTCCTCTATTTCAACGTAATAACGCGTAAGATACGACAGCTGTCGCGTCAGACTTACCGCAACCTTCTCGTCGATCACGCTGACGCGGGAGCTATCGGTTACGTCGATCGACTCGATCTTTTGATGGTCCGCAGCCCTCATAATCGATATGTATTTGCCGCTGCCTGCGATTACGGGTTCATCGAACGTGAATTCAAGTTTCGTTTCGATCGGCACGTCATCCGCCAGATGCAGAGGAGCCCGATCCACCACGACAGGCGCATCCGAATCAATCCATTTGGCATACAGCGTCAGGTTATCCAGAATGAGTGTCTTAAAATCAAATGGAAGCTGAAAGAATCGATCCATATACCACCCTCCGAATACATAACCGGGTTTTACTGGATCAACGGGTTGGGTTACAACCGTAGCATAAGGGACGACGGCATCCACCACGGGAGAACCCCCGTTGCTGTCGAACGTCACGGTTTTGGGGAAATAGATTGAGAAATGAACCTGGGTCTGATTCCCTGCGCGGTCGGTTACGACGAGATCGAATACCCCTTCCGTATTTACCCTCTCCCCGCTCTGGAATGCTTGCTGATTGAGCGTTGCGCTCCCTTCATTGAAGAAGATTTGCAGCTCCCGATCATACTGGCCTCCATCTGCCACTCCGGTAACCAGAGGTGCGGTTCGGTCAATCTCAAAATCGGCCTTGACCGTTTTGCCGCGAGGCGACTCGACAACCAGCTTATACTGGCCATCCTTGCGGATGGTCGTACCGCTGGCAAAAGGCTGCCCGTTCAGCATCCCCGTGCCATGGGTATAAACAGGCGTCACTTCGTGATTATAAAGTCCTCCATCGGTTACTCCGCTTATCTTCGGCTCAGACTCCGTAACGTTGATGCTAACGATGGCTGGGGCACTGCTCTTATTATGATTGCTCGCTATATATGTAAAAGAATCTGTGCCAACAAAATCGACATCCGGTGTATAAGTAAAAGAGCCATCCTTATGAAAGGTTATCTTTCCATGAGCAGGCAGATTCAATATTTTGGCTGTAAGAACATGGGAATCATTACTCATCACCCCAGGGGACGATACCGTTAATGGTGTGGAGACAGCTGTTGTATATTGGTCGGAAACACTTACAGGCTGAACCTGCTGCAGGGTTGGAACGTATCCGTAATGGGATACGTAATACTGCGTCAATGGATTGCCCCTAAGATCAGGAACACCGAATGTTTGGTTCGGAGTTCCCCCAAACTTGTTGCCGATCAACTCATAAAGTGCTCTATTCGCTGCAACATTCAGAAGCTTGCCGTCTGCCATATAGGATGCTAGCCCCGGGATTTCCAAAGGAAACATGCGTGTCTCGCCGACATACACCTCACCAGCTCTGCCTGGATGGATCCCGGCCTTGGCGGCGAAATACCGGATGTTGGACTGCACAGAGTCAATCTGCGGCAATTTAAAGCTGCCCTGCCTGTCTTGGCCGAATGTAGTACCGTACACACTGTATAGAGGTTCAGAATCGTTTAAAGCACGGCCATCCGTCGTCACCCAGTTATCATTCATCTCCATATAGTAGGGAAAGAGCCGAAGCTCCCCCAGCATCGTATTGGAGGTCAGTCCACTGTCTCTCGGATATAATCCCTCAGCAGCGATATAATATCCCATGCCCGGCACCGGTTCTTCCCCCCGTAAATCAGGCAGTGCAAACGTCTTGGTGCCATCCCCTCCAAAGTTGTTGCCCAGTAGAGTATACAAAGCGGAGTTTTCCAGACTTATCGTTAACACTTGCCCTGCACAGTATATCCACCCTTCGGGACCATCCCGGTAAGGAAATAGACGGATCTCCCCCAGATATTGAGCGTCTGGAAGATTAGCCTTAACCGTCTTCGGAGATGCGAACACACCCAGTACAACCTCTAAACCTATTAGCATGGACAACATCACCTTCAACCATTTCGTGGATGCCATCGGCCTTCGTTTTTGCATATTGCAACTTCTCCCCCTAATGCATTTGTCCTATTTCAGTAATATAATACTAGAAAATAGTATAACATTACTAGGGAGTATTATAAATGATGGAAGGTTTAATTCAACCAGAAAATGTCTTCTAATAGAGTGGGGCCTCATTAGCTAAAGAGACGCAAAAAAAGATGGCCCCTGAACCTAGTCAGAAGCCATCTTATATAAATATTTCTACCTGCCCTCGGGTTCTCTTATTCCCAAGGGTCCATGCGGTAAACGTTTCAGTTCTTAGTCGATTTGCTTCCCTATTTCAGAATTTCCTCGATGCGAGTCTGAACGTCTTCGCTAAGCTCGATACCGGATGCCTTCGCATTCTCGGTTACCTGCTCCGGTCGGCTTGCGCCGACCAGTGCGCTGGCTACGTTCTGCTGACGCAGAATCCACGCAAGCGCCAGATTGCCCACGGACACCTCAAGCTCAGCCGCAATCTTCTCCAGCTCGCGGACCTTCGCGATTTTCTCCTCGGTAATGCCTTTGCGCATCCATTCCAGCTTCGCGGCTCGGCTGTCAGCCGGAATATCGGAGGCAGAGGTATATTTCCCCGTCAGCAGGCCTTGTGCCAGCGGGGAGAATACGACTTGCCCAATGCCGGAGCGCTCGCTGAGCGGAATGATTTCCTTTTCAATATAACGTTCAAACATATTGTAGATCGGTTGATTGACCACGATGCGGTCGAGGAGGTAACGATCCGCTACCGTCAATGCCTCCGCAATTTGCGAAGCCTGCCACTCGCTGACGCCGACATAGAGCACCTTGCCCTGGCGAACAAGGTCGTCGATCGCGCGAAGCGTCTCGTCCAGCGGCGTTTCCGGATCATGGCGGTGGCAGTAGAAAATATCCACGTAATCATGGCCAAGGCGCTTCAAGCTGGCATGCGCCTGCTCCATGATGTGCTTGCGGGACAAGCCCCGGTCGTTCGGGCCGTCGCCCATCGGCCAGAAGGCCTTCGTGGCCAGCACGTACGATTCGCGCGGGTACGCTTTCAAGGTTTCGCCTACCAATACTTCGGCTGCGCCCTTCTCGTAAACATTCGCTGTATCAAAGAAGTTAATGCCCAGATCATAAGCCGTTTTAATCGCGTTAACCGCATTCTCGCGTTCAACGTAACCTCCGTATGTAAGCCAGCTTCCCAAGCTGACCTCACTGACCTTGAGACCTGTGCGTCCTAATCTTCTGTATTTCATGGAAAATCCTCCTTCAATAGATTAACTTGGATGCTACATGAACTATTCTAAAGGAGTTCCTATTCCCACGGAAGAAGTGAAATGTTCTTCACTATATTATAGGAAGGATAGCTGATATACTGGAGTATAGTTAATAGAATACCGGAAGGAGCCTATGGTTATGGGAAATAAAGCGAGCAGTTACATACCGAAAACTCCCGAACATATCGAATGCAATATCGAAAAAACGCTGCTGGTCCTAGGGGGGAAGTGGGCTTTTCTCGTCATCCGCGAGCTCTTTGGAGGCACGAAACGATTTGGCGAGCTGCAGCGGCAAATCCCGAATGTCAGCCCGCGGGCGCTGACCACGACGCTTCGCCACTTGGAAGAACAGGGCGTGCTGGAGCGCGAAGTATTCCCTACCGTTCCGGTTACGGTGGAATACACCCTGACGCCGAAGGGCATGGACCTGCACGTCATCTGCAAGGAAATGAAGCTGTGGGCGGCAAGGTGGACTTGAGTTCAAGATAACCCGGATACCCTTCTGACTAACAAGCCGGGCCCGGGAATCAGCTCAAAAATAAAAGCAGCGGCGGATTCCGTTTAACGGGAACCGCCGCTGTTTTATTAAAAGCTTGCTATATTTAGATTGTAGATTACAGTTAATCGTTATTGTTTTGAGTCAAATTCGCATACGCCTCTGCAGCAGCATGCAGATAATAAGCCAGCCCCGTCTGCTGCTCTTCCAGCATCCGAAGATGGAATTCATCGTTCAGGAAAAACTTCGTTTGCCCCGCAAAATCGGCAGCGGTAAAGGCGTGGCCCTGCTCGTTCAAATATTGAAGATGCTTCCGGATCGAATCCCGAACACGCTCATCATCGTGCCTGATTCCCGTTATCAGCGCATTAGCCATGCCGGCCATAAAGCCTGCCGCTTCCTTCGCCTGCTCGTTCATATTGGGAACATCCATCGGTGCAACGTCAAGCAAATCCACATCGTACTGCTCCTTCAGATGTTGATTCTGCTCAGTCAAAGCATCCTTCCACTCTTCTTCGCTATCAAAACCTTTGAACAATTCTTCCGGCTCCATGCGTTTTCCCTCCCCAACGTATTCTATGGACTGCCTCAACGTCTGCAGAATGCGCTCCAGCCGATTCCACCGGGCCAGGAGCAGCTTCTCCTGCTCCGTGAGAATGGAAAGCCGATCCTGCGTATCCTCCATCAGCTCTTTAATTTGTTCCAACGGAAAATCCATCTCCCTGAAGAACCGGATTTGCTGCAAGCGCTCCAGTTCCGCTGCGCCGTACAAGCGATACCCCGCATCGCTGATCTTAGCAGGCCGCAGGAGCCCGATTTTGTGATAATGATGCAGCGTCTTGATGGTTACCCCTGACAGTTCCGAAACCTCTTTTACCGTGTACAGCATGCTGTTCCCTCCTTCGATCTACAGTCTAAGGCCTCCCCTTGGAGGAGAGTCAACATGATCATGGATCCGGATCTGTCGAATCTCCGGAACCGCTTTTCTCAAGAAAATATGATTTTTACTCATTATTTTGCTAGAATGGTCCATTATGCACTCAGTTCAACAGAAAGGATGTTAAAGGAAACGATGAAAAGGAAATGGTTCAAATACGCCATGCTCTTATTATCCGTTGGAATCTTGGGGATTATCTCGTACTATACCTACGCTATCATACAATTCTCAAACCAAATCTCGACCGCTTCGAATCCGGTGAAGCCAACGGGCAGCACGGGGGCCGCACAGGAAGAGGTTATTGAAATTCCGAAGTGGGAGGGCAAAGAACGCGTCAATATTCTTCTGATCGGAGGAGACTCCCGGGGAGACGATGCCGGAAGATCCGATACCATGCTGGTGGCCTCCATCGATCCCGTTACGAAAAGCGCCCATTTGTTCTCAATTTTGCGTGACACCTACGTGGACATCCCCGGTCATGGCAAAGGAAGGCTGAATTCGGCTTTTGCTTACGGTGGCATCGAGCTGACCAGACAGACCATCAGCGATTTGTTGGACCTGCCCATACATAAATATGTTTACACCGATTTTGTCGGATTCATCGCCCTGGTCGACGCCATCGGCGGGGTCGATATTGAAGTAGAGAAAGACATGTATTACACAAGCAAAGCCGACAAGCATATGTACGACATCGATTTAAAACAAGGGCTGCAGCACCTCGACGGCAAAATGGCGCTGCAGTATGTCCGGTTCCGGCACGATGCGAGGTCCGACTTTGCCCGTACCGAAAGACAACGGATTCTCATGACGGAAGTCGCCAAGAAAATGCAGACCACGAGCTCGCTCATCAAGCTGCCCGGCATCCTGGATTCGATCGCGCCTTATATCGAGACGGACTTAAGCCCGAAGGAAATGCTGAAGCTGATGGCGCTCGGGTTTGACGTGAACCTGGACAAAGTCGATCAGCAGCAGATCCCGCCGTTCTCGCTGTTGACTAACGAGAAGGTCGGACGGGCCCAGGTGCTCGGCGTGGATAAAAACAAATTGCGGCAGTACGTAAAGGAATTGTTCGAAAGCGATGCCGCTGAATAAAGCCGGCAAGCAAACGAAAGAGGGCGTATGCCCTCTTTTTTTCGGCTAGACCGTCCGCGGACGCTCATGCAGCAGCTCCGACGGAGCGCTGCCTGTGAACCGCTTATAGATTCTGTAGAAGTAGGAGAGATCCTGATAGCCGAGAAATACCGCAATCTCCTGTACCGTCAGCTGCGATTCCGTCAGCAAATACGCTGCGCGTTTCATCCGCTGGGCGTGCACGTACTGGCTGATCGTCTGTCCCGTGACGCTCTTGAAGAGCGCCGCAGCATAATTGGGCGTTTTGCCGATGGCATCGCCGAGCTCCTCTTTCGTTATTCTCTCCCGGTAATGCCGCTCAATGTAAGATTTCATCCGTTCCGCATGCAAGTGCTTCTCGGGCGTGATAACGCCCCGATCCAGCTCTCGGCTGATATAAATCAACACTTCTGTCAACAATGCTTCTATCATCATTGCATAATAAGACGGGCGCTCCCGCCACTGCTGGTGGATCGCCTTCAAACGTTCGTGGATCAATTCGTAACAGCCCGGCTTATGCTTCAACGCTTCTTCCCGTTCAAGCGCGGATAAAGCCGCGGACGGCTCTCCCGTCCATTGAACGACCATTTGCGTGTGCGTCACGGTAGGGATGCTTTTGCCGTAATACGGAACGCCGGCCGGAATAAGCAGCAGCTCCCCCTTCTCCATAATCTGCTTATCTCCATTCACCCAATATACGCATTTTCCATAGGTAGCCACGGTTAGCCGCCATGCACTCTTCCTATGGTCTGCTTCCTCATACCAATCGACGCCGCTAATTTGCCGAACTTCAACCGGAGTGACCATAATCCCACCTCATTTGCATTACTATAATCCATTCATTGTACTATAGTTCATATCATGATTCGACAAGACAGGCTACAATGTGATCATCAGGGTAGTTCATGAGCTTTACATTTCTAGAAGCCCGAGTGCTGCAAAATGCCGCAGGGTGCAAATACAAAGGAGGAACAACCAACCATGCTTAAGACAAAAATCATCTGTACGATGGGGCCGGCATGCGATTCCATCGAGGTGTTGAAAAATATGATTCAGGAGGGAATGACGGTCGCCCGATTGAATATGGCACATGGCGAGCCGGAGGATCACGTGGCACGGATTCGGAATGTTCGTCAGGCCGCATCCGAATTAAACACGTATGTCCCGATCATGATGGACATTAAAGGTCCCGAAGTCCGGATCGGCAAGCTGAAAGAGGCTTCCTGCCTTCTGAAACCGGGTGAGGAGCTGATCCTGACGACCGAAGAAATTCTGGGAGACGCCCAGCGCATCTCGGTCAATTATGCCGAGCTGAATCTAGTCGTGAAACCGGGAGACCGCATCTTGATCGATGACGGTCTCGTAGACCTGAACGTCATTCGCGTCGACGGACCGGACATTCTTTGCAAAATCGTCAGCGGCGGCGTGCTCAAATCGCGCAAAGGCGTCAACCTGCCCGGCATCAAAACGACGCTGCCCGGCGTCACCGAGCGTGATGTCATGCATATCGGCTTCGGACTGGACAACGACATTGAGATCATTGCCGCTTCTTTCGTGCGCCATGGCGACAACATCCGCGAAATCCGCAGCATCCTGAAGGAACGCGGCGCGGAGCATGTGCAGATCATCTCCAAGATCGAAAACGGAGAGGGCATGGAGAACCTGGACGACATCATTGAAGCCTCCGATGGAATCATGGTTGCCCGCGGCGACCTTGGCGTCGAAGTGCCAATCGAAGAAGTGCCGATGATGCAGAAAGAAATGATCGATAAATGCAATCTGGCAGGCAAGCCGGTTATCGTGGCAACGCATATGCTGGAATCGATGCAGGTCAATCCCCGCCCTACCCGTTCCGAGGTGAGCGACGTGGCTAACGCTGTGATCCAGGGCGCAGACGTGGTCATGCTGTCCGGAGAATCCGCCGCTGGCAAATATCCGGTGGAATCCGTGCGTACGATGGCGGCAGTCGCCCGCCGTGCCGAGACCATGATCGATTATAAGGACCAGTTCGCTTTCAAATCCAGACAACAAGTAGCCGATATTACCGAGGTCATCAGCCAAGGCGCGGTCAGCTCTTCCCTGGTGTTGAATGCCAAAGCCATCATTACGTCAACGGAGAGCGGATTTACGGCGCGGATGATTTCGAAATATCGTCCGGAAGCACCGATCATCGCCGTCACGCAGCATGAAGAAGTGCTGGCCAAAATCTGCCTGCTCTCCGGCGTCATCCCGGTAAAAGGCGACAAGGTTACCACAACGGACGAAATGTTCGAGTCCGCGACCCGCAACGCCATCAAGACAGGCTACATCGAAAAAGGCGACATAATCGTATTGTCTGCCGGCGTGCCGATCGGTCAATCCGGCAACACGAATCTGATTAAGGTTCTGCAAGTGTAACGAAACACACAACAAGACCTCTCCGATGATTTAAGCAGCGCCAATCCGACCCTCTGGGCATATAACGAACTTAGAGGAATAAGCTCGTAAGGAAGGCGCTGCCCGTTTCGGGTGAACCGAACACGTTACCGGAGGTCTTGCCAGAATGTATATACCTTATCATCCTATGGGGATGCAGCAGACTGCCCTTCCCCATGCAAGGAAAGCTCATCACCCAACAAGTCCTTACCAAATGCTGTTCCACTGGAACCGCTTGGACTGGAACTTTCCGAATGCTGCGATGAAGCAGCGATTCGAGCTGCATCAACATTGGAAGCACTGCATGCCTGCAGGCGTCAAAGTGGATCGCCAGGGGCGCTTCTATGTTTCGGTTCCGCGCTGGGCGGAAGGCGTTCCCGCCACGCTCAACACCATCGTGATGGTGAACGGCAAGCCGGTGCTGAATGCTTTTCCAAGCTGGGAGTGGAATACGCCGGGAGATGTGCGTGTGCTGCAATCCGTCCTGGGTTACGAGATCGATGAACATAACCGGATGTGGATTCTGGATCAAGGAAAAATCGCGTATAACACCTCGCCCGAAGGCTCGCAAAAGCTGGTCATATGGGACCTGAGCGCAAACCGTCTGATCGACTCCATCGTCATCCCGGATGATATTGCACCGCCCCGGACGTCGTTCCTGAACGATATCGTGGTGGATAACCGAAACGGTTATGCTTATATCACCGATTCGGGCTCCGGCTGGCCCGATCACGAGGTATACGGCGGCATCATCGTCTACCATATGAGAACGAAGAGATTCCGCCGGATCCTGGACAGCCATTACAGCACGCAGGACATGCCAAGGTTCCGGTTCGAGATCGATACGGAGCCGGTCTACCGCAACAAGCCGGTCCGGATCGGGGCGGACGGCATCGCCCTGGCGGCGGATCGCGAAACGCTCTTCTACTGCCAGGTAACCGGACGCAATCTGTATGCGATCGATACGGGGCTGCTGCGTAATTTCGATACCCCCGATCCGCTCATTCGGAATGCCGTTCAAGCTCTGGGCAGCAAAGGAACGACGACCGACGGCATGCATGCCGACAATCAAGGCCATGTCTTCTACACCATGCTGGAAGGCAAAGGCATCGGTTATTATTCGCCCTGCACGCGCTCATTTCACAAGCTGCTGTCCGATGACCGAATGCTATGGGTGGACGGGGTGGCTTTCGATCAGCGCGGCTCGATCATCTTCAACAACAACCGCCTGCACCGCATGTTCGAGGAGCCGCAGAACATCGACTGGGACGATCCTTACAATCTGATTATATGGAGAGCCTACATCGGTCGGAATGTGAAGTCGTATTTATACGGTTGACGGTTATGAAAAAAGGGTTAGGCAGTTCGGGCTATCAAGCCCTCTGCCTAACCCTTTTCGTATTATAACTGCAATGCCTGGCCGCAGCGGCCGCAGTACCGCGTCCCTGCAGGCGACACGGTGCCGCAACCCTCGCAGGTTAAAGACGGCGGGGCGGTGCCCGGTCCTTCGGAACCGCTGCGCTTCGAATCGGATCCGACCGCTTGCCGGAGCCGTTCCTCTACCTGCTGGGCGGGATTGACGGCCCGATGCATCGCCCTTTCCTCCTTCGTGCCTTGTCGAATGAGCGAAAAGAGCAGCGCGATGCCGATGCCCCCGACCATGACCATGCCGACCATTTTCCACATGCCCGCCGCATAAGGATAGTCCCAAGCCGCATGCAGCAGAATGCTGATCAGCAGCAGGGCAGCCATCCTCAGGAGCCGATGCGCGGTCGAGCCCCGTTTGGCGGATCTCCCCAGGCCATACCACAGTCCGGCTGCGGCAATGGCCGTCCAGGTGCCGTGCCCGAACGGGGACAGCAGCGCCCGGACCCACAGCACAGCCAGCATCCCCGAAGTCGCATGCTGCTGCAGATACATGAAGCCGTACAGAATGCTCTCAACCGCGGCAAAGCCCATGCCTGCCGCAGCTCCGAATACTACGGCATCCATCAGGAAACGCTGCTTGCGGCCGCGGAGGAAGAAGAAGCATACGAGCAGCTTGGCAATTTCTTCGATAACGCCGATCAGAAGCGATGCATGCACATGCTCGATGGTCGTTGTCTCCAGGCCGCTTCCGACGGACCAGAAGCGTTCCAGCACCCACGCAACCGGCACGGCGATGATGCCGGAAGCCGCAAATACAGCTGCCAGCCGAATGGGCTTGAATCCGAGCAGCTGGGAGCTGCGCATATAAGCAACAAACGAAACCGGTCCAACGAATCCGCCGGATATCAAAGCGGCATATATCCAAACCGGCTGTTTCAGCCAAATGGCTAGCCCCGTGAACGCAACGAAAATGCCTCCGAGCGCCAGCAGCACATCCATCCAGCGATCTTTTTTGGGAGGGGCCGGAATGACGGCTTCCAGGGTCGCTGCAGCCTTGACTGCAGCTTCCGGTACCTGCTCCGCCTCCGTGAATTGCAGCTTCGCCGATACCTCTTCATTGAGAAGTTCGGGCCTGCGAATCCGCAGCACCTCATGAAATTGCCGCCTGACCGGTTCGTACTGCTGCAGGACAAAATGAAACTCATCCCGGCCCATCACCATCAGCTCGCCGTTCTCAAGCGCCGTCACCGTGCCCGTATGGGCTTCGCCGCTGAGCAGGTCCATCTCGCCGAAATAATCCCCTGGCTTATAGACCGCCTTCTTCCGGCGCCCGCTGCGCACTTCGAACCGTCCTTCGGCAATCATATAGAAACGGTCCGCCATGGCGCCTTCCGCGACAATGACGTCCCCTTTGTATACTTTTCGCCTGACCGTGACCTCGGCAAGACCGCGCAGCTCCGCGTTCGGAATCGCGGCCCAGATCGTCGCCTTGCTCAGCATCGCATGCATCGTGCGGATTCGGGCCGAGAACGACAGGCTCTCGTGAAACATCGGGCTTGCCGCGGCAAGCCGGCTGAACGCGTTCTGCTCCAGCCGCAATGCCGTTACTTCGCCGATCGCCTGGGCACCCGAAGTCCTTTTTTCCTCAAGAAACAGGGAGACCTCCCCGATCAATGCGCCTTCGCCCAGAACGTCCAGCGTCACCGTATGGCCGATCAGATTCCTCGATACGATCTGAACCTGCCCGCTCATGATGAAATAACAGGAATTGCCGTAGCTTCCCTCTACGATCAGCGGGTCCCCGTCATGAAACAGCTCCTCATGCATGGACTGGACGGCACCTTCCAATTCATGCTGCGGCACCCCGCGAAACAGCGTATGATTACGCAAAAACTCCATCGCCTTCGTCGTCATCTGCATTCTCTCCATAGACGAAAAGAATCCGCCCGACGGCAGATTCCTCTCTATTCATTATGTACGACTCTATTATCGCATATTTCCGATGATGCTGCTGCGTGATTCTTCCATTTTCTTAATAAAATTCGTCATGACGTCAAAGGCTTCATTGCGCTTGTTGGTCATCGACTGCAGGCGGAGCATGTCCATTTGCTGGGAGTTCGAAAGGCTGTCGATCGATCCCTTCAGCTTCTCCGTGGCTTGATTGAGCTCTTCGGCCGTGTATTCCTTCTTGGATGCATCTGCGATGCCTTCCGCTGCCAGCTTGCCGGCAAGATCGTCCGGTATCGAATATTTGCCGTCCACCGCTTCTCCGGTCAAGGCGCTGTTAATGCCTGCCATGGCATCGTTCTTCTTGGCGATTTCCTCGTTCCGTTTCTGCACGTCCTGAATCTGGTTGTTAAGCTGCTCATCCAGCATCTGAGTCCGCTGCTGCTGCACGACCATCAATGCGCTCTCAATATCCATGCTGGACAGGTCGATCTGTGCAACGGTGCCAATCCCGCCAATGGCATTGTTCGTTGCGCTTCCTCCCACGGCCTGCTTGACCGACTGGTAAGCCTGGTCGTTCATCATGATGCCCGTGCCAGCCACTACCCCGACCAGAAGAGACGCGGCCGTGGATAAAATCATTTTTCGATTCATTGTTTCAGCTCCATTCCTCTAATTCTTTATGCCTAGTACGAAAATCATAGCAAATGCCTGAACGGCGAACAAAGCAATATTTACCATTTCTCGACAATTTATATAAAATTGAAGGGATTTTTTTCGCTTCCGCCCGCTCTCTGCTTGCCCGATGCGACCCATGGGGATGATTTCGGCTGATGCCGCCTTGAAGCCACGACAAAAAACCACACCGTGCCCGATGTGGTTTTCCTGGTTCGATTAGCCCACTAAAGCCGTCCGGTTGCTAGCAGCCAGCATCCAAGCTGCGCGTCATGGCTCGTGCGGTTACCACGGTTCCCTGAACCCCTGTCTATCCTGCTCGCAATCGCGCAGCAGCTTCGTGCGAAGCCCCTCATACCAAGAGGGGACATCGGCCAACTCGCTGTCCTCCAGGGAACGCAGCACGCTGGCAAAACGGTACAAACGGCTGAATCTTTGAAATCTTGAAAACTCTGCCTCCAGCTCGTGATCCAGGCTTCGGATCGAGCGATACCCTTTCAGAAATGCCTGCTTATCATGCTCCGACTCGGTATCGGCAAGAGCCGTGACGATATCTGCCGCATACCAATGGTACATGGCATCGTCGAAATCGATCACGTGGAATGAACGTTCCTTCGCTTCATAAAAGATGTTATCCAGCTGGAAGTCATAGTGGATCAAGCCGTACGTCTGTCTCGACGCCGGCAGGAACTGCAGCCATAGACTGATCCGATGAAGTTCATCCATCGCATCCTGCTCCCCGGGATGCCGCCGCAGCACCTGATCGATCAAACGCAGGATGTCCTCGACGCTTCTTCGCCTTACGGCTCCAGGTTCATATCGGCTGGACAGCGTATGCAGCCTTGCGAGCGATTTCCCCCAGTCCCTGCATTGGGACGCGGTAGGGGTGCCATGTAATGCAATCCCTCCGGCGGCGCTAAAGACGACGCCGTGATACTGCCCCTCCGGTACCTGAATCGTCTCGATCCATTTCCCGTTCACGGAAGAAATCGGCGCGACGCAAGGGTACTCGTGCTTAAGCAAATACTGCATGAATTCCAGCTCGGCCGCCAGCTGCTGGGCCGTATGTTCTTCCTCAAAATTAAACCGGAGGAAAAAGCGCTCTCCATTGCAGTTAAACACATATACGAAGTTGGAGCTGGCCTGCCAAAACTTCAGCGTTCCCTCGTCAAACTCCCAGTTGCGGATCAGCTCGCGGGCGGCCTTGTCACCAGCAAGTCCGCGAACCATCGTCGTTAACTTCATCATTTGCTCTTTTTCCTCCCCCTACAGCATGAGAGGACTTAAACCTCGACTTATCCTAAGGAACAAGGCCTCTCATCTGTATCCCATTGTGAATATGAATCGTATTCAACAACGTCACTCCTTTCCGCACATGGACGCAAAAATGGGTCTTGCCCAATCCTATTCTAACGGAGGCGCCAGCCATGCGGGTGGGAGAGAACGGGTATAGGTGAAGTTTACGGCACTATCCTTCTCCCCCGCCTTCTTCCTTGGATAATCTTTTGAATGCGAACGCCAGAATCAGGCTCATGGCGATATACATCAACACTTTGGAAGCTGGGCTATACGGGGAGAGCAGTATCCCTGCCAGAAAAAACAAATTCACTGCAAGGTACAGCAGTTTGATTATCATAAGATGACCTCCATCCGTTCCCTACTCAAACAGCCCGGCGAATTCCCCGTAGCCTTCCCGGACCAGCGCTTCCTCCGGTATAAAACGCAGCGCCGCGGAGTTTACCTGATAATGCAGGCCGCCCGGCTGGGGCCCGTCATGATACAGATGTCCCAGGTAAGAGCCGGACAATCTGCCGTAGAGCGCGGTGCGTACCTTGCCGCCGCGGAGATCCCCCTTTTTGCTGATATATCCTTCGTGCAGCGGCTTCCTAAAAGCCGGCAATCCCGTACCCGCATCATATTGATCGGTCGAGCTGAATAGAGGGTCGCCGTTCACCACGTCCGCGTAAATTCCCCGGCTTGCTTGATTCCAATACGGATTATCGTAGGCAGGCTCGTCCAAGCCTTCTTGCGTCACCGCGTATTGGATTGCGGTAAGACGCCTGCGCAGCTCATCCTCATCCTCTTTCCGCCTCCAATGCCGCTTCGCAAAAGAATCCCGGCCCGAACCCTCATAATATCGGTTATAGTCATACCGGTGGGTATTATAGTAGTTCTGATGGACATCCTCCGCGGGATAAAAGGGACCCGCCGGCAGGATCGGCGTCACGATCTTCCCCTTGAACCGGCCGCTAAGCTGAAGGCTGCGCTTGGAGGCTTCCGCATGCTCGCGCTGCGCTTCGTCATGCACGAAAATCGCCGACCGGTAAGACGCCCCGCGGTCCATGAACTGGCCTTCCGCATCCGTTGGATCAATCAAGCGCCAATAGATGTCCAGCAGCCGTGAGTATGGAAACACATCCGGATTAAACCGGATTTGCACGGCCTCGTAATGCCCCGTCGTTTCCGTTCCTACTTCTTCGTAGGTCGGATTCTCCGTATGGCCGCCCGTGTAGCCGGAAACCAGGGAATGGATGCCGGGCAGCTCGTCAAACGGCTTCACCATGCACCAGAAACAACCGCCGGCAAATGTTGCCAATGAGGTCTTGCCGCTTCCATGCCTCAAGGCTATCGCTCCTTTCATCCACCGTTGTCTGTTTCATGATGATATTAGTGTAGCCTTGAGGACGCAATGACAGCAAGTTTCATAAGATTTAATTGGAGTGTAATCGACGATTTCTCCTCCAAGATCGAGTCAGGAATGAGAAAGCGCCCGCTTAGGCGTTCTTCGGAAGCACTGACCTTGAACTCGACATGCGACATAAAAAGCCAACCGTCTCCTGGCTGGCCATACGAGCCTGTCATGATTGCCGTTATTGATCTTTTTATTTCACTAGTGTTATATTTCATATGTGAAATATTAAAGACAAGGGGGTCCTTCATGCACCCTATTTCAAACGTCGAATTCATGCTGATGCAAATGATCGCAGAATGTCGTCAAGCTTCGGGGTACGATATCAAGAAGTTAGTCGACCAACGAGGCTATCGGGAATGGGCTAACATCGGCACGACTTCAATCTACGTAGGGCTGAAGAAACTGAGCGATAAAGGATGGATTGCATCCGAGGAATCCGACGAAAAATCCGGCAAGGGACCCATGCCGACCCGGTTTGCCCTCACCGAAGCCGGTATGGTCAAACTGAAAGATGAAATCCTTGACAGTCTTTCGTCAGCACGGGAGCGCGACAACCGCTTCGATCTCGGTTTGGCCGCTTTGCCTCTTATCGGGAAAGACATGGCCATAGCTGCCTTGCGGAAGCGGTCGGATTTTCTTCAAGAGGTTTCAGAAGGCATAAAGCAAAAATTCGAATCCCAAGGCGGTATTCGATTGCCGCTGAACGTAAGGGCGCTGTTCTTGCATCCGATCAGCCTAATGGAGAGTGAGCAAGCGTTCGTTGCCAGTCTAATTAATGAATTGTCGAAGGAGACCAGGGAAGATGACCACATTCATTGAAGGTTTCGTTCCTTATCAAGGCGAACATTGCGAAACGACCACCATGGGCAATTTAATGCAATTTGCGGGAGTCCGGCTATCGGAGCCGATGCTGTTCGGACTCGGACAAGGGCTCGGATTCATTTATTGGGACTCGAAGGGAATGGATTTTCCGTTCATCGGAGGAAGGGTGAAAGTGGATAAGTTGACGGCCAACCTCGCCGACAGGCTGGGTTTAACCGTTAATGTTCAAGAAACGTCGTCCGTCGATAAAGCGTGGCGGAACGTACGGAGCTGCATCGAACGCGGAATTCCGGTTGGGCTGAAATTGGATTCCTATTACTTGGATTATTTCACGAACAAAGTGCACTTTGCCGGTCACTATGCGGTCCTATACGGCGTGGATGACGAATATGCCTATATGGCAGATACCAGACAACAAGGCGGGCTGGTGAAGACGCGTTTGACAAGCTTGGCATCAGCCAGAAACGCAAAAGGAGCCATGAGTTCCCGAAATCGCTCTTTTACGCTCGAGCCAATCGACGCCTTACCGCCGCTCGTTCCCGCATTACGCGAATCCTTGACCAAAAATGCGCATGACTATTTGAACCCGCCCATTCGCAATATCGGGAATAAAGGCATTGTAAAAATGAGCAAAGAGATTCTGAAGTGGCCTTCCCGCAGCAACCATTTCGAACATGATTTATGCCTGACCGCATTGCTGATGGAGCGTGCGGGAACCGGCGGTGCCTTGTTTCGAAATCTGTATCGGGATTACTTGAAGGACTGCGCCGATCGGTTGGAAGACCCGAGAATCGAACAAGCCCACCTTTTGTTTACGGAGATCGCGCCAATGTGGGCCAGTGTCTCCGCATCGATCGACCGTGCGGGAAGATCAGGTAACCACCAGGAGCTGCAGCAGGCGTCCACTCTCTTGCTCGAGATTGCGGACAAAGAACGCGCCGCCATGGAGTTATTGTTGTAAAAGCGATTGGCATGCTGCCGGCTGACAAGCAAATTCGTGGATTTGCAGAAAGTAAGCCGAGAAACGTACAAAACCAGCCCCGCTCATTTCTGTGCGGGGCTGGTCTAGGTGAATTCACTCAGCGTCTTGAATTAATGCACCTGATCGAGCAATCGATAGGCCTCTTCCTTGGTTGTCACCGCCAAGAGCGCTTCCCTGAAATCATCGTCCATCAGCTTTCGTGACAACATTTGCAGCACTTTCAAATGCGCATTCTGTTTACTATTACGCGGCACGGCAATCATAAAGATCAGTTTGGCTTCGCTCCCGTCCAGACTCTTCCAGTCGACGCCATCCTGCTGGATACCAAAAACCACGCTTGGTTTCAGGACAGCATCCGATTTACCGTGAGGAATCGCAATATTCATGCCGATGCCGGTGGAGCTTTCTTGTTCCCGGGCTAATATGGCCTGTTTAAAATCTCCGTCAGCTCTGATCGCCCCATTCCGCTCCAATACACCGATCATTTCGTCGATAACAGCATCCTGGGTTGTTCCCGTCAGATTCAGGTTAATAAGATTCATTGTTACAATATCTGTCAATTTCTCGACGCGGATAGCAGGTGCTTCGGTTGCTGTACCGTTATGGGTCACGGTTGAAGTCACTTCCGCTGGGTCCACAGCCACGGGTGCATCCGCGTCTGCTGTCGACGATTCACCTGCTCCGGCAGGATCCTCTATCGCTTCTGGTCCTTCTCCAACAACTGCCGGTGTCACAGCTGCAACATCTTTCTTGAGCAGGCTCACCATGATAACCGATACGGCTGCGCCGCCTATGACAGCGAGGAAGAACATCAAAACATTATCAACGGCACCGAGTACGGCTACAATCGGACCGCCATGGGCTACGCTGTCACCGACACTGCCCAACATGGCAATCACCGAACCCGTCATGGAACCGACCATGATACTCGGAATGACGCGCAGAGGATCTTGTGCCGCGAATGGAATCGCTCCTTCGGTAATACCGAACAATCCCATCGTAAATGTTGCTTTTCCAGCTTCACGTTCCGCAGGTGTAAACTTCCTTTTGTTCATCATGGCCGCCAGTCCCATGGCAATCGGAGGAACACAGATGGCAACGGCAATTTGGCCCATAATTTCATAGTTGCCTTCACCGATCATGGCCGAGCCGAACAGGAACGCAACCTTATTCACGGGACCGCCCATGTCAAAAGAAATCATGAGTGTCGAAAAATTTCGACACTCTTTTTTTATAGTAAGTTCTATTAATTGTAAAAATCCTTTCTCATGAAAACATCCAACTACCTGAAGCACTTATCTACAATAGCCTCCACTACCTCCCTCGCCGACTCCGCTCCCGTCACGGCGGATATCACCGCGACGCCATCCGCACCCGCTCCAATCACTTCCTCCACGCGCTCCACGGTAATCCCGCCAATCCCAACGATTGGCAGATGGATTCCAGCTTCGCGAAGCTCACGGAGAATTGCCGGGCCTTGCGCAGTTCTGGCATCATCCTTCGAGCGGGTCGGATAGATCGGCCCGATCCCAAGATAATCGGCGCCGTGGAGAATCGCGCGCCGCGCTTCTTCCACCGTGTGGGCGGAAACGCCGAGAATCCGGTTGCCGATCCGCTCGCGGACGGAAGCCGCGGATTCGTCGTCCTGGCCGACGTGCACGCCGTCGGCGTCCAGCTTCAGTGCCAGCTCCACATCGTCATTGACGATGAAGGGTACGCCCGCTTGGCGGCACTGATCCTGGATCCGGCGAGCCAGCCGAATCATCGGCTCCCCGGCGAGTGCTGCTTGTCCCTTTTCACGGAACTGGACCATGGTTGTGCCTCCAGCCAGCGCTTCCTGCACGACCAAGCTTGGCTCGACGCTGCAGTTCACGCTGCCAAGCACGAGGTACATCTGCAGATGCCGTCTCATGATCTCGGGTGCCACTCTGCCCGTCATCGCAGCACCTCCTGACGGCGGCGATTGTATGCCCAATGATTGGTCGGGCCCTGTCCCTGCCCCAGGTTCAATCCGTCCTCAATGGCCGCTTGGATAAATAAGCGCCCGCTCTGAATCGCATCGTATACGCTCAAGCCTTGAGCCAGGCCTGCGGTAATGGCCGCTGAGAAAGTACAGCCGGTACCGTGCGTATGAACAGTATGAATTCGTTTGCCATATAATTCTGTGAAGGCCGTACCATCGTATGCGAGGTCGATGACCGGATGACTTTCGGGATTAGCGTCATCGTTGGAAAAGAGCGAACGGCCCCCCCTATACTCCCCAGCAGGCATGGCAGTTCTCGTTTGACCGTACGTCTTTTCGAACTGAGGCAACTCTTCCTGCTGCATACCCGCCGCTATAGCTGGCCCCCTATCTCTTTCGTGATCTTTACCGCTGCCAAGCACGCCCTCGTCATGCCCGCCTTTGATCACAACCATCTTTGGCCCCAGATCATGAATGCGTCTCGCCGCTTCGTTGCGATCGTTCATCGTGCGGATACGCATCCCCGCCAATACTTCGGCCTCCGGTATATTGGGGGTGACAATCATCGCCAGCGGCAGCAAATCTTCTCTTAAAGCCTGCACCGCTTCGCTTTGCAGCAGCTCCGCTCCGCCCTTGGCGATCATCACGGGATCGACAACGACCTTCCCCCAGCCGAATGCCCGAATCCGGTCAGCAACCAGCCTAATAATCTCGGCGTTGAACAGCATGCCCGTCTTCAATGCATCTATCCCGAGGTCCGAGCCAACCGCTTCAATCTGCTCCGCAGTTGCTTCTGGCGGCAGCGGATATACGCCGTGAACCCCCAAGGTATTCTGCACCGTGATCGCGGTAATCGCCGACATGCCGTACACGCCGAGTTCCTGGAAGGTTTTCAGATCGGCCTGAATGCCGGCGCCGCCGCCGCTGTCAGACCCGGCAATCGTCAGGGCACGGGGTATGCGAGCCTCGCTCATCGTGTGCCTCCGGCAGCCGCCGCTCCCGCTTCCAGTACAGCGGCATACCCTTCCAGCGATCCTGGATGAAGCTTCGCCAGCTCGTCCAGGAAAGCGATCTGGAAGCTTCCCGGTCCCAGATCTGCCGTTTGCTCAGCAGCTTTCGCCGCCGCGGCCCCATAGAAGGCCAGACCCGCCGTACCTGCAAGCAGCAGGTTCGCTTCCACCGCGGCAAAGGCACCCAGCACCGAGGTCAGCAGGCAGCCTGCGCCGGTTACCTTCGTAAGCAGCGCATCCCCTCCAGCAATGATGCGCACTTCCGTTCCATCGGTAATCACGTCCTCTTCACCGGTAATGGCCACGATCGTGCCTAACTCGCGCGCAGCCCGCACGGCCAGCTCGGCATGATTGCTGCCTGCACTATTGCCTGCGTCTACGCCCTTGATCTCGCGGACCTCCCCGATAAGGTGAGCGACTTCAGCCGCATTTCCGCGCACGAGCGAAACCTTCACCTCGCTTAGGATCCGCAGCGCCGACTCCGTCCGAAAACGGGTTGCTCCCGCGCCGACCGGGTCCAGCAGCACCGGCACGCCATGGGCATTCGCCGATTGTCCCGCGATCATCATCGCATCCACCAGCTCGCGGTTCAGCGTGCCGATGTTCAATACGAGCGCGCCCGCGATGGCGGCCATATCCGCCACTTCCTCCGGCGCGTAAGCCATGACCGGCGACGCGCCCAGCGCGTACAAGCCGTTAGCCGTAAAATTCGTAACCACCACGTTCGTCATATTGTGAACGAGGGGGCTCGTCTGCTGTACCTTCGTTAAAAGCGCCGAAACCTCTTTTTCCCATGAACGCATTTTATATCAGCCTCTCTTCGCTATAATGGAATTCCATGTGCTTGTGAACATCGCTCTTTACAGCACCGCAGCCTCCAGCTGCACCGGCCACTCCTCCTGCTTATAAGCCATGTCCCAGAACAGATACTCCAGCTGGCAGCTCAGCATAAAATGCTCCCTCATCCGTTCCCGCTCGGCTGCCGTCGCACGCTCCGCCCATGCATCGACACGGTCGCGGAATTTGGCTGTTGCGTCTTCCCCCCGGTTTCCGTAAAAAGAAATCCAGTCGTAAAACGGATGGGAGGCATCCGGCTTCACTTCATTCAACAGCTTGCGGCCAATCTCCAGGTACGTCCATGGGCACGGCAGCAGCACGCCCATAATCTCGCCCAAACTACCCTCATGTGCTACAGTCAGCATATGACGGATGTAATGATGCGCGGACGGAGCCAGCGGATATCCTTGCAGCTCTTCATAGGTCACCCCGGCGGCTGCGCAAAAATTCTGATGCGGGTGCACCTCGCTGTGCAGAATGAATGAAATCTGTTCGTTAAAGGCTGCGATCTCTTCCCGGCTGGTCGATTTGGATATGGCTATTCCGTAAATCCGCATGTAGGCATTCAAATACTCAAAATCCTGCTTCACATAGTGAATCAGCTGTTCCCGCTCCAGATTCCCCTCGGCAATGCCTTTTACGAAGGGATGATCGAAGATTGCTTGAAAAATGCCTCCCGCCTGCTGACGGAGCGTTTGCGTGAAACTCATGTTTGTCCCCACCTCCAACATATTGAAGAGCAGGAAGTCCGTAAGACACGACTTTTCAGACAACGCTAAAAAGCCGCCCCGAAAACTGGAGCGGCTTCGTCAACAAGCCCGGGTACGCCAAAAAGCGCACCGAGACCTCATGTTCGAAGGCTCCACTTTCCTACGCTAGTACGAACTAGATCAGGTTCAAAGGGTCCAAGATACGCTCTTGTCTCAGCCGCCAACGGCTCCCCTAGTGGACTTCCTATTCTTTTGTTTAATACTGTACATAGGATTGCGGGTGGTGTCAAACGTTAACAGTTTGTGGACGGAACCTCAAGCTCGAAACCTTCCTCCGACCGCGTGATTGTGACGATGTACGGTGGCGGCTGTCTTTTCGCAAGATAAAAACGCAGGCTACCCAAACTCATTCCGGAAACACTGACGCTCGGCTGTCATATATGCCCCCGCATAATGAGTGCATAAACACAATTCAAATAAATGAAATTTAAAGGAGCGAGCGTATTTATGACAAACCAACCGAAAGCGGTTAAACCCATTCCGGATGGCTACACCTCCGTGACGCCGTGGATCATCTCAAGAAACTCCGCAGCGCTGATCGAATTCCTCAAAAAGGCTTTTCGGGCCGAAGAGATAGCCCGCGTCTATGTTGGCGATGGTGTCATCGGCCATGCCGAGGTGCGAATCGGAGATGCCGTCGTCATGATGTTTGACGCGAAGCCGGAATGGCCGGATAGCCCGGCATACCTCCGTTTGTATGTTGAGGATTGCGATGATGTGTATCGGCAAGCGCTGGCTGCAGGAGCGGTCTCCGTGACGGAGCCAACGAGCTTGTTCTTCGGCGATCGGGTGGGACGGGTACGGGACCCGTTCGGCAACTTATGGTGGGTACAGACACGAATGGAGGACCTCACTCCGGTCGAAATGGAACAGCGTGCCCAACACCCGGAATACATCAAAGCGATGACCTATGTTGCAGGGGCGGAGATCGTGGTGAAGATGCCGTAAAAAGTTGCCGTGAAGCGAGCGTTATTACAGGGAGGACATGGGTGGATTCGGTGTCCCAAGGGGATGCATGGATGGCTGCCGACCAAAACGAATGTAAAACCGCATAACTTAGAGTAGATAGCTGAGAGTACTGGTGGTCTTGGTGCTACTCCTGGTTTGGTGGGACCGCTCGTCTTGGTACTACTGCTTTATCTTGTTACTACTGATCTGTGCTACTACTGGTCTTGGTGCTACAGATCGAGGACAAGCGGACTGAGGATACGTTATTTAGCTGAATAGGCGTAATTTTTGAGAGCTAACGGACACTAGATACGTTATTCATAGAATCTGATCGCAAATAGGCACCTTTTTGAGGTAATAGGGGATCCTGTGTCCGTTAGATCTGAGAATCGGGGGTTAATCAGGATAATAAGGGAACTGGTGTCCGTTAACGAGTATCTTGGTGACTGCTGGTATTAAAATGCTACTACTGATCTTGATGCTACTACTGATCTTGATGCTACTACTGGTCTTGGTGCTACTTCTGGTCTTGGTGCTACTGCTCCAGGACTAACGGACAGAGGATACGTTATTTAGCCGAATGGGGGCCATTATCGATATTTAACGGACACCAGAGACGTTATTCATTGAATATGACGGCAAATAGGCCGATTATTGCGGTAATAAAGGATCCTGTGTCCGATAGCTCTAAGAATCGAGGGTTAATCAGGAAATAAGGGAACTGGTGTCCGCTAACATGTTGGGGACAACGGGAATATTGCCGCAGAACTAGTCGAGCGATTAGGCTGCCTGTGTGGCGATGCTGCTGGTACGCAGAGCTGCAGAACCGGCCAGCGATGCTGGCGCTGCAATCTAGACGTGAGAGTGTCGGTCGCCTTGTTGCTCTAGGACCTTCATGGACATAAGCTTCCACAGAATATGGAACCAACAAAGCGAGCAACAGCCAGCCACCCGAGTATCATTGCACAAAAAAAGGAGACCCCCTTAAGATCTCAGATCTTGAGGGATGCCTCCTTTATCCGCTTATTCCTAACATTATCCGCTATACGATAATACTAGCGTTCCCGCATCCATCTTCATTCTTTACTGAATGCCGTAAAACTCCTGGAGCTGGTCGATCATCAGGTTGGCCGCCAGGATGCCGCCCGCCGTATTCCAGATCGCGTCATCCACTTTGTGGGCTTGACCGTTCTTCACGACGTTCAGGTTCTTCCACAGCGGATCGTTGATCCATTCCTGCTCGGTTTGGTTGGCGCCGCCATCCCCTGTCTCATAAGTGAAGTAGAACAGTCTGTCGGCTTCCACCTCAGGCAGACGTTCCTTCGTAATCTCGTCCACGAAATCGTCCTTGGCGTTCTTGGTCATGTCGTTGCGGGCGATGCCGATTTTATCGAAAATAACGCCCGAGAACGTATTGGTGTGGTACACCCGGGTCTTGCCTGCCATGAAACGAACAACGGAGACGGTTTCGTCAAGCTTGCTGCCAGCCTTCTCTTTAAACTCCTGGATCCGCTTGTCGTAGGCAGCCAAAAGTTCTTCGCCTTCCGACACTTTGTTCAGCGCCTTGGCATACAATTCAAAATTGTTCTGCCACTCGCCGCGAAGATCCTCGGCAAAAACGGTCGGCGCGATTGCCTTCAGTTGCTCGTATACTTTCTCCTGACGCATCTTGTTGCCGATGATCAGGTCAGGCTGCAGACCAGCGATCAGTTCGATGTTCGGCTGGCTCTCTTCCCCGACAACGGTAACGCCTTCCATCTGGTCTTTAATATGCGGATACCATGGATCGCCCGTCCAGGATCTGACGGCACCTACCGGCTTCACGCCCAAGGCCAGAAGCGCCTCGGTTCCTTCGTTCGTGAGGACAACGACCTTTTGAGGCGTTCCTTTGATCGTTTCCGTCCCCATGGCATGCGTAACTTCATACGATTCGCCGCCGGCAGCAGCGCCGCTGTTGCCCTCTGCGGTATTCGTCGTGTCGCCGCCCGCGTTGCTTGTCCCTTCTTGCGCCGGGCTTGCTCCGCACCCCGCAAGAATTGCGATCATGATCAGAGCCAGCAAGCTAAACTTGAGGCCTCGTGCCCGTTTCTTTGCCATTCCTGTTCCCATTCCTATCTTAATCCCCCTTGTGTCATATCCCTCTATTTGAAAATCATTATCAATCACTGATTCAAAACTATAAAGGGTTTCGTGAAAAATATCAATATATTTGTGAGAATGATTATCAAGCTCATTGACAGATAACGTCCCTTCACCTAAAATTCATATGAACTTAATTATTCATGGACTTAAGAAAGTGAGTATATATGCGCGTATTCGGACTATTGATATCGCTATTGGCGCTGGCCGCTGCCGTCATGGGCAGCATCGCATTCGGAGTAACGAACATCCCTCTTCATCAGGCTTGGGAATCATTCACTCACTTTAACGGAAGCAACGAACATCTGATTATTCTCACGGCAAGGCTTCCTCGAGCACTCATTGCCGTCGCCGTGGGGGCATGCCTTGCGGTTGCGGGTGCGCTCATGCAGGTCATCACGCGCAATCCGATTGCATCGCCGAGTACGCTGGGCGTGAATTCCGGCGCGGCTTTCTTCATTATTCTGGCATCGGGCTGGCTCGGCATTGGCGGACTCCAGTCCCTTACCTGGGTCGCGTTGATCGGAGCCGCCGTCAGCGGCGGTATCGTATTCTTCCTCGGCAGCATCGGCAGGGACGGCATGACGCCGGTCAAAATCACCTTGGCGGGGGCTTCCATGGCCGCTTTCTTCCACTCCCTGACCCAAGGATTAATGCTCTCCGACGGCAAAATGTTCGATCAGGTGCTGGTCTGGCTGGTCGGTTCGGTAGCCGGACGTGATTTGAACCAGCTAACCGCCGTATGGCCGTACATGGCCGTTGGCATGCTGGCTGCGCTGCTGCTGGGACGGCATCTGAACGCCCTCTCCATGGGAGACGACATCGCCCAGAGCCTCGGGCAAAAAACCGCACTCATCAAGCTGTTAGCTGCTGCAGCCGTCATCCTGCTGGCCGGCGGCTCCGTAGCGGCGGCGGGACCCATCGCATTCGTAGGGATCATCATCCCTCATATCGTTCGGTATTTAATAGGAAATGATTATCGGTGGATACTACCTTACAGTGCGGTGTTTGGCGCACTCCTGCTGGTGACGGCCGATCTCGGCTCCAGATACATTGCCATGCCGAAGGAAGTCCCTGTCGGCGTGATGACCGCAATCATCGGAGTGCCGTTCTTCGTGTACATAGCCAGGAAAGGAAGGCGAGCACAATGAGTAAACACCGCATATTCCGTTCCCGGAACGCCAAAGTCTCGTTTATGCTGGAGCGAAGAACCCTATGGATGTGCCTGATCCTATTCGCGCTTTGCATTGCAACCATGATTATCAGCACGGGAACCGGCAGCCAGTTTGTTTCGCCGCTGCATGTCGTCAAAGCGTTATTCGGCGACGCTCCCCCGATGGAGCAGGTCATCGTCATGCAGCTAAGGCTGCCCCGTATTATCATTGCCGTGCTGATCGGCGCGGCTCTCGCGGTGGCGGGGGCGATTCTGCAAGGCGTCATCCGCAACCCGCTTGCTTCTCCGGATGTCATCGGCATTACGGAGGGAGCATCGCTGGGGGCGGTTCTCTTCATTTTCATATTTACGGGCGCCGTATCCATCCATTGGATGCCGCTCTTCGCCATTCTCGGCGCTTTTTTCATTACCGGACTGCTGTATGTGCTTGCCTGGAAAAATGGCGTATCGCCGTTGCGACTCGTCTTGATCGGAATCGGGGTATCGGCCGCGATCAAATCAATCTCCTATATGCTGATCATCTCCGGACCGCTGCAGCTGGCGGACCGTTCGCTTACCTTCATGGCGGGCAGCATTTACGGCATGTCCTGGGATAAGGACGTAATGACCTTGCTTCCTTGGGTTGCCGTTCTTCTTCCGCTAACCTGGCTGCAAGCCAGAAATGTGAATATCCAGGCCCTGGGAGACGACGTGGCCAGCAGCACGGGCGCGCAGGTTCAAAAGCAGCGGCTGATTCTGATCGGACTCAGCGTTGCTCTGGCCGGAGCGGCTATCTCGATCGGCGGCGCCATTGCTTTTATCGGATTAATGGCACCGCATATGGCCCGCAGGCTCGTGGGGCCCAACTTCGGAAGCGTGCTTCCGGTCAGCGCGCTGATCGGTGCGATTCTGCTGCTTGTCGCGGACCTGGTGGCACGGACGGCCTTTCTGCCGCGCGACGTGCCGGCAGGCGTATTCACCGCCGCGATCGGCGCGCCGTTCTTCCTCTACCTGCTGTATCGTAATCGCAATCGATTCTAGAACCGAAAGGAGTTAAAGCGTCATGAATACGCTGGAAGCAAAGGGATTGGGTCTGTCCTACGGGGGAGACTTTATATTCGAAAATCTGAATTTAACCGTGCCTATAGGTAAAATCACCGTGTTTATCGGCAGCAACGGCTGCGGCAAATCCACTTTGCTGCGCTCCATGGCCAGGCTGCTGAAGCCGCAGCGCGGCTCGGTCGTACTAAACGGGGCCGACATCGCAAGCTTGTCCACCAAAGACGTTGCGCGGAAGCTGGCCATTTTGCCTCAAGGGCCAACGGCTCCGGAAGGACTGACGGTCATGCAACTGGTGAAGCAAGGGCGCTATCCTTACCAGAGCTGGCTGCGCCAATGGTCGCGGGAAGATGAAGAAGCGGTCACAGCTGCTCTTGAATCCACGGGACTGACCGAGCTGGCTGATCGTACAGTTGACTCGCTGTCAGGCGGCCAGCGGCAGCGGGCCTGGATTGCGATGACGCTGGCGCAGGAAACGCCGCTCATTCTGCTGGACGAACCGACCACCTATCTGGATTTAACGCACCAGATCGAAGTGCTGGATCTGCTGTACGACTTAAACGCCAAAGAACAGCGGACCATCGTCATGGTGCTGCATGATATCAATCTGGCCTGCCGTTATGCCGACCATATCGTGGCCATCCGCGACGGGAGTATCAAGGCTGAAGGCAAACCGGGAGATATCATCAATTCCGACTTGATGCAGACCGTGTTCCAGCTCCCATGCGAAATTATTCCGGACCCCCTGTACGGGACTCCGATGTGCGTTCCGCGCGGGAAGGGCAAACACCGACCTTCGGCTGTCCAACCGAATACGGCAGAACCGAATCAGCCAACAACTACTCCGGCGCCCGCCCCTGAACTGGCAACGGTCTAGCATATACAAACATACAGCCGGCTTCGTTTTCGCGTTATGCGGGAAAGCCGGCTTTTCGTATTATCAGGTTAGCCAGAATCTTCTGGTTGGCCTTTTTTTGTGGTCGTTTTACGATGGGGGGAGCCGGGAGAACGTGGCGGCTTTAGGGGCAATGAACCCGTAATAAAAACTGTTCTCTCACGACCTCCAAAAGACCATGTTTGAGCTGGTAGGGGCGGTAGACCCCGCATCACAAGCGAAGCTATGGATTTGGAACCATCGTGAAAAGGCCGGTGAAATCAAGGAGAAGGAGTGAGGAAATGGAACCTGTTATTGGCGTGGATGTCGCTAAAGGTTCAAGTGTGGTACAGGCATTCCGGAAACGAAACGAGCCCTATGGAAAAGCTGTAGACATTGAG